>NZ_JTLN01000027.1:0-735265 GCF_000798895.1 Staphylococcus sp. ZWU0021
AGAGGACAGAGAACGTGAGGAACGTAGACGAGATAAGTTAGATGCTAAACAACGTAAAGAACAAGAACGACTGCAAATGATTGAAGATGCGAAGTGTAGAGACCCATACTGGTTTGACAATACTTGGAATCAAATGTTCAAGGGGTGGAGTTAATGAAGATTAGGGATTTAGACTTAGATCAATACGTAATCGTGTATGACATGGGTAAGAGTGAGAACAATGAAGGTATGACAGTTGTCGGACGTGTGGAAGAAATAGTGTTCAATGATGATAACGACAATGTAGCTACTATCAATTCGTTAGGTAACTTATACGATATCACAGACGATAACGATTTTGAGTTATGGAGTAAGAGTATCGAAGGTAAGACAGAGAATATAGGTACAACTATTAAATGGAATGATAACAGTAATTTAGAAGTGAAAGACAGTTATGAAATAAAAGTACCAAACGATATTTTAAATAATAATTCAAATTTAATTGAATATGTGGAAGATGAAATAAATACGCATAAGTCCAACGACGTACAACAACTTAAGCGTAACGATGAAAAAGTAGGATTATTTAAAATTAAAGATTTAAAAGTCGGTTATAAAGTCAAAGTGTTGGGTGACAACATGACAGGTGAAGTTACTGAAATAGCTGATAACGGTAAATCTGCTGAAATACAAGTGGATGATGGTGTGTATAGAGTTATCAATGATAACTATGATTTCACAATAATAGAATGGAATGCAGTACCAGAGTATGCAGAGGACATAGTCAACCACCCATCACATTATAACTACGGTGATATAGAAGTGATAAATTTCATAGAGCAGGTAACTCAACATTATAACGCTAACGTAGCTTATCACATTGGCAATGCGATTAAATACCTTGCACGTAGTCCGCATAAGAATGGTAAAGAGGATATAGCTAAAGCTAAGTGGTATATCGAGCGTGCGTTTGAGAATTGGGATAAGTAATGCAGCTATCAAACACAATCGACATTCGTTACAAATATAAAACTGGTGGGATGAACACCAAAGAAATGGCACAGTTGTTAAAGTATTATCGATTTCGGGGATATTTGAAATCCGTAAATACAAACAGTTTTATCGTGGCAGTGTTGCCAGAGGATAAAGGACATAACAGGAAAGTAATGGAGGGGATTATCAATGAAAATAAAAACTAAGAAACAACTAAACTTACCACAGTTGATTGAGTGGGCGTGGGATAACGATGTGAGAGGTCAACTTTTTCCAACAGACCAAAATCAAGAAGCAGGAATATACATTGCTACAAATAGGGATTTGATGATGAATAACGCAGATTATATTAAATATAACAATACTTTCACAGTAGAAGTCGAGGAAACCGTAACAGAAAAAACGGAGTTTGAACTTTTGATTGAAATAACTGATGGATATCCGAATTGTTTATGGGAAGAAGCATCTGTTGAGGATTGGAAAGATGAGGATAGCAAAGAATTCCACGCATACATTGACGGAGAGTTCAAATTAATCTGGCGCGATGGAAAGCTGGTGGAGTAGATGATAGCTAATATCTTTCTATTTATATCTTACTTGTGCCTAGTATTAAGTATTTACGGATTGAACGTAAAAATCGATAGATTGTATGAAGAAGTTAAAAGGAGTGATGGCGAGTGATTAATTATGAAATGGCATTATATGAAATTGAAATGTACAAAAAGGCACACGAAAGTTTAAGTGAAAATTTAACTCTCGCAAATAAAAAAGCGCAACAATACAAAGCAGAGCGTGACAAATTTGAAAAAATGCTCAATAAAGAATACGAATGTGGCTATAAATTGGAAGGTCAATTGTATGATATGACAAAACAACGAGATACTTTAATCGACGATCTATCTTGGTATAAAGCAAAGGTTAGTAGGTTGGAACGAGAGAATGAAAAATTTAAAGAAATTAAACAAGAAAAAGAACAATTTGAAGAATCTTTTCAATATCAAATAGAAAAAAGACTTGAATACTTTAATAAATACCAAGAACACAAAGCGTTAAATAACGAATTCTCCCAACACATCGGCAAGAAACCATCGAGCAGCACGTATAAGTATTTTAGAGCGAAGTTGGATGGTATTGGGATTAAGGAGAGTGAGTAGATGGCGTATGAATATGAGCATGAGCATAGAAATATGAAAGCTGGCGTGTATTCAGGATTAGCTACAAATGAGTCAGTTGAAGAAATTAAAGAAGTCTATCGCAAAGCTAAGGCGTTTGATGAAGTGAAGCAGTATGCTTTGAGTAAAAATAAAGATTTTGAAGATAGAAAAGATACAGCTAGAAGTAATAAAGAATTTAATTACTTTAACACACTACAAATAGCAAACAGAGCAATTATAAATAAATGTAAACAATTGGAGGACAAATAAAATGACTAACTCATTAGACACACTAATTGCATTAAGCAAAGAATATATAAGAGTTCTTGAAGAACGTAAAAAAGAAAATCTTGAGTATGATTTTAATGTTGTATCAGAAACTAGAGTCGAACGTACAGGATTAGTGCTAAGACAAACAATGCTGGATTACGAAAAAGGGAGAATTAAAAATGACTAACACACTACAAATTAAACTACTAAGCGACAACGCAACTAAACCTAAACGTGCAGATGATGAATCGGCAGGTTATGACATATACGCAGCTGAAACAGTGATAGTTGAGCCACAACAGAAAGCATTAGTTGCTACTGATCTAGCAGTGAATATTCCTAAAGGTTATGTGGGATTACTTACAAGTAGAAGTGGTGTGAGTAGCAAGACACATCTTGTAGTAGAAACAGGAAAAATTGACGCTGGTTATCAAGGTCATATGAAGATTAATGTTAAGAATGATTGGCAATATGATATGCAAATTGATGCTGAAGCTTTCTATCATCATGATATACAAGGGGGTATTCATTTTGATTATAAAAATAGATATTATCCAATGAGTTACAAAATACAAAAAGGCGACCGACTAGCACAGTTAGTTATCGTACCAATATGGACACCAAAGTTAGAACCAGTAGAGGAATTTAGCAATGAAACAGCAAGAGGGCAAAACGGTTTCGGTTCAAGTGGAACAAGATAAAGATATTCTTGAAAAAGTAAAGGAAGTGTTGAGGAAATGAACATTAATAAGAATAAACACAAGCATTATGATAAGAAATTTACACGTATTGTAATTGATATAAACACTGGTCAGAAAAGATATGAATAAGGAGTGAGTGTGGATGAGAAAAATATGGAAAGGTTTCGTAAATATCGTTGAATCTTGTTTAACTAGAATAGGGAATTTTGTACTTGGTTTCTTTAAACCGTTTTGGAGTTGGCTAAAACGTATTTTATATCCATATAGATACTTCATTTTTGCATTAGATGTAATCTTAATTATATTGCTGGTGGTGGTAATGATATGCAGTATTTAATTAGAACACTAACCGATTCAACCGGCACACCTTTCACTCATGTAACTAAAGCACGTGTGAATGAAAAATATCAAGTGGTTGAAGCAAAGAATAAGGAAGAGGCGTTGGAGATGGCAAAGAAACCTAAAGGATTATTAAGTGTAGTACCTTCTAGTTTTAATAACAGTCCAATTAGTAGAGCTTTATCGCAAGGTAACAAATATAGAAAGGACAGTGAGTGAATGGAGATAGGTAAATACTATTACGTTGTGGTTAACAATGAGAACAGAATGTTTAATGAAGTAGTAAAATTGTATGGTGATACTCATGCGGAAACGATTGTAACAACTACACTAGACACTGAAAGAGTTAGATTGTTTGATACTTACAAAGACGCTAAAGAGTTAGCTGATACTTATGGCTTTAAAGTTAAGAAGATTAGAACTGACATTTTAGGATTGGGGAGTAAATAAATGACTAAGTATATATGTGTAAGAAAAATGGATTTCAGTCCAAAGGAATATGAAGTGGGCGACATCGTTGAAATTAACAAATTGGACGAACCTATAACGGAAAGATATGAATTTGAAGATTTAACTTTTTCTGCAGAATTACATTATGAAATAGTAGATACAGGGTTCAGGTTGCAAGACAATACGTTGAAACGTTTCTTCAGAAAAGTACAACCTAAAGACACTATTCGCAAACGAATACTTAAAACACTACTGATCATTACCCTATACGAACTAAGCAAATACGTTACGAATGAAATTATCACACGCAGACAAGCAAACGATGCGGTGGATCAGTACCCGATGGATTATGCAGAGATTATAAGAGACCAGAATAAACAAATGAAAACATTAATGTATAACCTAGGAGGTAAGTAGGATGGATAAAAATTTAAACAATGAATTAGAAGATATGATGGCAAATGATATGGCTTATACATTCAGTAGAAACATGATGATGGCGAATAAAGAAAGTAGACAGATGATTGAAACTGCACAACGGTATGGGTTGTCTGAAAAACAAGCGGTATTAATGATTTTAGAATTTGGATCTATACAAGAGAGTGAGGACGAGTAATGTTCTGGATTATAGCAACTATTCTTCTAGGCGTAATCGCAGTCATTTCACTTATATATAACGCAATCAAAGATTCTAAGATAGATGCACTGGAATATGAAGTATCATACTTGCTAGATATTATATTCAATGATCATGGCGATGTGGTATTGAGGTTGAAGGAAAACGAATTAACGGATGAAGATATTAGAGAAATCAAAGACGTATGGGATAAACGTATAAAGTAGGTGGAGAGAATGATTGAGTGTAAATTAAATGAGTTAATAGAACAAAGAGGTGTTACGCAAACTGAAATAGCAAATGCTACTGGAATAACTAGACCTACATTATTATCGCTTATCAGAAATGACGCACAAGGTATTAAGTTCAATACTTTAGAGAAACTATGCGAATACTTCAATGTGAATATAAGTGAGCTATTAGTATTTGATGAGGTAAGAGAGCCAACCGAAAATGAACAATTAGATAAAATTATAGATATAGCAAGACAACTAAAATCTGGAGGTAATTAATTATGAATACAATAGATAAAATTAGAGAAATTAAACAAACGGTAGATGTGGATATATTAACATTCGCTACGAGATATGCAGGGTTGCCTTCTAAAGATATTGAGAAGATGGAAGCAATACTTTACAAAGATAATGTGTATGTAGATAAAGATGAACTCAATACTATATTGAATAACGTTAGAGATAAAGTAACAAGTAATCGTTCTGAATTAGCATGGGATATATCTAGTTTAGAGAATCAATTAAATCAATTAAACGACAGAAAAGAAAAGCTAGATAAAGTATCCAACTTAAATTACTAATAACTGGGAGGTAACATATGAAACTAGGTAAGGCAGATTTACCCAAACTTGAAGAATACTGGATTAACTATGATGAACTTAAAGGCCAACTTGCATATAGAAGATATGAACTGCTTTATCAACCGCAAGATACAAACATAGGTGGTGGTAAGTCCAATCTTCCGAGTAGTCCAGTTGAGAATGAAGTTATTAAACTACACAAGGATATTAAGTATCGTAACTTACAAGCAACACTCCAAGCAGTAGAAGATGTGTACAACAAAGCTACTGATGAACAGAAGGCTATCATTGAGTACAGATACTGGGAGAAAGATTTAACTGTATATGAATGGCCGGATATAGCACATGAGTTAACTAAGCGTAGAGCAGATGACAAGATTATAAGTAGGGATGCAGTATTAAGGATGCGTAATAAGATTATGAGAGATACAGCTGAACGAATTGGTTGGATTAACTTTGAATAGACCGCACTCCTAATAGTGTGGAAGTGCGCAGTGTCAACAAGGTATTATGATAACATAGGGTATTTCAGTTAAGGCGTTATAAATAAACAATACTATATTATATTTAGGCACACCTATTCCGCAGGTGTGTCTTTTTGTATGCAACTATTTAATCGACCCACCTAATAAGGACACATATATTAGGACGCTACTTATTAAGGTGAGGGAGTTAAGGTGTCACATACTTGAATACCCTTTAATAATGATATGCACAGTAATGACATTGTGTGTAGTTATATAGACAACATTCATTTAATTATATTAAAAGGTTTAATCAGTTTAAGAGATTGATGTAAACATTGAATAATAAAAAGTAATTGATGATTGTTGTTTAACAATTGAATATCTAAAGAAATGTTTTATTGATCATAAAGTTTATTAGATTAATTTGCATTTGATTGATGAAACAATTTCTAAAGTTAAAGACAAAATGATTTGAGATTATTATTTCTTATTTCGTTTTGTCTTTTATTATTTCTAAAACTAAATTACAAAATGAAATTAATAAAACAAAATTAAATAAATAAAATTCAAATGAAAGAAGTTGATTCATTTGTTTGTTCAACCAAAGGTTCGACTTGGTAACAAGAACTATACTCAAACCGAGTTGCAAAGGTATAGGAAAGCCAATACCAAAAGGTATAACCAAGAGGTTAGGCAGAATAGACGTAATAAGGAGTATACAGCGTTCTACAACAGTGCACAGTGGCGTAAGTTGCGTGTACAAGTGTTAATACGTGATAACTACTTATGTCAACACTGTTTAGCTGATGGCGTTGTGAATGACAAAGATTTAATTGTCCATCACAAGATTGAATTGAAACGGGATTGGTCGAAAAGACTGGATATGGAAAATTTAGAGGCGGTGTGTGTTTCATGCCATAACAAAATTCACGAGAAATAATTTCGTGATAATTTTTGAAAAATAAATTTGAAAATATTTTTGGGGCGAAGGAAAATCCCCGTCACTTCTGAGACGAGCGAACAACGAGCCGACCTTTTTTGCGACCAAATTCTAGAAATGAAAACTTTTTCACAAGCCATATACCGTTAGGAGGTGCTGGAATGGCAGGAAGAAAACCAAAATTAAACGCTACTAAGACAGGAAATCATAATAAAGATGTATTAGAACAATCGGAGTTAAGAGAAAACGGACTCAAAGAGTTTAAGAAAATAAATGTTGATTCTGTACCCGACGGTTTAACCGAAAATGCTGCTAAAGAATGGCTAAGAGTCGTACCATTACTTGAACAATTACCAATCGCTGATTTAGATTACTCACTTATCAAGAAGTATTGCGAAGTGTTAGATCAAAACGACACATTATATCGTGCAATAAGTGAGAAGAATGGTATTGAAGGAATGGTTGACCCAGAAACTAATCGTAAAACAGGCGCCTTCATGGCGTATATGGAATCGTTGAAAGAGTTAAGGTCAATCTGTGGTCAATTAGGAATGACTATTGATTCACGTATGCGATTGGTTGTACCGACTGAAAGCGAAGTTAAGCAGTCTGTGTACGATGAATTTGGTGTTGATGATGATGACTAACGTAAAGATACCTAAAGCATATGAAAAATTGTTGAATATACCGAATGAATTTAAAGACGATGCTTATAAATATTGCGTTATGGTATTGTCTGGTACTTACATTACATGTAAAGATACTAGACTTGCTTGTATACGCCATTTAAAGGACATACAACGGTCAGTTAGTGACGATGAATGGAATTATACTTATAAACCTAAACGAGCTAAAAAGGTTATTAAATTCGTTGAGGCGTTACCTGATACAAAAGGGAATATTAACAAACTAGGATTGTTCCAAAAGTTCATTATCGCTAGTGTGCGTGGTTGGTTTACTAAAGATACAGATATGTTGAGATTTAAAAAAGCATTTATATCAATGGCAAGGAAACAAGGTAAGTCAATTCTGGTATCAGGCCTTGTATTATATGCGTTCTTGTTCGATAGAGAGCCTAAAGAAGGTAGACAGATGTTTACGGCTGCCAATGATAAATCTCAAGCAAGTATTGTATTCAATATGGTGGCCAAACAATTGATGTATTTCGTATCTAAAGTACCTGAATTGAAAAAAGACGTTAAGAAAGTACGAGAATTACTTACACATACAAAAGATGGTTCATATATTCGTCCTCTCTCTCGTGATACTGGAGCAGTTGACGGTTTTGAGCCTTTTTTAGCAGTTATCGATGAGTATCATGCTGCAAAGACTAACGAAATGTTAGAGCTTATTCAATCCGGACAAGGTAACTTACTACAATCATTGATATTTATTATCTCTACTGCTGGTTTTGATCTAAACGCACCGATGTATACAGATGAATGGCCGTACGCTAAAGATATATTAGCAGAAGTATATACAGACGATGAATACTTTGCTGTTATCTTCGAACAAGATTCCGAAGATGAATGGCAAGACAGTACAATGTGGGCAAAATCTAATCCACTCATTAATGAAACAGATGAGCTTAAAGAACAAATCGATGATTTCCTTGAAAAGCGTGTTGCAGAAGCTACCAAAAAGGGTTCGATGTTTAGAGTATTAGTTAAAAACTTTAACTATTGGATGCAAGCAAGTGCAGAATCTTATTTAGACTTTAACGACTGGAAAAAGAACGAAACTGATTTTGACATTAACTATTCTAAAGTTTATATCGGTTTGGACTTATCACGTGCAGATGATTTAACAGCGATTTCGTTCATACACCTAGACGAAACCAACAAGCAATACTATATAACGTCACATTCGTTTGTAGGCACAAAAGGTGGCTTACAAGGCAAGATTGAACGTGACCTTATAGACTATCGGCAATTATCAGAAGAAGGTTATTGTACTATTACAAACTTATCAAGTGGCATTATTAATACTAACCAAGTGCTAGATTACATTGAAACGTATGTAAACAGACACAACCTAGATGTTCAAGCTATATGCTATGACCCTTATTCGATACATGGTGTGTTAGCAGAGATAGAACGTAGAGAATGGTATTACGACTTGTATGAAATAAGACAAGGGCCACAAACACTTTCTAATCCTAATTTAGATTTTAGACTGAACGTAATTAATGGAGATATTAAGCATCATAAAAATCCGTTGTTAGATACAGCAGTAAAAAACGCTGTTGCTAAGAATGTGAACGATTCAATAATGATTGAAAAGAAAATGAACAGACATAAAATTGATCCATTAATGAGTACTATTTTCGCATATGTGATAGCTAGCGAACATGAATGGGACACAGAAACGTTTATGCCAATGTTCTTATAGGAGGTGTGGCTATGAGCAAAATTCTTTATGCGTTATTAATACTTTTATTATTTATTTTAGGTATAGCAGGCGTATTTTACGGATTATATATTTTTTGGAAACCGTTAGCGTATATCGTTGGTGGTTTTATTTTTATTGGAATGGCAGGAATACTTAACCAAGCATATGATAATACCTCGAATGGTAAAGGAGGTGAAAATTAATGCCATTACTAGATTTAGGGTTTAGCAGTAAAGAAGAAAGAATGAGTAAAGATCTAGAACGTTTATTGTACTTTCAAGAACATGGTACACATGCAAGCTACACAGGGATAAACGCTTTAAAGAATAGTGATGTATTCACTGCGACACGAATTATATCCGCAGACATTGCTAGTACTAAGTTAAAAGTTAAAGGTCACGAAACTAATACAGTGATGAATCAAATATTAAATTTGTTTAATAACAATCCACACTCTGATTTACCAGGTTGGCACTTCAAATTCATCATCATCGCAAACATGTTACTCAACGGACAATCATTCGTTGAAATCATAAGAGATAAAAACGATTTCCCTACAGGCTTTAATTTCTTACATAACGACTTAGTAGGAATTGAAGAAAAAGACGGAGAAATTATTTACAACGTTAGTGAAGATTATGAAGGAAATGCAGTTAAGATAACTAGCGAAGATATATTGCACTTTAGATATATCACGTTAGATGGTTATGTGGGTTACAGTCCGTTATATGCATTGGCACATGAAATAGGTATATCACAAGGGTCGAAAGGTTTCTTGCGTAACTTCTTTGATAACGGTGGTACATCAACATCAGTGTTGCAATACAAGAAGGGTCAAATAAACTCGGAACAATTAAGAGATTTGAAAAAGAATTTTTCTGAAAGTCAGTTAAAAAATAATGGTGGTTTAGTTGCTATTGATGACACGATGGACTTTAAACGATTGCAAATACCCGTTGAAGTTTTGAATTTCTTAAACAGTTATAAGTTCAGTACTTCACAAGTTGCTAAAGCTTTCGGTCTACCAGTATCTAAATTAGGTATTGAAACAGTAAATACATCTATCACACAGGCAAACCTTGAGTATTTGCAAAGTACATTAGATCCAATATTCAAAATGATGATTTCAGAATTAGAAACCAAGATATTTAAGTTTATTGATTCTGGTTATGAATTAGAGTTTGATTCATCACGCCTTATTGATATTGACCCAGAATTACAATTGGAACGTATTACTGAATTGCATAGTAAAGGGATTATATCTACAGACGAAGCAAGAAGTGTATTTGGTTATCAACCTATTGAACACGGCGAAGAACCACTTGTGGACCTTAACAGAGCGCCACTTTCTACTTTACAGAATTATCAAGAATCTAAGATAGACAAAGAAGTCGAAAAGAACTCCATTAAAGGGGGTGATGAGTATGACGAACAGTAACGTTGACACTGGACAACAAGACATGGTTGTGGAAGGTTACGCAATTATCTTTAATTCAACGAGCGATGACTTGGGTGGGTTCAGAGAAATAGTAGCGCCAAATGCCTTAGACGGTGTAGATGTAAGCGACGTGAAATGTTTAATTAACCACGATTTCAGCTATGTTATAGGTCGAACGCAAGCAGGAACGCTTGAGTTAAAAGTCGATGAAAAAGGATTGTATTTCAAATGCCACTTACCTAATACATCTTACGCTAGAGATATTTATGAAAATATTAAAGCAGGCAATGTAAACCAGTGTAGTTTCTTCTACACATTACCACCTAATGATTCAACAGCTCGTACATGGCAAAACATTGATAATGAGTACGTTCAAACCATAAATAAAATCGATGAACTTATTGAAGTCAGTATTGTTACAATACCTGCCTACAAAGATACATCGGTTGAAGTCGGTCAACGTGCAAAAGATTTAAAGAAATTCAAACAGTTGGAACAAATGAAAATCGCGCTAGACATAGAAAGCCTTCGTTTTGAAACGTAAGGCTATTTTTTATACCTAAATTTAACAAGGAGGCATACACATGGCCAATTTAGATGAGCGCAAAAAAGAAATCGCTAGTCTGATTTCTCAAGCGCAAGAAGCAGTCGATAAGGGCGACCTTGAAACTGCACGTAATTATAAAGCTGATATTGATGCAAAGAAAAAAGAGTTTGAAGAACTCGAACAGCTTTCACAAGAAATTGAAGCGTCAGCACCTAAGCTAGAAGAAACACCATCTCCAAACGAAGGTGTAGAAGCGGAAGGTAACGAAGGTGATAACACTGGAGAAGGGTCAGAAAGTAAACCATCTGACGACAAAGAGGAGAAACCGTCAGACGAAGAAAAACCTGATGATAAACCGAAACCAGATGGTCCACCTGAATCTGAAGAGAAACCAGAAGCACCTGCTATCGAGAAAGTAGAAGAACCAACCGAAGAAGAATTAGAAGAAGAAAAAGACAAAAAGAAAAAAGAAGGAGCGAAACGTTCTATGGCGAAATTAAATCAAAACCAAGAAACTAACGAGGAAATCTTAGGTTTCGAACAATATATGAAATCCAAAGGTGCAAAACGAGATAATGTTAAATCTGATGATGCAGGTGTAACAATTCCACACGATATTAAATACATTCCAGAAAAAGAAGTTAACACAGTACAAGACTTATCACAGTTAGTACAAAAAGAAAAAGTTTCTGGTCCTAGTGGGGAGTACCCAATTTTGAAACGTGCTAATGCTAAATTCAGTACAGTTGCAGAATTAGAAGCAAACCCAGAGTTAGCTAAACCAGAGTTCAAGTCAATTGAATGGAAAGTACAAACTTATCGTGGATCTATTCCAATTTCACAAGAAGCATTAGACGATTCAGTTGCTAACTTAACTGCTATTGTGTCTGAAAACATCAACGAACAAAAAATCAATACGTTAAATGAAAGAATTGGTACTGTATTAAAGTCTTTTAATCCAACAACAGTGTCAAATGTTGATGACTTAAAACGAATTATTAACAAAGACTTAGACCCAGGTTACGACCGTCAAGTCATCTGTACACAAAGTTTCTACCAAAAATTAGATACTTTGAAAGATGGAAACGGTCGTTATTTATTACAAGATAGCATTATTAATACAGCTGGTAATACTGTGTTAGGTATGAATGTAACAGTTGTTCGTGATGATTTACTTGGTGCCAATGGTGATGCAAAAGCGTTTATTGGAGATATCAAGCGTGGCGTATTCTTCGCAGACCGTACTGACGTATCAGTTCAATGGATTGAAAACACAATCTACGGTAAATACTTGATGGGTGCATTCCGTTTCGATGTTAAACAAGCTGATGAAAACGCTGGTTTCTTCGTAACATTTGGTGAGAATGCAGAAGGCGATGATACACCCTAATGCTCCCCAAAATGTCGTAGTTAATACGAATGCAAAATCCGTTTCTATTACGGCAGAATAGGGGTGTTTAGATGTTCGATTTAGAAAGTAAAGAATCCGTAAAAAAAGCAATACGTGTGGACCATGATTTTGACGATGACTTAATTATGGAAGTTTATTTGCCTGGAGCGATTAACGAAGTGAAAACAGCTGTTTCGTTAAATGATGAGGATGAAGAATTTTATAATAACAATCAGACATTTAATTTAGCAGTATTGAATATCATCGCACACCATAATGATAATCGTTCAATTACTTCAAACGAACAAAGTTTTGACATACCGGCATCTTCAATGAAGTTAGTACAGACATTGCGTAGCGATCTTGCTAAATGGCGTAGAGATAATATCGAGGTGATAGCCGATGAATCTTAACCAATTAGATTACAGAGTTACGTTTTATGAGAATACTAATGACGGACCAGAAGCTGGTATGAACGAACGGAACGAATTATATAGTTGTTTTGCTGGAATGTATGAGCCTACACAAAAAGACGTTCAGTTAGGAAACTTAGAACTTAGCAAAAGGTCAGTCACATTAAATATTAGAGATGCTCAACCTCAATTTATACCTAATGTAAATCAAATATTCGAGGTACAAAACGGTATGTATGCAGGGTTGTTTTTTAATGTCAAAAATGTGGCACCTGCTAAGTCACCTAACTACGTCAAAGTCGTAGGTGAAGAACAATGACGGTAACAGTTAAAGGTGATAAAGAAATAATCGCTTATTTAGAAAAGACATACGGTAAATCTGCTACAAAGCGCATAACAGACTTTGCACTAACTAAAGGTGGACAGAAGGTTGCTCAAATAATAAAAAACAACATGAAGTCATTCAAAGATACCGGCGAATCTGTCGAAGAAACGACAGTATCAAAACCTATGACGATAAATGGTGTACGCACAGTGAAAATCCATTGGCGTGGACCTAAACAACGTTATAGGATTATCCACTTAAATGAATATGGTCACTTTGACCGTGCTGGTAAGTGGGTTAATACAGCTGGTAAAGGTGTTATCGAAAACGCTATGCGTGAAGGCAGAGAAACGTATTTTAGAACAGTTAAAGAAGAAATAAGAAGGAGGGTGTAACTTATTGGACGACATCACAATGAAGATATACCAAGCGATTATAGATAACAAAGAAATTATGGAACATGTTCCTAAGAACAATATAAAGTTCTTCGATTATCCCAACGCACAAGAAATCAAAGATGTAGTGATTGTCATAGATCCATTGGACACACCTAAACCTTCTGATTTCGCTGATGACGACAATTTAACTTACGAATACTTTTATCAAATAGATGTATTTGTAAAGCAAAAGCAAGGTGTAAACGGACGAGTGCTATCGGATAGGCTCGTTTTTTTATTGCAAAGAATGATGTGGGAAGTATTGGGATTTGGCGAAGCATCTTCCATGAAACCCGAATATATCAAAGAATTCAATATCTACCGACAAGCTAAACGGTTTGAAGGTAAACAATATTTTAATTTATAGGAGTGTTTTAATATGGCAGAGAAAAACTACCGTTCATTTACAGGTTTAACAGAGTTTTATTACAAAGTTCATGGTGAAGATGTACAACAAGTTACAGACCCAGAACGTATTAAATATTTACAAGAAATTTCAGTATCAAAAGACCAAGACATTGAAAAAGCATACGGTGATAACCAAGTAGCAGAAATGGCTGTTGCTAACGGCACAATTGAAGTGGAGGCTGGCTTCCACCACCTACCTTTAGAAGATAGAGTAGCTTTATTTGGCTTAGAAAAATCAGAAGATGGCATTGTATCAGTTGGTAACGATACTCCACCATATGTAGCTGTAATGTTCGCCAAAACTAAAGAAGATGGTTCTTGTGAATATGTTGGCCTTCCTAAAGGATTATTCACATTCCCTGAAGTAGAAGGTAATACGAAAGAAGATGGTGTTGAATTTAGTTCTGATTCTACTACTGCAGAATTTATGCAAGCACCAGTTAAAGGCTTTGAAGAAGAAAAAGCTATGTTATTAGGTCACGATGCTAAAGGTACAACAGTTATGAAGGATGCAATCTGGGCAGCAGTATTTGGAGAAAGTGAAGAAGATACACCCTAATACTCCCCAAAATGTAGTGGTGGATGCTGATGTTAATTCGGCATCTATTACTGCAGAATAGGGGCAATCATGATTAAAACACAGGAGGAAATATAAATGGCAGACACATTAAAAGTATACAAAGGTGAAGAAGTTGTAGGAACAGCAGAACGTGGAAAAGACGGTAAAGCAAAAGTCACAATTGATGGTTTAAACGCTAATACTGATTATGCAGTAGGTACTTATCAAGTATCATTTTCTAATGAGAATGGTGAATCAGATAAAGTTGACGTACCAGCTTTCAAAACAAAACCAATCGCAGTTACAGGTGTAACTTTAAATAAAGAGGCTACAGAACTAGAAGTAGGTGCTACTGAAACGTTAAAAGCTACAGTGGCACCAGGTTCAGCTACTAATAAAAAGGTAAGTTTCAAATCTTCAAATGAAGAAGTAGCTACTGTTGACAATAATGGAAAAGTGACAGCTGTAGCTAAAGGCAATGCAGATATCACAGTAACTACTGAAGATGGTAGTAAAACAGCTAAATGTGCTGTAACTGTAACAGAACCTGAGCCAGAGCCGGAGCCAGAACCTGAAGAACCAGCAAACATTGAAGTAGACACAAAAGAAGAAAGTGCTGACGTATCAGCAGAATAACATTATCGAGGGGGATATCCCCTCTTTTTATTTGCAAATAAAAAATAAGGGTTAGCTTTTTACAGCTACCCCTTATCGTACTTCTTCAATATTTCTTTAATTCCTAACTCGACGATTCGAGCTTGTGGAATATAAGTTTCTTTAGACAATTCTTTTAATTTGTCTAGCAACTCTTCGTCTAATGTAAACGTTGCTTGTTTTCTCATAAAATCACCTCTTTAATTTCATTCTACAATATATATATTGTTAAATCAATAGCAATGTGATACAATATAGATAAATAGAAAACAATATGTGAAAAGGTGAATGGATATGACAAAAAAATTAACTCAAAGAGAGTTTATAGACAGAGTTAAAAAAATAGGTAACGGAGAGTATACAGTATTAGGGGAATATAAAACGAATAGATCACCAGTTCTAACTAGGCATGAAGTTTGTGGATATGAATGGGAAATGAATCCTGGAAATTTTTATAGAGGGCGCAGATGTCCCTCGTGTAATGGAACCGGAAAGAAAATAACACAAGAAGATTTTGAAAATAGAATAAAAGAACAAAGTAGAGAAGAATATATTGTTATTGGTGAATATATTGGGAGGAAGAAACCAGTATTAATAAAACACAAAAAATGTGGGCAAGCATGGATGGTAAGACCAGAAGATTTTTACAAAGGTTGCAGATGTCCTTCGTGCTACAATATGAGCCTAAGGATTACTCAAAAAGAATTTGAAAATAGAATCGAAGAACAGGGAAATGGAGAATACACAGTAATCGGGAAATACCAAGGGATAAAAGAACCAGTATTAACAAAGCATAATCTTTGTGGTTATGAATGGGGTTTAATACCTGACATATTTTTTAGAGGCCATATGTGTCCATCATGTTCCAAAAGCCCAAAAATCGATACCAAAAAATATATTGAAGAAGTTAAAAAAACGGACGAAAATTACCGGGTTCTAGGAGAATATAAAACTTGTAAGAAAAAAGTGGAAATGATTCATAAAACATGTGGAAATACTTTTGAAATGTCTAGGGATAACTTTTTGCGTGGTAAACGTTGTCCGCATTGTAAGCAATCTCATGGAGAAACATTTATCTCGAATTTTTTAAAAGAACATTCAATAAATTATGAATTTCAAAAACGGTTTAAAGACTGTAGGGATAAATATCCTTTGCCTTTTGATTTTTATATTCCAACATTAAATTATTGTATAGAATTTGACGGCAGACAACATTATGAACCGGTCGATTATTTCGGTGGAGAAAAGGCATTAAAAGAAGTTCAAAGAAGAGATGGTATTAAAACGAAATATTGTAAAGAAAAAGGTATAAAACTTTTAAGAATACGATATGACGAAGATGTAGAAGAAAAAATGAAAACTATATTACAAAATTATAAGGCTTAGCTATAAAAATATAGCTAGGTCTTTTTTATTAAATTTTAAAATCTAAAGGAGCAATTCAAAATGACAAAACGTAATTTTATTAAATTAATTCAAATAGATAAAAAAGGTAACGCAGTAACAGATTCAGAAGGCAATGCTAAATACGACACATTCATTACTCCTACACATATTCCATTTAGAAAAATTTATGACGCAGCTGATTTAATGGATGAATCTTCCAATGAAGAAAATTCAGCTCAAGAAAATATCGACCAAATGTTAGATATGGTTGTCGATATCTACAATAACCAATTTACAAAAGACAGTTTGCTTGACCGTCTTAACGCACCAGACGCAGTAGAAGAATTACAAGGACAAATTGAATTTATCGCACAAGGACAAATGGATGAAGAAAGAAAAAAGGAACTAGCGAGAATAATTTAAAATCTCTATCTTATAAAGAACATAAAGAAAACATGAAGAAACTCATGCTACAAATGATGAAAGATGGGGGCAAGGATATTAATGACATTTTGGATATGCCCTTTGCTTTCTTCATGGAGTTAGTTGACGAAAGTAATAAGAAAAACGTCAAGAAAACGGATAGCATGCTCGATGCATTTATGTAATACATCTCACAAGTAAGGAGGTGGAGTAATGGCAGAAAGAATAAAAGGGTTACAGATTGACCTATCCATGCGTGACATGGGAGTTAGTAAAACACTATCTGGTATTAAGCGTGAGTTTAGGTCTTTGAACTCTAGTTTGAAATTATCTAGTAACAACTTTAAATATGGTGAAAAGAGTGCATCTTCATATAAAACAAGAATGAATGATCTCGACAAATCTATTAAAGTTGGTACATCTAATTTAAACGAACTAGAAAAGCAATATAAACAAGTAGCACAATCACAAGGTGCAAGCAGTGCTAAAGCGGTTAGGTTACAAACAGAGTATAACAAACAAGCTAATGCTATTAATGCTATGCAAGATGAATACGGTCGTTTAAATCAGTATTATAGAGAAAACTTTTCTATGGCTGGACGATTAAGTAATTCGTTTAGAAGTATAGGAACTAGCATGCAAAGTGTAGGTGGCCAAGCTCAAAACATGGGCCGTTCACTAACAAGCAGTATTACTAAACCTGCATTAGTCGCTGGTACTGCTATGGCAGGTATCACAGCTAAATTAGGTTTCGACAGGTTAGTCGGATTAGATAGTGCTAAGGCTAAACTTGAAGGACTAGGCTATTCAACGAAAGAAGTTGGCTCAATCACTGACCAAGTATCGAAAGCTATTGAAGGTGGTATGACCACAATGGCAGAAGGTACTGACGTGGCAGCAGGTGCATTGGCAGCAGGTGTAAAAGAAGGTAAAGACTTAGAAAAATACATCAAGCTAGTTGGTGATGCTGCAGTAGGTAGTAACAGACCAGTGGGCGAAATGGCAATGATATTTAACCGTGTTCAAGGTCAAGGTAAGTTGATGACAGAAGAATTGAATATGGTAGAAGAAGGTATGCCAGGTTTTAGTAATGCTATGGCTAAACATTTAGGCGTTTCATATGATGCGTTTAGAGAAATGGTTACCAACGGTGAAGTTAGTTCGAAAGATTTCTTAACTGTAATGGACGACTTCGCAGGTGGTATGGCAAACGCTTATTCTAAATCATGGAAAGGCATGATGCAAAACACTAAAGCCTATATTGGTATGATAGGTGAAAGTTTATTAGGAGGAGTGTTCGAGCAGTCAAAAGACTCACTCCACGAATTTGAGAAGATGTTAAAATCTCCTGGCGCTCAACAATGGGCGAAAGAAACAGGAGAAAAATTAGGTAGCGCCTTTTCTAAAATAGCTAGTGGTATACAGTCAATCATAAAATGGTGGCAAAGTTTAGATGGTTCCACTCAAAAGACATTAGGTGGAATAGTCAAATGGCTAGGTATTACTTTAGTAACAATGGGTCCAGTTTTAACGATATTCGGCAAGATGGCTAGCACTATTGGTGGTATGTTTAGTGGAATGTCTAGTTTGATACAATTCTTCATTAGACATAATGGTGCGGCTAAAGTATCTGCTGCATCACAGGCTATTTGGAATGGTGTTACTACTACAGCTAGGAGTATAGCCAACGGATATAGAGCTGCAATGACTGCATTAACCACTTCTCAAACAATACAAGCAATTAAATCGAGAATTGCAGCAACTGCAATGACAATATGGACTGGCGTAACTAAAGCGGCCACGTTAGCAACTAAAGGATTAGGCTTAGCAATAAGATTTATGACTGGACCAGTTGGAATTGTCATCACTGTGATCACCGCTTTAGTAGGTGCTATCATTTACCTGTGGAAAACAAACAGTACATTCAGAAATGCAGTTATAAGTATTTGGAACTCTATAAAAGCAGCAGCAATATCTATCTTTGGATTTATCAAACCTTACATCATTAATATTTGGAACGCCATTAAAAATTCCACAATTGCCATTTGGAACGGCATTAAAACAAGTGCTGTAACAATTTGGAATGGCATTAAATTTGCTGTTCAACATCCTATACAAGCATTAAAAAATGTTTTATCTGCTTTATGGAACGGAATGAAAGTTGCAGCTATTAAAATATGGACGTTACTTAAAAATGGCGTTTTGGCAATAATTAGAGCTTATGTAGCACAAGTTAGATCTAACTTTAACTTAGTGAAACGTATTGTAATCACAATATTCAACGCGATTAAATCATTTGCTATCAAAGTGTGGAACGCTATAAAAAATAGTGTTATAAACCTTGTTAAAGGTTTGAAAAATGGAATAGTAAATACATTTAATTCTTTGAAAAAAAGTGTTACTTCAATATTTAATGCAATCAAAAATTTCTCTTTAAAATTATGGACTAACATTAAAAACGGCGTTGTTTCAAGAGCTAAATCTCTATGGAACGGCGTTAAAAACATGTTCAATAACTTGAAAAACAGTGTTGATTCAATCACAAGTAAAATCAGAAGTTTTTTATATAGTGTTTGGACTGCTATAAAAAACAAAATTATTTCACTTGCTAAATCCCTATGGATTGGTGTTAGAGATAAGTTTAACGCTTTAAAAAAATCTGCTACAGATATTACACAGAAATTGAAAAATGCAGTGAAAGACAAGTGGGAATCTCTTAAGGAAAATGTTGTTGATTTAGCAATTGGTGCTAAAGACGGTGTCGTTAAAGGCTTCAAAGCAATGTACAACAAAGGTGTAGAATGGCTAGATAAACTTAAAGGATTTATCAAGAATGCTAAAGACGGATTCAAGAAAGTAGCTAGTGACTTAGGTAAAGGCGTAGCTAATGGAGCTATCTCAGGATTAAATGCCATGATTGATGGGATAAATACACTTTCAGATAAGATTATGAAGAAAAAACTTATTAAGAATAAGATTAAACCACTATCCATAGGAACTGGAGCTAATCCTAATGTACAAACAGATTCACAAGGTAGATTAACGAAATCAACCAAAGCGATTGTTAATGATAAAGGTTTAGGTAATGCATCGGGATCAAGAGGTCATAAAGAAATCATTCATCGTAGAAATGGAAAGATTGAACAACCTAGAGGAAATAATAAACGTGTCAATCTAAAACGTGGTGATGCAGTTTATAACGGTATTCAATCTAAATCATTAATGCCACATCTTTCAACTGGTACAGGAGCAGACCTATTAAAACAAGCCAAGAAACGTAAGAAACATGAAGAACCACACGGTGATATGTTTGTACCTAAGAACTCAGGTTTCGGTGGCGGAAACATTGCTGAAGATGCTCTAAACTGGACTAAAGAAACTGCTAATAAAGCTAAAGATAGTTTTGGCAAAGCAATTGGCGATGTAATGGATTATATGGATAATCCAGGTAAGCTTGTTGGTAAAGTAATGAAACACTTTGGTGTAGATTTCTCTAACATTAAAGGTGCTATGGGTGGCACAATGTCTTGGGCTTACGGAGGACTTAAAAAAGGACTCAAAGACCTTATCACAGGCTGGTTTGAAGAACAGAGTGGCGCTGGTGATGGTGGATATATCGACTTGTCACGAGGTATAAACTTTGGATTTGCTCGAACAGGTGCAGAAGCAATTGCACAAGGTTATCCATTTGCTAGACCTCACCACGGTATAGATGTTAACTACCCTTACGGTACAAATGTTTATTCAACTATATCAGGTAAAGCAACTGGTACGCACGGTTATAATGGTGGTTTCGGTAACAACATGACTATTACATCGGGTATCATGAAAGTTATTTATGGTCACTTGAGTAAATTAAACTGGACAGGTACAAGGCAAGTTAAACCTGGCGACCTTTTGGGTAAATCAGGCGGAGACCCTAGCAGACAAGGAGCTAATGCAGGAGATTCTACAGGACCTCACTTACACTATGAAATGCAATGGAACGGAGTGGCAAAAGACCCGTTACCATGGCTTAAGAAAAATAATGGTGGAGGAAAAGCTGGAGGTAAATACGGTAGCACGATTAAACAAGCACTAGGAATGGCTGGATTACCACAAACTTCGCAATACATTAAAGCTTGGCAGGAACAAGCGCGTACAGAATCAACATTTAATCCTAAAGCTCAAAACCCTTCAGGTGCTAGTGGTTTAGTACAAGTTAAACCAGCTACATTTAATGCGTTTAAATTACCTGGTCACGGTAACATTTGGAATCCACTTGATAACTTAATTGCGGGTATGAGATATGCTAAAGCAACTTATGGACCTAAGAAAATGCTTAATCAAATTGGTCATGGATTACCTTATGCCACAGGTGGATTAATCAATTCATCTGGATTCTATCAACTTGCAGAAGAAGGTCACCCAGAGTTTGTTATACCAACAGATCCAAGTAGACAATCAGATGCCATGAAGTTACTTGCTATTGCTAGACAAAGAATAGAAAGTAATAAGAAGAATAAACGACCTAATCAAATGCGAACGCCATCTACTGGTGAAAGTAACAGTAATGACAACACAGAACTATTACTACAAATGATTGCTAACCAACAAAAACAACTAGATGCTCTTATGCAAATTGCAAGAAGTAATAAGAATATCGAACAAAAACCGTCAATGAACGAGCGAGGAATAAGCAAAGAACAGGCTCGCCGATTGAGTTTGGAGACTTATAGTGCAGGGGGTACGATTTAATGTGAATAAAAGAGTGAGATTTTTTAACGATAAAGAAAGTTATTATCTTGATGAAGTTATCCCGAGAATTAGGTTTTTAGATGCAACAGAGGAGGATGTTGAAACAAATGTAAACTCACTTGAAATTAAAGGGACAGATGGTGTGATGATGGGACCGAGTACATTCGGTCCTTTTAAATTGATTTTAAGATTCTCTTATATTGGTGAAGATATTACAGATTACAAGTTGGTAAAAACCAAACTAAGAAATCTATTATATCAACGAAATCCATATTACGTTGTTCATTCGGATATGCCAGGGAAAAAATATGCCGTATATTGTGAAAATAATGCCATTGAAGATTTGACAAGTAAATTTGGAACGTTCGAAATAACCTTCCAAGTTTACAAAGGATATTCTGAATCACTATATAAAACAGACCAATACAGTTTAATGTCTGATAAGTGGCAATTTGAAAGCGGTGTAATGCCTGATGCAGATATCAAATATAAACACACGCGACAAAAATTTTCTATATACAATGGTAGTAGCGATACGATCAATCCACGTATGCGACATCAATTGCAGATATGGATAAGGTTAAAAACTAATACTGGGTTTAAATTAGTTAACAAAACTACAGGTGATGTATTTGAATATAAAGGTAAGTTGGAAACAAATCAAAGTTTCTTGATAGACGGGGCTTATCCTTATATTGAGAAAGAGCGATGTGGTAGATTAACGAATCATGGATTGATAACACTGGTACCAGGTTATAACGATTTCGAAATATGGGGAACTGTAAGTGACTTTGAAATACAATTCATTTTCCCATTCATATATAGGTAGGTGAAGAAATGAATACAGATATTATAGTCACAGATATAAAGGGAACTATGTCAGAATTATTGCTTGATTTTGCATACGACACTTTCAAATATGAGTACGAACGAAATAACACGAGACAGATTTCTTTCACTGCTTACAAATCTAGTTATAACGAGGATGTTTACAACATACTCCAAAACGAGTCGTTTATTGATTACAGTGGTCAACGTTATGTCATCAAAAGTGCTACTCCATCGTTTGATGGTATATTACACACTAAAGAAATAACAGCTACCCATATCATGTTCGAGTTTCAAAATCACTATGTGAGTAAAGATATTTCAAACGAAACAATGAATGAAGATACGGACGAAAATATAAGTCAAACCCTAACCTTAAAACAATATCTTGATTTTGGATTTAAAGACAATGATTTAGGTTACAGTTATGAAATCGATGGCACATTTAATGAAAAAGTCACGATAGAAGAATTAGGGTCGAAAAATGGCATTGAACATTTAGTTGAAGGTGCAGAACTTTTCGGTTATATATACTTTGCAGATAACAAAAAGATTTATATATATGATGAAAACGCCTTTTATAAACTTACAGAAAAAACAATACGTTACAGATACAACAATAGTGAAGTGAAAGCTACCATCGATACTAAGGATTTGAAAACCTATATTCGAGGTTATGGTAAGAAGTTAACCGAACAAGAAACCAAGAATTACAATCCAGTTAAACCTAAAGATCTAACATACAATGGTAATTTCATAAAAGATGGAACATGGCGTACCGAAGTTGTCGGTGCGTCTTTTTCATACACACTAAATTGTAAACATGGTAATGAAACTATTATTTTCAATCTTAAACGTATGAGTAAAGGTGGAATTATGAAGTTGTATTTTGATGACGTGTTGATAGGTGAACAAGATTGTTACAGTAAGTCAGCTAACACAAAAGCAATCACATTATCAAAAAACGCTGAACAAGGAAAACACACTATTAAAGCAGTTTTTAAAGGTGCTAAAAGTGGGATTGATTATAAAAATTCTAAACCTTGTATGTACGTAGGTACTTCAACTGCTACTGTGATTAATACTACAGCTAAGATAAAAGGAGAAGAAATATATAGTACAAAAGTTGTATATGAATCACCTAATTTAAAAGTATTTGGTAAACGTGTAGCACCGGATGTGTTTGACGATAGAATAACGAACAATAAAACCCTAGAAAATAAACTTAAAACAGAATTGAAAGATGAACCCGATATTGAATTAGATATTAATTACGTTGGTGATGAAGATATTGGCGAACGTGATGCTATTTGGTTTATCCATGAAATCATGGGTTACAACACAGATTTAAAAGTTGTATCACTCAACAAAACACATCCATTGAATCCAGAACCAGACGAAATAGGATTCAGTAACAATAAAAAAGATATTGTTCAAATAAGTAACGTGTTAAATAACAAGATTAAAAACGTAAACGCTGCATTAAATAAAACACAAATAAATAACATATATTCCGATGGTGGCGTTAACGGGTCGATAGTAGGGAGTGTGTTAGTAGATGAGTAAAGAAATACCAATCGTACGCTTTGAATTTGGTGGCGAAGATGCTTTCGCTCAAACGCATGTAGATGGTGTTATTGGTTTAGAAGATATGATTGAAGATTACGTCAATAAAGATGTTGTTTTGCGTGCTAACAATGGCGCGCTATTTAAATTAGTAGTTAATGAAACTGGCGAATTATCTACAGAAAGAATAGAAGGTGACAATGTATGATAAGACTTCAAACTAATATGAGTTCACAGTTAGATCAACGGTACAGAAGCGAAAATGTAAGTAACTTCAAAAAGATACAATACAATAGCAATGATATGCAAAATAACATGATATATCATCAAGTAGAACAATTAAAAGCACATAATTCTAAACAAATAGATCATAACGGTTCACCTTTAAATCAATGGGCTAAACGTAATGATAAAAGAATAGAAAACTTAGTAACAGGCACAGATGGTGATGGCGTTAAAGAAGTTACTGATAGTAGAGTATCAATGGATGGAGAAATACATGGTCTACTTTATAATAGATTAGAACATGATTTTAACAGAGTTAACGAAGAACTAGAAAGAATCGAAAATAAGTTCATTGAGATTAACTTTGGTGATTATGAACCAGACAATACAGGTCAAACAGATGTATCTGAAAAATTGCAAGAAGCTTTGAATAAAATAAAGCATGCAAAAGCAGGGAAGATATTTATACCAGCTGGTGATTACCTTATTGACAATAGAGTGATTATTTATAAAAACACTACTTTTGAAATGGATAGTAACGCAACATTGTTACGTGGAAATACTAACGAAACGATGATGAACCAATCTTACGATGATAAATATTATGGTTACGAAGGTAATGGTAATATACATTTTATAGGCGGTACATTTGATTCGAATTATGAGCAAATAGATAAATATCCAACTAAAGCAGCAAACCAAATAAACCTTATGCACGCCGAAAATATAACCTTCGATAATGTAACCTTTAGAAATACAATTTCTTATCATGCTATTGACACTAACGGTGTTAGAAACATGAAAGTGAATAACTGTATTTTTGAAGGTTATATTAATTTAACAGATGAATCAATGAAAGAATCAATACAATTATCAGAATATGTTGAAGCTACTATTGATGGTCAAGGTTACTACGACGGTACACCGTGTAGAGATATATTAGTTACAGGTTGTAGTTTTAGACCATCTGATATATTGAGCGCACCACATGTTGGTGTTGGGAACCATTTAAGCGTTCATAACATATACCAAAATAATATTATTGTTACAAAGAACACTTTTATAGGATGTAAAGGTGCTGGCGTTAGGCCATACAAATGGGAAAACGTAAGAATAGAAGATAATTTGTTTGAAAATTGTGAAGAAGGCGTCAGAATTTCCTCTGTTGGCGGAATGGATAAAAGTGCAAATGATGTTAACGGAATACCAAGTGAACGACCTCAAGCAGGTAGAATGTATTTTATAAATGGTAACATCTTTAAAAATTATAAAAAATATGGTGTGAGTTCCTATGGTCAACAATACAACGATATATCTGCAAAAGTATTTAACCTACACATAAATAATAATGTGTTTGATTGTGATAATAATGATGTAGGAGAAGCAATAAATTTAAACATTTGTTCCAACATACACATTAAAGACAACTCTTTTAACTATGGTTATAGAGGTGTTAGACATAGAGCATGTGATACTTTATTCATCGACAAAAACTATTTCAACAATATTAAAACAGAAGCTATATACAATATGATATCCCAATATACAGGATATGAAGCTTATTGTAGACATTTACACATTACCAATAATCTAATCAATACTACTGGAAGAAACGGTATATTTGTCCAGTATACTAAAAACTATTTCGTTAGATTCAATACAGTTACAAACACAAACCAACAAATAGAAGATAACAATCCACGTGGTGGTATTTACTTAGCTTACGCTGAAACTGGTGCAGTTGAAAACAACCATCTGTGGGGGACAGATAAAGATTTCGCAATAAGATCTGTAGGATTAAAAAACACAATTGTGTTTAACAATGGTGGTTCTGGTGGAGTTTTTGTTGACGGTGATGACAATACAAAATCATCTGTTATTGGTTATTTCAATGTTGATACTCAAAACAACATTGTAAAAGTCGATAAAAAAGGAGAAGTGTAGACTATGGCTATAGATAAAAAAACAAATATAAAACTCGAAACAACTGCTAATTATCAACCTTTATCTAATTTAAATGTTCAATTTTACAATAGGGATATTAACACATCTGTGCTTAATTTTATTGTTACAAGAAACGGTTCACCTTTATTATTAGGTGCTGCAAATGTAGACACGAGTATAACGCTTGTTGCGGAAGATGGTTCTAAAATTAGAGATGAATTAGTAATCACTGATGGAATGAACGGTATAATCCAATATACGATACCGAAAGAATTTTTAAAACATACTGGGAAAGTAACTGGACAAGTTGAAATAGCTATAAAAGGTAAAGAGGACACTGTCGTTGAACGGTTGTTCTCTTTTAATATTGCAGAAAGTTTAGTTGAATCATTCGGTGCTGACACTAAATTGGTTTACATTAAAAAATTCGATGATTTAGAAATTAGAATAGATAATCAAATGACTAAAATTGAAGAAGCTATGGCTAATGGAACCGATTATGTTACAGAATTAGAAAAAGCTAGAGCAAAAGGGTTATCTGATATAGATATTGCTAAAACTAATAGTTTAGAAGAATTAAGCACATTAGCTAATACAAAACTAGAAGAAATAGAGTTAAAAGGCGATGAATATGTAAATGGATTGAATACTGCAAAAAATGATATTGATACAAAAATAAATCAATTTAACGATGATGTTCTAGCTGGTGGCTATTTAAAATCTACGGAAACAGAAACTTGGCAAAAATATGGTTTCACTTTAGATGATGGAAAAAGAAAGTGGTTAGGAACTTTAGAAGTAAAAATAGAAACTTTGCCACCTGGTCTTTATGAAGCAACAATACCTTACGACAATGCTAGTGTAGGTGTACCTCCTGATTCAAATGGAGATTCCTATATAGCATCATTTGACATTTTTGAGTCTAGTAATGGGCTAAAACAAATACGTTTTACACAAAATTTTCATAATAGACATTATATAAAGACTATACATTCCAATGGAAATGACCGCGGTTGGAGAGAGTTTATCACCGCTGAAAACACGAAAGATATTGAAACTACAATTGGAGCGCAAAGAAAAATAGATGAAGCTATAAAAACGTTAAATGAAGCTATCGATTTGAAACTATACGATACAGGTTGGCAAGATTTACCCCTTATGAGTGGATTTCAAGAAGACTCGATTGGACCTTCAAAATACAGAATTAAAAATGATGTATGTACAATTATTTTTAACGCAAAGATTACTAGCAATTTGTTAAGTAACGGCTCGCCTATGTTCTCTTTACCTTCAAATTACTCGCCTAAATACGCTTTTAGTTTTTTAGCTAGAACCAATGGTAATAGTGGGAAAAACCCAATAAAAGGTAGTTACGATGAAGTAAACCAAGTATTTAAAATTTGGGAAGATAATAGTAATACAGCTGCAATTGGAAACTTTATATATGGTCAATTAACTTTTATAGTGGGGTGATTAAATGTTTAAACAGGTATTTGATTATAATGGCAACGCATTTTTAGTAAAAACTAATGATAACGGAGAATTGTTAGTTGATGATTTGAAGAAACAAGGTTTATATCAATACACAGATATAATGCCCCCTAGCAATTTATTCCCTCCTAGAATATTTGATGGTGAACAATGGCATGGTTCTACTATTAAAGAAGATGGAAAAGAAGATCATAAACCAAGTGCAATAGAATATATGTTAGCACAAGCGCAAATGCAAGTAACTAAAACAGCAGCGAGATTGATAACTTCACAAGAAGAACAGGCGAAAGTTAATTTGGAATTAACTAAAAAAGAAAAACGTATACAACAGTTAGAGCAACAACAAGCAGACACATTATTAGAGATTGCCAAATTGAAAGGGGAATAAATTATGTATCCAGGATTCGATTCTATCAAATATTTTTACGACATTAACTGTTACACAAACGAGGACATTCAAACTTATGTTGAGTTAGATGCACTAACTAAGGAACAATATACAGAAATCACTGGTGAAAAATATCCAGAACAACCACAGGCTTAGGCTTGTGGTTTTATTTTATAGAAAGTGGGTGAGTGAATGAAAAGGACATTTAGTATTAGTAAGTTAGACACAAAAGAAATATTGTTAATCACTCAATCCCTACTACTAGGTTCGACCATATTTGGACGGGGTGTACTTTGGTTTACAAGTCCAGAAACAATATTGAAAGATTCGCCTTTTTATCTAGCTTTAAATGAAATCATGCCTATTTGGTTATGGGGTTTAATAATTATGATTACTGGTTTTCTATATGCTATGAGTGCATTGTTTGTGACAAGTATGGAAGAAAACAGCAAATATTATTTCTTCATCTTTGTAGGCGGTTTAACCTCGTCGATATTCTACTTCGTTATGACGAGCGCTGGGTTGTACAATAATTTAAATTGGCTAACACCATTCAACTTTTTAATATTGACAGCATGGACTGGTGTTACATCGTTTGTAGGTGGTGCGGAGTTATATGGTAGACGAAAATAAGTTTGTTACACACGATGTATTTAATACACGTGAACGAAAAATATATCAGTACATTGACAGAGGCGACCAAGAGTTAAAAGATTTATACCATAAACTAGATAAAAAGTTAGAGTTAGATCAACAACGAGGCGAACAAACGATAAAACAACAAGATAAAATGATAGATAGTTTAGACAAGATTAATAGCAATTTAACTGGTTTTGATAAGCGTGTTTCTAATATTGAAACGCAAACAAAATCAAACACAGATGCAATAAAGGAAATTAAGGCAACAACTAAAGAAAAGAAAATGGGTGCTGTTCAAGTAACAATTGCCATCATAACGGCGTTAGGTGGTATTTTTGCAGCAGCGATAGGTTTTGCGCAAGTATTCTTTTAGAGTCGGCACATATGTGTCGGCTTTTTATTATATATATATGGAGGTTTTTATAGATGGAACAAATTATAGCGTTTGCAGGAATTATTTCAGTAATCACAATTGCATTAACACAAGTTATTAAGAAATCGAGTGTTGTGCCTAAAAATATCATACCAATCATTTCAATGGTGATAGGTGTTGTGGTAGGCGGTGTTACTGCCTTTATACCAGAGATAGTAACTGAATTATCTATAGCAGGTCGTTTGTTAGCTGGGTTAATAAGTGGTTTGATGGCTACAGGTATTTGGGAAACGTTACGCACTCGTGAAGGCAGCACTAAAGAAACCAATAATAAAATAGGTGGAGGTAATGTGAAATGACAGAGAAATGGAATGGTGTTCCAGTTAAATATGATTGGTTACCTATAGGAACACGTAGAAGTGGGCAAAAATTAACAAGTGGTAAGCCAATTTTTGCAGTTGCTCATGACACAGGAAATCCAAACACTACAGCACAAGATAACGTGAACTACTATAAAAACAGTTATAATATTGATTGGTCATTGGTTGCTAGCGCGCATATTTTCGTAGACGATAAAGAATGCATAGTTTGTATACCAGTGACAGAAAAGGCGTGGCACGTATTATACAATACACCTATTGATAATAATTGGTATAATGCTGATGCAAATGATGCTGCTTTCGGCATTGAAGGCTCTTATTTTGATGATAAAGCACGTTCTAGGAAATCGTTAGATAACATGGCACGTGTTATGGCTTACTTATGTAATTATTGGAAAATAGACTATAAAACAGAAGTTCCAGGACATCAAGATATTCAATCAGATAAAGTAGATCCCGGTAATTTATTGCAAGCTGCTGGTTACTCTAGGAACGTAAGTAACTTTGATAAACAAGTTGCTAAATATATCAATGGAGTTAAAGAAGATAGTAACAAAGAACCATCTAAAGATTTATCAGAACCAACTAAAGAGAAACCAACACCTTCACCTCAAAGTAACGTAGAGTATAAAGCAGCTATTGAATACATGCATAGTTTGAAAGGTCAGTATATTGATTTTGATAATGCATGGGCGTATCAATGTGCTGACCTGGTTGTTGATTTTGTTGACCACGTAACAAACGGTGTTAGATTTTGGGGTAATGCAAAAGACTTACACATTGTGAACAGCATGCCTAAAGGTTGGAAAGTCGTAGAAAATACACGTGATTATATCCCACCTATTACAGCAATTGCAATTTATACTACTGGTATATACCGCGAATACGGTCACACAGGTTTAGTGTGGGATAACAGTGGAGGTACTAGCTCATTCACAATATTAGAACAAAACTATGATGGAAATGCTAATTCACCAGCTAAATTAAGAACAGATAACTATAGTGGATTAACACATTTTATTGTTCCAGATTTTGCAGATGACAGTGTTGATTTAACCACAATTGGAAACGTAAAACCTAAAGAACCATCTAAAGGTCAATCATTGAAATTAAACAGCATTCCACCTAAGAAATTAACGTGGTCCAACCAACCATACTTCAAAGCAGTTGCAGACAATGCTGGCGCTACAATTTGTAGACCTAACCATAACAATGTAATGGTTCTTACAAATGAAGTATACGGTCAAGGAGACGTATTCTATGTGTACGAGATTAGAGATGGTTGGGCTAGAGTATACAGTGCTAGTAACAACGGCTATGTTTGGTATGAACGTTTAAGAATTACAGAAGTATACAAACCGGGTGGTGGAGAAAATCTAAAAAACAAAGCTGATAAACAAACTGTTAATCAAAAAACGAACGCTAAGAAAACAAGTGGTTTGAAGTTAGGAAGTATTCCACCTAGCAAAGTTTCTTGGAGTAAAAAATGTAAGTTTAGAGGTAGAGTTGACCATTATGGGGCAACTATTGCTAAACGTAGTGGCAAAAAAGGAAATTACAAGTGGTCATTAACTAACGAAGTTTATAAGGCTGGATATGATGATTTTTATATTTTTGAAGTGTTAGACGGTTGGTGTCGAGTATACTCGCACAATAATAATGGTTGGGTATGGCACGAACGTTTAAGAATAGTAGAAGTTTATTAGACATGCTATAATATAAGTAGAGTTAATAAGTTGTTACTATGATTTGTTACCACCACGTGATCATATTAAAGGGTAGGCACTTATGTGCTTGCCCTATTTTTTTGTGCGTAAATATAGTATAATAGGTGTATAGATACGTGAGAGATACCACGTATCGCAAGAGTTGGTCTCGGGTGGTGACTTCTTCCATTCCAGTATCTAACACCAAGTAGAAAGGTGTATAAACAAAAGCTATATAGGACATCGAATCAGGCGATAGTTCCAATTGTGTCCGAAGGATTCAGCTTATAGCCTTACGAGGTATAGGCGATATGTATTAAGGCATAGTGCCACGGGGTATTCTTATCCTTTTAAAACTAAATGATCTATTGGGTCAACTTTCTAAGAATGACCCCCAAACCACCTAACTAGTCACTGGGTGGTTATTTTTTACATAAATAAACCCACCTTAATTGGTGGGTCATGTGTCAAATACGTGTCAAAATGTTTCTGTTTCGTTCTATTCCGTTCTAAAGTATATACTCTAAAATCCTTTAGTTGTGCGGTTTTCGATTATATCCGAAAGTATACAAATGCCCTCCCAGGACACTAATAGCGTTGAATAGCGCACATTCCAAACTTAGAAACCCCGTTGTTACGGGGTTTCTTTTATTTTGTCTACAATGCGATACAATAGAAAACAAAATTTTATGGCACTGGCATGGCACCGAGAACATATTTTTACATTGCTGATAAAATTTCAATTGCTTTGTTATTTTCTTCAAGATATTTTTCTTCCAATAAATGGGAATAGATTTCAGTGGTAACAGAAATATTTTTATGGCCAAGCCTTTTTGAAATATAATAAATCGATACATCATTTGCGAGGAGATAAGAGCAATGCGTATGTCTTAACGCATGTGAAGTAATCTCGTTTATATCGTGTAACTTACATGCCTGTTTTAGTTGCTTGTTAACTGCGTTAATAGTAAGTGTAGTCCCAAAAGAATTAAATAGTAATCCTTTGGTATTTAGTTTGAGTTTTTCAATCATTTCAATGATGTGTTTCATATCATCTTTAGCGATTGTTAAAGTACGAGGTGACACATCATTTTTACGTTCATCTATAAATAATTCATTTTTTACTTGGTTAATGTATTCATACTTCATATTTAAAACACCACTTATTCGACAGCCTGTACAAATCATGATAAATAGGGCGAGGGATGAACGATTATTTTGTGATTTGAAATATTGTTTAAGTGTTTCGTATTCTACTAGGTTAATAAACTTGCTTTGTTCATCTTTTGGAGGATTAGACCCTTTAAATGTGACCTTATAAGTAATATTCTTAGCTAGTAATCCTTCATAAACAGCATCGTCTAATGATGATCTGATATATCAATTTAGTTTTCTTATTGTTTCTTTTGAGTGTGTTTTAGAAAATTCATTTATAAATTGTTGATACATATTTCGTGTTAATGATTTAAGGCTTGTCTGCGAAAATGAATGATTACCAATATGTTTGATAGCTGCCTTATATGATTTGTAAGTTATAGGTGTAACATTAGGTTGTTTGAATGTTTCGCACCAATTCTTGAAGTAATCATAAAAGGATAAATCATTATCAAGATAAAGCCCTTTAGTTAATTCATTAAACTTTTCATTTCCTGCATATTCAGCTTCACGTTTAGTTTTAAATCCTTTTTTTCTATAGCGTTTTCCTTCATATACAAAGTCATACATCCACTTTTTTAGTTTTTTATCATATTGTTGGGTTTTCATAAGTTGTTCCTCCTAAAAAAGATAAAAATATAAAGGGCAGTAGAGACTGCCCCTTATCACATTAATTATAACTAATGTGGTATAGTGATAGCCAAACTCAAAAAAAGCGGTTCAAAGTTAGACCTATGATGATTATAGGTTCTGAAAAGATACTTTTCAAACAGATTTCACTGCCTTTCCTATTTCTTCTGTATCTAACAAGGCTAATTTGAATCCAGATTTTGATATAAATATAGGGTGTAACTTTTGTCCTAATTTAAAGCACATAACTTATTCTGATTGTTATGTGCGGGTACATAAACCTACTACTTATAAATTCGAATGATATTTTAAGAGAAAAAGAAAATGATGATATTTGCAAAATTTATCCAGATAAGTACAAAGAGATAAATGATGCTTGGATTAATTTTAATAAAACTCTATTTTAAAACACTCACCAACTGGTGGGTGTTTTTATTTATATGATCGTTGGGTAATATAACATTGTAGTAGTTCCACACCTTCCATTGAAAGTTATATATTAAGTGCAGCCATTAATTTGGTTGCTTTTTTATGTTTGTTTATTTATGTAGTGGGGAATAAAGTTAGGGACATTATTTCAAAAGGAGAGGGTAATATGGGCTTTATACTTATGATAATCGTTGGAGGATTAATAGGATGGCTTGCAGGAGCTATTCTAGGTAAAGATATTCCAGGTGGAATTATTGGTAATATCATTGCCGGCTTAATTGGTTCTGCAATTGGAAGTAAACTGTTGGGCACATGGGGACCAGTTTTAGGCGGAGTGCCTATTCTACCAGCTTTAGTTGGTGCTATCATTTTAATATTTATAGTTTCATTTATTATGAAAGCAATTAGAAAGTAACCATAGAGAAAAATAACCACCCTGATAATTTTGGGAGGTTATTTTTTTATTTACATATGCGAACAAGTGTTCTATTATATTCATGAGGTGATTATATGAAACCTAATTTAGATTGGAGTAAAAATTTTCAAGAATTTCAAGAAATATTAAATTCTGGAATTAATCCAGAGTGGTTATATAATGCTAAAGCGAATATGGTTTTAAACCCAGCTTATACTGGTGAAGGCAAGCAATTTTTCTTTACTAAGGACATTATAGAAGCTAGTAAAACTATTCCATTTTTTTGAGGTGATAATATGAAAATAATAAATCCAAACGCACCAGATGAATATAAATACGAAACTGATTATCGTAATATACCGAGAGAATATCTTAATTCACATATACCAGAAAGTAGAGGCATCGTTAAGTGGCAAGCCTTCAAGACACTCCCCGAACAATACGAGCAACTAGAACAATACATACAAGATCAAAATAAGATTGATAGACCGATATTAGACGACGATCAATTGAATGAGCTTAATAACACATTAATTTTCAAAATGTATAACGACCCATCTATTGAATTGCGTTACTTCGAAAATGGATATATTAAAACTAAAGTAGGTTATATTCATAAAGTAGACGTGCATACTAAAACACTACACATGTATGAAGATACTGGAATGAGTGTGTTGAATTTAAAAGATATTGTGGAGATAAAATAAGGGAGCTATTATGGAAACACATCAGTCCGCCTGAGCATATCGTTGAGTAGTTATTATTGTTATTAAAGTTGACATAGATTTTTTTAATTACTCTTATTATTGTATATTAAAATTAGCTAGTGAAAAACTAGCGCAATTCACCTTTTGTAAAATGATATATTTTTAACAGTCTGCCCCCACAGGCTGTTATTTTTATGTAAATTTACTTAACATAAATTTTTTCACAAAAAATAAATAGTATATAATGATTTTAGCTAGCGGAAACTAGCTATCTTAACCTTCCACTATTTAAATAAAAACGAGCGTGATAATTATGAGTGAATACAAACAGGTAATCAAAAAACTAATTGAAAGCGAGATAACTGGTTATCAAATATATAAGAACACACTTATAAATCAAGCTATAATTTCTACTTTAAGAAATGGGAAACGTGATTTAGACAATCTATCATTAAAGAATGCAGAAAAACTATACCAATATGGAAAAGCCCACCTAAGTGAATAGGTGGGTATTTTTTAGGGCAAAAAAAAGACAGATTATTTAAAAAAGTGCAGACGCTCATAGAAATATAACATTTTAAAAGTCTTTTAAAACAGTAATTCCACAAGTCCTTTTAAACATCAATATACAATCGTAAAAGTAATAACAAGAATCTGTCAAGGTGTTTAAAATTGCACAATAATAGATTTAGTAACGTTAAAGATAACGAACTAGTTTCTACCATTAAAATGTAAGAAATATACAATCAATATTTTTATGGCACTGGCATGGCACTAAAACGCTACAAACACTGATAATAAGGGCTGTATAGCAGACCTCCCAGGACACTAAAAGAATAAATTACATATTATTCAATTAAGAATCTTGCGCTTGCAAGGTTCTTTTTTTATAGAATTAATGTAAGCGGGATAGTAAGCGAAATGGAAAGATTTGAAGAAAGCAGATTAAGGTGAGTAAGTTGGATAGATGGTGGCTAATATCAGTATAAAGTGAGGTGGTGCTTATGAAAGTACCGACAAAATCTTTAGAAAGGAGACGCCTTGTTTGGTTTCAATTGTAGAAGTGCCGTACTTAATGTTAGGTTTCGGTACATTCATCGTTACCTTGTTAGGTATAGCAATCACAATTGTTAAATCAAGCCATAAAAAATAACCATCCCAACTTTTGATACACTCCCCTAAAAGTAGACACTTTAAATATAAAAAGTGAACTATAATTAGGGGAGTGTATTTTTTATGACTACAAATAAGATGCCTTTAGAAAAGCGTATTAAAATAGTTGAAGATATAGTTGATGGAAATATATCTAGATATAGTACAGCAAAAAATAATGGAGTTTCTAGCGCTACATTACAAGAATGGGTAAGAAGATATAAAGCTTATGGTGTAGATGGATTAAAACCTTTTAGTAAAAGAAATAAATACTCTGCAGAGATTAAAGCAATAGCTATAGAAGATGTGTTAGAAAGGAATATTCCACTGTATAAAGTTGTTAACAAGTATAATATTAGCTCTATATCAGTTTTAAAATTGTGGTTAAGAAATTATAAAAAGGGAAAATCTAACAAGCACACAGGGAAAGGGTTTTCCACTATGAATAAATCAAGAAAAACAACTTTATCTGAACGTATTGAAATTACTGAAAATGTCATAGCTAAAAATTATAACTATCAAGAGGCTTCCGTGGAATATGGTGTTTCCTACCATCAAATATACCATTGGGTGAAGAGCTATAAAAAGAATGGTATAGATGGATTAAAAGATAAACGTGGAAAAAATAAAAAACAAGAATTATCTGAAATAGAACTAATAAAATTAGAAAATAAAAAACTAAAAACAAGAATAGAATACTTAGAAATGGATAAAGCAATCGTAAAAAAGTGGCAAGAGTTCAAGTATCGAAACAATCATTTTCATTAGGTCATAAAGAACATTTATATCAAATGATATTTGAGCTCAACAGAGAACAAAATTACAGTATTAAAATGTTATGCGAGCGTCTAGAAGTCAGCCGTAGTGGTTATTATAAATGGTGTAATAAAGAAATTTCTAATAATGAAAAACGCTCTAAATTAATTGCAAAAGAAATTAAGTGTATATTTAAGAACTCTAAAGAAACCTTCGGTGTAGTAAGGATACATTACGCTTTAAAAAGAGAGTGCAATTTAAATGTTAATATAAAATGTATTAGAAGAATTATGCGAATTTTAGGTTTACAAGCACAAATCAGAAAAAAACGTCCTAATTGGACTAGAATCAAACCACATTTCACAGCTGAAAATATATTGAATAGAAATTTTGAAGCCAATAAACCAAATCAAAAATGGTTTACAGATATTAGTTACTTAAATTATGGAAAAGGTCAAAAAGCTTATATTAGCGCTATAATTGATAGGTATGATTTAAGTATAATTGTTTATAAAGTGAGTAAGCGTAATGATTTAAAATTGGTTATGGACATATTGAAATTAGCCTTACAAAATAATGATGCATCTAATACAGTTTTACATAGTGACAGAGGTTTTCAATACACTTCTAAACATTACAAGAACTATTTAGATACACATAACGTAAAAATCAGTATGTCAAAAGCAGGAAGTTGTTTAGATAATCAACCGATAGAAGCTTTTTGGGGTACGTTAAAATCAGAATATTACTATAGAAATCAATTCAGCACATATGAAGATCTTGAAACAGGCATCAGTGAATATATTAATTATTATATGAATAAAAGATATGTTCCAAAATTTGATGGACTAACACCAAATGAATATAGGAACGTATCTTAAGAAAGAATAATTACAGACTAACTAATAAAATTAATTAGGACAAACGAAATTCTAATTAACATTATAAAAAGGATTGAATAACATATTATCAAATGGTAATATGTTATTTATATTAGTCTTAGGTAATATGAGGTGATTAAATGCATGATATTGAGTTAAAAGCACATTTTATACATGGTCTTTCTAATAAAGTACGTTTGATGATATTAGAGCTACTTAAATCGAAAGAAATGACTGTCAATGAGATTGTTAAACAATCTCAAATAAGTCAATCTAGTATTTCTCAACATTTATCTTGTCTCAAAGGGTGTGGTTTGGTTAATTCTAGACAAGAAGGTAAATACGTTTATTACCAAATAAAAAACAATCAAATTTTAGAACTGCTTAAACTTATTGATTCTGTAGTTGAAAATATTGAAGATGATATTCAAAGTTGCCAGTATCATACTATATAACGAAAGAAGATGACTTAAATGAGTACTAATTGCTGTAATAATAAAGCTGAATCTAATACTTGTTGTACAAGTAACTCAGTTAACGAAAATAAGTGTTGTAGTAATGAGCCTAAGGTAGCAAATCAAAATGACGAATGCTGTACAAATAACGGTGAAAGCATCGATTCAACTCATAACATTTCATGTAATGCTATGAGTAATAGTTCTGAAGAAGACGATGAAGTAGCCACCCCATTTTCAAATTATAATTTTAAAGTAACAGGTATGGATTGTAGTTCATGTGCAATAACCATTGAAAAAGCGTTAAGACCTTTAGACGATGTAACTAATCCTAAAGTTAATTTTTCTACAAGTAAATTAAGCGTTGGACTAAAATCTCAAAGTAGTATTAATCAAGTGACTCAAACACTAAAAAAATTGGGTTATGGTATCGAAGAAAATGATAGCAATCAAAACTATACAATATTTTCAATAGAAGGTATGGATTGTGGTAGTTGTGCTAAAAGTATTGAAAAACATTTGAACAATTTACCCTATGTAAATGACACACAAGTTAGTTTTTCAACTGGAAAAATGCAGATTGATTTTGAAGGCAATCAAACTAAAAATATTGAAAAAGAAGTTTCTAAAATCGGTTATTCTGCTACATTACAATCCAGTAATAAAAATAATAATACAAAGTGGCGTTTGTTTAGTAAGCCTATTATATCAACACTATTTCTTATCCTTGGTATTGTTTCATCTATGGTATCACTACCCATTTGGATAACTAATTTGATGTATATCATAGCTATTGTAGTCAGTGGTATAAAACCCTTAAAAAGTGCCTATTATGCTATTAAATCTAAGAGTTTAGATATGAATGTTTTAATGTCTGTAGCTGTTATTGGTGCCATATTAATTGGTGAGTTTTTTGAAGGCGCAATCGTCGTTTTACTATTTACTATTGGCACTTTATTACAAACTATTTCTATAGATAAAACAAGAAATTCTATTCAATCGTTAATGGATATTACACCAGCAGAAGCAAACGTTGTAACAGAGACGGGGATAATTTCAAAAAACTTAAAAGATATTAGTATTGGAGAAATTTTACTTGTAAAACCAGGCGATCGAGTACCACTAGATGGTACGATTATAGAAGGATATTCAAGTTTAAATCAGGCACCTATAACTGGTGAATCTATTCCTGTAGACAAAACGATAAATGAAGAAGCTTATGCAGGTTCTATTAATGAAAACGGGACTTTAAAAATACGTGTTTCAAGATTAGTTAAAGATACCACACTGTCTAAAATCATTCATATGGTTGAAGAAGCACAAGAAAACAAAGCACCTACACAAGCTTTTATCGACCGGTTTTCTGAAATTTATACACCCATTGTATTCATATTAGCATTATTAGTAATGGTAATCCCTCCTATTTTTTCTTTAGGAACATGGGGAGAATGGTTTTATAAAGGACTTGAACTACTTGTCATAGCATGTCCGTGTGCACTAGTTATTTCGACTCCTGTAGCTATTGTTACTGGGATTGGTAGCGCAGCAAAAAAAGGTGTACTTATCAAAGGTGGCAACCATTTGGAAGCTTTAGGTACACTTTCAGCTTTAGCTTTTGATAAAACTGGAACGCTGACTGAAGGACGCCCAAAAGTTTCAGAAATTAAAACAATCGAATCTGACAAAGAAATGTTTTTGAATATTGCGCTAAGTTTAGAATCATACTCAACGCATCCAATTAGCAATGCAATTGTTGATTATGTCTCACAATTTAAATCTATAACATACGATGTTACTGATTTTGAAAATATTGTTGGACGAGGTATTAAAGGTAAAATTGACCATAATAATATTTATGCAGGAAACATAAAGTTAATCGAATCTATAAATGAAAATATTGTAAATTATAAAGAAGAAATATATTCATATGAGCAACAAGGATATACAGTTATTATTATTGCAACAGCAGATAAAATCCATGGTTTTATTACTGTTGAAGACCCATTAAGGTCGGATATTAAGCAAACATTACAACAATTAAATGGAAGTAATATTAAAAATACTATAATGCTTACAGGTGATAATAAAGGAACTGCACATAAAATAGCGCAACTTTCAGGTATCAAAGAGGTTTATGCTGAGTTAATGCCTGAAGATAAATTATCATCTATCAAAGATTTACAAAGCAAAGGCTATCGTGTAGGAATGATTGGTGATGGTATCAATGATGCCCCTGCTTTAGCACAAAGCGAAGTTGGTATTGCAATGGGCGGTATTGGTTCAGATACTGCAATGGAAACAGCAGATGTTGTATTAATGTCAGATAATGTACATCAACTAACAGACACTATCACTATTAGTAACAAAGCTAAGAATATAATTAAACAAAATATATATTTCTCTATTATTATTAAAATGATTGCTTTTATCTTAGTATTCCCTGGGTTACTAACACTTTGGTTAGCCGTATTCAGCGACACTGGCGCAGCGATATTAGTTATACTAAATTCATTGCGCTTATTAAGAACTAAGAAAAACAATTTATTATAAGTTTGTCCAACAGTTTGAATGAAATAATATTAACTAATACAAAAGCTAGAACAGCATTTACTGTTCTAGCTTTTGTATTTACTTCTATATTAAGTGAAATTATTATAAAAATAAAAGATACGTTCTGTAATTTCACAAATTATTGCCAAACTCTGGAACGTATCTAAATAATTAATTTTATATTTAAGGTGTCTACCTTGACGGTAGTGGTTTATTTGGCAGGTTGATGGTTATTTTTTAACTATAAATTTCAGGAACCGTCTTTTTAACGGGCTCAATTGGGCGATACACTTATGTGTGTTGCCCTTTTTTCAACATACAAATTAAAACAACACAAAATATCAACAAATTATATAAGCAAGCAGTTTTATAATATTTTAGTAATTCATTGAACACATAAATCATAGTGTGGTCATATATATGAAAATACTTAGTGGACAATCTACTATGAGTTTTTAAATTGTTTATAAGTTAAGCTATTTTGACTCTAAGACATTTATTTATATATAAGACTCGCAATAACCAAAAAGTAATTAACAAAAACGATATTGTAATCATTTAATGTTTTGTAGTTAATATCTTGAGGGATAATGCAATTAAAGTTGTACTAACGATATAATCGAAACACATTTTAACCTTAGGTTTTTCAAAGATGATTTTTATGTAATTAAAGACCAAAGTACATAAACTAAACCATGTGATTACAGTTATTATAAATAGGATTGAAAATATTGCTACTTGGATACTTTGGTTACTTTGATGGTTTATAAATTGAGGTAATATACTAATATAAAATAGAATTGCTTTTGGATTTAAAATCATAGTGATGAATCCTTGTTTATATGACTTAAATAAATCGGGTTTTTCTGTATTTAAGCCATCTGATTTATCATACTCAAATTTGTGCGCATTCAGTATGTTTTTCAAACCAAGATAAATAATGTAGGCTGCACCTAATATTTTGATTAATAAAAATATAGTTTGTGAACTTACGAATATAAAAATAAGCCCAAGTGTTGCTAATGTAGCGTAAATTAAATGGGCACTGGCGATACCTAATGTTGTGGAAATACCGCTTTTAATGCCACCATGTGTACTGTTTTTTATAACTGCAAAAAAACTAGGCCCCGGTACAATAAGTATGAGTAATGACATAATAATAAAGTTAATCCAATGATTCATATGATATTCCCCCTTATATTGAATTTTAGAAATGAGTTACACCTTGTTTTCATGTTAATTTAATAATATGCAAAATCAAATAAATTAACAACTCATTCAAATAAAAAGTTAGCTGTTTTTTAAATTGCGAAAATGGGCGAAATGGTTGGTTGGAAATAGTAAGGACAGAGAAACAATAAAAAATATTCAAAGGCTCTACGTTCTAATAAACGTAAAATATACAGATTTAGTGTTTGGCTATTGTTTCCATTACAGTGATATTTAGTATCATATTCTACAAAATGATTCACAATATATGCTTAATCGTATATGCTTAACGTTACTTACCACTCATATCATAATGTCTATAACTTTCAACATAGTTAAATGGAGGTAGAACGATGGATAAGGTAATGGTTGTTGGGTCTTTTGGATCAGGAAAATCAACGTTTTCACGTCAATTATCAAAGATACTTAAAGTCCCTGTTTATCATTTATATATGTATTTTTGGAAACCAAATTGGCAGATGATGCGTTATGACGAACAAATTAAGATACATAAGCAATTGATTCAAAATAATAAATGGATAATTGATGGCAATGATTCATCGCTATTTGATGAAAAAATTAATGAAGCAGATACAATCATTTTATAGATTTACCTAGAGTCGTTTGTTTTTACAGAGTGTTTAAAAGATATATTGCAAATATAGGAAAAACACGTATAGATATGAGAGAAAGTTGTGAAGAAAGGTTAACTTTCACATTCTTAAAATATATTTGGCGCTATCCAATTGATAGAAAACCGCAAGTGCTAGAAAAAATTAAAATGCAAAGTAACCATAAACATGTATTTGTATTGAAGGGTCAAAAGCAAATTCGAAATTTTTCGAGGAATTGTTAATTTATATGACGCAATATGATTAAAATTCGAGATTTTTCATCTTATACTTAGAAGGTTGAAATATTGATTTTTCTATTAAATATATTCCTATAATATATTTAATGATTATAAGTGTAGTATATGGTTATTGTATGTTAACGTAAGATAAGACTTTCTCAAAAATTAATTTTTAAGTATTCAATTATATCTACAACTTAGATTATAAAAGTGTTAGAAAACATTTAGCATTAACATATATAAGTATCAAACAGAATTTATTTAAAAGGGGATTCATGCAATGAAGAAATTGCTATCTATCATAGTACCTGTATACAACAAAGAGTTATTTTTAGAATCATGTGTAGAGTCTATTAATAATTTAAATATAAATAAAGAAGCCATTGAAGCAATTTTTGTAGATGATTGTTCTAGTGATCAGTCTTTAGAAATAATAGAAGAATTTGTGACTAAATACAATTTTATTAAATTGATTAAATTAAATGAAAATACAGGGAGCCCTTAGGAACCTAGAAATGTAGGGATAAACAATGCGCAAGGTGAGTATATTACGTTTTTGGATGCCGATGATTGGTTAGACGCAGAAGGATTGCCAACATTATTAAATCAAGCAGTGGATCATCATTCAGATGTCGCATTTGGTCAAAGTGTTAAACATACTGAAAAAGCAATTAAGAAATTAGGTAGATTTAGCTCGTATAAAGTCGCCAATCATTTAGTTCCTTATGAAATTGAACGTATATTTAGAGCTGTAGGTCCACCTGGAAAATCATAAAACGTCAAATTATTTTAGATAATAATATAAAATTCAAACATATGAAGTATGGAGAAGATAAGTTATTTTTTATAGATGCGATCTCAAGATGTCAAACGGCGTCGATGAATCCGAGTCCGGTATATCCTGTTAACCGTTATTCTTATAACCAATCTTTAGTCGGCGAAACGAGCATTATTGAGAAAACACAATTAAACTTATCTGTTTTAGAAGAAGTACTAAAATTAGATATTCCTGAAAACGCTGAATATCAAGCGATTAGTAGAATTATTGAAATGGATTTTATGTCGCGTTTATTTAATAACAAGCGATTTTTAAATGCTGAAGATAAGCAAGCGTTTTATGATTTGTTTAATCAGATGGAGCGCACGCTAGAAACTCATGGTAAAAATTTAGAATACTATTTATTTAATGATAAATTTAGAAATATCTATCACTTTTTAAAACATGAGTCATATCAGGAATTATGTGATTTCATAAAATTGGTTATACAAGGTGGAAACGCTAAAAAGTATGTTAAAGATAACCAAATATATTTTTTAATGTCTGATAATTTAACAGAAGCGTTACCTATCAAAGAACCTCTTTTCGCAGTTTATGAAGGCACACACTTTATCGATAATGAAATGAAAGAGGTCGTTCGTTTATATAAAGATGATAATAAGGTAATTAACAAGGTTGTACTGACTGAACTTAATAATGAAATCAATACAATATATGTAGAATTTTAGGACTGATGATTTGAAGCAATGTGATTTTGATTTCAATATTAGTATTATTTACGATGGTTATAAATTCGTAAACGTCAATATGAACTTACCCAATGCAAATACTACTATAAATCTTAAAAGACAAGGATTTAAAGCAGAATTCATATCAACAATAAAACCGAAGTCCAAAAAAGTGGACGATAGTAAATATTTAACATATAACCCTAAAGCGATTTCTCTTGTGAAACAAGCCAAACTGTATGATGATGTTGAATTTAAACAACCTGCTCAAATGACCATTGAAATGGGGGAATTAATAAATATTAAAGCATTGGTATATACGCGAAACGGGACACCAAGACTTCAGACAGAAAAAGGTCACTATTTAACTGCAAATAAGCAATTTATTCAAGCAGTTAATAAATCGAAACAAGCCCAATATATTTATAATCAACCTAGAAGCGTTAACATCTTGAAAAAATGTAAGGAATACTCAAACAGAAAATTCGATGGAGAAGCAGTGAATGTATTATCTGTTAGCGATCATGTAGACATTCAAAAAATTGTACTATCACCTAAGGGGACGCCAAGACTCAAAACTTTTAAAGATACATTTATCACTGCTAATCGTGATTTTGTAGAGGAAAGTTAAGATCCAAGAGATTTAAATTTGGTCCATAAAACGAAAAGTAAAAAAACTAAAGCGAGCGACAGAAATCGAATGGTCCAATAACGATTTCATAGTTCCATCTAGCCATTCACTAACTGGCTAAAAAGACTAAGACATTTTTTATGTGCTTAGTCTTTTTTTGTAAATAATGATAAATCTCTAAAATACATTGCTGTCGATGTGCTTATACTGCATTGATTAGCGCATGGCATTTTATTATGCCCTCTATTTATCATACTTTTTAAATTAGCATCGATTTTGCGGTTAGATCATGAAAGTAATAATCAATTACATAATGATATTCAATTTCATACTTTAAAATACTAAACAAACTCAAAAGAAATATTCTGTTTACTTAATTGTGCGATATTAAATTGTGCATAATACAGTTAGCATGCGAAACTGTTTTGAATTTGAGATAAAAGGACAGTTAAAGTCAATTTATGACTAAGTAAGAAAAATCGACAATTAAATCACGTCATATCTTATAGTATATATATCGAACGATAGCTAGACGAAATAAGATTTTGTAAATATCGTTCACTACATTAAAAACAGTCATAATAATCTAATTTTTTATCGAGGGGTGTTTATAATGGAAGGTTTATTCGAAGCAATCAAAAACACAGTTCAAGCAGGTATTGCTGGAGACGGCGCAAAAATTGGATCAGGCGTTTTAGATATTATTTCTAACGGCGCATCATTAATTGGCAAAGCATTAGAACTTTAATCCAGAATTAAAAATAATACTTAAAGGGGCTTATTATAATGGCAGACTTATTTAACGCAATCAAAGAAACAGTACAAGCAGGCATCGCTGGAGACGGCGCGAAATTAGGAACAAGCATTGTAAGCATCGTAGAAAACGGTGTAGGCGTATTATCAAAATTATTCGGATTTTAGTATTATTAATATCATAAACAATGGTCAGGGTGATAACCTTGGCCATTTTTGTGTTATATAAGTATATAATAATATGGAGAAATTAAAGAATATGATATATTTGAAATAAATATATTTAAGCGTACTAGAGGGTGACAAAATGAGAACGAAAAGTTTACTTATAGATTTTGATGACACATTGGTGGATTTTGATGATGCAGAAGCATATGCATTTTATGAAATGACACAACAATTTCAAATAAAGACCAATCAAAATGATTTGCATACATTTAAAAAAATAAATCAGGCACATTGGGATGCTTTTCAAAAGAATGAATTAACTAAAGATGAAGTTTTAAGTAAACGTTTTGAGGCATACTTTCATTTACATCAAATGAAGATAGATGGTAAGTTAGCTGATCAAATCTTTAGAGATGAACTTGCGAATGCACCGATTAAACATTTCGATCAAACAATTGAAACTTTAAAACAATTAAAAGAACATCACGATTTGTATATAGTGACTAATGGTGTTTTAGAAACGCAAGAAAGACGAATTGAAAAAACGAAGATAGGTCATTGGTTTAAAGATATTTTTGTTTCTGAACAAACAGGATACCAAAAACCGATGCCTGAATTTTTTGATTACGTATTTAATAAGATAGGTGAAGATAAACGAGGTTACGCAATGATTATAGGTGATTCTATGTCTTCTGATATTTTAGGTGGGAAAAATGCGAATATCGAGACATGTTGGTTTAATCCAAGAAATAAAACAAATGATACGGAAATTAAACCAGATTATGTAGTGAATTCGTTAAAAGAAGTAATCGCGTATGTTTAACCGTTCATTTAATTATTACTAAACGAATTCAAGTCATATAAAATGCCCTTCAAAGTTTTCATTTTTTAATGATTGCTTTGAAGGGCACTTTTCATTTTATTAGGACCCGTTTGATTATGGAGTCCAAACTAAAACATCATGACCATCTCTATTTGTTTCTTCTAAATCTGTAAAACCTTGTTTAATGAAAAAATCTTTAGATTGATTTCGTGCGATGACTTTGATTGGTAAGCCTTGATCTTTGGCAAAATCTAATAAAGATGTGCCATAACCACGATCTTGAAAATCACGTAGCACTTCTAATTTCCAAATTACGTTATAATCATCAAAGCCCGGGAAATGAGTTTCCTCAACTTCTCCTTTACGATATAGTGCCATTCGAGCCCCTAAACAATCACCTACATAAATACCATAGAAAGGTGAATCTGAACTTGCATCAATCATTTCTCCTCGAAGTTCATCTACTAAATACAAATCTTTATTACCGAAGTTTCTGAAATCTTCGAATAGTTCGTCTGTTTTATAATTTATATCAAGACGCTTTACACTACTCATCGCATCTTCCCCCTTTGTTATCATTTATTCTATTATACCTTATTTTTATTGTTTTTTCACAAAAACGATAGTTTAAACATATATGTATAGTTGTTTATATTTATAAAAAATAGATACTGAAGTTTTTTGAAAAATGAAGTGATCTAAGTGTGTACATATTATATAGGTTATTAAAATTTGAAAATTATAAGCCGTTAAATTGTCAATGATGTATATAAACTTTATACTAATTAGGAATAGAGTAACATAAGGAGAATTACGCATGGATTGTATGATTACAAAACTTAATGAAAAAGATCAATTTATTTCTAAAATCAAAGATAGTGATTCAAAAATAGGACAGTTTTATCACTTTGATGCTATGCAAGAAAAGAGCTATAGTGAACGTTTATCAATGCCGAATAATGGCAGAGAAGTGGCATTAGCTCAAGTTATTAAAAATTACATGAGCGACTTAACATTAACAGAGAAGCAATTGCAAAATATTTCATTATTAAGCGAAGGCGCAAAAGTCATCATAGGTGGACAACAAGCTGGATTGTTTGGTGGGCCTTTATATACTTTTCATAAAATATTTTCTATTATAACGATGAGTGAAAAACTCTCAAAAGACTATAATACAAATGTAATACCAGTATTTTGGATTGCTGGTGAAGATCATGATTTTGATGAAGTAAATCATACTTATGCCTATAATGCTCAAAATGCAAAATTACAAAAAATAAAATATCATACAATGACGCCACCTGAAGCAAGCGTCTCAACATATTATCCTGATAAAGCGCAATTAAAAGACGCGTTGAAACTATTTTTTAAAGAAATGAACGAAACCACACATTCTAAGCAACTGATTGAAATGTGTACGAAGATTATTGATCAGTATGATAGCTGGACGGATATGTTTAAAGCGTTGTTGAACGAAGTGTTTAAAGCGTATGGTTTATTATTGATTGACGCAAACAATACTGAATTACGTAAATTAGAACAACCATTTATCCAAAAAATTATTGAACATCATCAAGATGTAGATGCGTCATTTAGAAATAATCAACATAACACGATTGCTAATGGATTAGAACAAATGATACAGACTGATACGAATGTACATTTATTTTTACATGAAGATAACATGAGACAGTTACTTACTTTTAAAGATAATCAATTTTACCTAAGTAAATCAGATAAATACATGACTAAAGAGGAATTATTAAAAATACTTGAAGTTGAACCAGAACGTTTTTCAAATAACGTAGTCACACGACCAATAATGGAAGAATGGTTATTTAATACAGTTGCTTTTATTGGTGGTCCAAGTGAAATTAAATATTGGACGGAACTGAGTGAAGTTTTTAATACATTGGATGTATCGATGCCAATTGTATTACCACGATTAAGAATTAGTTACTTGTATCCACGAACTGAAAAATTACTTAGTCAATATCAATTAAAACAGCATTCGATTATAGAACAAGGTATTGAAAAAGATAAGGAAAAATTCATACGTGCGCAAGCATCTCAAACATTTGTTGATAAAGTGGAAGAAATTAAGGTGCAACAAGAAAAATTGTATCAATCACTACTAACTGAAGTTGCTGGTAACAATGATAACCAGTTATTAGTAGAGAAAAACAATCATATACACCAAAAACAATATGAGTATTTAATTAATAGGTATTTATTGAATATTGAAAGAGAAAATGAAATAAGTATGAAGCACTTTAAAGAATTAAGTGAAACACTTCATCCGATGGGCGGATTGCAAGAAAGAATTTGGAATCCACTTCAAATAATGAACGATTTTGGGATAGACGTGTTCAGTCCCTCCACCTACCCCCCACTTTCTTACACATTTGATCATATTATTGTTAAACCCTAGATATGAAAGGGATTCACCCGATTCATCAATTTGATGAAACGGGTATTTTTTTACGCTTTTTAAGAAAAACTAGTTAAATTTGTATAATTAGTGGAGGATAGTGGTGAGATGTGGTAAATTATATATATGAGAAGGTAAGGTGATTATAAATGTTCATGGGAGAATACGAGCACCAATTGGATACAAAAGGACGTATGATCGTTCCATCCAAGTTTCGCTATGACTTAAATGAGCGTTTTATAATCACTCGCGGCCTTGATAAATGTTTGTTTGGCTACACTTTAGAAGAATGGCAAGTCATCGAAGAGAAGATGAAGACATTACCAATGACTAAAAAAGACGCACGTAAATTTATGCGTATGTTCTTCTCTGGTGCTGTTGAAGTTGAGTTAGATAAACAAGGGCGTATTAATATTCCACAAAATTTACGCCAATACGCGAACTTAAGTAAGGAATGTACAGTAATAGGGGTTTCAAATCGCATTGAGATTTGGGACAGAGAAACTTGGAGCAGTTTCTATGATGAATCTGAAGAAAGTTTTGAAGATATTGCTGAAGACTTAATTGATTTTGATTTTTAAATGGAGGTGCTAAATTGTTTCATCATGTCAGTGTAATGCTTAAAGAGACCATTGATTATTTAAATATTAAGGAAGATGGCGTGTATGTCGACTGTACATTAGGTGGAGCAGGCCACGCACTCTATTTATTAAATCAACTCGGAGACGAAGGTAGACTTATTGCGATAGATCAAGATACAACAGCTATAGAAAACGCAAAAGAAGTATTGAAAGAACACTTACATAAAGTGACCTTCGTCCATAACAACTTTAGAAAAATAACTGAAATTTTAAATGATCTGAATATTGAAAAAGTAGATGGTATTTATTACGACCTTGGTGTTTCTAGTCCGCAACTGGACGTTCCTGAGCGAGGTTTTAGTTACCATCATGATGCAAAACTGGACATGCGTATGGATCAAACACAATCATTATCTGCTTTCGAAGTAGTAAATGAATGGGAATTCGAAAAATTAGTCAGAATATTTCATCGTTATGGTGAGGAAAAATTCTCTAAACAAATTGCCCGACGCATAGAACAAAATAGAGAGCAAAAGCCAATCGAAACGACATTAGAACTTGTAGATGTTATTAAAGAAGGTATTCCAGCTAAAGCAAGACGAAAAGGTGGACATCCAGCTAAAAGAATATTCCAAGCAATTAGAATTGCTGTAAATGACGAATTATCGGCATTTGAAGATTCATTAGAACAAGCAATTGATGCAGTAAAAATGGATGGTAGAATTTCAGTCATCACATTCCATTCATTGGAAGATCGGTTATGTAAACAAATGTTTCAAGAGTACGAAAAGGGGCCAGATGTACCAAGGGGATTACCAGTAATACCTGAAGCATACACACCTAAATTGAAACGCGTTAACCGTAAACCTATTATCGCAACTGACGAAGATCTTGAAGAAAATAATCGAGCGCGTAGTGCGAAGTTACGTGTTGCAGAAATATTAAAATAAGGAGTGAATGTTGAGTGGCAGTAGAAAAGATATATCAACCTTATAACGACATAGAGACACAAATACCTGAGTCGCCACCGTCGACCCAGACCAAAACCGTAAAACGCAAGGTAGTAGTTCAACTTACAAAGTTTGAGAAGATGTTATACATAGGACTAATAACAGTAATTGCTTTAATAAGTATATATATGCTATCTTTAAAAATGGATGCGTATGATACTCGAGGAAAAATTGCAGATTTAGATACAAAAATCGAAAAACAATCAAGTGAAAACAGCGCAATAGAATCTGAAATTAAAAAGAACTCTTCATATGAACGCATTTACGATAAGGCTAAAAACGAAGGAATGAGCCTTAAGAACGACAATGTAAAGGTAGTGCGTAATAATGTCGAAGCGAAAAATTAGATTTAAAAAACCCAAATTTCAAATAAAACAAAGTAAAATAGGGGCAGTCCTACTCATCCTTGGATTCGGACTGCTCTTTTTTACGTTGGTTTTAAGATATTCATATATTATGTTGACCGGACATTCTTCTGGAGAAGACTTAATAATGAAGGCAAATGAGAAATACTTAGTAAACACCCAAGAACAACCAGAACGAGGGAAAATTTACGATCGAAACGGCAAGGTATTAGCAGAAGATGTTGAACGGTATAAAGTAGTTGCAATTGTTGATAAAAAAGCAAGTGAAGGTAGCGATAAACCTAAACATGTAACTGACAAAAAGAAAACTGCGAAAAAATTGGCTACCGTTGTTGATATGTCGGCTAAAGAAATTGAAGATAAATTAAATAATAAAAAAGCTTTCCAAGTTGAATTTGGTCAAAAAGGTACAGATTTGACTTATCAAGAAAAAGAAAAAATAGAAAAAATGAAACTTCCAGGTATCACACTATATCCTGAAACCGAAAGATTTTATCCTAATGGAAACTTTGCGTCTCATTTAATCGGTATGGCACAAAAGAATCCAGACAATGGAGAATTGAAAGGTGCTATGGGCGTAGAGAAAGTTTTTGATAGTTATTTATCTGGTCAAAAAGGTGCGTTATCTTATATTCATGATATCTGGGGATATATAGCGCCAAATACTAAGAAAGAGCAAACACCTAAACGCGGTGATGATGTTCATCTTACACTCGATTCGAATATTCAAGTATTCGTTGAAGAAGCATTGGATGGCATGGTAGAACATTACAAACCAAAAGATTTATTTGCAGTAGTGATGGACGCACATACAGGAGAGATATTGGCGTATAGCCAAAGACCAACTTTTAATCCTGAAACTGGTAAAGATTTTGGTAAAAAATGGGCAAACGACTTGTATCAAAATACGTATGAACCGGGTTCTACTTTTAAATCATATGGTTTAGCAGCAGCTATTCAAGAGGGTAAATTTGATCCAGATAAAAAATATACAGCTGAACCAAGAGAAGTAATGGGTTCAAAAATTTCTGACTGGAATAAAGTGGGTTGGGGTAAAATCCCAATGTCACTTGGTTTCACTTATTCTTCAAATACATTAATGATGCATTTGCAAGATTTAGTAGGTGCAGATAAAATGAAGGATTGGTACGAGAAATTTGGTTTCGGTAAGTCGACAAATGGTATGTTTGACGGTGAAGCTACAGGCGGCATCGCTTGGGATAATGAAGCTCAACAGAAAACATCTGCCTTTGGTCAATCTACAACAGTTACCCCAGTGCAAATGCTAAGAGCACAATCAGCATTCTTTAATGGTGGTAATATGTTGAAACCATGGTATGTTAACAGTATTTCAAATCCAGTAAGCAAAGATACTTTCTTCAAAGGTAAGAAAGAATATGCAGGCAAACCGATAACTAAAGATACTGCTAAAAAAGTTCGTACTGAATTAGATAAAGTAGTTAATAGTGAAGATAGTCACGCGAAAAATTATCAAATTGATGGTTATGATGTAGCTGGTAAAACAGGTACCGCACAAGTAGCTGACTCAGATAACGGTGGTTATGTTAATGGAGAAAATCCTTATTTTGTTAGCTTTATTGGTGATGCACCTAAAGATGATCCAGAAGTGATTGTTTATGCTGGTATGAGTTTAGCTCAGAAAAATGATCAAGAGGCATACGAAATGGGTGTCAGTAAGGCGTTCAAACCAATTATGGAAAACACATTGAAATATCTAAATGTTGGAGATAAAGAATCTAAAGACAAGTCAGATGTTAAATATAGTGAAGTACCTGAAGTTGAAGGTCAAGAAACTCAAAAAGCGCAAGATAAAGTGAATAGCAAATCGTTAGAACCAATCGTTATTGGTGACGGTGAGAAAATTACAAAACAATCGGTAACTGCAAATAAAAAAGTATTACCAAACAGTAAAGTCTTGTTACTCACTGATGGCGATATAACAATGCCAGATATGTCAGGTTGGACAAAAGAAGAAGTGGTAGCATTTGAAAATCTTGCGAATGTGAAGATAACGACTAAAGGTAGTGGATTTGTTTCACAACAATCAACAACCAAAGGTCAGAAAGTAAGCAAAAATGATAAGATTGAAGTAACTTTATCTTCAGAAGCTATTGATGGTCAGTCCTCAGAGGAGCAAGATAGTGAAAAAGATTCGAAAGATAGTAAAGATTCATAGCACATAACGAATACGGTATTACATTGATATTATCATGCATACTGCTGTACTAAATTGAGGTTTTAAACAATAGTGCGAATATTTTAAAGTGGAGTCAACACTGTGGAATGTTCGCCTATGACCTCTATACATAGTTTTAAACACTCAGCATAACGACATAATCCAATTAATTAAGTATATAAAGGAGCATAATATGGTTTATCTACTCGCAATCATCGCACTTTTAATCACATTTATATTAGTCCCAGTATTAATACCGACATTGAAAAGGATGAAATTTGGGCAAAGCATCCGAGAAGAAGGTCCTCAGAGTCACATGAAAAAAACAGGTACACCAACAATGGGTGGACTCACTTTCCTAATTAGTATCATCATAACTTCAATTTTAGCGATTATTTTTATAGATAATTCTAATCCTATTATTTTATTGTTATTTGTAACAATTGGATTTGGTTTGATTGGCTTTATAGATGATTACATTATTGTTGTAAAGAAAAATAACCAAGGCTTAACTAGTAAACAAAAGTTTTTAGCTCAAATCGCGATAGCAGTTATATTCTTTATATTGAGCCAAGTGTTTAATTTAACGGACTTTTCAACAGGAATTCATATACCATTTATCAATTTTGAAATTCCTTTGTCAATTGCGTATGTAATTTTCATAGTTTTTTGGCAAGTTGGCTTTTCAAATGCAGTTAATTTAACAGATGGCTTAGATGGTTTAGCAACTGGACTATCAATTATTGGTTTCGTTATGTATGCAATTATGGCTTATTTCCAAGGTGCAACATCTATTGGTTTATTCTGTATTATCATGATTTTTGCATTATTAGGATTCTTACCATTTAACTTAAACCCTGCAAAAGTATTTATGGGTGACACAGGTAGTTTAGCCTTAGGTGGTATCTTTGCTACGATTTCTATTATGTTAAACCAAGAACTTTCATTGCTATTTATTGGATTTGTATTCGTAGCTGAAACATTATCAGTGATGATACAAGTAACATCATTTAAATTAACAGGTAAACGTATTTTCAAAATGTCACCTTTACATCACCATTTCGAACTTGTCGGTTGGAATGAAACTAAAGTAGTAACGGTATTTTGGACAGTCGGTCTAATTACAGGACTAATTGGTTTATGGATTGGAGTGAGTTAACATGCTTAAATATAGAGGATTAGAAAATAAAAATGTTTTAGTCATTGGACTAGCAAAAAGTGGCTATGAGGCAGCGAAATTATTAAATAAACTTGGCGCAAATGTGATTGTGAATGATGGTAAAGATTTAAGTCAGGATGCACATGCAATTGATTTAGAAAATGAGGGTATTAAAGTCATTGGTGGAGAACATCCATTGTCTTTACTGGATAGTCATCCCATTATTGTGAAAAATCCGGGGATACCTTATACAGTACCTTTGATAGAAGCGGCTGTTGAAAAAGGTTTAACTATTTTAACTGAAGTTGAATTGAGTTACTTAATATCGGAAGCACCAATTATAGGTGTAACGGGTACAAATGGTAAAACAACTGTGACTTCATTAATTGGAGATATGTTCCAAAAAAGTAGAGTGACTGGGAAATTGTCTGGTAACATTGGCTATGTGGCTTCTAAAGTAGCACAAGAAGTGACTGCTGACGATTACTTAGTGACTGAATTATCTTCATTCCAGTTATTAGGAATTGATCAATATAAACCTCACATTGCTATTATTACAAATATCTATTCTGCACATTTAGACTATCATGAAACTTTAGACAATTACCAAAATGCCAAAAAGCAAATTTATAAAAACCAAACTGAAAATGATTATTTAATATGTAATTATCATCAACGTCATTTAATTGAATCAGAGACACTAAGAGCAAAAACGTATTATTTTTCAACACAACAAGAAGTTGATGGGATATATGTTAAAGATGACTACATCGTTTTCAAAGGTTTTAGAATTATCCATAAAGACGATTTAGTATTACCAGGAGAGCATAATTTAGAAAATATTCTTGCTGCTGTATTGGCTGCGCTACTTTCAGGTATATCCGTTAAAGCCATTATTGATAGTTTGACTTCTTTTTCTGGCATTGAGCATAGATTACAATATATTGGCACGAATAAAACAAATAAATATTATAATGACTCTAAAGCGACGAATACACTTGCGACACAATTTGCATTGGATTCGTTTAAACAACCAATAATTTGGTTATGTGGTGGCTTAGATAGAGGAAATGATTTTGATGAATTAATTCCTCATATGAAAAATGTCAGAATGATGGTCGCTTTCGGTGAAACGAAAGAAAAATTTATCAAATTAGGTGAAAGTCAAGGAAAGTATGTAATTACAGCAAACGACGTGCAAGATGCTGTTGATAAAATTCAGTCAGTTATAGAGCCAAACGATGTTGTGTTACTTTCTCCGGCTTGCGCAAGTTGGGATCAATACAATACTTTTGAAGAGCGAGGAAATAAGTTCATTAAAAGTTTCCAAGCAAATTTACCTTCTTTTTAAAGGGTGTGAAAATGAATGGCTGATAAAGTAAAAGAATTTGATTCGGATTATTTGAAAGAAAAAAGAGCAAAACGACGAAAAAGACAGAAACAAATTCAATATTCAATATTTGGTGTTTTGTTATTCATCATCATTTTAATCTTGATTTATATGTTTACACCCTTAAGTAAAGTTAATAGTGTGAAGATAGCTGGAAACGATAATGTTTCTAAAAGTACGATAGATAAAGCTATTAATGTAAAAAGCAGTTCACGAATGTATACGTATAGTACAACAAAAGCTAAAAACAATTTAGAAGACAACGAGCTTATCAAAAGTGCAGAAGTTAAAAAAGTTTTTCCAAATAAACTATCCGTTAAAGTGACTGAAAAGCAAATCGTTGCGATGGTTCAAAAGAAAGATAATTATGTGCCAATTTTAGAAGATGGATCAGAATTAAAGAATTATGATGGAAATGCGACGGATGATGGCCCAATTCTTGAAGGGTTTGAAAAAGATAAAAAAGAAAAAATTATTCATGAATTATCAAGTATGCCAGCAAATGTGAGAAGCATGATTGCAGAAATTAAATATGATCCTCAAGAAAATGCGCAAAGCCAAATCAAATTATTTACAACAGATGAAATACAAATAGTAGGTAATTTAAATACAATTGCTAATAAAATGAAGTATTATCCACAAATGTCGCAATCCTTAGAACGTGATGAATCTGGTAACTTGAAAAAATCAGGGTATATTGATTTATCAGTAGGTGCATCATTTATTCCATATAGTGATGGAGGTAGTACAAAATCTACGAGTGAGCAAAATGTACAGAAAAAAACAAGCGAAGAAAATGAAGCAAAAGATGAGTTGCAAAGTGCATTAAATAGAATTGCAGATAAGTCAAACGAAAATAATTAAAAAATTTAGACAAACACATGTGTTTATAGTTCACAAGCGTTAAAACGTATTGTAAACTGTTAATAGTGTGAACTTGAATAAGTGATTGTCAGGAGGTGCCTATCTATGGAAGAGCATTATTATGTAAGTATAGATATCGGTTCATCAAGTGTTAAAACAATAGTGGGCGAAAAATTTCACAACGGAATAAATGTGATAGGTACAGGACAGACCTACACAAGTGGGATTAAAAATGGTCTTATTGATGACTTCGATATTGCGAAACAAGCGATAAAAGATACAATCAAAAAAGCCTCTATTGCTTCAGGAGTAGATATAAAGGAAGTCTTTTTAAAACTTCCAATAATCGGAACAGAAGTATTTGATGAGTCTAATGAAATAGAATTTTATGAAGATACTGAATTAAATGGTACGCACATTGAAAGTGTGCTTGAAAGTATTAGAGACAAAAATGATGTACCAGAAACTGAAATTATTAACGCATTTCCAATTAAATTTGTTGTTGATGGCGAAAATGAAGTTTCTGATCCAAAAGAACTGATTGCAAGACATAGTTTGAAAGTTGAAGCAGGCGTCATCGCAATTCAAAAATCAATTTTAATTAATATGATTAAATGTGTTGAGTCTTGTGGAGTAGATGTACTAGATGTTTATTCTGACGCATATAATTATGGCTCAGTGCTTTCTGCTACTGAAAAAGAATTAGGTGCTTGTGTAATTGATATTGGTGAAGACATCACACAACTTGCGTTTTATGAACGTGGAGAATTAGTTGATGCAGATGCTTTAGAAATGGCAGGTCGTGATATTACTGAAGATATAGCCAAAGGGTTAAATACTTCATTTGAGACTGCTGAAAAAGTTAAACACCAATATGGGCACGCTTTCTTTGAATCTGCATCGGATCAAGATATCTTTACTGTTGATCAAGTAGATAGCGAAGAAGATGTTCAATTTACTCAAAAAGATTTAGCAGATATTATCGAAGCACGAGTTGAAGATATTTTCTTCAATGTATTTGAGGTTTTACAAGACTTAGGTCTTACAAAAGTAAACGGCGGTTTCGTAGTTACTGGTGGTTCGGCTAATTTATTAGGAGTCAAAGAATTGTTGCAAGATATGGTGAGTGAGAAAGTTAGAATTCATACACCATCACAAATGGGAATTAGAAAGCCTGAATTCTCATCAGCAATTTCAACAATTTCTAGTAGCATTACTTTCGACGAATTGCTAGATTATGTTACAATTAGTAATCGTGACAGTGAAGAATTCGAAGAGGAAGTCATCGAATCTGATGAAAGAGAACACAGTACAAAATCAAGCGGATTTGATTGGTTCAAGAAAAAATCGAACAAGCAAGATGATGAACTTCAAGCTACTTCTTCAGAATCAACTCGAACAAAAGAATCTGTTGTTGATGAAGAAGAACCAGAGGTATACGACGATGAAGTAAATGTCGAACACGATGAAGAACTTAAACCTCAGGAAAAAGAAGAAGGTAAATTTAAAAAACTTATGAAATCTCTATTCGATTGATTGGCCATTAAAACTAGGAGGAAATATAAATGTTAGAATTTGAACAAGGATTTAATCATTTAGCGACGTTAAAAGTCATCGGTGTAGGGGGCGGCGGTAATAACGCTGTAAACCGTATGATTGACCATGGTATGAATAATGTTGAGTTTATTTCTATTAATACGGATGGACAAGCTTTAAACTTATCTAAAGCTGAGTCAAAAATCCAAATTGGTGAAAAATTAACTCGTGGTTTAGGCGCTGGCGCTAACCCTGAAATTGGTAAAAAAGCAGCTGAAGAATCACGTGAACAAATTGAAGATGCAATCCAAGGTGCAGATATGGTATTCGTAACTGCTGGTATGGGTGGCGGTACAGGTACTGGTGCAGCACCTGTAGTAGCTAAAATTGCTAAAGAAATGGGTGCGTTAACAGTTGGTGTTGTAACACGTCCATTTGGTTTTGAAGGTCGTAAGCGTCAAACTCAAGCTGCAGCAGGTGTAGAAGCTATGAAAGCTGCTGTTGATACATTAATTGTTATTCCTAATGACCGTTTATTAGATATCGTTGATAAATCAACACCTATGATGGAAGCATTTAAAGAAGCTGATAATGTATTACGCCAAGGTGTTCAAGGTATTTCTGATTTAATCGCAGTATCAGGTGAAGTTAACCTTGACTTTGCAGACGTTAAAACAATTATGTCTAACCAAGGTTCAGCATTAATGGGTATCGGTGTTTCTTCTGGCGAAAATCGTGCTGTTGAAGCTGCTAAAAAAGCAATTTCATCACCATTATTAGAAACTTCAATCGTTGGTGCACAAGGTGTGCTTATGAATATTACAGGTGGAGAATCATTATCATTATTCGAAGCTCAAGAAGCAGCAGACATCGTACAAGATGCAGCTGACGAAGATGTTAATATGATATTTGGTACTGTAATTAATCCTGAACTACAAGATGAAATTGTTGTAACAGTAATCGCAACTGGTTTTGAAGATAAACCTTCATCACAAGGTCGCAAAGCTTCAAACACAGGATTTGGAAGCAGTGCTACAAGCAGCAATACAACTAAAGAAGACACATTCGCTTCAAACACAACGAATGCGTCTCAATCATCAGATAGTGCTAGTGAAGGTAGAGCACATACTACGAATGAAGATGACATTCCAAGCTTTATTAGAAATAGAGAAGAAAGACGTTCAAGAAGAACTAGACGTTAATTTAAAATCTTTTTGTAATATATGATTATAAATAAAAGTTGAGTCTGAGGCATAAACAATGCTTCAGGCTTTTTTCTGATATGATAAAGTATCGCTTATCCATAGAACTACTTTATAGAACTACTTTTCAGAACTACTTTTTCATTTATGAATAATAGTAGTTCTTATACATGAGCTTTAGCTCAGGTAATCCGTTTTCTTACTGTTTCTTTTTCAAATTTAAAGAAAATAAAATGAGTCGGCTTCCAATTACAAATGGATCTACTCATAGATTTACAAATGCTAGTATAAATAGAGATATTTTATTATAATTAAAGTGTGTCTGTTATATGAATGACAAATGTTTTTCAGATAAGCAGAAAGTTGAAACTAGCCATTATTTTGGAAGGGCATGTTGATTCGTAATATTAAAATTGAATAATATAAATTAATGGAGGTTCGTTGTGATGCAAGATAAATTTATTAAAAAGCGTCATATCTTGGAATATGAGGATAAACAATTAATAAATGTAAAACTGGGTATAACAACAAGAGAAGACGGTTTAAGTCCATATCCTCATAATGCGTTTAATATGGCAAGATATATTGATGATTCTCAGCAAAATATTACGAAACATCAAGAAATGCTTGCAACAGTTATTGGATTTCCAAGAGAACAATGGGTCTTCCCTATCCAAACACATGAAAACAAAGTTGTTAAAGTAACTAGCAACGATAAAGGAACAAATATTGATGCGTTAAATGATGCATTGCATGGTGTAGACGCACTATATACTTATGAACCCAATCTATTACTTACAATGTGCTATGCAGATTGTGTCCCAATATATTTTTACAGTGAAAAACATCATTTTATTGGACTGGCGCATGCTGGTTGGAGAGGGACGGTTGGACAAATCGTGAATGCATTAATCTCAAATATTGATTTTGACTTAAATGATTTAAATGTTGTTATTGGACCTGCTACTTCGACATCATATGAAATTAATGATGATATTAAATCAAAATTTGAAACGCTTCCCATTGATATCAACCAATATATTGATACTAGAGGCACAGACAGACATGGTATTGATTTAAAATGCGCCAATGCATTATTACTTGAAAATGCGGGTGTTCCCAAAGATAATATATATATAACAAATTATGCGACATCTGAAGATTTATCTTTGTTCTTTTCCTATCGAGTTGAAAAGGGGAACACAGGTAGAATGTTAGCATTTATTGGTCAATAATGAAGAGGTGTTTAAAGTTGGATGTACAATATAATTTAGAAAAAATAAATGAACAAATTGAAGCACATTGTAAAAAAGGTAATATTACAACGAAGCCAGACGTGATAGCAGTGACAAAGTATGTTACAATAGACCGAGCTAATGATGCATATAATGTTGGCATTAGACATTTCGGTGAAAATCGTTTAGAAGGCTTTCAACAAAAGAAAGCAGCTTTACCAGATGATGTTGTGATGCACTTTATTGGTTCATTGCAAACACGAAAAGTGAAAGATGTTATCAATGAAATAGATTATTTTCACGCGTTGGATCGGTTAAAATTGGCAAAAGAAATCAATAAACGTGCTGAACATAAAATTAAGTGTTTTGTTCAAGTCAATGTTTCAGGTGAATCATCGAAACAAGGTGTTTCATTATCTGAAGTAGAAACATTTATAAAAGAATTAAAGCAATATGAAAATATAGAAATTATAGGACTTATGACTATGGCGCCATTAACTGACGATGAGTCATATATTAAACGTTTATTTCAATTATTAAAATTAAAAAGAGATGAAATTAAAGCGCTCAATTTAAATTATGCACCATGTACTGAGTTGTCAATGGGAATGAGTAATGATTTCCATTTAGCTGCTGAAGAAGGTGCATCATTTGTGAGAATTGGGACTAAACTTGTAGGAAAAGAGGAGTGAGCCCCGTGGCTTTAAAAGATTTATTTAGTGGATTTTTCGTGGTTGAAGAGGAAGATGACGAATTAGAAGCACCACCAGAAGAAAATGAGCAACAAGAAAGACAACAAGCTAAACAACAAGCGCAGTCTCAAAATCAATTTACAGAACAACCTAGAAATGTGAATTCAGAAAGACCGAGATCGATTCAATCCGTGCCCAAAAAGCAGTCAACTAGATTGCAACAATCATCGGGTGAAAGGAAGTATCAAATGAATAACACTACATCAAAAAATAATGCTAGGAACGTTGTGAATATGAATAATCAAGAGCAAGAAAATTATGATTTTACACAAGAAAGTTCTAAAATGTGTTTATTTGAACCACGTGTTTTTTCAGATACACAAGATATAGCTGACGAATTAAAAAATCGTCGTGCAACATTAGTTAACTTACAACGTATCGATAAAGTATCAGCTAAACGCATCATAGACTTTTTAAGTGGTACTGTATATGCGATTGGTGGAGACATCCAACGCGTCGGATCAGATATATTCTTATGTACACCAGACAATGTTGAAGTTGCTGGCAGTATCACGGATCAAATAGAAAATATGGAATACCAAGGTGAATAGAGGTTAAAAATAAATGGATATAGGTTTATTAGCAAATATATTTAATTTTATTTTATTCTTGGTTCAAATTTATTATTATGGAATGATTGTTTATTTCTTTATGTCGTGGATTCCAAATGCACGAGAAAACAGATTTGGTCAATTTTTAGCCAAAATTTATGAACCATTTTTAGAACAATTCCGTAAGATTATTCCGCCGCTCGGAATGATTGATATTTCGTCAATTGTTGCCATCATTGTACTTGTATTATTCAGAAGTGGATTGGCAAGTATCTTCAATCTTATTTTGAGTAAATTAATGTAATGATTAAAGCAATAATTAATATTTAGAGTGAATTTAAAAAAGTATGTATAAAATAAATGATAAGCACCTACGTTCATAGACGCGAGGTGCTTTGTCTTGTATTTGGGGTGAGCGTCATAGATATATATCAGCATTTTAGAAAAGAAGAGCATGAATTAATAGATCAACTTATAGATAAATGTAATCGGGCTAATGATCAATATTCGCCTATTTTAACGCCATTTTTAGATCCACGTGGTCAGTATATTATGAATGTGGTGGCTGGCAGTTTTGAAGATTTAGAAGTTACATTTTATGGTGGGCCATTCGCGGAAAGAAAAAGAGCGATGATTGCGCCAAGTTATTTTCAACCAGATGCAGAGGCATTTGAAATTGTATTAATTGAAATAGATTATCCTCAAAAATTTGTAACATTACAGCACCAACACATATTGGGTACAATCATGTCTTTAGGTATTGAAAGAGATCAACTAGGTGACATTGTTGTAGATGATCGAATTCAATTTACTTTGACAAAACAATTAGAATCTTATATTATATTAGAATTAACTAAAATCAAAGGTGCTTCAGTTAAACTTAATTCTATTCCTATAAAAGATATGATACAATCAAAAGAGCATTGGCTATCTTTTGAAACGACTGTCAGTGGTTTAAGATTAGATGTCGTATTAAAAGAGATGGTGCGTAAATCACGCTCGATAGCTAAGCAACTTATTGATAAAAAGCGTGTTAAAGTCAACCATACAGTGATTGATGCTGCAGATTTCCAACTAGATAGTGGGGATTTGTTGTCTATCCAAGGATTTGGAAGAGCGATGATTACTGATATTGGTGGTAAAACAAAAAAAGATAAAATACGCATTTCATATAAAACGCTGTTTAAATAATATGAAGTTTATGAAAGCGAATATAAACACTTTGCACAATTAACTAAATGATATATTATAAAAGAATATTGTAGGAAAAACACTATTTATCTTATTTAATCAAAGCTGATAATAGTGTATTATAGAAGGAGGATCATGTATGCCTTTTACACCAAGTGAAATAAAAAACAAAACATTTACTCAAGTAAAAAGTGGGTTTGAACCTAAAGAAGTTGAAGACTATTTAGAACAATTAAGTAATGAAATTGAACGTCTAAAAGAAGACAAAGCTCAGTTAGAAAAAGTCATTGAAGATAAAGAAACAAATATTCAATCTTACAAGGATGTACATCAATCCGTAAGTGATGCTTTAATTCAAGCAAAACATGCTGGTGAGGAAACTAAAGCAGCTGCTACAAAAGAAGCAGAAGCAACAGTAGCAAAAGCAAAAGCAGAAGCGGATAAAATTGTTAATGATGGTGTGGAAAAAGCACGTCGCTTATCTTTCCAAACAGAAGATATGAAACGTCAATCAAAAATTTTCAGATCGCGTTTCCGTATGCTAGTTGAAGCACAATTAGATTTACTTAAAAGTGAAGATTGGGATTACTTATTAAATTATGATTTGGATTCTGAACAAGTGACTCAAGAAAATATTAATCATTTGAATGAAAAGGATTTAACTGAAGAAGAAAAAGCTATGAAAGCAAAAGCAGAAGCAGATAATACTGCACAATCAAATGATGATCCGAATAAAGCATAAGGATAACAGACACGTTTGAAACGAAACACATATCAAAGCGAGTTAGGAATAGTGAGAGCCTTTCATATGTGCGTTTCTAATATCACTGTTGTCACAATTTATATAACATAAATGAGAGAACTCTAAGTTGAGTTAACCAGGGTGGTAACGCGGTCAATATCGTCCCTGTTAATTGAACTTAGGGTTCTTTTATTGTATAAAATGAACTAACTTAGAAAATCGGAAGAAGGAGTGTATTGAAAATGGATTATAAAGATACGTTGTTAATGCCAAAAACAGATTTCCCAATGCGTGGAGGTTTGCCAAATAAAGAGCCAAAAATACAAGAAGAATGGGATGCCAAAAATATTTATCAAAAAGTATTAGATAAAAATGAAGGTAATCCGTCATTTATTTTACATGATGGACCACCGTATGCGAATGGTAATTTACACATGGGCCATGCCTTAAATAAAATTCTTAAAGATATTATTACGAGATATAAATCCATGCTTGGTTACTATGCACCATACGTTCCAGGTTGGGATACACATGGTCTTCCAATTGAACAAGCATTGACTAAAAAGGGCGTTAAACGTAAAGAACTATCAATCGCTGAATTTAGAAAAAAATGTGAAGCATTTGCATTAGAACAAATCGACAACCAGAAAAAAGATTTTAAACGTTTAGGTGTTAAAGGTGATTTTAATAATCCATACATTACGCTTAAACCTGAATATGAAGCAGCTCAAATTCGTTTGTTTGGTGAAATGGCAGACAAAGGATTAATTTATAAAGGTAAAAAACCTGTTTATTGGTCACCATCAAGTGAATCGTCATTAGCTGAAGCTGAAATTGAATATCAAGATAAACGTTCACCGTCTATTTATGTAGCTTTTGATGTTATAGATGGTAAAGGTATTGTAGATGACGATGCACAATTCATCATCTGGACAACAACACCATGGACTTTACCTTCAAATGTTGCCATTACAGTACACCCAGATTTAACTTATGGTCAATATAATGTTAACGGCAAAAAATATATTATCGGTAAAGATTTAGCGAGTGATGTGGCTGAAGCGCTAGATTGGGACGAAGATACTTTAGAATTAGAAAAAGAATTCAAAGGTAAAGACTTAGAGTACATTAAAGCGCAACATCCATTCTTTGATCGTGAATCATTAGTTATCAACGGGTTACACGTTACTACTGATGCAGGTACAGGTTGTGTACACACAGCACCAGGTCATGGTGAAGATGACTATATTGTTGGTCAAAAATACAATTTACCTGTTATCAGTCCTGTTGATGATAAAGGTGTGTTCACTGATGAAGCAGGTCAATTTGAAGGCATGTTCTATGATAAAGCAAACAAAGAAATCACAGATTTATTAAAAGAAGATGGCTCATTATTAAAATTAGAATTTATTACACATAGTTACCCTCATGATTGGCGTACTAAGAAACCAGTGATCTTTAGAGCGACACCACAATGGTTTGCTTCTATTGATAAAGTACGTGAGGACATCTTAAGTGCAATAGACGATACGCAATTCAAAGTTGATTGGGGTAAAACACGTATCTATAATATGATTCGTGATCGTGGAGAATGGGTTATTTCTCGCCAACGTGTATGGGGTGTGCCATTACCAGTATTTTATGCAGAAAATGGTGACATCATCATGACAAGTGAGACCGTAAACCATGTTGCAGATTTATTTGAAGCAAATGGTTCAAATATTTGGTTTGAACGTGAAGCGAAAGATTTACTGCCAGAAGGTTTTACACATCCTGGTAGCCCTAACGGCGAATTCACAAAAGAAACGGATATCATGGATGTATGGTTTGATTCAGGTTCTTCACACCGTGGTGTATTAGAGGCACGTCCAGAATTATCATATCCTGCAGATTTATATCTTGAAGGTAGTGACCAGTATCGTGGTTGGTTTAACTCTTCAATAACAACTTCTGTAGCTACAAGGGGACAATCACCATATAAAATGTTACTTTCTCATGGCTTTGTCATGGATGGCGAAGGTAAAAAAATGAGTAAATCATTAGGAAATGTGATTGTTCCTGATCAAATCGTTAAACAAAAAGGTGCAGACATTGCACGTCTATGGGTAAGTAGTGTAGATTATTTAGCAGATGTTCGTATATCTGATGAAATCTTAAAACAATCTTCTGATGTATATCGTAAGATTAGAAATACGCTAAGATTTATGCTAGGAAATGTGAGTGATTATAACCCTGCCACAGACGCTATCGCAGAAAAAGATTTACTAGAAGTAGATAAATATTTATTAAATAGATTACGTGAATTTACTGCAAACACATTAGATCACTATGATAACTATGATTATTTAGATATTTACCAAGAAGTTCAAAACTTTATCAATGTGGAATTAAGTAATTTCTATCTAGATTATGGTAAAGATATTCTATATATTGAAGAACGTGATTCACACAAACGTCGCAGCATGCAAACGGTGTTATACCAAATTGTAGTAGATATGACAAAACTACTTGCACCGATTTTAGTTCATACTGCTGAAGAAGTTTGGTCTCATATTCCACACGTAGAAGAAGAGAGTGTACATTTAACAAATATGCCAGAGCGCGTAGAAATTGATCAAGCGTTTGTTGATAGATGGAATACATTTATGAAATTACGTGATGATGTTAACCGTGCATTAGAAGTTGCACGTAATGAAAAAGTAATCGGTAAATCACTCGAAGCAAAAGTTGTGATTGGCTCTAATGAAAACTTCGATGCGACGACATTCTTACAACAATTCAAAGATTTACAACAACTATTTATCACTTCTCAAGCTGAAGTTGTCGATAAAGTAGATGACGGTGTTGCATATCAACATGGTGATATCCGTATCGAACATGCTCATGGAGAAAAATGTGAACGTTGTTGGAATTATAGTGAGGAATTAGGTTCAGTAGGTGAATTAGATAACTTATGTCCTCGTTGTCAAGCAGTTGTAAAAACACTTGTATAAGAATTAGAAAGTAAGTAAAAATGATTCAATAAGTTCAAAGGTTACTTATATTTGCATTCAGCAAATTAAGTAACCTTTTCTTATGGCAATAATTGTTGTTATAATTTAGTGAAAATAAAATGCTAATGGCGCGGATGTACAGTAATATCAATAATGAAGGACGTATGAATTAGCATAGGTAGATAGATAAAAATTAAACGTAAAGTGTCATTTTAATGAATAAGAAATTGACATTTGGAAAGGTGTTTGTCATGTTTCATAATCAAAGTGCTCATTTTGTAAATGGCATCACATTAAATGTAAGAGATAAAGAAGCAATGAAGCATTTTTATCAAGACATATTAGGATTGAATGTAGTGAATGAATCACTATCTATTGTTCATTATGAAATAGGAAATATGAATCATTTTTTAACATTAAATCAAATAAATATGGGGAGAGAGCCATTAACATCGGAAGCTGGCTTATTTCATTTAGCTATAAAGTTACCTTCAAAGACAGACTTAGCAGATTTACTTGTACAGTTAAGTGAATATACAATTCCAGTTAACGGCGGTGAACACGAAACGGCTACCTCAATTTTTCTAGAGGATCCTGAAGGCAATGGACTTGAATTCTATGTCGATAATCCAATGGAAGATTGGTCTTTTGAAAATGGACAAGTTGTATTAGAGACCCAACCGATTAATGTGCCACATCTATTGACTTATGTATCAAATGAAAAGTGGCAAGGCATTCCAGATGAAAGTATTATTGGTTATATTAATCTAAAGACAATAGAGTTAAAACGTATTAAATTATATTACAAGCGATTTTTTGGTTTAGAACCATCCGCTTTAGAAACCAATCATTCAGTATATTTATCATCAAATGGTTATCATCAGCATATCGTTGTGAATAATTGGTACTCTAGTATCAAACGTATTGAAAATGAACGTACCTATGGTTTGGCTTGTGTAGATTACCATTATCCTGAATCGACTCATAAACGCTTAACTGGACCCGATGGGATTCAATTTAGATTCAATTTCTACAAAGTGATATAAAGAAGCGAAATAAAAAATGAAAAGCATAGTTAGAAATTTCCTGATTGCATCGGTATAATTTTAAACGTCAAAATTTCGTATAGGAAATGTAGTTTTTTTACAGATAATGAAACTGTAACTTTTTTTATAAGTTTGAGTAGGATATAATGAGAGTTGTTGTAAAAGCGACTGAACGTAGAATAGGAGGTACGGACATGAAACGTCAGTACTATATTGGTATTTCTTTATTCATAACAATCATTATATTAGTATTAGATCAAATCACAAAATTTATTATTGCTAGTTCAATGAAAGTGGGAGATTCATTTGAAGTTATTCCCAACTTTTTAAATATAACTTCGCATCGTAATGATGGTGCAGCTTGGGGAATTTTAAGTGGAAAGATGAGTTTTTTCTTTATTATCACAATCATTATACTGGTTGTACTCATCGTATTTTATATTAAAGAAGCGAAAAACAATTTATTGATGCAAATCGCAATTAGTTTATTGTTTGCTGGTGCATTAGGGAACTTCATCGATCGTGTGTTACATGGAGAAGTTGTAGACTTTGTAGATACATATATCTTTGGATATAATTTTCCAATATTTAATGTAGCTGACTCAAGTTTAACGATAGGCGTTTTATTAATTATTATCGCTTTGCTAACAGATATGAAGAAAGAAGAATAGGAGAGATATTGTATGGATATACATCAGTTTAAGATTGAAAATCCAGAAGATACAGGCCAACGTATCGATAAATTACTACCTGAATATCATTCAGAGTGGTCACGTACACAAATTCAAGACTGGATTAAAGCTTCTCTAGTAAAAGTAAACGACCAGGTCATTAAATCTAATTATAAGACAAAAATGAATGATCACATTGTTGTAACCGAAAAAGAAACCGTTGAAGCGGATATTCAACCAGAAAATTTAAATTTAGATATTTATTATGAAGATGATGATGTAGCGATTGTATATAAACCTAAAGGTATGGTTGTGCATCCATCTGCAGGTCATTATACCGGTACATTAGTGAATGGTCTAATGTATCAAATGAAAAATTTATCAGGTATTAACGGTGAAATACGTCCAGGTATTGTACATCGTATTGATAAAGATACCTCAGGTTTACTCATGGTTGCTAAAAATGATGTGGCACATCGTAGTTTAGTTGATCAACTCGTTAATAAAACCGTGACACGTAAATATGTCGCTTTGGTACATGGTAATATTCCTCATGATTATGGTACTGTTGATGCGCCGATTGGTAGAAATAAAAACGATCGTCAATCTATGGATGTTGTAGATGATGGTAAAGAGGCGGTTACACATTTTAATGTTTTAGAACATTTTAATAAATACACATTAATAGAGTGTCAATTAGAAACCGGACGTACCCACCAAATCCGTGTGCATATGAAATATATTGGTTATCCATTAGTTGGTGACCCCAAATATGGCCCTAAAAAAACATTAGATATAGGTGGCCAAGCGTTACACGCTGGAATTATTGGCTTTGAACATCCAGTTACACATGAGTATATTGAAAAATCAACTGCATTACCTGAAGATTTTGAACAGTTATTGTCAGAATTACGTAGAAGTGATAAATAAAAATGATAAAATTTTATAAAATGGATTATTAAACATTCATAGTGCCTAATTTTTAATTAATCAAACTGTCATTTCCACTAAAGATACACATTTTAAATTGAAACAAGCATACCGTTTTCTGTCTCACTACTGTGTTTATTTCTTAAGTGGCTTGCAAGTGAATGCGTTTCATGGTAGTATGGTGACAGTTTAATAAAGAGCGTACGTCTTTAATTGTAAGTCCAGAGAGGCTTCGAAGACATGTATTTATTAAAGGTAGACAAACAATATTTTTCTCATTTGAGAAAAATACCTGTTGTAGTTAGTATCATATAACGCAACGGAAGATACAGTCGTTAGTAAAAACACTGTAAAGAGAAATCAGCTTGGATAAGAAAGCATATGTCTCTTATACGTTTGTCATACACTTTAACAAACCTCATGTCTTAATAAAGACATGAGGTTTTCTTTATATCATCATCATTTTAAAAGGTAGGTGCCTAAGATGTCAGAACGCATTATTATGGATGAAGCGGCAATTCAACGTACTGTGACACGTATTGCACACGAAATTTTAGAATATAATAAAGGTACTGATAATTTAATCTTATTAGGTATTAAGACACGTGGCGCATTTTTAGCAAGAAGAATTCAACAAAAAATTGAGCAAATTGATGAAATTGCTGTGCCTACAGGTACAATCGATATAACACAATTTAGAGATGATTTGGAACAAACGATAAATCAAGTAGATGAAAGATCATATGAAATTGATGTAAACATTACTAATCAAGTAGTCATTATTATCGATGATGTCTTATATACTGGTAGAACTGTAAGAGCGTCACTAGATGCAGTGTTACAGTATGCTAGGCCGAAGAAGATTGGGCTAGCGACACTAGTAGATAGAGGGCATAGAGAGTTACCAATAAGAGCTGACTTTGTAGGTAAAAATATCCCGACAGCCAAGGAAGAAGATGTTTCAGTATATTTAGAAGAAATAGATGAAAGAAATGCAGTTGTAATTGAATAACACCTTTTAATTCGGTACGAGAGACTGAAAAAGGGGAGAGGGTTAAACGGATGCAATAATATTGATAAATGTTTTATTGTAATACATCCGTTTATAAATTAAACAATTAATGAAACAACCTCTTCAATTATCTAATTTTATTTTTAAAGCACATTAATATTATAGAAGTTACATAACTTTTTATATGTGTATGAGTAAATTAGATAATATACTTTTTAGTCTCTTTACATGAATTTAATGTAAAGAGATTTTTTTATGAGAGGAAGCATAACCATGGAAAATGAAACAATGTTTGAACGGACAGTCAAGCCAGTATTAGATGTACAAGATAAACCAAAAATTGGACAGTGGGCATTTTTAAGTACACAGCATTTATTCGCAATGTTTGGTTCGACCGTACTTGTACCATTTTTAACTGGATTACCCATATCATCAGCGCTTTTAGCATCAGGTATAGGAACATTGCTTTATATCCTAATAACAAAAGCTAAGATACCAGCATATTTAGGATCGAGCTTTGCATTTATCACACCGATTATAACGGGGTTAAATTCTCATAGCCTTGGTGATATGCTGATGGCACTCTTTATGAGCGGCGTGATGTACGTATTAATAGGCTTAGCAATTAGATTGAGTGGTACGGGCTGGCTTATGCATCTTTTGCCACCTGTTGTTGTAGGACCAGTGATTATGGTCATAGGATTGAGTTTAGCACCAACAGCAGTTAATATGGCCATGTTTGAGAACTCAGGGGACATGAAAGGTTACAACTTAAGTTACTTGATTGTAGCTATGATTACGTTATTAGTAACAATTATTGTTCAAGGTTATTTTAAAGGATTCTTATCACTCATTCCTGTTCTAATAGGAATCATAACAGGTTACATCGTTTCGGCTTGTATGGGATTAGTCAACTTTGCACCGATTGCTAAAGCAAAATGGCTACAGTTTCCAGAAGTCTACATACCATTTAAAGATTATACACCTTCGTTTCATCTAGGACTCATACTCGTCTTGATACCTATTGTATTTGTGACGGTAAGTGAACATATCGGGCACCAAATGGTTATCAATAAGATTGTAGGACGTAATTTTTTCAAGGATCCAGGCTTAGACAAATCAATCATTGGTGATGGTGTTTCAACCATGTTTGCAAGTATTATCGGAGGTCCTCCAAGTACAACATATGGTGAAAATATCGGCGTTTTAGCAATCACAAAAATTTATAGTGTTTATGTGATTGGTGGCGCAGCAGTCATTGCAATCATTTTAGGATTTGTCGGGAAATTTACAGCACTGGTTTCATCTATACCAACCCCAGTCATGGGTGGGGTATCCATCCTGTTATTTGGCATTATCGCAGCAAGTGGCTTGAGGATGTTAGTGGAAAGTGAAGTAGATTTTGCGAGCAATAGAAACCTAGTCATTGCATCGGTCATACTTGTTATTGGTATTGGCAATCTAGTATTCAATTTAAATGGATTAGGGATTAACTTAGAAATAGAAGGTATGGCATTAGCAGCGTTAGCAGGTATTATACTTAACTTGATTTTACCTAAAACAGCACCAAACAATAATTAAAAGAAATTCTGATGATGAGGGAGCTGAATAAAAATGGATAATTTACTTTCAATGGAATACTTAAATACGACTGAAATTTACGATCTAATACAACGTGCGAGCGCTTTTAAAAATGGTAACGCGCAGCCAGGATGTTTTGAAGATAAATTTGTTGCTAATCTATTCTTTGAAAATTCCACACGTACAAAAAGTAGTTTTTTAGTAGCGGAACAAAAATTAGGACTAAAGTTAATAGATTTTGAGACAAGTACATCATCCGTTCAAAAAGGTGAATCATTGTATGATACTTGTAAAACGCTGGAACAAATTGGTGCCAATGTGTTAGTTATTCGACATTCACAAACAACTTATTATGATGAATTAAAGCATTTAAATATACCTATCATCAATGCTGGAGATGGTAGCGGACAACATCCGACACAAAGTTTACTAGACCTCATGACAATTTACGAAGAATACAAGACTTTTGAAGGTTTGAATGTACTTATCTGTGGTGATGTCAAGAACTCACGTGTAGCGAAAAGTAATTACCAAAGTCTAACAGCATTAGGTGCGCATGTCATGTTCTCTAGTCCAGATGAATGGAAAGATGAAACATTAGAAGCACCTTATGTTGATATTGATGAAGTGATTGATCGAATCGATATTGTCATGTTGTTAAGAGTCCAACACGAGAGACATGAGGATAGTGAAGTTACTAGCTTTGAAGTGAGTCAATATCATGAAAATTTTGGTTTAACGCAATCACGTTATGATTTATTGAAAGATCGAGCAATTATCATGCATCCTGCACCAGTAAATCGCGGTGTAGAAATTGAAGATACATTAGTAGAAGCACCGAAATCACGTATTTTTAAACAAATGGAAAATGGTATGTATATACGTATGGCAGTTATAGATCATATCTTACAAACGGAAGGGGCAACAGCAAAATGAAATTATTAACAAATGCAAAAATCTTAAAAAATGGTGAATTAACGACGGTATCGATTTTAATTGAGGGACAACATATTAAAAAAATCGCACCACACATTGATGTTACATCAGAGACTGAAGTCATAGACGTTAAAGGACAATTCGTTTCGCCAGGATTAGTTGATGTCCATGTCCATTTACGTGAACCAGGCGGTGAACACAAAGAAACAATAGAAACGGGTACGAAAGCAGCGGCGAGAGGTGGATTTACTACAGTATGTCCAATGCCGAATACGAAACCTGTGCCTGATTCAGAAGAAAATCTGAATCGCTTAAACCAATTAATTGAAGAAAATGCACAAGTAAGAGTATTGCCATATGCAGCAATCACAGTTAGACAGGCTGGGAAAGAACACGCGGACTTTGAAACACTTGCTAACAACGGTGCATTCGCATTTACAGATGATGGTGTTGGTGTACAACAAGCTAGCATGATGTACGAAGCTATGCAAGCGGCTGCAAAAGTAAATAAAGCAGTTGTTGCACATTGTGAAGATAACAGTTTAATATACGGCGGAGCAATGCACGAAGGTCAGCGTAGTGAAGCGTTAGGTATACCAGGTATTCCAAATATATGTGAAGCTGTACAAATCGCGAGAGATGTTTTACTGGCAGAAGCAGCAGGCGCACATTATCATGTATGTCACGTATCTACAAAGGAAAGTGTCAGAACAATTAGAGATGCTAAAAAGGCAGGCATTCATGTAACTGCTGAAGTCACACCACACCATTTATTATTAACAGAAGATGATGTACCAGGTGATGATGCTATTTATAAAATGAACCCGCCTTTAAGAAGTAAAGAGGATAGAGAGGCATTATTAGAAGGTTTATTAGATGGCACGATTGATTGTATAGCTACGGATCATGCACCACATGCAGCAGAAGAAAAGAATCAGCCAATGACGAAAGCACCATTTGGTATAGTTGGAAGTGAAACAGCGTTCCCATTACTATACACTCATTTCGTTAAAAATGGAGATTGGACACTTCAACAATTGGTAGATTATTTAACAATCAAACCTGCACAAACATTTGATTTACCTTTTGGAAGATTGGAAGAAGGTTATTTAGCAGATTTAACAGTCATTAACTTAGAAGAAGAAAGCGAAATTAAAGCAGAAGATTTTGCATCTAAAGGAACCAATACACCATTTATCGGTTACAAAGTTTACGGTACACCCGTATTAACAATGGTTGAAGGCGAAGTTAAATTTGAGGAGGAAGAATGATGTTGAAAAAACGTTATCTCGTATTAGAAGATGGTTCATATTATGAAGGTTATCCAATAGGTTCAGATCAATTAACATTAGGAGAAATTGTATTTAACACAGCTATGACTGGTTACCAAGAAACAATTTCAGATCCATCATATACTGGTCAAATTATTACATTTACTTATCCATTAATTGGTAATTATGGTATTAACAGAGATGATTTTGAAGCACTTGTTCCAACGTTAAATGGTGTTGTAGTGAAAGAAGCGAGTCGCCAACCAAGTAATTTCAGAAAGCAAAAGACATTCCATGAAGTATTACAAGAATATGATATACCAGGAATTTCAGGTGTAGATACACGTAGCATTACACGTAAAATAAGAAACAATGGTGTATTAAAAGCAGGTTTTACAGATGAAAAAAGTGAAATTGATTCAATGATTGCAAAGCTGCAATCCGTTGAATTGCCGCGAAATGAAGTCACAACTGTTTCTACTAAATCACCATATGTTTCTACAGGTTATGGACTTAGCGTCGTACTAGTAGATTTTGGAAAAAAACAAAACATAGTTAGAGAATTAAACGCGCGTGGTTGTAATGTAACTGTAGTGCCTTATGACACTTCAGCAGAAGCGATTATTCGCATGTCACCTGATGGTGTTATGCTGTCAAATGGCCCAGGTGACCCTGAAGAAGTCCATGTAGCTGTTGAAATGATTAAAGGCATTTTAGGGAAAATACCATTTTTTGGTATTTGTTTAGGACATCAATTATTTGCATTATCACAAGGTGCTACGTCATTTAAGATGAAATTTGGTCATAGAGGGGCTAACCATCCGGTTAAAGATTTAAAAACTGGAAAGATAGCTTTAACAAGTCAAAATCATGGTTATGCCATTGACAAAGCATCTCTAAAAAATACTGACCTAGAAGTGACACATATTGCAATTAATGATGATACGGTTGAGGGCTTGAGACATAAATCATTACCAGCTTTTTCAGTACAATATCATCCAGAAGCATGTCCAGGACCATCAGATTCAAACTACTTATTCGATGAATTTATAGACATGATAAATGAATATAAAACAAAGGAGCTTACAAATAATGCCTAAACGTCAAGATATAGAAACCATTTTAGTAATAGGATCAGGACCAATTATTATCGGTCAAGCTGCAGAGTTTGATTATGCTGGAACTCAAGCTTGTCTTGCGTTAAAAGAAGAAGGATACCGCGTCATTTTAGTGAATTCCAATCCTGCAACAATTATGACGGATAACGAAATTGCAGATAAAGTTTATATTGAGCCTTTAACACATGACTTCATCGCACGTATTATACGTAAAGAACAACCAGATGCATTATTACCTACACTTGGTGGCCAAACTGGTTTGAATATGGCGATTCAGTTGCATGATAGTGGTGAACTAGAAGCGAATAATGTAAAACTATTAGGTACTGAATTGGAATCCATTCAACAAGCGGAAGATAGAGAGTTATTTAGAACACTTATGAACGATTTAGGCGTACCAGTTCCTGAAAGTGATATCGTTAATACAGTTGAACAAGCTTTTGCTTTTAAAGAAGAAGTGGGTTATCCACTCATCGTTAGACCTGCATTCACAATGGGTGGCACAGGTGGCGGTATTTGTCACAATGATGCAGAATTCAAAGAAATTGTAACAAACGGTCTACATTATAGTCCGGCAACACAATGTCTAATTGAAAAATCAATTGCAGGATTTAAAGAAATAGAATATGAGGTTATGCGTGATAAAAACGATAACGCAATCGTAGTTTGTAATATGGAAAATATTGACCCTGTCGGCATACATACAGGTGATTCAATCGTTGTTGCACCAAGCCAAACACTATCAGATGTAGAGTATCAAATGTTACGTGATGTATCATTGAAAGTTATTCGAGCGCTCGGTATAGAAGGTGGATGTAATGTGCAATTAGCATTAGACCCACACTCATTAGATTATTATATTATTGAAGTGAATCCACGTGTTTCAAGATCATCTGCATTAGCTTCAAAAGCAACGGGCTATCCGATTGCTAAATTAGCAGCTAAAATCGCTATTGGTTTAACACTAGATGAAATGTTAAATCCGATAACAGAAACATCCTATGCAGCATTTGAGCCAACTTTAGATTATGTAATTTCTAAAATTCCTCGTTTCCCATTTGATAAATTCGAAAAAGGAGAACGTGTCTTAGGAACTCAAATGAAAGCAACTGGTGAAGTAATGGCAATTGGTAGAACATATGAAGAATCACTACTAAAAGCAATTCGTTCCTTAGAATATGGTGTACATCACTTAGGATTACCTAATGGTGAAACATTTGATTTAGGTTATATTAAAGAACGTATTCAAGACCAAGATGATGAACGTTTATTCTTTATAGGTGAGGCAATTCGCAGAGGTACTACATTAGAAGAAATACATGAAATGACAAAAATAGATTATTTCTTCTTAAATAAATTCCAACACATCATAGATATTGAACACGATTTGAAATCAAATAAAGGTGACATTGATTATTTAAAATTCGCAAAAAATTACGGTTTTAGTGATAGAGTAATCGCACATCGATTCGATATGACAGAAGAAGAGGTGTACGATTTAAGACAACAAAACGGCATTATACCAGTGTATAAAATGGTTGATACATGTGCTGCAGAATTTGAATCTGCTACGCCTTATTATTACGGCACGTATGAATATGAAAATGAATCTGTAGTCACAGAGAAAGAAAAAATTCTTGTCTTAGGTTCAGGACCTATTAGAATTGGACAAGGTGTAGAATTTGATTACGCCACTGTACATGCTGTATGGGCAATTCAACAAGCGGGCTACGAAGCGATTATAGTTAATAACAATCCAGAAACTGTTTCGACCGACTTTTCTATTTCGGATAAATTATACTTTGAACCGTTAACTGAAGAAGATGTCATGAACATTATAGATTTAGAGCAACCTAAAGGTGTCGTTGTACAGTTTGGTGGGCAAACGGCCATTAACTTAGCCGATAAACTAGCGAAACATGACGTGAAGATTTTAGGAACATCATTAGAAGATTTAAATAGAGCAGAAGACCGTAAAGAGTTTGAAGCGTTATTACACACGATTGATGTACCACAACCTAATGGTAAAACTGCAACGTCACCACAAGAAGCATTAGAAAATGCACGCAGTATTGGCTATCCAGTCGTCGTCAGACCTTCTTATGTATTAGGTGGTCGCGCTATGGAAATCGTTAATAGTGATGCAGAATTAGAAGACTACATGAATCAAGCAGTTAAAGCAAGTCCAGACCATCCGGTATTAGTCGATAGATATTTGACAGGTAAAGAGATTGAAGTAGATGCGATTTCTGATGGTGAAACAGTGATTATACCAGGTATTATGGAACATATTGAAAGAGCGGGAGTCCATTCAGGTGATTCCATTGCTGTTTATCCACCACAAACGTTAACGCAAGAAGAAATGACAACATTAGAAGACTTTACGATTCGTTTAGCAAAAGGCTTAAACATTGTTGGTTTAATTAACATTCAATTTGTAATTGCGCATGATGGTGTATATGTATTAGAAGTGAATCCACGTTCGAGTCGTACAGTACCATTTTTAAGCAAGATTACGAATATTCAAATGGCACAGTTAGCTATGCGTGCAATCATAGGTGACAAGCTAGTGGACTTAGGATATCAACCAGGCATCCAACCTTATACAGAAGGTGTCTTTGTGAAAGCACCCGTATTTAGCTTTAACAAATTGAAAAACGTCGACATCACGTTAGGACCTGAAATGAAGTCAACAGGTGAAGTGATGGGTAAAGATGCAACTATGGAAAAAGCACTGTTTAAAGGTTTAACAGCTAGTGGGATGGAAGTTAAAGATCATGGTACGGTCTTGATGACAGTCAGCGATAAAGATAAAGATGAAATTGTCTCTATTGCACAACGATTAAATGAAGTAGGATATAGAATCTTAGCAACACAAGGTACTGCACGAAAATTAGCCGAGAATAATATACCTTCAGAAGTAGTAGGAAAAATTGGTGGCGAAGATGATTTACTTACGCGTATACAAAATGGAGAAGTACAAATCGTTGTGAATACGATGACCAAAGGTAAAGAATTCGAACGAGATGGTTTCCAAATTAGACGCGCCTCCGTAGAAAATGGCGTGCCTTGTCTAACCTCATTAGATACGGTTGTTGCATTAACACGTGTAATTGAAAGCATGACATTTACAATGAAAAATATGTAGTAATGAATAAGTGAGAAATGTCACAACAATGAACAATCATTGACTTTGTGATGGATTAGATAAGATGAAATAAAAAAGGTTAGGATGTAGAGCTAGATGAAAAACTTGCCAATTATTGCTTTAGATTTTGATTCAACAGAAGCTGTAGATCAGTTTTTAGACCAATTTAATGAACCACTATTCGTGAAAATTGGAATGGAACTCTTTTATCAAACTGGACCTCAACTGATTGCTTCAATAAAGGATAGAGGACATGACATTTTTCTTGATTTAAAATTGCATGATATTCCTAATACGGTTGGCAAAGCAATGGAAGGCTTAAGCAAATTAAATATCGATCTTGTGAATGTGCATGCGGCAGGTGGTACAGAAATGATGAAACAAGCCTTGAACGGTTTGCAAAAACACAACCCCGATATTAAATTAATTGCAGTTACTCAATTGACGTCAACAACTGAAACGATGTTGCACAAGGAACAAAACATTCAAACTTCAATTGAGGAGGCTGTTTTGAACTATGCAACTTTAGCACAATCATCAGGTTTGGATGGCATCGTATGTTCACCACTAGAAGCAGAATTAGTGAAAAATGAATTAGGTAATGACTTTTTAAAGGTAACACCTGGTATCAGACCAAAAGATGCTAGTTCAGACGACCAAAAACGTATTACAACACCAGAAGATGCTAAAGAATTAGGTTCAACACATATTGTTGTTGGAAGACCAATCACCAAAAGTGAAAACCCAGTAGCAAGTTATCATAAAATCAAAGAAAGTTGGTTAGGTTAATATGGCTAAAGCAATTGCAAAAGCATTATTAGAAATTGAAGCAGTATCACTATCCCCGAATGATCCATTTACTTGGAGTTCTGGTATAAAATCACCAATTTATTGTGATAATCGTGTAACACTTGGATATCCAGAAGTACGTCAACATATTAGAGATGGACTGTGTGACTTAATCGAAACATATTTTGGAGACGTGGAAATAGTTTCAGGTACTGCCACAGCTGGTATACCCCATGCTGCGTATGTTTCTGAAAAATTAGCTTTACCGATGAATTATGTTCGTTCTAAAAGTAAGAGTCATGGCAAACAAAATCAAATTGAAGGTGCTTTAAGTAAAGGAAAAAAAGTAGTTGTTATTGAAGATTTAATTTCAACGGGTGGTTCATCAATTACTGCAGTCGAAGCTTTAAGAGAAGCGGGGGCAGATGTTATTGGTGTCGTAGCTATCTTTACTTACGGTTTAAAAAAAGCAGATGAACAATTCAAACAAGCGCAAATGCCATTTTATACATTAAGCAATTACAATGAATTAATTGATGTTGCAAAAGAAAATGGAGAAATTTCTGATAATGATATTAGGTCTTTAGTTGATTGGAGAGACAACTTGTCATAATATACTAAGTGGAGGGGATGTTATGACAAAAGACCCGAAAGAAGCTTATAATCATTTCGCACATTTGAATAAATTTTTGAATAAAAATGAAGATTATAGAGACCAAAACATATCAGATATTGATTACGAAATGTTAAAGCAAAAATCAGAAGAAAATATATATAAAAAATCTAAATCAACTATAAAGCAAAAAGGGCATATTAAATAATAAGCTTAACGAATAGACGATTTAAGTTAATAACATGGCAAATAAGTAGGGGCTAATCAAATTTATTTTATTAAATAAGTTTGATTAGCCCCTATTTGAAATAAGAAAGGGAACAACATTTATATTGATTATCATGAATTGTTGATTTCAATTATAGGTGCCCCGTACGTTATAAATTTTTTAATAGTGTATTAGCAAATCATTATTTTAATGATGATATAGCCTACAAGTAATACAAGGGCTGCAATAAGTAAAGGAATAATATAAAAAGACATGAACATTACCTCCAATGTAATTTAGTTTCATTTTAACTATAGAAGTTAAAATGGTAAAAGAAAAAGCTATTAGTTTAAGTATAACAGTTAATAAGTATATTCATATGATATGCTTAGTTTACTAAAAAAGATAATTAAAGTATCAAATGATTTATAAACTATGTATTTAAGATCTATATACTTATTTTAAAATAAATTGTAAAAATAAGATATTAAAGCTTTGATATTTTGGTAAGGGGGACTTGTATGCAAAAAATTCGACAGTTACTTAAAAACAATACAAAAGATATGATCATTTGTCTTATTGGTTCTTTTATTAGTGCTATTGCAGTCAATTGCTTTATACTAGGGTCAAATTTAGGTGATGGTGGCACCGTCGGCATGTCATTAGCGCTTAAATACGCTTTCGGTTGGTCACCAGCACTTTCATCTTTAATTATTAATACCCTCGTCATTATTGTTGGCTGGAAATTTTTAAGCACAAGAACAGCGATTTATACTGTGGTCGCCAATACTTCCATTTCTATATTTTTAGATTTAACTGAACATTGGAAGACAGGGGTAGATAATTTTGTAATTAATGCAACGTTTGGTGGTGTACTAGTCGGTGTGGGCATTGGGTTAGTTATTGCATCCGGTGGTGTTATAGGTGGTACATCAGTTATTGCAAAAATGCTTAATAAGTATTTTGATATTAAAACAGCACAGGGTATTTTTGTATTAGATGGTTTAGTCGTACTATCATTTTTATTTGTATTGCCACTCACGAACGTGCTATTTACAATAATAATGATTTTCATTACTGAGCGTGCGACCTCATTTATAATTGAAGGTTTTAATCCCAAAAAGGCAGTTACAGTCATTTCTAGTAAAAACGAAACGATTAGTGATAAAATCAACAGCTTCACAGGTAGAGGCTCTACGATACTAAACGGTAAAGGTGGTTATGGTAAACATGAGACAAGCATGTTATACGTTGTTGTGCCACAATCACAAGTAACAAGAGTTAAAAAGTTAGTAAATGAAGAAGACGAAAATGCATTTTTAGTGATTCATGACGTACGTGACGTACTTGGTAATGGATTTATTAACTTATCTTAAATTTAGAAATTTACGAACATAAAATGCATAAATTCGATTTTTGATAGTATATCCTTTATTCTAAAGTGTATAAAGGTTTAGGAGGTAGAATAATGGCAATACCTAAGATAACAACTTTTCTGATGTTTAACGGCAATGCAGAAGAAGCTATTAATTTATATGTTAATACATTTGAGGACGCTGAAATATTAGCGTTGGTAAGATACAGCGAAAGTGATGAAGAACCAACAGGCGCTGTTCAACATGCCATTTTTAGATTAAAAGATCAAGTATTTATGGCAATTGATAATATGAATGGGGTAGATATTGAGATGAACCCTGCAATGTCATTATACGTGACAGTTGATAGCGCAATTGAAATGGAGAGATTATTTAGTAAACTGAAAAGTGGTGGCGCCATTTTAATGCCAAAAACAGAAATGCCACCTTTTAGAGAATTTGCATGGATTCAAGATAAGTTTGGTGTTAATTTCCAATTAGCCTTACCTGAGAAAAATTAAATACTAATATAGAAGCGGGACGATGAAATCAACATTTCTAAAATTGATTTCATCGTCCCGCTTTTGTTTGTTATAGGATACAACCGTAATATTATATCGTATTTACTTTACTTTCATTTTTTGAATGTGATCATAATCGGGTGTTGCATAAAGTGTTTTTTGGTTATCATAAGTTACAAAACCTGGTTTTGCACCTGAAGGCTTATGCACGTGTTTAATTTCAGTAAAATCAACTGGAATTTGAGCTGAACTACCTGCTTTTGAGAAGTAACCAGATAACATGGCCGCTTCTTTAATTGTTTCTTCACTCGGATCATCACTTAATATGACGACATGTGATCCGGGAATATCTTTCGTATGGAACCAAAGTTGATGTTTCTTAGCTAATTTATTCGTTAAATAATCATTTTGTTTATTGTTTTTACCAACCATGATTGTATCTCCATCTGTAGATACGTATTCTTGTAACTGCATAGTTTGTTTCTTTTTCTTCTTACTCTGTTTACGTTGTTTCATATACCCTTGCTCGGCTAATTCATCGCGAATGTCATCAATATCATTGACTGAAATATGAGCAAGTTGTTGTTCTATACTTTCAAAATAATTAATGTTTTCTTTGGTTAAATCGATTTGATGGTGCAATTCATGTTCTCTTGTCTTTAATTTATTATACTGTTTGTAATAATTTTGTGCATTCACTGCTGGTGCCTTTGTAGGGTTAAGCGGTATAGTGACTTCTTCACCAGTGTAATAATTTAAGGCTGTGACCGATTTGTCACCTTGTTTAATACGATAAATGTTAGCAGTGATAAGTTCCCCATACAATTGTTGTAATTCTTTTTCTTTTGTACCTTCTTGTTCATCAATCAATTTATTTAATTTATTTTGAAATTTATGCAATTGTTGTTGTACAAATTTCACTAAATCATTTGCACGTTGTTTTACACGCTCTCGCTCTCCACGTGCATCATAATAACGGTCTAATAAATCATGTAATGAGTCATATTCTGTTACATCATCATAAAATTGATTTAATTTCATAAAGTAAAAATCTTCTTTACCCGTCTCGTGATTTTTATGAAAAACGGGTGTAGGTGTATGGTTAATTTCATTGATGACTTCATCAAATGCTTCTGGTAACGTATCATTTGTCATAAATCGTTTGCGATTCACAATTTCATTTGTAATTAATGGACTAAAGCCTTCGAAATGATCAAGAAGTTGACGTGCAATTTTGCCCTTATTGAAATCGATATATTGTATGACTTTATTACCAGTTATTTCAAAAGGATTAATTTTATTTTGAGTTGGTGGTGTTTCATATTGAAAGCCAGGCATTACTGTGCGATATTGATTGGTATTCGGTGTTAAATGCTTAAAGCCTTCAATGATTTTACGCTGATCATCAACTAATATTAAGTTACTGTGTTTACCCATAATTTCTAAAATTATAGTTCTATATATTGTATCTCCAATTTCATCTTTGCTTTGAACATCAATTTCTACACGTCTATCATTCCCAATTTGTCTTACTGCTTTAACGATGCCACCTTCTATATGTTTACGGAAAACGCGTGCAAACATGGGTGGATCAAATGGATTATCATATTTTTTATTTGTTAAATGCATTCTAGCAAAGCTAGGATGAATAGAAAGTAGAAGTTGATGATTTTTTCGGTTTTGTCGAATAACGACAAGAAGCGTGTCGTTTTCTGGTTGATTTATTTTATGGATTCTTCCGTCTACAAGAAATTGTAACGATTCCACCATTTTTCTTGTAAATAAACCATCATATGCCATTACTATCAGCCACCTTATTTTTAGTCATTCATCATATTGTAACATGGCATAAAGAAATGGTCATGACCAAAGTTTGTGCTGTTGGACGCTATACAACTAAATGAAAATTGTGGTATCATAGTTTAATAATAGAAGAATAGTTTAGAGAGGTAGTAAGTCATGGATAATGAGAAAGGTTTGTTGATTGTGCTATCTGGACCTTCTGGCGTTGGGAAAGGTACAGTTAGAAAGAAAATATTTGATGACCCGTCCACATCTTATAAATATTCTATTTCGATGACGACACGTGATAAGCGTCAGGGTGAAGTCGATGGTGTTGATTATTTCTTCAAAGCAAAATCAGAGTTTGAAGAGTTAATAAAACAAGATCAATTTATAGAATATGCAGAGTACGTAGGAAATTATTATGGGACGCCTGTGCAATACGTTAAAGACACTATGGATCGTGGGCACGATGTATTTTTAGAAATTGAAGTAGAAGGTGCAAAACAGGTACGTAAAAAGTTCCCAGATGCATTGTTTATTTTTCTTGCGCCACCAAGTTTAGATCATTTACGTGAGCGCTTAGTAGGTCGTGGTACAGAATCCAGTGAAAAAATTCAAAGCCGAGTGCATGAAGCTCGTAAAGAAGTGGAAATGATGAATTTATATGATTATGTTGTAGTTAATGACGAAGTTGAGTTAGCTAAGCAACGTATTCAATCTATTGTTGAAGCTGAACATTTGAAGAGAGAACGTATAGAAGCAAAATATAGAAAAATGATACTGGAGGCAAAAAAATAATGTTACAACCACCATTAAACCAATTAACATCAAAAATTAATTCAAAATATTTAATTGCAACTACAGCTGCAAAACGTGCGCGTGAAATAGACGAGAAACCTGAAAGTGCATTATTAACAAAATACATTTCAGAAAAACCTGTTGGTAAAGCTTTAGAAGAAATTGCTGACGGTGAAGTTTTCCCAGACGAACTATTCTTAAAAACGTATTAATTAAAAAGCATAGATATTGAATTTTATATAGCCATCTATGTGTTATTAAATGAATATCTTTCAAGTGCACACCATGCAGTCGCAAGGTGTGCTTTTTTTATTTAACTAATAAATTGTGTATAATGAACAGTAATCGAAAAGTTAATTTAATTATGAGGGACATACATTTTGATTTTCAATTATAAGAGACGTCACCCACGTCTGATCTAATTCAATCGAAGGAGAATGACTATATAATGAAACGAATATTACTTGCTGTTACAGGTGGTATAGCTGCATATAAAGCAATTGATTTAACGAGTAAACTGACGCAGGCTGGATTTGATGTCAGAGTCATGCTTACTGATCATGCTCAGGAATTTGTTACCCCACTAGCATTCCAAGCTATTGGGAGAAATCCCGTTTATACGAGTACATTTATAGAGCAAAATCCTCAAGAAATTCAACATGTTGCGCTGGGTGATTGGGCAGACGCAATTATCGTAGCGCCAGCAACTGCAAATACAATTGCTAAATTAGCAAATGGCATTGCAGATGATATGGTTACGTCAACGTTGTTAGCAACTGAAACGCCTAAATTTATTGCACCTGCAATGAACGTGCATATGTATGAAAATAAGAGGACACAACATAATTTAGCGACTTTAAGTTCAGATGGTTACTATTTTTTAGAACCTGGAGAAGGTTTTTTAGCATGTGGATATGTAGCGAAGGGGCGTATGGAAGAACCTTTACAAATTGTAGAGCGCATAAAGCAATACTTTAATGACATAAAACAAAAAGCTGTGCCAGCATCAAGTAGCTTTATTGGTAAACATGTATTAATTACTGCTGGACCCACTGTAGAAGAATTAGATCCAGTTCGTTTTTTATCAAATCGATCTTCAGGTAAGATTGGATACGTGCTTGCTGAATCTTTAGCTAAACGAGGTGCAGAAGTTACTTTAGTTTCAGGACCGACACATTTAACACCACCGAAGCATGTTGATGTAGTACACGTACAAAGTGCAGAAGAAATGTTCGAAGCGGTTCGAAGTCGTTTTGCTAAACAAGATATCGTTTTTAAAGCTGCTGCCGTGTCAGATTATGCGCCAGTAGAAATGTTGGACCATAAATTAAAAAAACAAGATGGTACTTTATCTGTAGAATTTAAACGTACACCAGATATTTTGAAATATTTAGGAGAACATAAAGAATCACAATACTTAGTTGGATTTGCAGCAGAAACACAAAATATTGAAGCTTATGCACAAAAAAAATTGCATAATAAAAATGCAGATGTGATTATTGCGAATAATGTTGGAGACCGTACGATTGGCTTTAGTTCCGATGACAATGATTATACGATGTATTATAAAAATGGAGACGCTATACCTTTAGGCAAACACAAAAAAGTCGAATTAGCGGAGCATATATTGAATAGTTTAGAAACAAGGTGGCAATAAAATGATAGCAAAAGTAATTGTTGATATACCTTCTAAGAGTGTTGATTTTACATTTGATTATATAATTCCTATAAGGTTACAATCAATGATTCAAATAGGTATGCGTGTCATTGTTCCATTTGGACCAAGAACAATTCAAGGTTATGTCATGAAGATAACAGACCAGCCTGATAGCAATATAGATATAAATAAATTAAAAGAAATTAAAGAAATTCAAGATATAAAACCCGAATTGACTGAAGAATTAATTCAATTTACTGAGTGGTATAACAATTACTTCGTTACAAAACGTATTTCAATGCTTGAAGTTATGCTGCCAAGTGCAATTAAAGCAAAATATACCAAGGTCTTTTCTATTGAAGATACGAATGCACTGCCTGAAACTTTAGCAGGGAAATTTGACTCATCAGGACACTATGCATTTAAAGCAGCACAGCAAAATGATGATTTAACACAAATTGCGCCATTATTAAAACAAGGTATTGTATCTGAAGTAACCTTACTATCACAAAATGTAAATAAGAAAAAACAACGTGCCATATGTGTTGTTGAAGGATTTAACTATGATAGTGTGCTAAATTCATTAGAAAAATCTAAGAAGCAATATGAATTATATGCCTTTTTATTAGATGAACAACATCGCATCGTTTTACTTAAAGACATAGAAGCAATGGGTTATTCAAAATCTAGTGTAGATACATTAATTAGCAAGGGCTTTGTTGAAAAATATGATGCTGTCGTTGAACGTGATCCATTTGAGACTAGGGTCTTTGAACAAGATGTGAAACAACATCTGACTTCAGACCAACAACGTGCATTTGAAGCCATATCAGAAAAGATACATGCTCATGAACAATGTACCTATTTATTACATGGTGTGACAGGATCAGGCAAAACAGAAGTGTATTTACAAACAATTGAAGAAGTACTAAATCTTAATAGACAAGCAATGATGTTAGTTCCAGAAATTGCCTTAACACCACAAATGGTATTAAGATTTAAACGTAGATTTGGAGACGAAGTTGCTGTACTACATTCTGGATTATCCAAAGGTGAACGCTATGATGAATGGCAAAAGATTAGAGACGGTAAAGCACGTGTGAGCGTAGGTGCACGTTCAAGCGTCTTTGCACCATTTAAAAATTTAGGGATGATTATTATAGATGAAGAACATGAATCTTCGTATAAGCAAGAAGATTATCCTAGATATCATGCAAGAGATATCGCGCAATGGCGTAGTGAGTATCATCAATGTCCTTTAATATTAGGCAGCGCGACACCAAGTTTAGAATCATTTGCACGAGCTGAAAAGGGTGTATATGAGTTACTATCGTTACCTAACAGAGTTAATCAACAAGCTTTACCTGAGGTAGAAATTGTAGATATGAGAGAAGAATTGAACTCTGGAAATCGCTCTATGTTCTCTAATCAATTACGAGATGCAATACAACAACGCTTAGATAATCAGGAACAAATTGTACTCTTTTTAAATCGACGCGGTTATGCTTCATTTATGTTGTGTAGAGATTGTGGGCATGTTCCACAGTGTCCGAACTGTGATATTTCATTGACTTATCACAAATCAACAGATCAATTGAAATGTCATTATTGTGGTCATCAAGAAGTACCACCTAATCAATGTCCTAATTGTGAAAGTGAGCATATTAGACAAATGGGTACTGGCACACAGAGAGTTGAAGAACTTTTACAAGAAGCGTTTCAAGAGGCTCGTATTATACGGATGGACGTGGATACTACTTCTAGAAAAGGTGCTCATGAAAAGTTATTAAATGATTTTGGTTCAGGAAAAGGGGATATCTTGTTAGGGACACAAATGATTGCTAAAGGATTGGATTTTCCTAATATTACGTTAGTAGGTGTTTTGAATGCTGACACAATGTTGAATTTGCCAGACTTTAGAGCAAGTGAGCGAACATACCAATTGTTAACGCAAGTTGCTGGTCGAGCTGGTCGTCATGAAAAAGAAGGACAGGTGCTTATTCAAACATACAATCCAGATCATTATGCTATTAAAGATGTCCAAGAAAATGATTACACAGCCTTTTTTCAAAAAGAAATGAATTATAGGAAAATTGGAAAGTACCCACCGTATTTCTTTTTAATTAATTTTACTATTGCGCATAAAGAAATGAAAAAAGTTATGGAAGCATCCAAGCATATTCATAAAATATTACTGCAACATTTAACAGACAAAGCACTTGTACTTGGCCCATCTCCGGCCGCATTATCAAGAATCAATAACGAATATCGCTTTCAAATATTAGTGAAATATAAACGAGAACCTGCATTACACGAAGCATTAAAATATTTAGACGATTATTATCATGATCAATATTTAAAAGAAAAATTATCTTTGAAAATAGATATCGCACCGCAGATGATGATGTAATATTGAGCACGTTATATAACGAAGCTAATGTATACTGACTTTTGTATAAAAATATTAGAAAAAAGAACAAATTGTTTTGCTAGGTAAATGATTAGCCATTAAAATAGTTTGTTCTTTTTTTTGGACAAAAAAACATAAAAGTTAGATATAAATATGAAGTATAGTGATGGCGCTATGGATATAATCTTAACAATTAACTAATATTTATTAAAATTTATAAAAAATAATTTGCTACATTTTTTTGCATTTAATATTAATTAAAGTTATATTAAAGAGTAACGAGTCACGCATAAATGATTAGAGTACGTATTGAGAACGACAATAACGATTAAGAAAAGCAACCGACTAAGTGAGAAATGAGATCAATATCTTTTTATGTCTAATCTAAGGAGTACGCCTATGAGTTTAATTCGAAATAGAAAAGCAATTGGATTAAGTATCAATGAGTTGTCAAACAGAATTACGTCCTTTTACGATATCGTATTAAATCCAGAGATGATTAAGCAAATTGAACAACAACAATTAACACTCAATCAAAATGACGCTAAAATATTAGCTGAATTTTTAATACGACTGCGGAAGATTTACTTTAGTATAGTAACGTTAGTTTATGCTTTAGGGAAAAAAGGAGTGTTCATGTGCGATATAATGAGTTTAAGCAACCCAGTGGTGAAGAACAAAATGAGTTTAAACAAGCTCATTTACCCAATGTGAAAGTTTTAGAAGGGCAATATTGCAGATTAGAAAAGTTAGCGCAATGTCATATTCAAGATTTATTTAATTATTTTTCTGATGAAGCGGATGCGCCGAATTGGACATATTTACCTGATGAGCAACCTCACGATTTTCAAGCATTTGAAAATTATATAGATAAGAAAATCAATTCTACTGATCCGTATTTTTTCGCCATTATTGATAAAGAAACATCTGAAGCAGTGGGCATTTTATCTTTACTCAGAATTGATCGCCATAATGGTTCAATTGAAGTTGGTCATATACATTACGCTAATGTCATGAAACAAACACGTATTGCCACGGAAGTGCAATTTTTATTAGCCAATTATGTATTTCAAACATTAGGTTATAGAAGATATGAATGGAAATGTGATGCTTTAAATGAACCGTCTATTAAAGCTGCCCAACGGCTAGGGTTTAAATTTGAAGGTATTTTTAGAAATCATAAAGTGTATAAAAATCGTAATCGTGACACATATTGGTTAGCAATGATTGATAAAGAGTGGCAGCAAAATAAACTTAAATTTGAAAGTTGGTTAGCAGCACAAAATTTCGATGAACTTGGTAATCAAGTGAATCGGTTAACGATTCTAGATTGATGAAAAACAATAAGCTTAAAGAACGATCAATGCTCAATATATAATGAAAAATGTAAAGGTTTGAAATATGTCTTGTATACTATGAACATCGTTTTAAAGTGCAGTATAGATAAAAAGCCCATTTAAATATGAGCAGATATCTATTTCTGCACTTTTTATATTTTATGAAGATAGATTGAATGAAGACTTATCCTACTACTTACTCAATATGTTCAGTAAAGTATTCTTTCAATGAATGGTGCAATTTCCACTAAAATAAGTTATAATAATATGATGAATTTTTATGAGGAGAAATCGATATGACAATCAAACAACTTGTAACAAGCAAACACCCTATTCTTAATAAGTCTATACCGGATGTGACAAAATTTGATGAAAATTTAGAACAATTATTGTTAGATTTAGAAGATACAATGTATGATGTTGAAGCATCTGCGATATGTGCGCCGCAGATAGGTGTTGCACAAAAAGTAGCGATGATAGATATGGAAATGGATGGATTGTTACAACTGATTAATCCTCAAATTATAAGTGAATCGGATACAAAAGTGACTGATTTAGAAGGGTCTATCAGTATACCTAATGTTTATGGTGAAGTGGAAAGAAGTAAAATGATTGTCGTTAAGAGTAATGATAAAAAAGGTAATGAAGTTGAGATGACTGCATATGATGATATCGCGAGAATGATTTTACATATGATAGATCATTTTGAAGGAAGATTGTTTACTGAACGTGTAGAGAAATTTTTAAGTGAAAGTGAAATGGAGGCGTATTTTGATAATGAGTAAAGTCATTTTTATGGGAACACCAGATTTTTCAACAAAAGTGCTAGAAATGTTAATTCCTGAACATGATGTGATTGCAGTAGTCACGCAACCAGACAGACCAGTAGGTAGAAAACGTGTTTTAACACCTCCACCAGTGAAAGAAGTTGCAATTAAGCACGGTTTACCAGTATATCAACCAGAAAAATTAGCCCAATCATCAGAGTTAGAACAACTTATTGACTTAGAAGCAGATTTAATCGTAACTGCAGCCTTTGGGCAAATATTGCCTGAATCATTATTAAATGCGCCAAAGTTAGGGGCAATCAATGTCCACGCGTCGTTATTACCTAAATATAGAGGTGGAGCGCCGATTCATCAAGCTATCATGGATGGTCAAACAGAAACAGGTATTTCTATAATGTATATGGTTAAGAAATTAGATGCAGGAGATATCATTTCTCAACAAGCAATAGAAATTGAGCACCAAGATGATGTCGGTACCATGCATGATAAATTGAGCTTTTTAGGTGCAGAATTATTAAAAGAGACTTTACCTTCTATTATTAATGGTACAAATAACCGCATTACACAGAATGAAAGTGAAGCTAGTTTTGCTACTAATATAAGTAGAAAACAGGAAAAGATTGATTGGTACCAATCGGCTGAAGTTATTTACAACCATATAAGAGGTCTATCACCATGGCCAGTAGCTTATACAGTTATGGATGATGGTAACATGAAAGTATATGCATCCCGAATTGAAAAAGGTAAAACAGGTGAACCAGGTACAATTATTGAAACAACGAAAAAAGCAATCATCGTTGCGACAGGTTCCGACGATGCAATTGCATTAACAGATATTCAAGTTGCAGGGAAAAAACGTATGTTAACTGCAAACTACTTAAGTGGCGTGCAAACTTCACTTGTTGGGAAGGTACTAACATGACAATAGAAACAAATGTGCGAGCGTTAGCATTTGAAACCATTCAAGATATTATAAATGATAAAGCCTATAGTAACATCATCATTAATGATGTGTTATCAAATAATGAATTAAATAGAGCAGATAAAGGATTATATACAGAATTAGTATATGGCACGTTAAAAAGAAAATATACTTTAGATTATTTGCTGAAACCTTTTGTTCAAACAAAGTTAAAAGGTTGGGTCAGACAGTTACTTTGGATGAGTATTTATCAATATGTCTATTTAGATAAAATACCTGAACACGCGATTATTAATGAAGCCGTTGAAATTGCTAAATATAAAGGCGGTCCGCATAATGGTAATGTTGTGAACGGTATACTAAGAAATATTATGCGCAGTGACTTACCAGATTTTACTGAAATTACAGATGACAAAAAACGTATCGCGATTGAATACAGTTTACCCAAATGGTTGGTTGATCACTGGACAACGCATTTTGGTATTGAAAAAACAGAAACAATTGCGCAATCATTTTTAGATAAAGTAACTACAACCGTACGTGTTAACTTAACTCGTATTTCAGTAGACGATGCTATTAGAAGACTCACTGATGATTATATTGTAGAACAAGATAGAGAAATCGAAACTTGTCTACATATTAGTGGTAAGCCAATTATTGAATCTCGTATGTTTAAAGATGGACTGATATCTATTCAAGATAAGAGTTCAATGTTTATTGGTGAATTAATGGCATTAAAAGAAGGTGACCAAGTTTTAGATGCTTGTAGTGCACCTGGTGGAAAAGCTTGTCATATTGCTGAAATATTAAATGGTACTGGACATGTTGATGCGACGGACATTCATGAACATAAAATAGATTTAATAGATTTTAATATAAGAAAATTACGTTTATCTAACATTTCTGCATTTGAACACGATGCAACTGAAAAATATGATAAAGTGTATGATAAGATTTTAGTAGATGCGCCATGTAGTGGTTTAGGTGTTTTAAGACATAAACCAGAAATAAAATATGAACAATCGCAACATGCAATTGAATCTTTGGTTGAAATTCAATTGGAAATCTTAAATAATGTGAAATATAATGTGAAACCTGGTGGTACAATGATTTATTCAACTTGTACGATTGAGCAAATGGAAAATGAAAATGTTGTATATACATTTTTAAAAGAAAATAAAGATTTTGAATTCGATCAATTTGAACATCCAATAACTGGAGAAAAAGTAAAAACGATGCAAATTTTACCTCAAGATTTTAACTCTGATGGCTTTTTCATAACTAGGATAAGAAGAAAGGAAAATTAAAATATGATAACTGCAGAAAAGAAGAAAAAAAATAAGTTTCTTCCCAATTTTGAAAAGCAATCAATTTATTCATTAAGATACGATGAGATGCAAGATTGGTTGGTACAAAATGGTCAGCAAAAATTCAGAGCGAAACAAATTTTTGAGTGGCTTTACGAAAAACGCGTCGATGACATTGATGATATGACAAATTTATCTAAAGAATTAAGAGAAGTACTTAAAGATAATTTTACAATGACAACCATGACAACAGTTGTAAAACAAGAAAGTAAAGACGGTACAATTAAGTTTTTATTTGAATTACAAGATGGTTATACAATTGAAACGGTCCTTATGAGACATGAATACGGGAATTCTGTTTGTGTAACCACACAGGTTGGTTGCCGTATTGGTTGTACGTTTTGCGCTTCTACATTAGGCGGTTTAAAACGTAACTTAGAAGCTGGAGAAATTGTTTCTCAAGTATTAACAGTTCAAAAAGCTTTAGATGAAACAGAAGAGCGTGTATCACAAATCGTTATCATGGGTATTGGAGAACCATTTGAAAACTATGATGAAATGATGGATTTCTTAAAAATTGTTAATGATGATAATGGACTAAATATTGGAGCGCGTCATATTACAGTGTCAACTTCAGGAATTATTCCAAGAATATACGATTTCGCTGATGAAGATATTCAAATTAATTTTGCGGTTAGCTTACACGGTGCAAATGATGAAATTCGATCACGTTTGATGCCGATAAATAGAGCATATAATGTAGAAAAATTAATGGAAGCTATTCATTATTATCAAGAAAAAACAAATAGACGTATTACTTTTGAGTATGGTTTATTTGGTGGCGTCAACGACCAAATTGAACATGCTAGGGAATTAGCGCATTTAATTCAAGAATTGAATTGCCATGTTAACTTAATACCAGTGAATCACGTACCAGAAAGAAATTATGTGAAGACACCTAAAGAAGATATCTTTAAATTTGAAAAAGAATTGAAGCGTTTAGGGATAAATGCAACAATTAGACGTGAACAAGGTGCTGATATTGACGCTGCTTGTGGTCAATTAAGAGCTAAGGAACGAAAAGTAGAAACGAGGTAGGGGCATGCTAAAAGCACAATTTTTTACTGACACGGGTCGATACCGTGATAAAAATGAAGATGCAGGTGGCGTATTTTATAATCGTACAGAGCAACAGCTATTAGTGCTTTGTGATGGTATGGGTGGTCACCTAGCAGGAGAAGTTGCGAGCCAATTTGTCACTGATGAGCTTCAACGTCGTTTTGAAGTGGAAAATCTTATCGAAGCTGATCAAGCTGAAAATTGGTTGAGAACAACTTTAAAAGCTATTAATCGTGAGTTATATGAAATGTCAGTAGAAAACCCAGAATATAAGGGCATGGGTACAACTTGTGTCTGTGCTTTAGTATTTGATAACTATATTGTAGTAGCAAATATTGGTGATTCACGAGCTTATTTAGTGAATAGTAGAGAGATTGAACAAATTACGAATGATCATTCGTTTGTTAATCATCTCATGATGATTGGGCAAATTACTGCTGAACAAGCATTTAATCATCCTCAACGAAATATCATTACCAAAGTGATGGGGACTGATAAGTTAGTGACGCCAGATATATTTGTGAAAAAAACGAATTTCTATGATTATTTAATGTTAAATTCTGATGGTTTAACCGATTTTGTACGTAACCATCAAATTCAAGAAACATTGGTGCAAGCGAAAGAATTAGAGACACACGGTCAAGACTTAATAGAACTTGCACTATCTGAAGATACGAATGACAATGTGAGTATTGTATTGGCTGAGATTGAAGGTGATAAAGTATGATAGGCAAAATAATAAGTGAGCGCTACGAGGTCATTAAAAAACTCGGTGGTGGCGGAATGAGTACTGTCTATCTTGCCGAAGACACAATTCTCAATCGTAAAGTAGCGATCAAAGCAATTAGGATTCCTGCTGGTGAGAAAGAAGAAACTATTAAACGTTTCGAAAGAGAAGTACATAATTTAACACAACTATCACATAAAAATATAGTGAACGTGTTTGATGTTACGGAAGATGATGATAATTTCTATTTAGTAATGGAATATATAGAAGGACCGACATTATCTGAATACATTCAAAAAAACCAACCTTTGGATACCACAACAGCACTCAACTTTACCAATCAAATTATTAATGGAATTAAACATGCTCATGATACTAAAATCGTACACCGTGATATTAAACCACAAAATATTTTAATAGATAAGCACCAGACTTTGAAGATTTTAGATTTTGGTATTGCGAAAGCTCTAAGCGAAACAACAATGACACAAACGAACCATGTATTAGGTACAGTTCAATATTTATCACCCGAACAAGCACGTGGTGAATCGACAGATAATGGTACCGATATTTATTCAATTGGTGTTGTATTATATGAAATGCTTATTGGTAAACCACCGTTTTCTGGAGAAACAGCAGTAAGTATTGCAATTAAGCATATCCAAGATCCTATGCCTAATATTACTGATGAACGCTCGGATGTACCTCAAGCACTAAGTAATGTTGTACTGAAAGCAACGGAAAAAGATAAGACGGTGCGTTACCAATCAGTAAGAGATATGCAAAGTGATTTAGAAAATGTATTGTCTGAAAATCGTGAGAATGAAGCGAGGTATCAATCCGTTGAGGAGAATACCAAGACAATTCCTATAAATAAATCAGATATTGTCAACCAGACGAGAGATGAAGATAAAGGAAAAAACATAAAAGAAACAATGCAGATTCCTATCGTCAATCAACAACAATTTCAATCAAGTGAAGAACATATTTATGAGGTACCACAAAAAAAGCGTACAAAGAAAAAGAAGTTTTTCTATACACTTATAATCGTCTTATTGCTGTTTGGTTTATTTGGATTCATGGCAATGGGTATGTTTGGAAATAAATATTTAGAAACACCAGATTTATCAGGTAAGACAGAAAAAGAAGCAGAACATATTTTAAAAGAAAATAAATTACAAATGGGTAATATATCGCGTGAATATAGTGATAAATATCCAGAGAATAAAATTATAAAAACGACGCCTGAGAAAGGGGATCGTTTAGAACAACAAAGTAAAGTTGACATTGTTTTATCTAAAGGACCTGAATTGACGGAAATGCCAAATTTATTTGGTATGACAAAATCCGAAGCTTTAGATAAATTAAAAGATTTAGGCATCAAAGATTCAAAAGTGAAACAAGCGTACACGAAACAAAATATCGCTAAAGGTTTAATTGAATCACAAAATGTGAATCCTGGAGATAAAGTGAAAGTGAATGATAGTAATATAGAGCTTACTGAATCTTTAGGGACAAAACAAGTTTACGTTGATGACTATGAGAATAAAGCTTTTAAAACGGCAAAATCAGAGTTAGAGGCAAAAGGATTCAAGGTAGTTGTCACTCAGGAAACTGAGGACAAGAAAGTTAAAAAAGATAATGTTATCAGCCAATCACCAAAAGATGAAGAAATAGACGAAGGTTCAACAATTGAATTCACCGTTTCAAAAGGCGCTCCAAAATCTGATGATGATAAAGAAGATGAGGAAAAAAATGCTGACGATAAAGATAAAGATGACAAAGAATCTAAAGATGATGAACCAGCGACTAAAGATTATACAGAAACGTATGAAGTTCAATATACTGGTAAAGATGACGACAGCCAAGAAGTAAAAGTGTTTGTAAGAGACAAAGATGGCGAAGGGACATCACCTTCACAAACATTTAAAATAAAAGACAATAAAACCATTAAAATACCGATGACAATAGAAAAAGGTAAAACGGCTGGTTATACCGTTCGTGTAGATGGTAAAGTTGTTGCTGATAAAGATATACCTTATGATTTTTAGCGAGCGAAGAGAGCATAGTGTCGCTTATGCAAGAGCGAAAGCTCTAGCGAACCACAAATAGAAGATATAAAATGAGCACCAATTTAGTCGAATTTGGATTAAATTGGTGCTTTTAATTTATTATCTCAATTTCATTCATAGAATAATTAAGTGGAAAAGTATCGTTATCGATATTTACAACTGAAAATTTAGCCGAAATCGTTTCAAATCATATTTAAATCAAAAATGCTTTGCTATAATATAAATGGTAAAAGTATTTAAAAGAGGGGTGCCTAAGTGAAAACAGGACGCATCATAAAATCAATCAGTGGTGTTTACCGAGTTGATGTAGACGGTGAAATGTATGATACAAAACCACGTGGCCTTTTTAGAAAAAATAAATTTTCACCTATTGTAGGTGATGTCGTTGATTTTGAAGTAGAAAATGTAACGGAAGGTTATATACATCATGTACATGAACGAAAAAATGAAATAAAGCGACCGCCTGTTAGTAATGTCGACCATCTCATTATTGTAATGAGTGCTGTAGAACCAGATTTTTCTACACAGTTACTAGATAGGTTTTTAGTAATTGCGCATTCTTATCATATGCGTCCGCGTATTCTTGTAACTAAAAAAGATTTGACATCTTTGGAAAAACAACACGATATTGAAAAATTGCTAGAAGTTTATGAGAATATGAGCTATAAAACACAATTCATAAGTATTAATGAAGATATTGAACAAGTCTTTTCAAGTTGGGGTGATGGTTTAGCTGTGTTGAGTGGTCAATCAGGTGTTGGTAAATCAACGTTATTGAATAAATATTTTCCTAATATAGAGATTGAAACACAACACATTTCTAAAGCGTTAAATCGTGGTCGTCATACAACACGTCATGTTGAATTGTTTGAGAGAGCTAAAGGCTTTATAGCAGATACGCCAGGCTTTAGTGCTGTGGATTATGATCATATACAAAAAGATGAAATCAAAAATTATTTCATGGAAATACATGAATATGGTGCGACATGTAAGTTCAGAGATTGTAACCATATTAATGAACCGAAATGTAATGTTAAAGCTGAATTGGAAAATGGCAATATTGCCCAGTTTAGATACAATCATTATTTACAGCTATTTAAAGAAATTTCAAATAGAAAGGAAAGATATTAAGTGGCAAAATTATATCCATCATTATTATCAGCAGATTTTTTGAATTTACAACAAGAGTTAACTGCTTTAGAAAAGGCAGGCGTTGATGGGGTACATTTTGACGTCATGGATGGACAATTTGTACCTAACATTTCAATCGGACTACCTATATTGGATTCAGTACGTAAAGGTACAGATCTACCTATTGATGTGCATCTTATGATAGAAGAACCTGAAAAATATGTTGAATTATTTGCTGAGCATGGCGCTGATATGATTTCAGTACATGTTGAAGCAACACCCCATATTCACAGAGTGATTGAACAAATTAAGAATAAAAATGTAAAAGCTGGTGTGGTGATTAATCCTGGGACGCCAGTTGATTCAATTCGTCCGGTATTAAAAATGGTAGATTATGTATTGGTTATGACAGTAAACCCTGGTTTTGGTGGTCAAACATTTATAAATGATTGCGTAGAAAAACTGGATCAATTATCTGAAATCAAAAAAGCGCAAGGCTTAAACTTTGATATTGAAGTAGATGGTGGTATTAACAATAACACTGTTGAAACTGTAGTTAACCATGGTGCGACAATGTTAGTTGCAGGGTCATACTTTTTTAAACACGTTGATTATCAAACGGTAACTAACACATTGAAAGGTTGACATAGATGAAAGCCAATTTATTATGTGGCAATAGAAATTTGCCCAAGCATATTTTAGTGGAACATAAACATGAACATTGGATTGGTATAGATAGAGGCACCTTGATCTTGCTAGAATCTGGGATTACACCTCAATTTGCAGTCGGTGATTTCGATTCTATTTCTGATTCAGAGAGGAACTTTATACAACAACAGATAGAGATAAATCCTTATAATTCTGAAAAAGATGACACAGATTTAGCTTTAGGCATTGATCAAGCAGTAAAGCGTGGCTATCGAAATATTGATGTTTATGGTGCGACGGGCGGTAGACTAGATCATTTCATGGGCGCCTTACAAATACTGGAAAAACCGGAATATACAAAAATGAATATCAACATTAAATTAATAGATGATACAAATGAAATTCAATTTATACAAAAAGGTCAGTTTAATGTGACGTATAGTGAACAATTTCCATATATTTCATTTATACCAGTCATCTATCCAACTGTAATTTCATTGAAAGGCTTTAAATATAACTTACAAAATGAAACACTGAAACTTGGTTCAACGCTTACTATTTCAAATGAATTAAGTCAATCTTGTGGGAATATAGAAATAATTGAAGGCAGTGTATTGATGATTCGAAGTAAAGATTAAATGAGGATTTTTAAATATACGCTGATATCTAAAAGAAAATGAAATAAAAAAAGACCAATCCTCCACATAAGGATTAGTCTTTTCGTGCATTATATTTATTAAACTCTAGTTACTTTACCAGATTTTAAAGCACGTGCAGAAACCCAAACTTTTTTAGGTTTTCCGTCTACAAGAATTCTAACTTTTTGAAGGTTAGCATTCCATCTTCTTTTAGAAGAATTTAAAGCGTGAGAACGATTGTTTCCAGTTGAAGCTTTACGACCTGTTACGAAACATTGTTTGCCCATGAAAGTACCTCCTTTAATAAATATAAATACACGTATCTACTACATACTTGAATAATGTACCACAAATAAGTATAGATAGCAATAAAACGAGAAAAATTTTTTGTTTACATGAGTAATACTTTTGTTAATATTAAATTATGGTATAATTGTAAACTGTGGATAAATATAGTATTTTTTTTAATAAGATAATCAAAACGCATTGTTTATTATTGGCGATTATGATATAACGATAAACTTAGGAGGCCCATTTTATGACATTAGAAATCACAAATGATTACGGTAGTATAGACATTTCAAACGAAGTAATATCTTCAGTTGTGGGTAGTAAAGCAGTAGAATGTTATGGAATTGTAGGCATGGCTTCTAGACAACAAGTTAGAGATGGCATTGCAGAAATACTCGGACATGAAAATTATGCTAAAGGTATCATTGTACGAGAAGATAATGGCGTTGTTGACGTAGATATGTACATTATTGTAAGCTTTGGAACAAAAATATCTGAAGTAGCTAGCAATGTACAATCAACAGTAAAATATACATTAGAACAAACATTAAAAATAAAAGTAAATTCAATCAATATATTTGTACAAGGTGTGCGCATTAATAATGGCACGAAAAACTAGGAGGACATTACGCAATGGTAAGCAAAATAGATGGTAAATTATTTGCCGAGATGATTATACAAGGGGCGCAAAATTTATCAAATCATGCAGACTTAGTTGATTCATTGAACGTTTATCCAGTACCAGATGGAGATACTGGGACGAATATGAATTTGACGATGACATCAGGGAGAGAAGCAGTCGAAAACAATTTATCTCAACAAATTGGTGAACTAGGTAAGACATTTTCTAAAGGTTTATTGATGGGTGCTAGAGGGAACTCTGGTGTGATTTTGTCACAATTATTTAGAGGGTTTAGTAAAAGTTTAGAAACATATGAAACAATTAATGCTAAACAATTTGCTGAAAGTTTTAAAGCAGGTGTAGATACAGCGTATAAAGCAATCATGAAACCAGTTGAGGGAACGATTTTAACAGTAGCAAGAGATGCAGCTGATGCAGCTATACAAAAGGCAGAAGAAACCGACGATTGTATTGAATTAATGGCTTACATTCTCGAAGAAGCAGAAGTCTCACTTGAAAACACACCGAATTTATTACCAGTATTAAAAGAAGTCGGTGTTGTAGATAGTGGAGGTAAAGGCTTAGCTATTGTTTACGCTGGATTTTTAAAAGCATTAAAAGGTGAAACGGTATCTGCACAGTCACCAAAATTAAATAAAGAGTCTTTAGTTAATGAAGAACATGATTTTCATGGCGTAATTAATACGGAAGATATCGTTTATGGCTATTGTACTGAAATGATGGTTCGTTTTGGAAAAAATAAAAAAACCTTTGATGAGCAGAATTTTAGAGAAGACATGAGCCAGTTTGGGGATTCTTTATTAGTTATCAACGATGAGGAAATTGTTAAAGTGCATGTGCATACAGAAAAACCAGGTGACGTATTTAACTATGGTCAACAGTATGGTGAATTAATTAAGTTAAAAGTCGAAAATATGCGTGAACAACATCGTGAAGTTGTGAAAAAAGAACATGACGGTGGCAAAGCAACATCTACAGAAGAAACGCAGGCAGTCGACACTGCAGTCATTGCAATCTCCATGGGTGAAGGTATTTCAGAGATTTTCAAGTCAATGGGTGCGACACACATGATTAGTGGTGGACAAACAATGAATCCATCAACAGAAGATATTGTCAAGATTATTGAACAATCACAATGTAAACGTGCAATCATTTTACCTAATAATAAAAACATTCTAATGGCTAGTGAACAAGCTGCTGAAATTGTAGAAGCTGATACTATAGTCATTCCGACCAAATCAATACCACAAGGCATTGCTGCGTTATTTAATTACGATGAAACTGATTCACTCGAATCTAATAAATCAAGAATGGTGGAATCTTTAGAAGCAGTACGTTCTGGTTCAGTGACATACGCTGTGAGAGATACTAAAATTGATGGTGTTGAAATTAAAAAAGACGCATTTATGGGCTTGATTGAGGATAAAATTGTAACAAGTCATGCTGATCAATTTGAAACGGTTAAGGGATTAATGGCAGAAATGATTAATGAAGATAGTGAAATCATTACGATGATCGTTGGTATGGATGCTGATAAAACAGTTACTTCAGACATTGAAGATTGGATGGAAGCAACATATCCAGACGTTGAATTAGAACAACATGATGGTCAACAACCTGTTTATCAATATTTGTTTTCTGTAGAATAATATAAATCACAGCATTAGAATCTTAAAAGAGTATCATTTATACAATAGTATATGACTTCAAAAGGAAAAACATCGACTATATCAGTCATGTTACAGATGGGAGTGAGAAAATCAGATTTTAAAATTTGATTAATTCTTACTTCCATATTTTTTTGAAATAATGACATTTTTTAAATGGTTTTAAGGTTGTCAGCAATTTAATTTTGCATTTAATAAGAACAATACAACCAGTTTTAGTTTATAATGTTTATTGAACTTGTTATAATAAACAAGTTGTTTAAGAATGAAAGCGTAACACTTTAGAAACATTAAAAATAAGAGTGGGGTATAATTATGAAATATAAAACAGTCTTCGATATAATTGGTCCTACAATGGTAGGCCCTTCGTCTTCTCATACTGCAGGCGCAGTGAGAATTGGTTTAGTAGCTAGAGACTTATTTAATCAATTACCGAAACAAGCTGATATATATCTTTATGGTTCATTTATGGAAACATATAAAGGACATGGCACTGATGTTGCTTTAGTCGGTGGCTTGTTAGGCTACGATACTGATGATGATCGTATACAAACAAGTTTGGAAACTGCTGAGGAAGCTGGGATGAAAGTCAACTTTATTGAAATGGCAGAAGAAAGATCACATCCGAACACGGCTATTATTAATATGCGTGATGGAGACAAAGAAATATCCGTTGAGGGTGTTTCAATTGGTGGCGGAAAAATTGAAGTAGTAGCAATCAATGGATTCAATATCGCGATTAGTGGTAATTACCCGGCATTACTTGTATTCCATAAAGATACGTTTGGTACTATTGGTCGTGTAGCCAATATACTGGGAGACTCAAGTATTAATGTAGGTAGTATGCAAGTATCTAGGAAAGAAAAAGGCGATCAAGCATTAATGACTTGTGAATTAGATGATGCAGTGAATGATGAAATAATAGAGAAAATTAAAAACGTCGATGGTGTAGTGACGGTTTCACTCATGGGAGACGCCTAATGGAGGTATTGCATGTTTAAAAGTGTGAAAGAATTAGTAGAAATGTGTGAAGAGCAAAATAAAAAAATCCATGAAATTATGCTTGAACAAGAAATGGAAGTTACAGGACTATCTGAAGCAGATGTTTATGCACATATGGACAAAAACTTACAAACGATGGAGAATGCTTTAGACGAAGGTTTAGCAGGGGTTACATCTACAACAGGGCTCACTGGTGGAGATGCTGTACTAATTAAAGAATATTTGAAAACGGGGAAATCACTCGCAGGACCAACTTTGTTAGACGCAGTTAGTAAAGCTGTTGCGACAAATGAAGTCAATGCAGCTATGGGGAAAATTTGTGCAACACCTACAGCAGGTTCTGCAGGTGTTGTACCAGGCGTGTTATTTGGTCTTAAACCGCGTTTAGAACCATCAAGAAAAGATATGTTAAATTTCTTATTAACTTCAGGTGCATTTGGTTTTGTTGTTGCCAATAATGCATCTATTTCAGGTGCTGCTGGTGGTTGTCAAGCAGAAGTCGGTTCAGCTGCGGCGATGGCAGCTGGAGCAACTGTAGAACTTGCAGGTGGAACGCCGCAACAGTCAGCTGAAGCTTTTGCAATTTGTTTGAAAAATATGCTAGGTTTAGTATGTGATCCAGTAGCTGGTTTAGTAGAAGTACCTTGTGTTAAGAGAAATGCTGCAGGTGCATCAAACGCAATCGTATCTGCGGACATGGCTTTGGCAGGTGTGACTTCAAGGATTCCTACAGATGAAGTGATTGAAGCAATGTATAAAATCGGTCAAACGATGCCATCCGCTCTACGTGAAACAGGTCGTGGAGGTTTAGCAGGTACACCTACGGGTCAGCGCCTAAAACAAGAAATATTTGGTGATTAATTATGTCAAAAGTCAATTTAATTGAAAGTCCATTTCCATTATCTCAAATAAAAGGATTAGGTCCGAAACGCTTAGCAGTATTGAATGAATTAAATATTCATACTGTTGAAGATTTAATTCTATATTTACCAACACGTTACGAAGATAATACTGTAATTGACTTAAATGAAGCTGAAGATCAAGCGATAGTGACAGTGGTGGGTGAAGTTTATTCAACACCAACTGTCGCTTTTTTTGGTCGTAATAAATCTAAATTAACAGTACATATCATGGTCGACCAAATTGCTGTGAAATGCACATTTTTCAATCAGCCTTATTTAAAAAAGAAAATAGAATCACATGGAACCGTAACAGTCAAAGGAAAATGGAATAGAGCAAAGCAAGAAATCAACGGTAACAGAATGTTTTTTAGCCAACAAATGGATGAGAGCGGACAATATGAACCTGTATATCGCATTAAAGAAGGTATTAAACAAAAGCCTTTAAGAGATATGATTAGACAGGTACTAGATCAGGTGACGATTCAAGAATGGCTCTCTGAAGACTTAAGAAAAAAATACAAATTAGAAACTTTAGAAGATACAATTAAAGCTTTGCATTTTGCAACTGATAAAGCATCTTTACTGAAAGCACGTAGAACATATGCTTTCACAGAATTATTTATGTTTGAATTAAGAATGCAGTGGTTGAATCGTCTTGAAAAAACATCAGATGAAGCAATTGACGTAGACTATGATATTAATTTAGTTAAACATTTTATAGATAGTCTACCGTTTGAATTAACAGACGCTCAGAAACATAGCGTGAATGAAATATTCAGAGATTTGAAAGCACCCATTCGCATGCATCGTTTATTACAAGGCGATGTAGGTTCTGGTAAAACAGTTGTCGCTGCTATTTGTATGTATGCCTTGAAAACAGCAGGCTATCAGTCAGCTTTAATGGTTCCGACAGAAATATTAGCGGAGCAACATGCAGAAAGTTTAGTTGACCTATTTGGTGATAGAATGAACGTGGCTTTATTGACTGGCTCTGTTAAAGGCAAAAAACGGAAGCTGTTATTAGAACAACTGAATAATAATGAAATTGATTGTATCATTGGAACACATGCATTAATTCAGGATGATGTTAAGTTTAATAATGTGGGTCTTGTTATTACAGATGAACAACATCGTTTTGGTGTTAATCAGCGACAGTTGTTAAGAGAAAAAGGTGCTATGACCAATGTCTTATTTATGACAGCAACGCCGATACCAAGAACATTAGCCATTTCAGTATTCGGTGAAATGGATGTTTCTTCAATTAAACAATTACCTAAAGGTAGAAAACCAATCATCACTTCTTGGTCTAAGCATGAGGCTTATGAAAGTGTATTAAATCAAATGACTTCAGAACTGAAGAAGGGTAGACAAGCTTATGTCATTTGCCCACTGATTGAAAGTTCAGAGCATCTTGAAGATGTACAAAATGTTGTTGAATTATATGAATCATTGCAATCATATTATGGAGTTGAAAAGGTTGGTCTGCTTCATGGTAAATTACATTCAGATGAGAAAGATGAAGTGATGCAACGATTTAGCAATCATGAAATTGATATATTAGTGTCAACAACGGTAGTTGAAGTAGGTGTGAACGTGCCAAATGCGACGTTTATGATGATATATGATGCTGATCGTTTTGGTTTGTCTACGTTACATCAATTGCGTGGACGAGTGGGGAGAAGTGAACAACAAAGTTACTGTGTATTAATCGCATCACCGAAAACAGAAACAGGTATTGAACGTATGAATATCATGACCCAGACTACAGATGGCTTTGAACTTAGTGAACGTGATTTAGAAATGAGGGGGCCAGGCGATTTCTTTGGTGTAAAGCAGAGCGGTTTACCTGATTTCTTGGTTGCAAATGTAGTGGAAGATTATAAAATGCTAGAAGTTGCTAGAGATGAAGCCGCCGAATTAATACAGTCGGGTGTCTTCTTTGAACCACAATATAATATATTAAAATCTTTTATTGAAGAAAATTTATTGTATATGAGTTTTGATTAAAAATTGTTAGTTTGTATTTCATGCAAATCCATTGTATACTTTCTATTATATTCTAAATAAAAATGACACTCGTAAATAATTTAATTATTTACGAATGCCATCCGAAGTTAGAATATGATTTATTGTGGGAGTCTGTTAGATAATTAATTATCTAACAGGCTTTTTAGTTTACGCCAACTTCTGTCCAAGCTTTATCAATAGCGTCAGCTTCAGCGCTATTATCACCATAAAGTTTATTTGCGGCTTCTTTTAAAGCTGTTTTAGCATCTGAAAATTCTGAATTTTGCGTCATATATTGAGTTAATGCAAGGTAGTAAATTTGTTCAGCTTTATCTTTTCCAATTTCATTAATTGTCAGATATGCAGCCTTGTTAGGAATACCACTATTTGTGTGTACACCACCATTATCCTGACTACCTGATTGATATTGATCCATGTGTGCCGGTTGATTATATCTTTCAGGGTCTTTTAAGCTTCTAAGACCATCTCCTTCAGTTCCAGGTGTATATACATCTTCACCCATTAACCAGTCATCTGGATCTACAAAATACCCAAATACATCTGAAAATGATTCATTCAAAGCGCCTGATTGATCTTGATATTTTAAGTTAGACGTACGCTCAGTTACGGCATGTGTTAATTCATGAGCGATGATATCATTGGCTCCTGATAATGCTTTGAAGGTTTGTCCATCACCATCACCGTATATCATATATTGCCCTGTCCACGCAGCATTATTGTAATCTTTATCATAGTGTACGACAGAGTCAATCTTTCCTCCGGCGTTATCATAACTATCACGATGATGTTTATCTAAATAATAGTTATACACTTCATTAGCATAATAATGTGCATCTACGCCAGCCTTGTGTTCTTCCTTGTCGAAATTATTACTATCGTTTGTGATTTCTGAAAAATCATCTGTAGTATTATTAGCAGTTTGTGTATGCATTTCTGCATTTTGTGTTGTATCTTTTAATGTGTATTCACCATTATTCTCTGTTAAATTCAATGGTGACTTTTCATCATCGTTCACGCCTGTACCTTTTCCTGTTGCTGAGGCATTTTTGATGACATTTTCTTTATTCAATATTTCTCCAGTGCTAGCATCGACTTGAATTTTCCAATGAGCGGCCTTAGGTGAAATATAGTTTAATTCAACATCGTATACAAGTTTTTGACTGTCGCTGTTAATATCTAATTTGTTTTTATTTACGATATCATAGCCTTTGATATTGTTAACATCTGCCTTGTTTTTTCCTATAGCTTTAAATGCGCTATTTTCAGCATCAACTGCAGAAATTTTCACTTCGTTGTCAACCTTGACAGTTGGTTTATCAATGCTACCGTTTATTAAAGTGACATCACCTTGTTTGTTTACATGAACTTTTAATGCGCTATCTTCAGCAGTTATACCATTGACTTTGGGTTTCAAGGTATAATGAGTGATTCCAGTAGCGTCTTGTTGTTTATCTGTAATTTCATATTGCTCAAATGCATTATCTTGAACATTAGCATTTCCAGATTCTTTAGATTCCTTGATAATCTTTGATGCATTATTTTGTAAATATGCTTTTACATCTTGATCATTATGAACTTTTGTATTTATGGGTTTCTTGAGACTTTCTGGTTTGATGCTATTGTTTTCTTGCGCGTGTGCTTGTAATGATGTGACAGATATCAGTGAACATGTTACGAGTGTTGTGGTAATCAATTTCTTCATCATGTAATCCTTCTAATTATTAATCTTTTGGCTTTAGAAACAATTGCTTTTCATATAAATATTTATTTACATAAAATATCACACCCCTTTAAATTATTTTGAATTATACGTTCCAAATATTTTTATTTCAATAGTGCACTACAAATAATCTTTTAATTGTTACATTTGTAATAAAATAGTAATGTTAAAAGAGTTTTTTGATACTATATAAAAAACTTATTATTAAATTGAGCTAATGCTAAAGCAAATTTAATTTAGCGACAGCATATGTTTTTTGTTGAGCAAATGAAATAGAAAGTGTTATGATATGTTAGGAATGTTTAAGACTTGGTACTAAAAACATGGGAGTTTGAATGCGATGAAATTAAAAAAACAAGAACGACGTAATGAAATAAAAAATGAAATAGAGAAAAATCCTTTTATTACTGACTTAGATTTAAGTGTGTTGTTCTCGGTGAGTATTCAAACGATTAGACTTGATCGTACACATTTAAATATTCCTGAGCTAAGAACACGCATTAAAACTGTTGCAAAAGAAAATTACGAAAGTATTCGCTCTATAGAAGGTAGTGAAATTATTGGGGATGTAATCAATGTACAACCTGATCAAACTGCCACTTCAATTATAAGAATAGACGAAAAATCTGTGTTTACTAGAAATAAAATTGCTAGAGGACATGTATTGTTCGCACAAGCAAACTCCCTGTGTGTGGCACTGATACATAAACCAGTTGTTTTAACAAGAGATAGTAATGTAACATTTATAAAAACAGTAAAATTAAATGAAACGGTACGTGCTGATGCACAAACTATTGAAATTAGAGATAAATTTTATACGATAAAAGTGCGATCATATGTAAAAGATACGCTCGTTTTTAAAGGAACTTTCAAAATGTATTATACAAGTGAGGATGAACAAAATGGTTAAATTAGCGATTGATATGATGGGTGGAGATGATGCACCTGGAATCGTTTTGGAAGCTGTTGAAAAAGCGGTTAATGATTTTAAAGATTTAGAAATAATTTTATTTGGAGATTCATCGCAATGTACATTAGAACATGATCGTGTAGAAGTGCGTCACTGTACGGAATCTATCACGATGGATGATGAACCAGTAAGAGCAATTAAACGTAAAAAAGACAGCTCTATGGCGCGTATGGCTGAAGCAGTTAAGTCGGGTGAAGCCGATGGATGTGTTTCTGCTGGTAATACTGGCGCACTGATGTCTGCTGGACTATTCATCGTTGGTCGTATTAAAGGTGTAGAACGACCTGCATTGGTTGTTACGCTACCGACTGTATCAGGTAAAGGTTTTGTATTTATGGATGTAGGTGCTAATGCTGATGCAAAAGCAGAACATTTATTGCAATATGCTCAGTTGGGTAATATTTACGCTCAAAAAATTAGAGGTATTGCTGAACCATCTGTAAGCTTGTTAAATATTGGTACAGAAGCAGCGAAAGGTAATAGTTTAACTAAGAAAGCATACCGTTTAATGGAAGATCAACATGATTTTAACTTTACAGGTAATGTCGAAGCGAAAGGTTTAATGAATGATGTTGCTGATGTTGTAGTCACTGATGGCTATACAGGTAATATGATTCTTAAAAATCTAGAAGGTGTTGCAAAAGCAATGGGTAAAATGTTTAAATCTACACTGTTAAGTAGTTTTAAAAATAAAATGGCAGCACTGATTTTACGCAAAGACTTGAACGGTTTAATGACAAAAATGGATTATGCAGAATATGGTGGTTCAGTATTGTTAGGATTAAATGGTACGGTAGTAAAAGCACATGGCAGTTCAAGTGCAAAAGCATTCTATTCTGCAATTCGTCAGGCAAAAATTGCTGGTGAACAAGAAATTGTGAAAACAATGAAAGAAACGGTGGGCACAGAAAATGAGTAAAACGGCAATTATCTTTCCAGGTCAAGGTTCTCAAAAAGTTGGTATGGCGAATGATTTATACGAACATAATGAAGCAGCGACTACAATTTTAAATCAAGCCCAAAACGCTGTGGATTTTGATATTTTAGAAACGATGTTTACAGATAAAGAAGCAAAGTTAGGCCAAACAGAAAATACGCAACCAGTTTTATTAACGCATAGTTCAGCTTTATTAAACGCCCTTAATGATTTAAATGCAGATTATACTATGGGACATAGTCTGGGGGAATATGTGAGTTTAGTTGCAAGTGGTGTATTGAAATTTGAAGATGCAGTAAAAATTGTAAGAAAACGTGGTCAACTTATGGCAGAAGCCTTTCCAGATGGTGTGGGTAGTATGGCAGCCGTACTTGGACTGGATTATGAAGCGGTTGACGCAATTTGTAAACAGCTTTCTACAGAGAGTGAAATTATTGAACCAGCTAATATCAATTCACCGGGTCAAATTGTTGTATCTGGCCATAAATCATTGATTGATCAGTTAGTTGAAGAAGGGAAATCGCTAGGTGCTAAACGTGTAATGCCATTAGCAGTTTCAGGTCCATTCCATTCATCAATGATGCAAGTTATCAAAGATGATTTTGCAGATTTTATTGACCAGTTTGAGTGGTCTGATGCTCAATTCCCGGTTGTACAAAATGTGCATGCACAAGGTGAAACAGATGCAAATGTAATTAAAGCGCATATGATTGAACAATTATATTCACCAGTGCAATTTATTGATTCTACAGAGTGGTTAATTGAACAAGGTGTTGATCATTTCATCGAAATTGGTCCTGGTAAAGTACTTTCAGGATTAATTAGAAAAATTAATAAAAATGTAAAAGTTACCTCAATTCAAACATTAGAAGATGTGAAAGGTTGGAATGAAAATGACTAAAAGTGCATTGGTTACAGGTGCTTCAAGAGGAATAGGACGCAGTATTGCTATACAATTAGCGGAAGAAGGCTATAAAGTTGCAGTGAACTATGCTGGAAATAAAGAAAAAGCAGACGCTGTTGTGGAAGAAATCAAAGCTAAAGGCGTTGAAGCTTTTGCAATTCAAGCAAACGTTGCAAATGGTGACGAAGTTAAAGCGATGATTAAAGAAGTCGTTAGCCAATTTGGTTCAGTAGATGTGCTTGTTAATAATGCAGGTATCACACGCGATAATTTATTAATGAGAATGAAAGAACAAGAATGGGACGATGTCATTGATACAAATTTAAAAGGTGTATTTAATTGTATTCAAAAAGTAACACCACAAATGTTAAGACAAAAGAGTGGCTCAATTATTAACTTATCAAGTGTCGTGGGTGCAGTAGGTAATCCTGGACAAGCTAACTATGTTGCTACAAAAGCGGGTGTAATTGGATTGACTAAATCAGCAGCTAGAGAGTTAGCTTCTAGAAATATTACAGTGAATGCTGTAGCACCTGGTTTTATTGTTTCTGATATGACAGATGCTTTAAGTGAGGAACTCAAAGCACAAATGTTAGAACAAATTCCATTAGCTAAATTTGGTGAAGATTCTGATATAGCCAATACTGTAGCGTTTTTAGCTTCAGAGAAGGCAAAATATATTACTGGACAAACGATTCATGTCAATGGCGGCATGTACATGTAAGTCGATTTAGAAAAAATAATCATCGCTACAAGCTTTTAAACAATAGTGGTATGACTGATTATATTTTTTAAGTAAAATGTCATTTTGGATGTCTGACACATGCGTCATGATACGGTATAATTGTCAAATTTAGTAGATTATGTGTATTTCTAGTGTATCAATTGAAATACTACTTGTATTTCAATTGATAAAATGGGAAAATATAAAAGTCTATCAATAGACTTTTAAAGGAGGTGAATCGACGTGGAAAACTTCGACAAAGTAAAAGATATCATCGTTGACCGTTTAGGTGTTGACGCTGAAAAAGTAACTGAAGATGCATCTTTCAAAGATGATTTAGGCGCTGACTCACTTGATATCGCTGAATTAGTTATGGAATTAGAAGATGAATTTGGTACTGAAATTCCTGATGAAGAAGCTGAAAAAATCAACACAGTTGGTGACGCAGTTAAATTTATCAACAGTATTGAAAAATAATAAACAAATATCTGAGTCGTTGTCATTACGGCTCAGATTTTTTGTTTTTTTGATAGAATCAATGAAACTTAACGCATGATTTTTTGTACCTTCGATATTAACTACATCCATGACTTGTCGCTGTTTTACATGCGAAAAACAACAGTTTTTTCTTTAGTTTTGATGTGATTTCACGTAAAATATAAAGGTATACAGAATCCTAGCGCTATTTCTGAGGAGGAACTAGATTGACCAATCAAAAAAAGAAAGAAATGGTACAAACATTCCAAAATAAGTTTGAAAAAAAGATGCAAGAATTAAATTTAGATTTTAACCGAGTGGATTTATATCAACAAGCTTTTTCTCATTCAAGCTTTATCAATGACTTTAATATGAACAGGCTTGACCACAATGAGCGATTAGAATTTTTAGGAGATGCGGTATTAGAATTGACGGTTTCACGCTATTTATTTGATAAATACCCAGAATTGCCTGAAGGTAATTTGACTAAAATGCGTGCAACAATTGTTTGTGAGCCCTCACTTGTAATATTTGCGAATAAAATTCAGCTCAACGATTTAATTTTATTAGGTAAAGGCGAAGAAAAGACAGGTGGTAGAACACGACCTTCACTTGTATCCGATGCGTTTGAAGCATTTGTCGGAGCGTTGTATTTAGACCAAGGATTAGAGGCAGTCTGGCAATTTTCTGAACAAATCATTTTCCCATATGTGGAAGATGATGAATTGGACGGTGTTGTAGACTTTAAGACGCAATTTCAAGAATATGTACATAGACAAAATAAGGGAGATGTCACATATCGTCTGATAAATGAAGAAGGACCGGCGCACCATCGTCTTTTTACTTCTGAAGTGATTCTAGAAGAAGATGCCGTAGCAGAAGGCAAAGGTAAAACAAAAAAAGAATCTGAACAAAAAGCTGCAGAACGTGCATATAAAATATTGAAAAATAAAAACGCTTAACATTGGATGCGTTTAAACATCATGATTCACTAGATGGAAATATCATAGTTATAAGTATGATTAATGATGACATAGCATTTATATAATGAAAAATTGCGTTTTTAAATATACAGCTAAGATTAAATAATTAAGTTAATCATAATAAGATGGAATAAATGTTATGAATGGCGAATGAAGTTAAAATGAATTAGCCATTTCATTCCCGTGCTGTAGAACAGTCAGGAATATTTAAAGGAGAATAGTATGGTTTATTTAAAATCTATAGATGCCTTTGGTTTTAAGTCATTTGCTGAACATACAAATGTCCAATTTGATGAAGGTGTAACAGCAATTGTTGGACCTAATGGTAGCGGTAAAAGTAATATTACTGATGCGATAAAATGGGTGTTAGGTGAACAGTCAGCTAAATCATTACGTGGCGCCAAAATGGAAGATATTATATTTTCAGGCGCCGAGCATAGAAAAGCTCAAAATTATGCAGAAGTAAAATTGAAATTAGAGAATAGTTCTGGAAAGTTACAAGTTGATTCAACTGAAGTAACAGTTACACGTCGTTTGTATCGAAGTGGCGAAAGTGAATATTATTTGAATAATGATAGAGCAAGATTGAAAGATATCATTGATTTATTTTTAGATTCAGGGTTAGGAAAAGAAGCGTTCAGTATTATTTCGCAAGGACGTGTAGACGAAATATTAAATGCTAAGCCTATAGATAGAAGGCAAATATTAGAAGAATCTGCTGGAGTTTTAAAATATAAAAAAAGAAAAGCAACTTCTGTTAAAAAATTGGATCAAACAGAAGATAATTTGTCACGCGTAGAAGATATACTTTATGACTTAGAAGGTCGTGTAGAACCATTACGTGAAGAAGCCGCGATTGCAAAAGAATACAAACACTTATCCAAAGAAATGGAAAAAAGTGACGTCTTAGTAACGGTCCATGATATAAAACAATATAGTGACAATATTAATGAATTAGATGATAATTTAAACCATTTAAAAAGTCAGCAGGCAACAAAGGATGCTGAAAAAGTACAACATACACAATCTTTAAATAAATATAAAGCTGAAAGACAACAATTAGATATACGCATCGAGTCATTAAATTTCGAGTTGGTCAAAGCAACTGAAGAAGTAGAAAAATTCACAGGACAGCTCAATGTATTGGAAGAACGAAAAAGAAATCAATCGGAAACGAATGCACGCTTTGAAGAAGAACAAGAAAGTCTATTAAATCAAGCTGAGAATTTAAATAAAGAGAAGACAGAAGTTCAGTTAGAAATCGATAGATTAAAAGCTCAACAAAAAGAATTAAATGAAAAAGTGCAATATTTAGAATCACAATTGTATGTTACTGATGAACAACATGATGAAAAACTTGAAACCATTAAAGATGAATATTATCAACTTATGTCTGAACAATCAGATGTAAATAATGATATTCGCTTTTTAGAACATACGATACAGGAAAATGAATCAAAACAATCACGTTTAGATTCAAGGTTAGTAGAGGCGTATGAACAATTAAAGCATATTCAATCTGATATTAATGAGGCAGAAAAGCAAAGCACAACAACGAAAAAAGAACTGAAAAACGCAGAACAACAATTGAATGAATACGAACGTAAATTAACACAATTAAAACAACAACGTAGTGAATATGAAGAAAAATTACATCAAGCATATCGTTTTAATGAAAAGTTAAAGTCTCGTATTGATAGTGCGGCAACACAACAAGAAGAATATAGTTACTTTTTTAATGGTGTAAAGCATATTCTGAAAGCTAAAAACAAACAACTTACAGGTATACGAGGGGCAGTTGCTGAAGTTATTCAAGTACCTTCTGATTTAACAAAAGCGATTGAAATAGCTTTAGGCGCCTCTTTACAACATGTAATAGTAGATTCTGAAAAAGATGGCAGACAAGCGATTCAATATCTTAAACAAAATGGATTGGGTAGAGCGACCTTTTTACCTTTAAATGTGATACAACCAAGACATATTGCGAATGATATTTTAAATTCTGCAAAAACGTCCCAAGGATTCATTAATATTGCATCAGAGGCTATCCAAGTCGATTCAGATTATCAGAATGTATTACAAAATTTATTAGGAAACACCATTATTGTCGATGAATTAAAAAATGCAAATGAGTTAGCAAGAAAAATTCGTTATCGCACTAGAATTGTTACGCTCGAGGGCGATATCGTTAACCCAGGTGGATCGATGACTGGTGGTGGTGATCGTAAAACTAAAAGCATATTGGCACAAAAAGATGATCTAGCTAAAATGCGAGCACAACTAGAAGACTATCAACAACAAACCATTGAATTCGAAAAGCAATTTCAAGCAATTAAAGAAGCGTCAGATCAAATTAGTGAAAATTATTTTGAAACAAGTCAACAATATAATTCTGCAAAACAAAGATTACATGATTTTGAATTAGAATTAGACCGTTTGAGAAAAAGTGAAGCACATTTGAAAGATGAACATGAAGAATTTGAATTCGAAAAAAATGATGGTTATCAAAGTGAAGCAAGTAAGCAGACGTTAACAGAAAAGAAACAAAGACTTGACCAAATTAAAGCGCAATTACTTAAACTTGAAGAAGACATCAATCTTTACACTAAATTATCAAAAGAAGGTAAAGCAAGCACCACTCAAACCCAACAACAATTACATCAAAAACAGTCAGATTTAGCTGTCGTAAAAGAACGTTTAAATGCCCAAAAACAATCTCTTACAAAAATCACTAAACAATTGGAAAGTGTAGAGAAGCAACAAGAAAAATTGGATGAGCAAATTAAATTATTTAACTCAGATGAAATGACTGGGGAAAAAGCATTTGAAACGATTCAAAGTCATATTGAACAAAGTAAGGTTACTAAAGAAAAACTTACTGTTGATATAGAAGACGTTAAATCGCGCAGACTAGAATTGAATGATACAATTGAAGAGACAGATCAAAAACTTCAAGAGGCTAACCAAGATATATTATCTATTGAAAATCGCTATCAAGATATCAAGGCAGAACAGTCACGTTTGGATGTGTTAATCAATCATGCGATTGACCATTTGAGCGATGATTATCATTTAACTTATGAACGTGCAAGTGAATTATATGAATTAGATGAAGCGATTGATGTATTACGTAAAAAAGTAAAATTAACAAAAATGTCAATAGAAGAACTAGGGCCTGTTAATTTGAATGCAATTGAGCAATTTGAAGAAATTAATACGCGCTATACGTTTTTAGATGAACAACGTGCTGATTTAAGAGCAGCTAAATTAACTTTAGAACAATTGATTGATGAAATGGATCAAGAAGTAAAAGATCGTTTTAAAGAAACGTTCCATGCAGTACAAGGCCACTTTGCTGATGTGTTTAAATCTCTTTTTGGTGGTGGACAAGCAGAACTACGCCTTACTGATGATGATTATTTATCAGCGGGTGTGGATATTATTGTGCAACCACCTGGTAAAAAACTACAGCACTTATCGTTATTAAGTGGTGGGGAAAGAGCACTAAGTGCTATCGCATTATTATTTGCCATACTTAAAGTACGCTCAGCACCATTTGTAATTTTAGATGAAGTTGAAGCCGCTTTAGATGAAGCTAATGTAATACGTTACGCGCAATACTTAAAAGAATTATCAGATCAGACTCAATTTATAGTTATTACACATCGTAAAGGCACAATGGAATTTTCAGATAGATTATATGGTGTGACGATGCAAGAATCTGGCGTATCTAAATTAGTGAGTGTTAATTTAAATACAATTGATGAAGTCATTAAGGAGGAACAAGTATGAGCTTTTTCAAACGGTTAAAAGATAAATTTGCTTCTTCATCAGAAGCGGAAAATAAGCAAGAAGATTTAGAGCAATTATCTGAATTAGAACAACAAGATACGGATCAAACGAAAGAAGACGAACCAAAGAAAAAACCTAAAAAATTAAAAGAAGCCGATTTTGATGATGATGGTCTAATTTCTATAGAGGATTTTGAAGAGATAGAGGCACAACAATTAGGTGCGAAATTTAGAGCAGGTTTAGAAAAATCAAGAGAAAATTTCCAAGCACAACTAAACAACTTAATCGCACGTTACCGTAAAGTAGATGAAGAATTCTTTGAAGCATTAGAAGAAATGTTAATTACTGCAGATGTTGGTTTTAATACAGTTATGCAGTTAGTTGAAGAATTAAGAGAAGAAGCACAAAAACGTAATATATCAGAAACAGAAGATTTACGTGAGGTTATCGTAGAAAAAATTGTTGAAATATACCATCAAGATGATGAACACTCAGAAGTCATGAATATAGAAAACGAAGGTCTGAATGTTATTTTAATGGTTGGTGTAAATGGCGTAGGTAAAACGACTACAATTGGTAAGTTGGCTCATCGTTACCAAGCTGAAGGTAAAAAAGTTATGCTTGCTGCAGGTGACACTTTCAGAGCAGGCGCAATTCAACAGTTAAAAGTATGGGGAGAACGCGTTGGCGTTGATGTTATGAGTCAAAATGAAGGTTCAGATCCTGCTGCTGTGATGTACGATGCAATTAATGCAGCGAAAAGTAAAGGCATTGATATTTTAATTTGTGATACAGCGGGTCGTCTACAAAACAAATCTAATCTGATGAATGAATTAGAAAAAGTAAAACGTGTTATCAGCCGTGCAGTACCTGAAGCACCACATGAAGTACTGTTATGTTTAGACGCAACAACTGGACAAAATGCCTTATCACAAGCTAAATCGTTTAAAGAAGTGACTAATGTAACAGGGATTGTGTTAACTAAACTAGATGGAACTGCTAAAGGTGGTATTGTATTAGCGATACGTAATGAATTGCACATACCAGTTAAATATGTTGGCTTAGGTGAAAAATTAGATGACTTGCAACCATTCAATCCTGAAAGTTATGTATATGGTCTGTTTGCTGATATGATAGAGCAAAATGTAGAAGAAGTCGATGATGTAACTGATGAACAATCGAACGAAATTGAAGGTCAATCTGATGAGTCAAAATGATTTAATAAAAACAATTCGTATGAATTACTTGTTTGATTTTTATCAAGCCTTGCTCACTAAGAAGCAAAGAAATTATTTAGAATTATTTTACCTGCAAGACTATTCATTGAGTGAGATAGCTAATACATTTGATGTGAGTCGCCAAGCAGTGTATGATAACATAAGAAGAACTGGCGATTTAGTGGAAGATTATGAGGAAAAATTGGGATTATATCGAAATTTTGAACAAAGACAGAACTTATATGAACAAATAAAACAACATATTAATGATCCAGAACAAATAAAAAAATATATTCAAGCACTTGAAGATTTAGATTAATTAGAGAACAAAAAGGAGGGTATTTGATATGGCATTTGAAGGATTATCCGATCGTTTACAAGGAACGATGCAAAAAATCCGTGGTAAAGGTAAAGTGACAGAAGCAGACATTAAGCTAATGATGCGTGAAGTTAGACTCGCATTATTAGAAGCCGATGTTAACTTTAAAGTTGTAAAGGATTTTGTCAAAACTGTATCAGATAGAGCTTTAGGTTCAGATGTTATGAAATCATTAACACCTGGACAACAAGTGATTAAAATTGTTCAAGAAGAACTTACCCAATTAATGGGTGGGGAAAATTCAACAATTACGATGGCAAATAAACCACCTACTGTTGTGATGATGGTTGGTTTACAAGGTGCCGGAAAAACAACAACTGCAGGTAAACTCGCATTATTAATGCGTAAAAAATACAATAAAAAACCTATGCTGGTAGCTGCTGATATTTATCGTCCGGCTGCAATAGATCAATTGCAAACAGTTGGTAAACAGATTGATATACCAGTTTATAGCGAAGGTGACCAAGTCAAACCGCAGCAAATTGTAGAAAATGCAATTAAGCATGCTAAAGAAGAACATTTAGACTTTGTTATTATTGATACAGCAGGTCGTTTACACGTTGATGAAGCTTTAATGCAAGAGTTAAGTGATGTTAAAGAAATCACAAAACCTGATGAAATCATGCTTGTCGTGGATGCAATGACAGGTCAAGATGCAGTTAATGTTGCACAATCCTTTGATGAACAATTAGAGGTATCTGGTGTAACGCTAACTAAACTCGATGGTGATACGCGCGGTGGTGCTGCGTTATCCATTAGATCCGTAACTCAAAAACCAATTAAATTTGTTGGTATGAGTGAAAAATTAGACGGTTTAGAACCATTCCACCCTGAACGTATGGCATCTCGCATTCTCGGTATGGGTGACGTACTAAGTCTAATAGAAAAAGCACAACAAGATGTAGATGAAGACAAAGCAAAAGATTTAGAAAAGAAAATGCGCACGTCTTCCTTCACTTTAGATGACTTTTTAGAACAACTTGATCAAGTGAAAAATCTTGGTCCTTTAGATGATATTATGAAAATGATACCGGGTATGAACAAGATGAAAGGTATCGATAAACTTAATATGAATGAAAAGCAAATCGATCATATTAAAGCAATTATACAATCCATGACACCAAGTGAACGTAACGATCCAGATACTTTAAATGTATCTCGAAAAAAACGTATCGCTAAAGGCTCAGGACGTTCAGTTCAAGAAGTTAACAGATTGATGAAACAATTCAATGATATGAAGAAAATGATGAAACAATTTTCCGGTGGCGGCAAAGGTAAAAAAGGAAAACGTAAACAGATGGAAAATATGATGAATGGTATGAATTTACCGTTTTAAAATGTGTTTCTTAAATTGAGTAATAATTAAAAAGTAGTAATCCACAGCAGAGTCGTGGATTACTACTTTTTTTGTGCTACATCCAATCTATAAACTAATAGAAAGCGTACGATGTTGAATCACTATTAAATTCCAATATTTTCTCTAAATGTTGTACCTTCGTATTCAGTACGATACAATCCACGTTTTTGTAATTCAGGGACAACATCATCGACAAAATCTTCTAAACTATTTGGAAATTCTGGAGGCATTAAGTTAAAACCATCCGCAACACCCGCGTCAAACCAGCGTTCCATTTCATCTACAATATCCTTTGGTGTTCCGATGAGTGTTAAATGCCCACCTCCAGCACTTAAATAACCTAATAACTCACGTAATGTTGGATTTTTATCTTTAATGATTTCTAGCACAGTTTGATAGCGTCCTTTAGGTCCTTTAAAAGATTCGACAGGTGGTAATGGTGGTACCGGTTCATCCAAATCCCAGCTATGGCAATTTTGACGAATAAAAAAGGCTAATTGATTTAAAGCGGTATCAACTTCTAAAGATTCATCGAGTTTTTGTTTGTTTGCATAAGCTTCTTCATAAGTTTGTCCGACATATGTAACTAATCCAGGAAATACTTTCAAACTATCTTTGGGCTTACCTTCTTGTATCAATTTTTGATTTAATTTGTTCTTGAAAGCGCTAGCTTGATTGAAATTCCAAGCAACAGCATAAACTGCATCAGCATATTTAGTTGCTAATGCGATACCAGGATCGGAGGCGCCCGCTTGCATTGCAATGGGTTTCCCTTGAGGGCTACTTGGGGTTGTTAAAGGTCCACGGACATTGAAATGTTCTCCTTCATGATTAATAGCGTTGATTGCTGATGGATTGATTAACTTATTATCTTCTTTATCGTGTAAAAAGTCATCCAATGACCATGATTCGAGTAAACGATTCATCACTTGTGCAAATTCATCTGCTTTTTTATAGCGTTCCTCATGTTCAGGTAAATGGTCCATACTATGATTAGCAGCTTCCATATCAGTCATTGACGTTACTAAATTCCAACCAGCACGACCTTGACTCATATGGTCTAGACTGAGTAGTTGTCTAGCAGCTGTGAATGGATTGGAGAATGTACTAGATATCGTAGCAACTAGGCCCACATGTTGTGTAACTTGCGATATTGCTGCTAAATTAACGAGGGGATCAAACCAAAATGCAGGCATATCACTTTTCGAACTAGCTGGAAAAGATTGATTGTCAGCAAAAAATATGGCATCAAATAAGCCTTGTTCTGCAGTTCTTGCTAATGATTGATAATAAGTAATATCACCAATACGCTCAATGCTTGAATGTGGCATACGCCATGCAGCCTGGTGATGGCCACAAGCATAGATAAGTACACCAATGTTTAAATGTTGTGCTTGTGTCATTGAATGACTCAGTCCTCCTTATTAGTTCATTGTTAAGCCACCGTCGACTGTAAAATTTTGACCTGTGATGCCATTTGCTTCATCTGATACGAGATATGCAACCATATTAGCAACATCTTGTGGTGCGGTTACCTTTTTTATTGGAGTGGTTTGAGCAATTAAATCGAATACTTCAGTAGTGGTACTTGCACTTGCATCCGTTGTCTTTAATAAGCCGCCAGAAACGACATTAGATGTGATACCATATTGACCTAATTCTGCAGCTAAATTGCGTGAAAAACCAATCAAACCAGCTTTAGCTGTTGTATATTCATGATAAGGGACGACAGGATTTTGAAATAAATTTGTACCAATTGAAATGATATGGCCATTTTGTCTTTCGATGAATTGAGGTATAACACTTTGACACAAATTAAAAGCAGCTTTCAATGTACCATCAATTTGTTGTTGATAATCCTCCCATGTAAGGTCAACAAATGCTTGTTGTTGAACAGGGTCAAATTTAAAGCCAACAAGTGCATTATTGACTATAGCATCTATGTGACCAAAATATTGCGTAGCTTTCTCAACTAACGCGTCTATTTCATTGCGTTTTGTAACATTTGCTTGGATAGCGATTGATTGATGAGTTCCAATTTCATCTACAAGTTGTTGTGCAGCTTGTCTGCTGTTGTGATAGTTTATGACAACGTTATGTCCTTGTTGTGCTAATGTGTTCACGATTGTCGCACCTAATCCTCGACTGCTACCAGTTACAATTACAGTTTTTTTCATTTTATACACTCCTTATTTTCTATAAAAAAATACACAACGCTCCTGAAAGAAGGTTGTGTATAATGAATATCGACATATGTATCAAAGTACTTCAAAATATTGAAATATGCTAGACTTCACACTTTCCTCCGCTAGTTTAAACTAGATCAGGTTCAAAGGGTTTGAGTCAGACTCATCTCAGTTAGAAACACCCCTAGTGCATTTGTTATGTAATTTAAGTTAAATGTATATTTTTTAGTGAATTATGTCAAGTTAAGGGTGATTAAGGAGATGTGGCTTCCCAAGAATTAAAGTAGAAAAAGAATTTTGCGTAATAATGAAATTGGTAAAGAAGAAACTCTTTACAAATTATTGAATTACTGTTATTATTATTTCTTGTAGAAAATAAAAACTATGAAAACAAAAGGAGCGAATATAAATGGCAGTTAAATTACGTTTAACACGTTTAGGTTCAAAAAGAAATCCATTCTATCGTATCGTAGCAGCTGATGCTCGTGCACCACGTGACGGTCGTAATATCGAACAAATCGGTACTTACAACCCAAACAATGTGAATGCAGCTGAAGTTAAAATCGACGAAGAATTAGCACTTAAATGGTTAAAAAATGGTGCGAAACCAACTGATACAGTTCATAATATCTTATCAAGAGAAGGCATCTTGAAGAAATTTGACGATCAAAAATAGGATTTCGACAAATAAACAAATATATGATTTGTAAGGGTACCTTGAAGGGTACTCTTTTTTTATAGACATTATCGATAATAATATAAGCAAGTTGATATTTTAAAAATGTCATTACATGAATATTGTATTTGTGTCACTGCGTATAACTTCACATGTTATAATAATAAGACAAATCATAGCATACATAATCAATTTTAATAGATAAATAATAGTGGAGGCACGTATATGAAGGTAGAGATAGGTAAAATTGTTAATACACATGGTATTAAAGGAGAAATAAAAGTAAAATCAAATTCAGATTTTACAGAAACACGCTTTCAGCCTGGAGAGCTTGTAATTATTGAACGTAAAAATAAAGAGCCATTAGAATTCACAATTGCTTCTTATCGTATGCATAAAGGTCTTCATATGTTGACATTTGAAGGCATTAATAATATTAATGATATTGAATATTTAAAAGGTGAAACCATTATGCAAGAACGAGATCATGAAGAAATAGAACTCGGTGAACATGAATTTTATTATTCAGATATCATTGGTTGCACTGTATTTGATGACGATGATACACCAATTGGACGCGTTACAGAAATTTTCGAAACAGGCGCAAATGACGTGTGGGTAGTTAAAGGTGACAAAGAGTACTTGATTCCATATATCGCTGATGTTGTTAAGGATATTGATGTAGAGGGTAGACGTATTCAAATTACACCAATGGAAGGATTGTTGGATTAATGAAGATTGATTTTCTAACTTTATTTCCAGAAATGTTTAATGGTGTTTTAAACCAATCCATTTTAAAGCGTGCACAAGATAAAAATATGTTAACAGTCAATACAGTTGATTTTAGACATTTTGCAGAAAATAAACATAATCAAGTGGATGATTATCCTTTTGGTGGTGGTCAAGGCATGGTATTAAAGCCTGAACCCATTTTTAATGCAATGGAAAGTATTGAAAAAACAGATGACACAAGAGTGATTTTAATGTGTCCGCAAGGCAAACCATTTACACAAGCGATAGCAAATGAACTAAGCCAATCAGAACATGTAGTGTTTATTTGTGGTCATTACGAAGGCTATGACGAAAGAATACGTGAACACTTAGTTACAGACGAGATTTCTATGGGAGACTATGTATTAACGGGAGGCGAATTACCTGCAATGGTGATGACAGACGCCATAGTGAGATTATTACCAGGTGTTTTAGGTAACCAACAATCTCATGAAGATGATTCATTCCAAGATGGCTTATTAGAATTCCCACAATATACAAGACCACGAGAATATAAAGGGATGAGTGTACCGGATGTATTACTTTCAGGTAATCATGCTCATATTGATCGATGGCGACATGAACAAAAAATTCTACGTACATTTGTAAAACGACCAGATTTATTAGAACGGTATCCAATGACAGTTGAAGAAAAAGATATTGTAGAAAGATACAAAAAGCAATTGAAAAAAGACTAGCAATGTGCTAACATATTTTAAGTGTGCGACACACGAAAAATCACTATGATCCGCTGCTATATTTTGTCGAGGCAAGAACATAGGTTGAAGGAGAGAAAAAATAATGAGTAATCACAAATTAATCGAAGCAGTAACTCAATCGCAATTACGCACAGATTTACCTTCATTCCGTCCAGGTGACACTTTAAAAGTGCACGTACGTATTATTGAAGGTACACGTGAACGTATCCAAGTATTCGAAGGTGTAGTAATCAAACGCCGTGGTGGAGGTATTTCAGAAACTTTCACTGTTCGTAAGATTTCTTCAGGCGTAGGTGTGGAACGTACTTTCCCATTACACACACCAAAAATCGAAAAAATCGAAGTTCCACGTCGTGGTAAAGTTCGTCGTGCTAAATTATACTACCTACGTGAATTACGTGGTAAAGCTGCTAGAATTAAAGAAATTCGTTAATCAGCATATTAAGCATATAAAAAGCGGTTCTCATTATGAGAATCGCTTTTTTATTTAAATATATAGCCCACGACGATTAGTAAATGGCAAAGTCGTGGGCTTTTAATATGACCAAATAGGGACTAAAAAAATATGTCCTTAAATTTCTCTTTTTGAAGATTTTGAAATGCGCTTTGTAAAAATAATACTTGAGATGATACCTATCACCGTCAAAATAATTAATGTTTTATGGTAAGGTGGTGCATATTTGAGTTTGATTATTTCTTGTCCTTTATCAACAGGAATGACAGTCATTATACCATTACCTTGCTTTACAGTGACTTTTTTATCTCCTTCATAGGCTTGCATCCCATCTCTATACGCCATTGGCAAGACTAAGTAGCCTGCATCATTTTTATGCTTATGAATCGTATAGCCATTACGTTGTTGTGTGACTTTAACAGCGTCTAATGAACTAGATGCATGGCGCAAGGTATGATAATCTTCGCCATATATGCCTTTAACATTCACTCGATACTTACCTTTAGACAATTTAAGATTAAGTTTTTCGTTTGCTTTAACCCTCATTGTGACTGGTGTTACAAAACGTCTATATTTATAAGATAACTCATTACGATGTTGATTGTATTCGTTAATACCAACGTCATGTTCCTTATCTGGAGAAAGTAATTCAACATCCATTTCAACGTACATATCTTTATATTTATTAGCAATAGACGAAGGCAATTGGTAACTTATACCACCATTGTCTTTTTCTATAATCAGTTGATGATTATCTAATCTGTGTGCATCTTTTAGTGTTGCAGAAGCATCGGATAATAAGTTTTTATTCGGCTTGAACGATTGATTGGCTTCTGTATTATTGTCAAAAACGACACCTTGTAGCATGGCTTGTTCTTTATCTAAGGGTGATTTTAAATCATTCGCATTATAAACCTTATCTGTAATGTGTGCACTTGGATAATGGATTTGATTAACTGAATGTATAAATGATTCTTTTTTAGAATGATGAACTATATCTTTCTGTGTAAATCCATAGGGCATATTTAAATCATCAGGCCGACGAATACGGTCCTCTACATGCCATAAAGCCATTAAGTTGGCGCGATTAGATAATAAACGATACGTGCTGTTTTTATCTGTATGCATATTGATTTGTAGTGTTTTATCATAATATTTTAAAATATCGCCATCGAAAATACTTGAATATAAAGCAATGCCATTAAAATGGTAAATCATTGGTGAATTTAATCCATATTGAGACATATAATCGATACGATGTAATGGATCATCTTGCTGGTGGTTTATTGCATTTATTTTTTTGGCTAAAGCTGGGCTATGATAATCAGAGTCCTGTATGGCTTGTTTTGTAGATTCATATCTTTTCACATTATTATAGTAATCATTAGATAATATGAATGCTTGTTGAATTACAAATAAAACTATTATGGATACCTTAAACCAATGATTTTGTAATAAGTTTTTCTTAAATAATAATAAAGCGATAAATACCATAAGTATGAAACAAATAATCATCCATGACATTTTTTGATCTGTAACGATAATATTCATGACTAGCATGATGATACATACTGGAATGCAGGTTAAGATATAGGCTTTCAGAGTTAATTCCGATAGGTGCTGGATAAATAGAGCGATTAAGCCAGCAGACATGATTGCAAATATGTATACCCATCTACGTTCTGGAGTTGAAAATCCATTGAACATGCTATCGAAATGTGGTGTAAGTGACCCAATCAACATGATCCACGTAGCAATTGCAAATAATCTATAATAATAATGTTTGTATAGTTTAAAAGATAATAAAGCGACCACAGTTATTATAGACACTGTAATATAAAAACCATTTGTGAAAAAATGCTTTTGACGTGCGAAATCAGTGAACAGTGGAATTTTAAAATACGGGTTACTAACTCGATCGTTATTGAAAAATGAAGTAACGCCCGTATAAAAGCCCCAGATGCCTATTAAAGTACTTAAAATAACTGCAATAGGAATCAAAATAAGTTGTTGTTTCCGAGAAACCAAATCAGTTGGATGTGGAAAGATAAACCTATAAGCGACGTATGCTAGGAGGACAATCGCTTCGTAATAACTAAAATAAAAATTTGAAAATAAGGTTAGTGCAATGGCGAATATGAATAAACCAATTTTCTTTTCTTTATAAAATCGTTCAACACCTAGTAATGATAAAGGAAGGAAAATAAGTAAATCACCGTAATACGACCAAGTGAAATTAAAATAAATCACAGTCGTTGATGAAGCATAAAGCATTGCAGCAAGCAACGTAGCATAATTTTTAAATTTTAAATATCTAAAAAAGTAAAATGAAATGACAAACGTGACAACACCTTTGACAAAAGCAACAATAATTTGATTGCTTGCCCAATAACTTATTTGGTTAGGATGACTATTAAATAAAATCTCTGAAAACCAAACAAAAATGAAGTTAATCCATGTTAAAGGTGAGGTCGAATAATAATATGATAAGTCTTTAACATAATCGCCACCTAGCCCAAATGAGTGATCATAAAATTGTTTGAATTGGCTAAAGTGTTCATAAAGGTACATTTGAAAGGGCATCATTTGCCTAAAACCGTCACCTGATCCACTAAATACATTACCTTGCGTTATATATCGATAGATGTACGGTGTAAATGTTAATAGTGCAACTAAAATGCCCATTGCTATAATACAAAATAATCTTGAAACTTTGTGAGACCAAAGTTTACGAAACATGGTTATACCTCATCTCCGACAAACTCCTTTTAAATTATGAATTTATTTGTTTTTATATCTCTTTCTCATAAACCATGATAGCGATCCTATAATGAAAATAATTGAAATAGCAGTAACCGTATACCAATATTTTGGACGATATTTGATTATGATTTCTTTGCTATCTTTTGAAACTGGCACGCCAGTCATCATATAATTCACATTTAATGGTTTAATTTTTTTGTTGTCGACATATGCAGTCATGCCTTCACGATACGGTATATTAATCGTAGCGATTCCTTTTTCGTGAGGACCTAACTTAACCTTCACGCCATTTTTAATATCTGTATAATGTCCATCGTTATTTTGCTTTGCATATGCTGATTTTAAATGATTGTAGTTTTCACCATGCAAACTTTGAATATCTAGATAGTAATTACCTGTTGGGCTTAGCCCAACATTTATATTACCATTTTTATCAGGTTGTGTTCTATAAAGTTGTGTATCCACACCTGTTCGATAAGTCGAATTGTTGTACAAGCGGTTATTTGTATAGTTATTTATTTGGACTGAAAAATTACTATCTGGTAGACCACGTTTGACTTTAATCGTTAAATAAAAGTCATGATAACGTTGTCTTAAATGTTTAGGTATATGAATTTGTACATGGCTATCGTTTTTAGAAGCATGTATTTGATGATTGCGTTTGTTATTTATATCTTTGTACGTGATACGAGTTTGATTTAATAAATTTGGTGCCTTTGCCGTATAAGATGCACCTTTATTATTTAAAATAACGCCATCCATCATTGCATGTTCTTTATCAATAGGGTTATGTAAATCATTTGAATTATACTTTTTATTAGAAACACGTACAGATGGTAAATTTAAAGTGTTTTCATAAATTTCATATTGACCATCGTTTTTAATCTTTTTGAAGTATGCAGGAATATTATGTTGATAGCGCTTGACCATTAGATATTTAATAGAAAATAAACTGCTCATATTTTGACGCCCATTGGTTGATTGATATCTACTCACTGATTCTTCTTGCATATTGATTTTTAGCTCATCATAGTAAAAATCTAATATGTGATGATCAAATATACTAGAATAGATACTTAGTCCTTTAAATTGTTGATACATCGGCGTATTGTCTTGTTCATTGACACGCCAATCTATGCGCTCATCTTCAAGTTTATGTGTATTCATATCTTTAACTAATTGCTGTTGTAATGGTGTGTTAAAAAGGCTTGCATTCACAAAATAAGCATTAGCACGTTTGACATGGTCTTCAAAATAAATTTGATTTCGTATAAATACAGTAGAAACTAAGACTGTTAAAATCATTATTGATAAAACAAATAAATGTGTAAGTTTAAGTTTGATATGAGATTCATTGATTAATAGAATTAAAAAGCCAATTAAACTCACTATGGGTGCGAACCAAACCCATGCTACAACATCATCATAATACCATGCACTTAAGCCAATAATACTTAATGAGATAACGGATGAAAAAATATAGTTTGGTATAGAAATTGTCCGAAAATATTTTACATATAAGCCAATTAAAACTGCAGAATTAAATGCTATTAAATAATGCCAACGTTTTTGTGGCGCTGAAAAGCCATTAAATATCTGATCGATAAAAGGAACAAAACTAGCACAAATTAATATAAGCGTAGAAATTGCAAATAATTTGAAATAATAATGTTTGTATAATTTGAATGATAATAACGCCTGACCAGTGATAAATAATATTACGATTAAATAATTATCATAAAAAACATTGGTATTTTGATTGAATGGCTCAAATAAATCTACATTGCCGTCAAAAGGTGTGCGTCTATTATTAAAGAAACTTTGAATTGCTGGGAAAAAGAATGGAAGACTACATCCTAATCCAATAACTGATGCAATAAATAAAGACATGAAAGACTTGAACCTAGGAATGATATCAGCTTGATGTCTAAACACTAGTCTGATAGTTAAATAAATTAATCCAGTTAATAATTGATAATATGCAAAATAAAAATTATTGATTAATGTAATGGCTACTATAATGATAAAGAAACCAATCTTCCCACTTTTTAAAAAACGTTCGATTGACCACAATAACAACGGTAACCAAATAAAAACATCACTGAAAAATGGCCAATATACTGTGAACCTGAAATAGATTGGTGAAATTACAAAAATGAACGCAGCTAGAACGGCAATTTTTTTATTTAAAGCTATATAACGGACATATAGATAAGTCGCAAGCATTGCAATCGCAGATTTAAAAATAGAAACAATGAGTGCATTGGTCATCCAAAACATAATATGAGTAGTATCCAGTGTTATAAACGTCTTTAATAAAACAATTACAATCACATTTATGATAAAAATAATATTTGTGGAGAAGTAATAGCTTAAGTCACTAAAAAAATCACCACCGAGTCCAAAATCTGAAGCATAAAAGAAATTACCATGATGCCAGTTATCAAATAGATACATTTGAATCGGCACCATTTGTTCCATACCATCATTAGGACCCGTGAATAAAACACTATCATGAATAAATCTATATATGATGTAACTATGGCCAACGACTGCCAATGTTACGAATAAACAAAGATATAATAATTTTTGTTTCATAGGCAATCTCCTATTTATTTGTTTAATATAATTCTATTGTATCTACATTTTTAGTATTTAGATAAAAATAACTATTATTATTTAGAAAAATTTTAATTTTGAATGTTAGGTTTTTAATTTTTACAAAGAAAGGTTAGAAATTCAAGTTATTGTTTAATGAATCATTGGTATTGTAAATAAAAATGAAAATATCATGCACTTGCTGTTTTTTTTGTTGTAAAATTAAGAATGAACAGTGATTATCTAATTAATTTGTTTATAACACATGCACCAACGTGTTATGATGCTAAAGCAAACTAAACGGTATGAACGAATAAAATAATAAACAAAATTGATAAAAGTCATAAGTAATAGAAGGGTGAGATATATGGTAATTCAGTGGTATCCAGGTCATATGGCCAAAGCAAAAAGAGAAGTTTCAGAGCAATTAAAAAAAGTAGATGTTGTATTTGAACTTGTAGATGCGCGCATACCTTATAGTTCTAGAAATCCAATGATTGATGAGGTTATACAACAAAAGCCTAGAGTCGTTATTTTAAATAAAAAAGATATGGCGAATTTAAAAGAATTAGAGAAATGGGAATCATATTTTAAAGAAAAACGCTTTTATCCAGTTGCAATTGATGCGAAGCATGGTAAAGGTCTAAAACAAGTTGAACAAACTGCTATCAAAGCAACCAAAGAAAAATTTGAAAAAGAAAAACAAAAAGGATTAAAACCACGTGCGATTAGAGCAATGATAGTAGGGATACCCAATGTAGGTAAATCAACATTGATTAATAAATTAGCTAATAAATCAATTGCAAAAACGGGTAACACGCCTGGTGTTACAAAGCAACAACAGTGGATTAAAGTAGGTCAATCGCTACAATTATTAGACACACCAGGTATATTATGGCCAAAATTTGAGGATCAATTGGTTGGAAAAAAATTAAGTGTTACGGGTGCAATCAAAGATAGTATTGTTCACTTAGATGAAGTGGCAATCTATGCGTTAGACTTTATGAAAGCACATGATTATGACGGTTTAATACAGCACTATAAAATAGATGTTTCAAAAGAAGCAGAAAATATAGAGTGGTTTGATGCGATAGGCCGTAGAAGAGGATTGTTAAGACGAGGTAATGAAATTGATTACGAAGCGGTCATAGATTTAATTATACACGAAGTGAGAAACGCTAAAATCGGTACGTATACATTTGATATTATTTCCGAAATGGACGTGTAATGGATTATGAGCGAAACGATAAAGGACATTAAAAGTAAGTTACAGCATATGCTGTCAATAAGTGAATTAGAGCGAAGTGAATATAATAATGATGCACGCAAAGGTGTGCAAAATGCAATGATACAAAGACGTAAACAATTAGAAAAAGAACAAGTGTTATTAGATAATTATGTGAAAATGACGGAATTTGAAAATAGCATCTTAGCAGAAAATCCAGACGCGCTTATTTGTGGTATAGATGAGGTGGGGCGTGGTCCATTAGCAGGTCCAGTTGTTACATGTGCAGTTATTTTAAATAAAAATCATCATTTCACAGGGTTAAATGATTCTAAAAAACTTTCAGCAAAACAAAGGCATTCAATCGAAGGTCAATTACTGAATGATGTGTATGCTTATGCATATGGATATGCTTCGGTGGAAGAAATAGATGAAATAAATATTTATGAGGCAACGAAATTAGCAATGCACAGAGCGATTGAAGGATTGAGAATTAAACCAACACATCTACTTGTAGATGCTATGACATTGGATATTGATATACCGCAAACATCTTTAATTAAAGGTGACGCTAGAAGTGTTTCGATAGCTGCTGCTAGTGTCTTAGCTAAAGAACACAGAGATCAATATATGCGAGATTTAGGTAGAAAATACCCAGGTTATAGTTTTGAAAACAATGTTGGATATGGTACGCAACAACATTTAGATGGAATTAAAAAATATGGCATTTTAAATGAACATCGAAAAACATTTGAACCAATTAAATCTTTGGTAAATTAATAGTTAAAATAAAATAATTGGATTAAGTAGGATAAATGAGTTTACAATAGCGCTTTCATTTCTTATAATTGAATATGAACTTAACCTAAGAAACAGGAGGATGGAGAATGAATATCCACGAGTATCAAGGTAAAGCAATATTTCGTTCTATGGGCGTTGCTGTCCCAGAAGGACGCGTAGCATATACTGCTGAAGAAGCAGTAGAAAAAGCAAAAGAATTAGATTCAAAAGTTTACGTGGTTAAAGCACAGATTCACGCAGGGGGCAGAGGGAAAGCAGGCGGTGTTAAAATCGCTAAATCTCTTTCTGAAGTTGAAACTTATGCTAAAGAATTATTAGGTAAAACACTTGTTACACATCAAACTGGTCCAGAAGGTAAAGAAATTAAACGCCTTTACATAGAAGAGGGCTGCGATATTCAAAAAGAATATTATGTTGGTTTTGTCATCGATCGTGCGACAGATAGAGTTACTTTGATGGCTTCAGAAGAAGGCGGTACTGAAATTGAAGAGGTTGCTGCTAAAACACCTGAAAAAATATTCAAAGAAACAATTGATCCTGTTGTAGGATTAGCACCATATCAAGCTAGAAGAATTGCTTTTAACATTAATATTCCTAAAGAATCTATAAATAAAGCAGCTAAATTTTTAGTATCACTTTATAATGTTTTCATCGAAAAAGATTGCTCAATCGTTGAAATCAACCCACTTGTTACTACGGGTGAGGGTGAAGTTTTAGCATTAGATGCTAAAGTTAATTTTGATGATAACGCATTATTTAAACATAAAGATATTCAAGAATTACGTGATTTAGAAGAAGAAGATCCAAAAGAAATCGAAGCTTCTAAATACGATTTATCATATATCGCTTTAGATGGTGATATTGGTTGTATGGTTAACGGCGCTGGTTTAGCAATGGCAACTATGGATACAATCAATCACTTCGGCGGTAATCCGGCTAACTTCCTTGACGTAGGGGGCGGCGCAACTAAAGAAAAAGTTACTGAAGCATTTAAAATTATCTTAGGTGATGAAAATGTAAAAGGTATCTTTGTAAATATCTTTGGTGGCATTATGAAATGTGACATTATCGCTGAAGGTATTGTTGCTGCAGTTAAAGAAGTCGAGCTTACTTTACCACTTGTCGTACGTTTAGAAGGTACAAATGTTGAAAGAGGTAAAGAAATTCTTAAAGAATCTGGATTAGCAATTGAACCAGCAGCTACAATGGCTGAAGGCGCACAAAAAATCGTAAAACTTGTTAAAGAAGCATAAGGAAAGGATGGGAGCACGAAGATGAGCGTATTTATTGATAAAAATACAAAAGTAATTGTACAAGGTATCACAGGGTCAACTGCCCTTTTCCATACAAAACAAATGCTTGAATATGGTACACAAATTGTTGCTGGGGTAACTCCAGGTAAAGGCGGACAGGTTGTTGAAGGCGTTCCAGTATTCAATACAGTTGAAGAAGCACAAAAAGAAACAGGTGCAACAGTATCAGTTATTTATGTACCAGCACCATTTGCTGCTGATGCAATTTTAGAATGTATCGAAGCTGAACTAGATTTAGCGATTTGTATCACAGAACATATTCCTGTAATTGATATGGTTAAAGTAAAACGTTATTCAGAAGGTAAGAAAACACGTATAGTAGGACCTAACTGTCCAGGTGTCATTACTGCTGATGAATGTAAAATTGGTATCATGCCAGGATACATCCATAAAAAAGGTCATGTAGGCGTTGTATCACGCTCTGGTACATTAACATATGAAGCGGTACATCAATTAACTGAAGAAGGTATCGGTCAAACGACTGCGGTTGGTATTGGTGGCGACCCAGTTAATGGTACAAACTTTATAGATGTATTAAAAGCATTTAATGAAGATGATGAAACTAAGGCTGTCGTTATGATTGGTGAAATCGGGGGTACTGCAGAAGAAGAAGCTGCTGAATGGATTAAAGCTAATATGACGAAACCTGTTGTAGGCTTCGTAGGCGGTCAAACAGCTCCTCCTGGTAAACGTATGGGCCATGCTGGTGCGATTATCTCAGGTGGTAAAGGAACTGCAGAAGAGAAAATTAAAACACTTAACAGTTGTGGTGTAAAAACAGCAGACACACCTTCTGAAATTGGTACAACTTTAATTGATGCAGCTAAAGAAGCTGGCATCTATGAACATTTATTGACTGTAAAATAATTTTATTTATTAAAAGTCAGCGCAAATTCCGATAGTATGTCGGAGTTTGTGCTTTTTTAGGTTGTATGAGCTGATATTAAAATAAAAAAATGCATTTGATAAAGTATTTTATATAGTAGAAATGCGACCGCTAAATTAAAGATAAATACAATTAATATCTCCAATTGAAACATCAGATGTTGTCAATTTAGGAATTTAAAATTACTCTTTAAAATCATATGACTTATTACGATCATTTGACAAAATTTTGTAATACGCAGCATATATATTTTATCGTATAATATGAGATATAAAGGAGTATGATAAATGAACGATTTAGACCTTTTAAAGCTTCGATTTGCTGGACTATCTACACAACAAATACATCGATTATTAAGATTTTCTCCCTCTTTTATGAAATATAGTAAGGTAGATAAACAATACATACTCAAACAATTTTTGGGAACAGTAAAAATAACTGCAAAAAATGAAAATGTATACCGATTATATGTGACAACTAATTTAGAAGTACTATTCAAACAATTAAAAGCATGGAAAGTTCATTTCATAACAATTAATCACCGTTTATATCCACAGTTATTGCGAGAAATTTATGATCCACCCCTAATCCTATTTTATCGCGGTAAGCTCACTTTAATGCAATCTCCTCGTACCCTAGCTATTATTGGATCTAGACAAGCGACACAATATACATGGCAATCACTTCAAACATTTTTTCCTTCATTTAAAAAACATCATTTGACGATAATATCAGGGCTTGCAAAAGGTGCAGATATGATGGCGCATCAACATGCTTTGTTATTTAAGTTACCTACAATTGCGGTATTAGGATTTGGACATATGCATCATTATCCGAAAGAAACTAAAGAGATAAGACAGCAAATTGAAAAAGATGGAATAGTTATAAGTGAATATCTCCCTCTCGAAAAGCCCAAAAGATACCATTTCCCAGAAAGGAATAGATTGATTAGTGGACTTTCTAAAGGTATCTTTATCACAGAATCTGCAGAAAATAGTGGTACAAGTATCACGACGCGATTTGCATTAGAACAAAATAGAGATGTGTATGTCTTACCTGGTACAATATTTAATAAAATGACATTAGGCAATTTGCGTAGTGCTCAAGAAGGGGCGAAAATTGTATTGAATGCGGATGATATATTAGAATATTTTATTATATGAAAAGTAAATAGCGCACAACTTTAAAACAGATTTTATTTAACGCTTTTTTTTAATAATATATGAAAAAATACTGCTGATTGATAAAGTTTGGGATGAAATAACGGTATAAATTTAATCAAGTCAAAATTAAAAACATTGACAAAAACAAAATACACCGTTTATCATTTATCTTTGTAATTAGAAAATGCAAGGGGGTAACTACTTTGGCAGAAAATTTAGTCATAGTTGAATCGCCTGCAAAAGCTAAAACCATTGAAAAATATTTAGGTAAAAAATATAAAGTAATCGCATCAATGGGGCACGTTAGAGACTTGCCTCGTAGTCAAATGGGTGTAGATGCTGAAAATGATTATGAACCCAAATATATTACGATACGTGGTAAAGGTCCAGTTGTAAAAGAATTGAAAAAACATGCTAAGAAAGCGAAAAAAGTATTCTTAGCGAGTGACCCCGACCGTGAAGGTGAAGCTATTGCTTGGCATTTAGCGAATATATTAAACTTGGAAGATTCAACAGAAAATAGAGTAGTGTTTAATGAAATAACAAAAGATGCAGTAAAAGATAGTTTTAAACATCCAAGAGGCATCGAAATGGAACTCGTTGATGCGCAACAAGCACGACGTATTCTAGATCGTTTAGTCGGTTATAATATCTCACCCGTATTATGGAAAAAAGTTAAAAAAGGGTTATCTGCTGGTCGTGTACAATCTGTGGCATTAAGACTAGTTATAGATCGTGAAAATGAAATTAGAAATTTCAAACCAGAAGAATATTGGAAAATTGAAGGCGAATTTAGATATAAGAAAACAAAATTCACAGCTAAATTTCTTCATTTTAAAAATAAACCATTTAAATTAACTGAAAAAGCAGATGTTGAAAAAATTACTACGCAGTTAGATGGCGATCAGTTTGAAGTGACTAAAGTGACTAAAAAGGAAAAAACGCGTTATCCAGCTAATCCTTTTACAACGTCAACACTTCAACAAGAAGCTGCTCGTAAATTGAATTTCAAAGCACGTAAAACAATGATGTTAGCCCAACAACTATATGAAGGTATAGATTTGAAAAAGCAAGGTACAGTTGGTTTAATCACTTATATGCGTACAGATTCAACAAGAATCTCAGACCAAGCGCAATCAGAAGCGAAAAATTACATTCAAGAAACATATGGTAATGACTATACATCTAATCGAAAATCAAAAGGTCAAGGCGATCAAGATGCCCATGAAGCCATCAGACCGTCTAGTACTTTACGTACACCAAATGAAATGAAAAATTTCTTAACTAGAGATCAACATAGATTATATAAATTAATTTGGGAACGTTTTGTTGCCAGTCAAATGGCACCTGCAATTTTAGATACAGTTGCAATGGATTTGACGCAAAATGACATCAAATTCCGAGCAAATGGACAGACAATCAAATTTAAAGGTTTTATGACTTTATATGTTGAAACCAAAGATGACAGTGAAGATGGTAAAGATAACAAATTACCAAATATTGGTGAAGGTGAAATGGTTACAGCTACGAACATTGAACCATCACAACATTTTACTCAACCACCACCACGCTATACTGAAGCGCGTTTAGTGAAAACAATGGAAGAATTGAAAATTGGACGTCCTTCCACATATGCACCAACGATCGATACAATCCAGAAAAGAAATTATGTGAAAAATGAAAGTAAACGTTTTGTGCCAACTGAATTGGGCGAAATTGTTCATGAACAAGTTAAAGATTACTTCCCAGAAATTATCGATGTTGACTTTACAGTAAACATGGAAACATTATTGGATAAAGTTGCCGATGGTGAGATTGGCTGGAAAAAAGTGATTTCAGATTTTTACAGTAGTTTCAAACAGGATGTAGAACGCGCAGAAGAAGAAATGGAAAAAATAGAAATAAAAGATGAACCTGCTGGTGAAGACTGTGAAGTCTGTGGTTCACCTATGGTTATTAAAATGGGTCGTTATGGTAAATTCATGGCTTGTTCAAATTTCCCAGATTGTCGAAATACAAAAGCTATTGTTAAGACAATTGGTGTGACTTGTCCTAAGTGTAAAGAAGGCGACGTTGTAGAACGTAAATCTAAAAAGAATCGTATTTTTTATGGTTGTTCTAAATATCCAGAGTGTGATTTTGTAACTTGGGATAAACCGATAGGAAGAGATTGTCCTAAATGTGAGCATTACTTAGTTGAGAAAAAACAAGGACGTAAGAGCCAAGTAGTATGTTCAAATTGTGATTACAAAGAAGAAGAGCAAAAGTAATATAGTATAGCGAATTTACGCTTGCAATCGTATTTATGAAAGAAATAGTTTAAACAATAACAGCAACTTATGACACATATATATAATGTAGATGCATGTATTTATATTTATGATACGATGTCTAAGTTGCTTTTTAATTATGGGGGGAAATCGAATGACTCAAGTTGTAAATGTAGTAGGTGCTGGTTTGGCTGGTTCAGAAGCAGCATATCAATTAGCGCAACGAGGCGTAAAAGTAAATCTTATAGAAATGAGGCCGGTGAAACAGACACCTGCACATCATACCGATAAATTTGCAGAACTCGTATGTTCGAATTCACTACGAGGCAATGCTTTAACAAATGCTGTCGGTGTACTTAAAGAAGAAATGAGACAGTTAGATTCTTTAATTATCAGTGCAGCGGATAAAGCGCGTGTGCCTGCCGGTGGCGCTCTAGCAGTCGATCGACATGATTTTGCTGGCTATGTGACTGAAACATTAAAAAATCATCCAAATATCACAGTTTTAAATGAAGAAATTAATAGCATACCTGAAGGATATACGATTATTGCAACAGGTCCTCTAACGACAGACAAGTTAGCAAACGAAATTGTGGAGGCAACTGGAAAAGATCAGTTGTATTTCTATGACGCTGCGGCACCAATTATTGAAAAAGACAGTATTGATATGAATAAAGTGTATTTGAAATCCCGCTATGATAAAGGTGAAGCCGCATATTTGAATTGTCCTATGACAGAAGATGAGTTTAATACATTTTACGATGCGCTCATGGAAGCTGAAGTTGCACCTGTAAATGAATTTGAAAAAGAAAAATACTTTGAAGGTTGTATGCCGTTTGAAGTAATGGCTGAACGTGGTAGAAAAACATTATTGTTCGGTCCAATGAAACCCGTGGGTCTCGAAGATCCTAAAACAGGCGAAAGACCATACGCTGTCGTACAACTACGCCAGGATGATGCTGCAGGAACACTATACAACATTGTAGGTTTCCAAACACATTTAAAATGGGGAGCTCAAAAAGATGTCATCAGATTAATTCCAGGATTAGAAAATGTTGAAATAGTTAGATATGGTGTCATGCACCGTAACACATTCATCAATTCGCCTGATGTTTTAACTGAAACTTATGAATTAAAAGGAAGAGAAGAACTTTATTTCGCAGGTCAAATGACTGGTGTTGAAGGGTACGTAGAGAGTGCCGCTAGTGGACTCGTTGCAGGTATCAATGTAGCACATAAAATGCTTAACAAGGGAGAAGTCATTTTCCCTAGAGAAACAATGATAGGTAGCATGGCATATTATATTTCACATGCCAAAAATGAAAAAAACTTCCAACCAATGAATGCTAACTTTGGTTTACTACCAACATTGGAAAAGAAAGTAAAAGATAAAAAATTACGTTATGAAAAATTAGCAGATCGTGCTTTAACATATTTAGATAATTACAAACAAACGCTATAAAATATTGTATTTTTATAATTCTTTCCGAAAATTTTGAAAGTTTTACTCAATTTAATAGTTATTTTTCGCAGACCCCTCTGTCAATATGCTACAATTTATGTTGATGGAGGGGGTTTTATTGGAAAAAATCCAACAAGCGTATTTATATATGCTAAAAGTAGAAAAACAATTTTCAGAGCACACTTTAAAATCCTATCATGATGATTTAGAACAATTTAATGTTTTCTTAGCTCAAGAACATTTAGATTTGAATGCGTTTGAATACAAAGATGCTAGGAACTATCTCAGTTACTTATATTCAAAAAACTTGAAAAGAACCTCAGTTTCACGTAAAATTTCTACGCTGAGAAGTTTTTATGAATATTGGATGACACAAGATGAAGCGGTGGTAAATCCGTTCATACAATTGGTACATCCGAAAAAAGAACATTATTTACCACATTTTTTCTATGAAGAGGAAATGGAAGCATTATTTGACACGGTTGAAAATGATGCAAAAAAAGGCTTGCGAGATAGGGTAATCTTAGAACTACTTTATTCTACTGGTATTAGAGTTTCAGAGTTAGTGCATATAAAAGAACAGGACATAGATATGACGTCGCCAGGTGTAAAGGTATTAGGTAAGGGTGGCAAAGAACGTTTTATCCCCTTTGGCGAGTTTTGTAAACAAAGTATGGAACGATATTTAGCGTCATTCAAACCTAAATTAAATAGTAATCACGATTATTTATTAGTTAATATGAAAGGCGATCCTATCACTGAACGTGGCGTTCGTTATGTATTGAACGACGTAGTGAAACGAACGGCTGGTGTTACAGAGATACATCCTCATAAACTTAGACATACATTTGCGACACACATGTTAAACCAAGGTGCAGATTTAAGAACAGTGCAATCTTTGCTCGGTCACGTTAATCTGTCAACAACTGGTCGATATACACATGTGACAAATGAACAATTAAGAAAAGTATATTTAAATGCACATCCTCGTGCAAAAAAGGAGAATTAAATAATGAGTACATCTATACATGCAACAACAATATTTGCAGTACAACATAATGGACATGCAGCAATGGCTGGAGATGGCCAAGTTACTCTAGGTGAACAAGTCATCATGAAACAAACAGCGAGAAAAGTGAGACGTTTATATAATGATAAAGTATTAGCTGGTTTTGCTGGAAGTGTAGCAGATGCGTTCACTCTATTTGAAAAATTCGAAACAAAATTACAACAATTTAGTGGGAATTTAGAAAGAGCTGCAGTGGAATTAGCACAAGAGTGGAGAGGCGATAAACAATTACGTCAGCTAGAAGCTATGTTGATTGTAATGGATGAAACATCAATCTTAGTAGTTAGCGGTACAGGAGAAGTAATCGCACCAGATGATAATTTGATTGCAATTGGGTCAGGTGGTAACTATGCGTTAAGTGCAGGTAGAGCGCTAAAACGTAATGCAACACATTTGTCTGCGAGCGAAATGGCTTATGAAAGTTTGAAAGTTGCTTCAGATATTTGTGTATTTACAAATGACCGAATTATAGTTGAGAATTTATAGCTGAGTAAATAAATTAATGAAAATGTCTAAATTTAGAATTAATTGGCAATAGTAAACATGTATAAATTATAAGTTGTTTTAAAGCACAAAATTAATGGAGGTAACGTATCATATGGAGACAAATGGAATAAAATTAACACCTAGAGATATTGTATCAAAACTTAATGAATATATTGTTGGTCAAGACGATGCTAAACGTAAGGTTGCAATTGCATTAAGAAATAGATATAGAAGAAGTCTATTAACTGAAGAAGAAAAACAAGAGGTCGCACCTAAAAATATTTTGATGATTGGACCTACGGGTGTAGGTAAAACGGAAATTGCAAGACGTATGGCTAGAGTAGTTGGCGCTCCATTTATTAAAGTTGAAGCAACTAAATTTACAGAAGTAGGTTATGTTGGACGTGATGTAGAAAGTATGGTTAGAGACCTTGTAGATGTTGCTGTTAGACTTGTAAAAGATCAAAAAAAGGCATTGGTACAAGATGAAGCCCAAGATAAAGCGAATGAAAAGTTAGTGAAATTGTTAGTACCTAGTATGAAGAAAAAAGCTAATAACAATACGAACAGTAATAACCCATTGGAATCTTTATTTGGTGGTTCAATCCCTAATTTTGGTCAAAATAATGATGACGAAGAAGAAACACCCACTGATGAAGTGAAAACGAAACGTTCAGAAATTAAGCAACAATTATTAAATGGTCAATTAGAAGATGAGAAGGTACGCTTAAAAGTTGAACAAGATCCAGCTGCTATGGGCATGTTAGGTACGAACCAAAACCAACAAATGCAAGACATGATGAACCAATTAATGCCTAAGAAAAAAGTTGAAAGAGAAGTTCCAGTTAAAACTGCACGTAAGATATTAACTGATGAATTTGCTGATGAATTGATTGATCAAGAAACAGCTAACCAAGAAGCTATTGAATTAGCTGAACAAATGGGCATTATATTTATCGATGAAATAGATAAGGTTGCGACAAATAATCAAAATTCAGGGCAAGATGTATCTCGCCAAGGTGTTCAAAGAGATATATTACCAATTCTTGAAGGTAGCATGGTTCAAACAAAGTATGGTACTGTTAACACTGAACATATGCTATTTATTGGTGCTGGAGCATTCCACGTGTCTAAACCAAGTGATTTAATTCCAGAGTTGCAAGGCCGTTTTCCAATTCGCGTTGAACTAGAAAGTCTTTCAGTTGAAGATTTTGTTCGAATCTTGACGGAACCTAAATTATCACTTATCAAACAGTATGAAGCGTTACTACAAACAGAACAAGTAACGGTTAAATTTACAGATGAAGCAATTAAACGATTAGCAGAAATTGCATTCCAAGTAAACCAAGATACTGATAACATTGGTGCACGTCGATTGCATACTATACTTGAAAAAATGCTAGAAGATTTATCATTCGAAGCACCAAGTATGCCTAATGCGGTTGTAGATATTACACCACAATATGTTGATGATAAGTTGAAATCAATTTCAACAAACAAAGATTTAAGTGCATTTATTTTATAATATAAATATAAAGGAGTAGGAATATGAGCTTATTATCAAAAACGAGAGAATTAAATACACTTTTGCAAAAGCATAAAGGTATTGCGGTAGATTTTAAAGATGTAGCACAAACGATAAGTAGTGTGACAGTAACAAATGTTTTTATAGTTTCAAGAAAAGGTAAAATTTTAGGTTCGAATTTAAATGAATTATTAAAAAATGAACGTATCATCCAAATGTTAGAAAATAGACATATACCTGTAGAATATACAGATCAATTGATGGATGTGAAAGAAACACAATCCAATATTGGTATTGATAATGTACTAACTGTTTTCCCACCTGAAAATAATGATTTATTCGGTGATAGCAGAACAACAATTTTCCCAATTTTAGGTGGTGGCGAAAGACTTGGTACATTAGTTCTAGGACGTGTGACAGAAGATTTTTCTGAAAACGACTTGGTATTAGGTGAATACGCAGCTACAGTTATCGGTATGGAAATATTACGTGAAAAACATAATGAAGTAGAACAAGAGGCAAGAGATAAAGCAGCTATTAGTATGGCGATCAACTCATTATCATATTCTGAAAGTGAAGCGATTGAACATATATTTGAAGAACTAGGTGGTAAAGAAGGCTTACTGATCGCTTCAAAAGTTGCAGATAGAGTCGGCATTACACGTTCAGTTATTGTAAATGCCTTGCGTAAACTAGAAAGTGCGGGTGTAATCGAATCACGTTCATTAGGTATGAAGGGTACATTTATTAAAGTTAAAAAAGACAAGTTCTTAGATGAACTAGAAAGAATCAAATAAAATTTTATTGCGTAACGACTTAATTGAGAACGACTAATAGATGGGCTTAGTCGTTCTTTATAATGTGTAAATTAATGGACAAAAACTATTGATTTGCATAGGTAAATATGATATATTTATTGACGGCTATGAAGCCAATACACACACAGAAAGTTAAAGTATAAAGGGTGCGATATTTAATTGTCGTGTTTATATGAGCTTTTTGTGGAGGTAATAAACCAATAGGAGGAATTTTATTATGGCAGTAATTTCAATGAAACAATTGCTAGAAGCAGGTGTTCACTTCGGTCACCAAACACGCCGTTGGAACCCAAAAATGAAAAGATACATTTTCACTGAGAGAAACGGTATTTACATTATCGATTTACAAAAAACAGTGAAAAAAGTAGAAGAAGCTTATAACTTCATTAAACAAGTATCAGAAGATGGCGGAAAAGTTTTATTCGTTGGTACGAAAAAACAAGCACAAGATTCAGTTAAAGCTGAAGCAGAACGTGCTGGTCAATTCTATGTAAACCAAAGATGGTTAGGTGGAATCTTAACTAACTATAAAACAATTTCTAAACGTATTAAACGTATCTCTGAAATTGAAAAAATGGAAGAAGATGGCTTATTCGAAGTATTACCTAAAAAAGAAGTTGTAGAACTTAAAAAAGAATATGACCGTTTAATTAAATTCTTAGGCGGAATTCGTGATATGAAATCTATGCCTCAAGCATTGTTCGTTGTTGACCCTCGTAAAGAGCGCAACGCAATTGCTGAAGCACGTAAATTACACATCCCAATTGTTGGTATTGTAGATACTAACTGTGATCCAGATGAAATTGATTACGTTATCCCTGCAAACGATGATGCTATCCGTGCCGTTAAATTATTAACTGGTAAAATGGCAGATGCAATCTTAGAAGGTCAACAAGGTGTATCAAATGAAGAAGTAGCAGCTGAACAAAATATTGATTTAGATGAATCAAAAGAAGCTACTGAAGCAGAAACAACTGAAGAAAACACTTCTGTTGAATCAAACTAAGAATAATGTAAAATGGGTGATAAGATATTGAAGCTTATCACCTTTTTTTAAAATAAATAAAATAAAATTCATTAAATAATGGAGGAATTTGAAATGGCAATTTCAGCTAAACTTGTAAAAGAATTACGTGAAAAAACTGGCGCTGGTATGATGGACTGTAAAAAAGCGTTAACAGAAACTGATGGTGACATCGATAAAGCGGTAGACTTCCTACGTGAAAAAGGTATCGCTAAAGCTGCTAAAAAATCTGACCGTATTGCGGCAGAAGGTTTAGTACACGTTGAAGAAAGAGGAAACGAAGCAGCAATTGTTGAAATCAATTCTGAAACTGACTTCGTTGCTCGTAATGAAGGTTTCCAACAATTAGTGAAAGAAATTGCTATCCAAGTATTAGATACTAAAGCAGAAACAGTTGAAGCACTTTTAGAAACAAACTTACCAGATGGTAAATCAGTTGACCAACGTGTTAAAGAAGCTATCTCAACTATCGGTGAAAAATTAAGTATCCGTCGTTTTGCTGTTAGAACTAAAACAGACAACGATTCATTCGGTGCTTATTTACACATGGGTGGACGTATTGGTGTATTAACTGTAGTTGAAGGTTCTACTGATGCTGAAGCAGCTAAAGATGTTGCAATGCACATTGCTGCAATCAACCCTAAATATGTTTCATCTGAACAAGTAAGCGAAGATGAAATCGCTCATGAAAGAGATGTTTTAAAACAACAAGCTCTAAATGAAGGTAAACCAGAAAATATCGTTGAAAAAATGGTTGAAGGTCGTTTACGTAAATATCTACAAGAAATTTGTGCAGTTGACCAAAACTTTGTAAAAGATCCTGATCAAACAGTTGAAGCTTTCTTAAAATCTAAAGGTGGTAAACTAGTTGACTTCGTACGTTATGAAGTAGGCGAAGGCATGGAAAAACGTGAAGAAAACTTTGCTGACGAAGTTAAAGGACAAATGAAATAACTTTTCATAAGTTAAAACAAGGAAGAAGACACCTTTTGTGCTCCGTATGAAAGATTCACTTTTGTATTGGAAGACCTATTGTGTCTTCTTTACTTGTATAATTTACATATTTTTACAATAGAGAGGATAAGACAATGGCTCAAACTTCTAAATACGAACGTGTTGTATTAAAATTAAGTGGCGAAGCACTCGCAGGTGACGATGGATTTGGAATTAACCCAATTATAATCAAAAGTATTGCAGAACAAGTAGCTGAAGTAGCTAAATTGGACTGTGAAATTGCTGTTATCGTTGGTGGCGGTAATATTTGGAGAGGTAAAACTGGTAGCGATTTAGGCATGGATCGTGGTACAGCAGACTACATGGGTATGTTAGCTACAGTAATGAATGCATTAGCATTACAAGATAGCCTCGAACAATTAGAATGTGACACACGTGTTTTAACTTCAATAGAAATGAAACAAGTTGCAGAACCTTATATTCGCCGTCGTGCAATCAGACATTTAGAAAAAAATCGTGTGGTCATCTTTGCAGCAGGTATAGGTAACCCTTACTTCTCTACTGACACAACTGCAGCATTGCGTGCAGCTGAAGTTGAAGCTGATGTTATCTTAATGGGCAAAAATAATGTCGACGGTGTTTATTCTGCTGATCCAAAAGTAGATCCAAATGCAATCAAATATGAGCACCTAACGCATATCCAAATGTTACAAGAAGGTTTACAAGTTATGGATTCAACAGCTTCATCATTCTGCATGGATAATAATATTCCATTAAATGTATTTTCAATAACTGAAGAAGGTAATATTAAACGCGCTGTCATGGGTGAAAAAATAGGAACATTGATTACAAAATAATTAGAGGTGTATGACTATGAGTGACATTATTAATGAAACTAAATCAAAAATGCAAAAATCAATAGACAATCTTTCAAGAGAATTAGCTAATATCAGTGCTGGTAGAGCGAATTCAAACTTATTAAATGGTGTAAATGTTGATTATTACGGTGCGCCAACACCAGTTCAACAACTTGCTAGTATTAGTGTGCCAGAAGCACGCTTATTAGTCATTTCTCCATATGATAAATCATCAGTTGGCAATATTGAAAAAGCAATCAATGCAGCTAACTTAGGTGTTAATCCTTCAAGTGATGGAGAAGTTATCCGTATCAGTGTACCAGCATTAACTGAAGAACGTCGTAAAGAGCTTGTTAAAGATGTTAAAAAAATTGGCGAAGACGCTAAAGTTGCAGTAAGAAATGTGCGTCGTGACTCAAACGATGAGCTTAAAAAACAACAAAAAAATTCTGACATCACTGAAGATGATTTAAGAACACAAACAGATGATGTACAAAAATTAACTGACGATTCAATAAAAGAAGTTGAAAAATTGTTAGAAGAAAAAGAACAAGATATTATGTCAGTATAAACATGGTAATGATGATAATGGCTTCAATCATTAAGGCGATATAATTGAACTTATATTGTTGCTGATTAAGAGGCTAATCATATTTTTATCTGAACTGTATCAAATCAGACTTTGGTACAGTTTTTTTATTTGTTTATTCAATGCAACAATCTAGTATGATAAAATGGTAGATAATTGCATCTAGAACCTATTATAATAAACATAGATGATCACGCTCGGAGGAAATACCATGTTTAAAAAGTTAATTAAAAAAAATAAAAATCAGCCAATCCAATCAGAGTTTGGCTTGGACTTACATAACATACCTGAACATGTTGCTATAATCATGGACGGTAATGGTCGCTGGGCAAAACAAAGAAAATTGCCTAGAATTAAAGGTCACTATCAAGGTATGCAAACAGTTAAAAAAATCACAAAAGTTGCTAGTGATATTGGAATTAAATATTTAACATTGTATGCATTTTCTACAGAAAATTGGACTAGACCTGAAAATGAAGTCAATTATATCATGAACTTGCCAGTTAACTTTTTAAAAACATTTCTACCAGAGTTGATAGAAAATAATGTAAAAGTCGAGACAATTGGTTTTATGGAATATTTGCCATCATCTACACTCAAAGCAATCGCTAAAGCCAAAGAAGATACTAAAGATAATACAGGTTTAAAATTAATCTTCGCGATTAATTATGGTGGTCGTGCTGAAATATTAAACAGTGTAAAAACAATCTATGATGAACTAACTGCTAAAGGATTAACTAGTGATGACATTACAGAACAGATGATTGATGATCATTTGATGACACATGCATATCCTGACCCAGATCTTTTGATAAGAACATCAGGTGAACAAAGAATAAGCAATTTCCTTATTTGGCAAGTATCTTACAGTGAATTTATTTTCAATGAAAAGCTATGGCCAGATTTCGATAAAGAAGAATTAATAAATTGTATTAAAATTTATCAATCACGGCAGCGTCGATTTGGTGGATTATAAATAGTTAGGAGAATAGTATGAAAGTTAGAACTTTAACGGCAATTATAGCACTTATCGTTTTCCTCCCAGTTTTACTTAAGGGTGGCCTTATTCTAATGCTATTTTCATATTTATTGGCATTCATCGCTTTAAAAGAATTGCTTAATATGAATATGATTAAGTTCTTATCAATACCAGGGATAATTAGTGCATTAGGTATTTTAATCATTATGTTACCTCAAGATGCGGGGAGCTGGGTTAACGACCTTCAATTAAAATCGTTAATAGCAATGAGTTTTATTTTATTAAGTTATACAGTACTTTCTAAAAATAGATTCAGCTTTATGGATGCGGCATTTTGTCTAATGTCCATCGCATATGTAGGTATCGGATTTATGTATTTATATGAAACACGCTCAGAAGGTTTACATTACATATTATTTGCGTTTTTAGTGGTTTGGTTAACTGATACAGGTGCGTATATTTTTGGTAGATTGATGGGTAAACACAAATTATGGCCAGTCATTAGCCCTAACAAAACTGTTGAAGGCTTTGTAGGTGGTTTGATTTGTAGTTTAATCGTACCGCTAGTAATGATGATCTTTGTAGATTTCAATATCGCACTATGGTTATTGCTAATCATTACGATTATTTTAAGCATGTTTGGTCAATTGGGTGACTTAGTAGAGTCAGGATTCAAGCGTCACTTTGGCGTAAAAGATTCTGGAAGAATTTTACCAGGTCACGGTGGCATTTTAGATCGTTTTGATAGTTTTATGTTTGTCTTACCATTATTAAATATTTTATTAATTCAAATATAATACATTTACGATATGAATTTTATAATTTTATAAAAATGCGAAAGGAGTTAATGGATTGAAATAACTGGTTATTTAATAACAGTTAATGATATTCTTAACTCCTTTTGACAAGGTCGAAAGATTTCACAATGCTAAATTAAATTTTCAATATTTATAAGTTAGCATGTTGATAACTGTTGAATAAAAATGATTAGAGTTACGTGTATGACAAAGTATAGTTGTGGTATACTTTTATAACTTAAAGTTGGTAGTATACATTACTGACACATTGCATTTTATCCAACATGCAGTTAATTTATTAAGAAAATATGAGGTGTATCAAATTGAGTTTTCTAGTAACAATTATTTCTTTTATCATTGTTTTTGGTGTCCTCGTAACCGTACATGAATATGGGCATATGTTTTTTGCTAAACGTGCAGGAATTATGTGTCCAGAATTTGCTATTGGTATGGGACCTAAAATATTTAGTTTTAGAAAAAATGAAACATTATATACGATACGACTATTACCAGTTGGTGGTTATGTGCGTATGGCTGGTGATGGTTTGGAAGAACCGCCGGTACAACCAGGTATGCATGTTAAAATAAAATTGAATGATAAAGATGAAATTACACATATCATTTTGGATGACCAACATAAATTCCAACAAATTGAAGCGATAGAAGTGAAACAATGTGATTTTAAAGATGGCTTGTATATCGAAGGTGTAACGCCTTATGATCAAGAACGTCATAGGTATAATATTGCTAAAAAATCATATTTTGTTGAAAATGGTAGCTTAATTCAAATTGCACCAAGAGATAGACAATTCACGTATAAAAAGCCTTATCAAAAGTTTTTAACATTATTTGCTGGACCACTATTTAACTTCTTACTTACATTGGTATTATTTATCGGTCTTGCGTATTATCAAGGTACACCGACAAATGGCATTGATGAAGTCATGAAAGATTCACCGGCACAACAAGCTGGTCTTAAATCTGGTGATAAAATTGTTAAATTAGATGATAAAAAAATTGAAACTAAAGGCGATATAGATAGTGTTGTAAAAAATATTAAAGATAATAAGACAGAAGTTACGGTTGAACGTGATGGAAAAACACATACGATGGATATCAAGCCTAAAAAAGTAGAACAAAAAGTGACGAAAACTAATACACAAACTAGATATTTATTAGGCTATAGTGCAAGTACCGAACATACAATATTTAAACCAATTGCAGCTGGTGTTGAACGATCACTAGAGGCGGGTAAATTAATATTTACAGCTATTGTAAGTATGATTGCCAGCATATTTACTGGTCATTTTTCTTTCGATATGCTAAACGGACCAGTTGGTATATATCACACTGTGGATTCAGTAGTTAAAACAGGTATCATTAATTTAATTTCTTGGACGGCACTATTAAGTGTTAACTTAGGCTTAATGAACTTGTTACCAATACCTGCACTAGACGGTGGCCGTATTTTATTCGTCATATATGAAGCGATATTTAGAAAACCGGTTAATAAGAAAGCCGAAACAACAATTATTGCGATTGGTGCTGTTTTTGTACTTATTATAATGGTCTTAGTGACATGGAACGATATTCAACGTTATTTCTTATAAAAGGGAGAGAGGTAGTTAAATGAAACAATCAAAGGTATTTATTCCAACAATGAAAGAGGTACCAGCAGGAGCAGAAGCACTGAGCCATCGTTTATTACTGAAAGCTGGTTTAATTAAACAAAGTACAAGTGGGATCTATAGTTATTTACCTTTAGCTGCACGCGTACTGAATAATATTGAAGCAATTGTGCGTGAAGAAATGGAACGCATAGATGCGGTTGAAATCTTAATGCCTGCATTACAACAAGCAGAATTATGGGAAGAGTCAGGTCGCTGGAGTGCTTACGGTCCAGAACTGATGCGTCTACAAGATCGTAACGGACGTGAATTTGCATTAGGACCAACACATGAGGAAGTTGTAACGTCCATCGTTAGAGATGAATTGAAGTCATACAAACAATTACCACTTACGTTATTCCAAATACAATCTAAATACAGAGATGAAAAGCGTCCACGCTTCGGTTTGTTACGTGGTAGAGAATTTATCATGAAAGATGCTTATTCGTTCCATGCGGATGAGGACTCTCTAGATGCATCTTATCAAGACATGTATAACGCATACGGTCGCATATTTAAACGTGTTGGTATTAATGCGCGACCAGTTGTTGCAGATTCAGGAGCAATTGGTGGCAGTCACACACATGAATTTATGGCACTAAGTGAAATCGGCGAAGATACGATTGTGTATAGTGAACAGAGTGACTATGCTGCAAATATTGAAAAAGCGGAAGTAGTCTATCAAGCCAATGAAAAACATGAAGATTTACAACCATTAACAAAAATAGAAACACCAAATATTCATACTGCGCAAGAACTGGCTACATTCTTAGACAAACCCTTAGACGAAATTACTAAATCTATGGTATTTAAAATAGATGGAGAATTTATTATGGTCTTAGTTCGTGGTCACCATGAATTGAATGATATTAAGTTAAAAGCATACTTTGGTACGGATAATATTGAATTAGCTTCTGAAGACGAAATTGTTAATCTTTTAGGTGCGAAACCTGGCTCGCTAGGTCCAGTTTTTGATAAAGAGATTAAAGTCTATGCCGATAATTTCATTCAAGATTTAAATAATATTGTCGTTGGTGCAAACGAAGATGGCTATCATTTATTAAATGCTAATATTGGTCGTGATTTCGAAGTTGATGCTTTCGGAGACTTTAGATTTATATTAGAAGGTGAACCATTATCAGATGGCTCCGGACCAGCTCGCTTTGCAGAGGGCATTGAAGTTGGACAGGTATTTAAATTAGGAACGAAATACTCTGAATCAATGAATGCAACATTTTTAGATAATCAAGGTAAAGCACAGCCACTATTAATGGGTTGTTATGGAATTGGCGTATCAAGAACATTAAGTGCGATTGTTGAACAAAACAATGATGAAAATGGCATCATTTGGCCAAAATCTGTAACACCATTTGATTTACACTTAATTACGATTAATCCTAAAAAAGATGATCAACGTGAATTAGCAGATCAATTATATACCCAGTTAAAAGAAAACTACGATGTTTTATATGACGATCGTAAAGAACGTGCAGGTGTTAAATTTAATGATGCTGATTTAATTGGATTGCCAGTGCGTGTGGTTGTTGGTAAAAATGCAGCAGAGGGTATAGTAGAAGTGAAACGTCGTGATAAAGGTGAAAGTGAAGACGTCCATGTGGATAATTTAATTAATTATGTAAACACATTGTATTCTAATATCTAATTTTAGAGCAGGAACTAGGATAATTTGTTATAATATACAAAGTAAACTGTGCGTTAAAAAGTATAAATATGGGAGATAGGTAGAAACCGGATTTTTCAAAAGGTTTCATTGTCCCAGCTTGACAATTATGACTAGGGTAGATGATTACTTGAATTGAAGCTCATGTATAAGAGTGAGACTTTACATCTACTGCCAATTGACAAAAAAGTCTGAGACATCTATTTGTGTCTCAGACTCTTTTGTTATTCATGTAAAGTAATATCATAGTGCGACAAGTTGAACTAATAGAAATTTTTAGATATTCCGTTATAGTATAGAACATGTAAATTCATACATACACCGTCATAAAATATAAGTATCTATATATAAGAAAAGTAGTGTAATTAATAGTAAGGTGGTTATCGTCATGGCAATGACAAATGAGGAAAAATTTAAAATACTAGCTGACCAAATCAAAATTACTGAGCATTTAGATTCAGAAATATTGGAAAATAGTGAATTAACACGTGTTGATGTCAAAACATCAGATCGAACTTGGGTATTTCAAATTACATTCCCGCATTTTTTAACAATTGAAAATTATTTGCTTTTTACAGGTGCAATCATTGAAGAATTTAAAACGATTGCAGATGTAAAATGTAATTTCACGGTAAAAGATAAAACAAATCAAGATGAATTTGCAATAAAATATTTTAGCCACTGTATTGATCAAACAAAATTATCACCCAAAGTAAAAGGACAATTAAAACAAAAACGCTTAATTATGTCAGGTGATGTATTAAAAGTCATGTGCCAAAACGATGTTGAACGAGATCACTTTGATAAAGCGTGTAATGGTAGTTTGATTGCAGCATACCAACAGTGTGGGTTTAATATAAGTAAAGTCGTTTTCGAAACAGATAGTGCAGTTAACGATGGGGATTTAGCGTCATTAGAAGCACATATTCAAGAAGAAGATGAGAAAAGTGCGCGTGAAGCAACAGAAAAATTAGAGAAAATGAAGGCTGAAAAAGCAAAACAACAGGACAATAACGAAAGTGATGTTTCAAAATGTCAAATTGGTAAACCAATCCAAGTTGAAAATGTACGTCAAATTGACTCAATTATCGAAGAAGAATTTAAAGCTGCTGTAGAAGGTGTTATTTTCGATATCAATTTAAAAGAATTGAAGAGTGGGCGTCATATTGTAGAATTAAAAGTAACAGATTATACAGATTCTCTTGTCTTGAAAATGTTCACACGTAAAAATAAAGATGATTTAGCGCATTTTAAAGCTTTAAGTGTAGGTAAATGGGTTCGTGCACAAGGGCGTATTGAGGAAGATACATTTGTACGTGACCTAGTTATGATGATGTCAGATATCGAAGAAATAAAAAAAGCTACAAAACAAGATAAAGCTGAAGACAAACGTGTTGAATTCCATTTACATACGTCAATGAGTCAAATGGATGGTATTCCAAACATATCAGATTATGTAGATCAAGCTGCGAAATGGGGACATAAAGCCATTGCGGTAACAGACCATAATGTTGTGCAAGCATTCCCAGATGCACATAGTGCTGCCGAAAAAAATGGAATTAAAATGATTTATGGCATGGAAGGTATGCTGGTAGATGATGGTGTACCAATCGCATATAAACCAAAAGATTGTGACCTAAAAACAGCTACTTATGTAGTATTTGACGTTGAGACAACGGGACTTTCAAATCAATACGATAAAATTATTGAACTTGCAGCTGTTAAAGTAAAAGACGGCGAAATTATTGATAAATTTGAACGATTCAGTAATCCTCATGAACGATTGTCAGAAACAATTAAAAACTTAACGCATATTTCAGATGACATGTTAGTAGATGCCCCTGAAATAGAAGAAGTGCTTACTGAGTTTAAATCATGGGTAGGCGACGCCATTTTTGTAGCGCATAATGCATCATTTGATATGGGCTTCATCGATACAGGTTATGAACACGTTGGCATTGGTGCTTCCACGAACGGCGTCATTGATACATTAGAATTATCTAGAACAATTAATACAGAATATGGTAAGCATGGCTTAAATTTCTTAGCTAAAAAATACGGGGTTGAATTAACGCAACACCATAGAGCGATATATGATACAGAAGCAACGGCTTATATGTTCATAAAAATGCTTAAGCAGCTAGAAGCGCTTGGTGTTCACAACCATCAAGATATCAATACGTCATTGTCAAATGAAGATGCGTATAAGCGTGCACGACCAAATCATGTAACACTCATTGTGCAGAACCAAGATGGTTTGAAAAATCTATTTAAAATTGTGAGTGCATCTCTTGTTCAATATTATTACCGTACACCAAGAATTCCACGTTCCTTGTTGGATGAGTATAGAGAAGGAATACTTGTAGGCTCTGCGTGTGATGAGGGCGAAGTATTTACAGCAGTTATGCAAAAAGACCAGTCTCAAGTAGAGCGAATTGCCAAATATTACGATTTTATTGAGGTTCAACCGCCAGCACTTTATCAAGATCTAATTGATAGAGAGCTAGTAAGAGATAATGAAACTTTACATGAAATTTATAATCGTTTAATTCGAGCGGGGGATGTAAATAATATTCCAGTGATTGCAACAGGTAATGCACATTATTTAAATGAACATGATGCGATTGCTCGTAAAATATTAATTGCCGCTCAACCGGGTAATCCATTAAATCGCTCTACTTTACCAAAAGCGCATTTTAGAACAACGGATGAAATGTTAGATGAATTACACTTTTTAGGTGAGGAAAAAGCATATGAACTTGTAGTTCAGAATACGAATGATTTAGCAGATAAAATAGAACGTGTCGTACCAATTAAAGATGAACTATTCACACCGAGAATGGAAGGTGCGAATGAAGAAATACGTGAAATGAGTTACGATAATGCAAAAGCACTTTACGGCGATGATTTACCACAGATTGTCATTGATCGTTTAGAGAAAGAATTGGAAAGTATTATAGGTAATGGTTTCTCAGTAATATATTTAATTTCTCAAAGATTAGTTAAAAAATCACTGAATGATGGTTACTTAGTAGGTTCACGTGGTTCTGTTGGTTCGAGCTTTGTGGCAACAATGACTGAAATTACAGAAGTGAATCCCCTACCACCACATTATATTTGTCCAGAGTGTAAGCAAAGTGAGTTCTTTGATGATGGTTCTGTTGGTTCAGGATTCGATTTACCAGACAAGAAATGTGAATCGTGCGGTTGTGATTTGATTAAAGAAGGCCAGGATATTCCATTCGAAACTTTCTTAGGATTTAAAGGGGATAAAGTACCTGATATTGACTTGAACTTTAGTGGTGAATATCAACCTGAAGCGCATAACTATACTAAAGAGCTATTTGGTGAAGATAAAGTATTTCGTGCGGGAACGATCGGTACGGTTGCAGAAAAAACTGCTTTTGGTTTTGTGAAGGGATATTTAAACGATCAAGGTATTCATAAACGAGGAGCAGAAATAGACAGACTTGTAAAAGGTTGTACTGGTGTTAAACGTACGACTGGACAACATCCAGGTGGTATTATTGTTGTTCCCGATTATATGGATATTTACGATTTTACACCTGTTCAATTCCCAGCAGATGATCAAGGTTCTTCTTGGATGACAACGCACTTTGATTTCCATTCCATTCATGATAATGTGTTGAAATTGGATATACTGGGTCACGATGATCCTACTATGATACGTATGTTGCAAGATTTGTCAGGTATTGATCCAAAAACGATTCCAGTAGATGATAAGGAGACGATGGGCATTTTTAGTTCGCCAGAGCCTTTAGGTGTCACTTCCGATGAAATTTTATGTAAAACAGGTACATTTGGTGTACCAGAATTCGGAACTGGATTTGTTAGACAAATGTTAGAAGATACGAAACCAACAACATTTTCTGAATTAGTTAGAATTTCAGGGCTATCTCATGGTACGGATGTATGGTTAGGTAATGCACAGGATTTAATACGCTCTGGTAAATGCGATTTAGCAAGTGTAATTTGTTGTCGTGATGATATCATGGTCTACTTGATGTATAACGGTTTGGAACCTTCATTAGCCTTTAAAACAATGGAATTTGTTCGTAAGGGTAAAGGTTTAACTGATGATATGGTAGAAGCGATGGTTGATAATGAAGTGCCAGATTGGTACTTAGACTCATGTAGAAAGATTAAATACATGTTCCCTAAAGCCCACGCAGCAGCTTATGTACTAATGGCTGTACGTATTGCTTATTTCAAAGTGCACTATCCATTATATTACTATGCTAGTTACTTTACTGTACGTGCTTCAGACTTTGATTTAATCTCAATGATTAAAGATAAAGAAAGTATACGTAACACGGTAAATGATATGTATTCACGTTATATGGATTTAGCAAAAAAAGAAAAAGATACGTTAACGGTGCTTGAGATTATGAACGAGATGGCACAACGTGGCTACCGAATGCAACCAATCAGTTTAGAGAAGAGCAAAGCATTTGAATTCATAATCGAAGGGGATACTTTAATTCCTCCATTTATTGCTGTACCAGGTTTAGGTGAAAATGTTGCACAAAGAATTGTAGAAGCGCGCGATGAAGGGCCTTTCTTATCTAAAGAAGATTTAAATAAAAAAGCTGGTTTATCTCAAAAAGTTATTGAGTATCTAGATGAATTAGGTTCATTACCTAATTTGCCAGATAAAGCACAGCTTTCCATTTTTGATATGTAATCCTTAAATATAATTTACTAGAGACTATTTAGATTTCAATTAAGTGTATTATTTTATAGATTTAGTAAAAGTATAAGAGGTTGATATATTTTACTTGAATTTGACATTAATTAAATATAAGTAAATTTGAGAATAACTTAAGTAAGTTGTCATTGTGCCGTTTAACAAATATAGTTATTTGTATAGAAAATGAACATATGGTATAATAATAGTGCTTAAAAAATTAGACTCAGGCAGAAAGAGTGGGCATAATACCCGCTCTTTTCTATTTGCCAAAAAAGGAGGTCAGCATGAGTAAAATAACTGAGCAAGTTGAGACTATCATTCAACCTGTCCTTAATGACTTAAATTTTGAATTAGTAGAAGTTGAGTTTACCAAAGAAGGAAAAGACCATTTTTTAAGAGTATCTATAGATAAAGAAGGCGGCGTTGATTTAAACGATTGTGCGCTAGCTTCTGAAAAAATCAGCGAAGTCATGGACGCGGAAGATCCTATACAAGAAATGTATTATTTAGATGTCGCGTCACCTGGTGCTGAAAGACCAATTAAAAAAGAAAAAGATTTCCAAAATGCAATAACAAAACCAGTATTTGTTTCTTTATATGCACCGATTGAAGGTTCTAAAGAATGGTTAGGTATTTTACAATCTGTTGATGAAACAAACATTGTTATGGAAGTTAAAGAAAAGGCTAAAACAAAGCAAATTGAAATTCCAAGAAATAAAATCGCAAAAGCACGCCATGCTGTAATGATATAACGTGATGAGGAGGATGATAAGTCGTGTCAAGTAATGAATTATTATTAGCTACTGAGTACTTAGAAAAAGAAAAAAAGATTCCTAGAGAAGTATTAATCGATGCCATTGAAGCAGCTTTAATCACTGCTTATAAAAAGAACTACGATAGCGCGAGAACTGTACGCGTAGAATTAAATATGGATCAAGGTAGTTTCAAAGTAATCGCTCGTAAAGAAGTGGTTGAAGAATCAATGGATGATAGAGAAGAAATTAGTTTAGATACTGCATTAGTAAAAAATCCAGCCTATGAAATTGGTGATATTTACGAAGAAGATGTAACGCCAAGTGACTTTGGTCGTGTAGGTGCGCAAGCAGCGAAACAAGCTGTTATGCAACGTTTACGTGATGCAGAACGCGAAATCCTTTACGATGAATTCATCGATAAAGAAGATGATATTGTAACGGGTTTAATTGATAGAGTAGACCATCGTTATGTATATGTGAATTTAGGCCGTACTGAAGCTGTACTATCTGAAGCTGAAAGAAGCCCAAATGAAAGTTATATTCCGAATGAAAGAATTAGAGTGTACGTAAATAAGGTTGAACAAACTACAAAAGGTCCACAAATTTATGTTTCTAGAAGTCATCCAGGCTTATTAAAACGTTTATTTGAACAAGAAGTGCCTGAAATATTTGATGGTACAGTTATTGTTAAATCTGTTGCACGTGAAGCAGGAGATCGCTCTAAAATCAGTGTGCATTCTGATAACCCTGATATTGATGCAGTTGGCGCATGTGTTGGTGCTAAAGGTGCACGTGTAGAAGCGGTTGTAGAAGAACTTGGTGGCGAAAAAATTGATATTGTTCAATGGAATGAAGATCCTAAGGTATTTGTTAAGAATGCATTAAGCCCTTCACAAGTGCTACAGGTTATCGTGGATGAGCCAAATCAATCAACAGTCGTTGTTGTCCCTGACTATCAATTATCACTAGCAATTGGTAAACGTGGTCAAAACGCGAGATTAGCAGCAAAATTAACTGGTTGGAAGATCGATATTAAATCAGAAACTGATGCGAGAGCAGCAGGCGTTTATCCTGCAGAAGAAGCATTAAATGAAGAAGATGAAATGCAATTAGATGATGTTGTGTCGTCTGAAAATATTGAAGTAGAAGAAGATACTACTGAATCGCAACCAACAGAGACAGTTGAAATAGAAGACGAAGACGCAGAAAAATAAATTGGAGTGGATACTTTATGAAAAAGAAAAAAATTCCAATGCGTAAATGTATACTATCAAATGAAATGCATCCTAAAAATGACATGATTCGAGTTGTAATCAATAAAGATGAGCAAATTTTTGCTGATGCGACAGGTAAACAACAAGGTCGTGGTGCCTACGTATCAAAGGATGTTAAGCTAGTAGAAGAAGCTCAACAAAAAGGTGTTTTAGAAAAGTATTTTAAAGCTGATGCTGATACATTAGAGCCTGTGTATAAAGAAATTATACGTCTTATATACCGTGAAGAGATACCTAAATGACCAAAGAACAAATCGTAAATTTTTTAGGTTTAGCAATGCGTGCTGGAAAAGTAAAAACAGGTGAATCAGTTATTTTAAATGATTTGAAAAAGAACAAACTAAAGCTCGTAATCATTGCAACGGATGCTTCTGATAACACAATTAAAGTGATACAGAACAAATGTGAAAGTTACCATATATCATTACGTATATTTGGAACGAGAGCTGAATTAGGACAAGCTTTGGGTAAAGCAGAACGTGTAAACATTGGAATCACTGATCAAGGCTTTGCTAAAAAGTTATTGTCAATGATTGATGAATATCGTAAGGAGTGACTATATGAGTAAAAAAAGAATTTACGAATACGCAAAAGATTTAAAAATTAAAAGTAAAGAAATTATTCATGAATTGAAAAAAATGGACGTTGAGGTAACGAGTCATATGCAAACGTTAGAAGACGACCAAATTAAAGCTTTAGATAAAATTTACAAACCAGAAAAAGCAGAACAAAGTGAGAAATCACAACAAAAGAATACTCAAAATAAACAACAAACAACTCACAATAAAGGTAACCAATCGAATAAAGGTAACCAAAATAATAAGCCGAATAATAAGAAAAATAATAAAAATAACAAGAACAACAAAAATAATAAAAATAACAAACAACCTAAACAAGAAGAACCAAAAGAAATGCCATCAAAAATTACCTACCAAGATGGCATAACAGTTGGTGAACTTGCTGAAAAATTAAATGTTGATTCTTCAGGTATTATCAAAAAATTATTCTTATTAGGTATCATGGCTAATATCAATCAATCATTAGATGACGAAACATTAGAACTTATTGTAGACGATTATGGTGTTGAAATTGAAAAAGAAATCGTAGTTGATGAAGAAGACTTGGCGATTTATTTTGATGATGAAACAGAAGATGAAAATGCAATAGAACGTCCAGCAGTAGTTACAATCATGGGGCATGTTGACCATGGTAAAACGACGTTATTAGATTCTATTCGTCATACAAAAGTTACAGCTGGAGAAGCTGGTGGTATCACACAACATATCGGTGCTTACCAAATTGAAAATGATGGCAAAAAAATCACTTTCCTTGATACACCTGGTCACGCTGCTTTTACAACAATGCGTGCACGTGGTGCTCAAGTTACCGATATTACTATTTTAGTAGTGGCAGCTGATGATGGGGTAATGCCTCAAACAATTGAAGCAATAAATCATGCCAAAGAGGCTGAAGTGCCAACAATTGTAGCTGTAAACAAAATTGATAAACCTACTTCAAATCCAGACCGTGTGATGCAAGAATTAACTGAATACGGTTTAATTCCAGAAGACTGGGGTGGCGATACAATCTTCGTTCCACTTTCAGCATTAAGTGGCGACGGTATTGAAGATTTATTAGAAATGATTGTATTGACTTCAGAAGTACAAGAATTAAAAGCTAATCCAGAGAAAAATGCTGTAGGTACAGTGATTGAAGCTGAATTAGATAAGTCACGCGGTCCGTCTGCTTCATTATTAGTTCAAAATGGTACACTCAATGTGGGTGATTCACTCGTAGTTGGTAACACGTATGGTAGAATTCGTGCAATGGTTAATGATTTAGGCCAACGTATTAAAACGGCTGGTCCTTCTACACCAGTTGAAATTACTGGTATTAATGATGTGCCACAAGCTGGTGACAGATTTGTTGTATTTAAAGATGAAAAACAAGCAAGACGTATTGGTGAAGCACGCCATGAAGCTAATGTGATGCAACAACGTCAAGAAAGTAAGAGTGTTTCATTAGATAATTTATTTGAACAAATGAAACAAGGTGAAATGAAAGATCTTAATGTCATCATCAAAGGTGACGTTCAAGGTTCAGTTGAAGCACTTGCTGCGTCATTGATGAAAATAGATGTTGAAGGCGTTAATGTGCGTATTATACACACAGCTGTAGGTGCTATAAATGAATCAGACGTTACTTTAGCTAATGCCTCTAACGGTATTATTATCGGTTTCAATGTTCGACCAGATACTGGTGCAAAACGTGCGGCAGATAATGAAGGCGTAGATATGCGTTTACACCGTGTCATTTACAACGTTATAGAAGAAATAGAATCAGCAATGAAAGGTATGCTAGATCCAGAATTTGAAGAACAAGTTATTGGGCAAGCAGAAGTTCGTCAAACTTTCAAAGTTTCTAAAGTCGGTACAATTGCAGGTAGTTATGTTATTGATGGTAAAATCACACGTAATGCAGGTGTACGTGTCATTAGAGACGGCATTGTACAATTCGAAGGGGAACTAGACACATTGAAGCGTTTTAAAGATGACGCAAAAGAAGTAGCTCAAGGTTACGAATGTGGTATCACAATTGAAAAGTATAATGACCTTAAAGAAGGCGACATCATTGAAGCGTTCGAAATGGTAGAAATTAAAAGATAAAATTTAAATTAAAATAAAGATTCAGGCATATAATCACCTCAGACTAACGATAATCATTTTCTTTATTGAAATCATCATAAGCACGCCAAAAGTGAGATTAAAATCTCATTTTTGGCGTGCTTTTTTATTATCAATGAAGTTTCTGTATAAGGGCGTAAATTGAGTCACCATCAGTCATCATTAGGGACTTTTAGATTTAATTAAGATATGTTTATGAATCGATGAGAGTATATCTGTTAACAACTAAATAGATTATATTTGATAATGATGTAAAGCTTTCTTACTCTGAAGCATCGTATAAAAGAGAGTGTTGATAGTAGATGTGAAAAATATCAGGGATGTTGATTTTATGTATTATGTTGTTATATAATATATATTCCAAAATTCGATGGCTTATCAGTGATTCGAATTTTAAGTATACGTCGTTTATAGTTTATTAAACAATTAATATCAAAAGATATTAAAATTAAATAATTGAAACATACAAATGTTATCGCACTATTTTATATAATTAATAGATGTTTTTTATAATTGTAAATTAGATATAAAAAATATTGTAAAATTACCTTTATTTATATTGGCTGACACTGGCTGTCTATGTGCATGATTAAACTTAGAATAAATAGGAGGTTATAAATGATGAGTGAATATTTAAAAGAAATAAATGAATTCTGGCAACAATATTTAGATCAATATAACTCTATTTATGATGAATCGACATTAAAAGCAATCATTAAAAATAATGATACTACAGCATTTTTACATCCTAGAGATTTAGAATATATAAAAAAACATTTCGGTGAAAATTTTATGGAAATTCCAAGATTTAAGAAAATGATTGATTTCGCTAATGGTAAAGTGACAGTTAATAAAAATAGACAAAAAGTGACATTCGAAAATGCTGAACTTAATCCTGCGACTGCGCGACCTTATTTTGGAAATCCTGAAATTGCAGATATCGTTATATTAAAAAAACAACCCGAAAATGATTTTAAAATATACGAACTCAGTTTGCCTGAAGCTGAAGCAATAGAGTATAGAAAAAGGATCTTGTTAGATATTCAAGGTAAATTAACATTTGATGGTCAAAAATTATTTTTACCTTATATTGATTGCCATAGATGGTTTGTAAAATATTTATATAGTAATGCGTCAACTTTAAAATACTTTAATATTGACCCTAATCGTTTAATGGTTATTAAATTTTTCCCTTATCAAACAGGTCATGCAGCAGGTATACCGAAAGATTTCTTATCATTTAAATATATACTTCCTTCCCAGAGGCAAAATTTTAACTTGTTAATTAAAATGCTAAAAGATGATAAAAAACGAATTTATATCGTAAGTGAGGAAGAATTATATATATCCCTTTTCAAAAATTTTGCGGATAGTGATATTTGTGAATATTTAATTGAAAACCTATTTGTATTATCTTCTAAACAAAATAGACATCTTACGTTATGTAACGTATTGAGTTATAAAGAGCATAGGGAACGTCTGAGAAAAAAACAAGCGTTATCAAAAATTGAGTATTACAAATGGAATCAAGAACAAAAGGCTGCACGCGAAAATGGTGATTCTGATTTTCACAAGAAAATGGATTCTATGAGATATGAATTTTCTAATTCTAACTAATAAATAAAAAAGCTTATAGTATGTGTGTCTCACTAACTGTAAGCTTTTTTTAAATGTCGTAATTATTGAATAAAACTTGTATTTTTCTTTTAAATTCATCGACATAGGATTGTGGTTGTAGAAGTATGATAGCCTGAGGATATAGATACGCTAAATGCATACTTTCTTCTTTTGAAATAATTAGGTTAACGATAGTCCCATCTGCTGAAGGAGTAGTATCTAAGATAATGAATTGTCTCTTTATTTCTGGCCAAATATCATCTTTCACTAGCAGTTTCACTTGTTTAATATGATTAAAGATATCGCGTTCAAATACTTGATTTGTTAGTTTAATATCTGTAATTGTTGTTAAATCACGCGTATATATTTCTTCCTCATATAAGTACGTAATCCAATACACGTTATCAAAATAGCGCGTATAAATTGGAATGATGTTAGGGAGCTCGACATTATCAAGTTGTATAGTGAGTTTATGATTATTCTCGATTGCAAGTTGAATTTTATAGATTAAAGTAGACTCATTGAGTTCACGATGTATTTTGAATTGGCTTAATAATTTATTAGATAATAATTTTTCTGCTAGATTTGAATTAGCATTCAAACCACGAATGAGATTATATGTATCTTCATGAATAACCGGGGTGAAATCTTTCATTCGAAAAATAAGATTTAGCAATCTATTTTTTTTAAAATTTATAACTATCAATCTTTAAGCGATGTTTTTCAATTGTAGTATCGTATATTACTTTGTCTTCAAGACCATGCCATTCATGATCTTCATAAATAAATTATTTATATCACTAATGTCTCTTTGAATCGTACGTATATTAACTTGTAGTTTTTGTGATAAGGCTTCTTTGCTTATCGTTTTACCATTTAGTAATCGGGTGTAAATATAGAGCAGACGTTCTGGTTTTTCCAAAAAAGATGCAACTCCTAAAGTTTTAAAATCAAATCAATTATAATATCGATTAGTTTTATAGTATAGCACTATATTTTTATAAATGTGTAAAATCATTATGAATTGACGTACTAAAGTTGATGGCTTTGATGAAAAACACATGCCATTTACACTTAAGCATAAAAATTCATCGCTTAGGCAATTTAAATATAGAATTATAGCGTTCTTATGAAATAATGTTTCAAAAATTAACAGTTAGGAATTAAAATTATGCTCAACTGTCATATAATATGTTGTATTTATATATGACATGCAATATATTGTAATGACAAACATAACTCTACTGATTCGATAAAAGGGAATACAAAGTAATAATATTTGTTTGACGTCATGAAATAAACTGTCATATAATTTGTTAGTAAGGAAACAATTGACGAAGTAAGATATATGTGAGGTGAAAAATATGAATATGAGAGCAGAACGTGTAGGCGAACAAATGAAACAAGAAATCATGGATATCGCTAATAATAAAGTTAAGGATCCAAGAATTGGTTTTTTAACAATTACTGACGTACAATTAACCAATGATTTATCTATTGCAACGGTTTATTTAACTGTTTTAGGTAATGAAAAACAAAAAGCAGATACCTTCAAAGGCTTAGAAAAAGCTAAAGGCTTTATAAAATCTGAATTAGGCTCTAGAATGAGACTCCGTATCATTCCAGAATTGAATTTTGAATATGATGAATCGATTGATTATGGTAATAAAATCGAAAGAATGATTCAGGATTTGCATAAAAAAGACTAAATATTAATTAACATGTCTTTGATTCAATATGAAGTGGACAGTTGATTAATATATTATTACATTCTATTTAGCTCAATATTTGAATTTAGATTGTAGATTCTTAGTGTAGGAGCGAGAACTTGAAATCGAATAGATTTCAGTCTCGCTCTTTTTTACATAAACGCGTAAATCAATACATGTTAGTATAGTATATATAATAAAAATGAGACTCTGAAGGTGAATTGAAAATGTATAATGGGATTTTACCGGTGTTTAAAGATCGTGGATTAACAAGTCATGATGTTGTATTCAAGTTGAGGAAAATTTTAAAAACGAAAAAGGTTGGTCACACGGGTACGCTAGACCCAGAAGTTTCAGGTGTTCTACCAATTTGTATTGGCAGTGCTACGAAAGTGAGTGACTACATTATGGAAATGGGTAAAACTTATAAAGCTACAGTTAGTTTGGGCATAACAACGACGACTGAAGATCAGACTGGAGAAATATTAGAACAAACAGCTGTTAATGAACAAGATGTTTCTGCTAAGTCGATAGATGATGTTTTACAACAATTTAAAGGTGAGCTGATACAAATTCCACCAATGTATTCTTCCGTAAAAGTAAATGGTAAGAAACTATATGAATATGCAAGAAACAATCAAGTAGTTGAAAGACCAGAGCGAAAGGTCAACATTTATCAAATTAATCGAATTTCAGATTTGCGTTTTGTAGACGATACTTGTCAATTTGATATGATAGTTGAATGTGGTAAAGGTACATATATTAGAACACTTGCCACAGATATTGGTAAAGCACTTGGGCTACCTGCACATATGTCAAAATTAACACGTACGCAAAGTGGTGGATTTGATATCAATGAGAGTCTAACACTTGAAGATATAAAGTCACTGCATGAGCATGACACGTTACTTGAGAAATTATTTCCTATAGAATATGGTTTGAAAGGTATTGAACAAATTTTAATTACTGATAACGCCATTAAAGGAAAAATATTAAATGGACAAAAGTTTTACAAAGCTGAGTTCAAGCAAAATATAGACGACATCGTTATAATGGTAGATAATGAAACACATAAAGTGTTAGCAATTTATGAACCACACCCAGAAAAACTTGATGAAATTAAACCTAAAAAAGTGTTTAACTAAAGGAGTCATACACATGAAAGTGATAGAAGTAGCTCATCCAATTCAAGATAATCAATATATAACAGAAGCGGTTGCGATGGCTTTCGGATTTTTTGACGGTATGCATAAAGGTCATGCAAAAGTATTTGAAACATTAGATGCCAAAGCAAAATCCCAAAATTTAAAAAAAGCAGTCATGACATTTGATCCGCACCCTTCAGTTGTATTAAATCCTAAATTAAAGAGAACAGATTATTTAACACCAATTCAGGATAAGGTGGAAATTTTAGAGTCATATGGTATAGATTATTGTATCGTTATTAATTTTTCATCTAAGTTTGCTGAAGTTACGGCTGAAGAATTTATTCAGGATTATATTATCAAAAATAATGTAAAAGAAGTGATTGCTGGCTTTGACTTTACATTTGGTAAATTCGGTAAAGGGAACATGATGATTCTTGATGAAATGTCTGAGTTTAATACAACAGTTGTGAGTAAACAAGAGATTGAGTCAGAAAAAATATCTACAACAGATATTAGAAAATCGCTTAAAACAGGCGATTTGCAGAAGGCCAATGAAGAATTAGGTTACCGATATCGTATTAAAGGTACAGTTGTTCAGGGTGAAAAACGAGGGAGAACAATTGGTTTCCCTACGGCTAATGTGCAACCGAGTGGTGATTATGTATTGCCGAAAAATGGCGTTTATGCTGTCAGCATGGAAATTGGTGTAAACAAAGAAACATATCGAGGCGTAGCCAATGTTGGGGTTAAACCGACGTTTCATGATCCTTCCAAAGCACAAGTAGTTATTGAAGTGAATTTATTCGACTTTAGTGAAAATATTTATGGTGAACGTGTAACCGTATATTGGCATCACTATTTAAGACCAGAAATTAAATTTGATGGAATAGATCCTTTAGTTGAACAGATGAACAAAGATAAAGAAAAAGCAAAATATCTATTATCGGTTGATTTTGGTGATGAAGTATCATATAATATTTAAGTCGAATGTGTAATCCACATTTATGCACCTTTACCTTGGCAGCTCGAGACTCCGACGTTTTGCTCGGATAAAGGCGAATAAAAATTAAAAGGAGGAAATTGACAATGGCAATTTCACAAGAACGCAAAAATGAACTAATTAAAGAATATCGTACACACGAAGCAGACACTGGTTCTCCAGAAGTCCAAATCGCTGTATTAACTGCAGAAATCACTGCGTTAAACGAACATTTACGTGAACACAAAAAAGATCATCATTCACGTCGCGGATTATTAAAAATGGTAGGTCGTCGTAGACACTTACTTAACTATTTACGTGACAAAGATGTTCAACGTTACCGTGAATTAATTAAATCATTAGGTATCCGTCGTTAATTTTAAGACGTTTATTGATAGGGAAAGAACCTTTAGGGTCCTTTCCCTTTTTTATAATTTAGAACAGCTATTTTTTAAAAAGGAATATACTAATATAAAATTATTCTAAGAAATGATATGATAGAACTAATAGATATATGAGAGGAGATTCGTAATGTCTCAAGAGAAAAAAGTTTTTAAAACCGAATGGGCAAACAGATCATTAACGATTGAAACAGGTCAACTTGCTAAACAAGCTAATGGTGCCGTACTCGTTCGTTATGGTGATACAGTAGTTTTATCTACTGCAGTAGCTTCAAAAGAACCACGTGATGGTGACTTTTTCCCATTAATGGTTAACTATGAAGAAAAAATGTATGCAGCTGGTAAAATTCCAGGTGGATTTAAGAAACGTGAAGGTCGTCCAAGCGATGAAGCAACGTTAACTGCACGATTAATTGATAGACCAATCCGCCCATTGTTCCCTAAAGGTTATAAGTATGATGTTCAAATAATGAATACTGTACTTAGTGCTGATCCAGATTGTTCACCAGAAATGGCAGCTATGATAGGTTCATCTATGGCATTGAGTGTTTCTGACATTCCATTCCAAGGGCCTATTGCCGGTGTGAACGTGGGATATATTGATGGTGAATACGTAATCAATCCAACGGTAGCACAAAAAGAAGTGTCGCGTTTAGACCTAGAAGTTGCTGGTCATAAAGATGCAGTGAACATGGTTGAAGCGGGCGCTAGCGAAATTACTGAGAGTGAAATGCTAGAAGCTATTTTCTTTGGACATAGCGAAATTCAACGATTGGTTAATTTCCAACAAGAAATTGTTGATCATATCCAACCAAAGAAAAAAGCATTCGTTCCTGTAGAAAAAGATGAAGTATTAGTTGAAAAAGTTAAACAACTAACACAAGAGAACGGTTTAAAAGATGCTGTTTTAACATTTGATAAACAACAACGTGATATCAATTTAGATGCGCTCAAAGAAAAAGTAGCAGCTGAATTTATTGATGAAGAAGACGCAGATAACGAAGTGTTAATTAAAGAAGTGAATAGTATATTAAATGACTTAGTCAAAGAGGAAGTTAGACGTTTAATTGCTGAAGAAAAAATCAGACCTGATGGCCGTAAAACAGATGAAATTCGTCCATTAGAATCAGAAGTAGGTGTCTTACCTAGAGCGCATGGTTCTGGTTTGTTTACACGTGGTCAAACACAAGCACTATCTGTCCTAACTTTAGGTTCAATGAGTGAATATCAAATCCTAGACGGTTTAGGGGAAGAAGAACAGAAACGTTTCATGCATCATTATAACTTCCCAAACTACTCAGTAGGTGAAACGGGTCCTGTTCGTTCTCCAGGTCGTCGTGAAATTGGTCATGGTGCATTAGGTGAACGTGCATTGAGCCATATTATACCGGATTTGAAAGACTTCCCATATACTGTAAGAATTGTAAGTGAAGTATTAGAATCCAATGGTTCGTCTTCACAGGCATCAATTTGTGGGTCTACATTAGCATTAATGGATGCTGGTGTGCCGATTAAAGCACCTGTTGCAGGTATTGCTATGGGCTTAGTGACACGTGATGATAGTTATACAATCTTAACAGACATTCAAGGTATGGAAGATGCACTCGGCGATATGGACTTTAAAGTTGCAGGTACAGCTGAAGGTATCACTGCAATTCAAATGGATATTAAAATTGATGGTTTAACAAAAGAAATTATTAAAGAAGCGTTAGATCAAGCACGTGAAGGTCGTTTAGCTATATTAGATCACATGCTACAAACTATCGATACGTCTCGTAGCGAATTAAGTGCTTTTGCACCTAAAGTAGTTACGATGACAATTAAACCAGAGAAAATTAGAGATGTCATTGGACCTGGTGGTAAAAAAATTAATGAAATCATTGATGAAACTGGCGTGAAACTTGATATCGAACAAGATGGTACGATCTTTATTGGTGCAGTTGATAAAGATGCCATAGCACGTGCACGTTCAATCATTGAAGATATTACACGTGAAGCAGAAGTTGGACAAGTTTATGAAGGTAAAGTCAAACGTATTGAGAAATATGGTGCGTTTGTTGAATTATTCCCAGGTAAAGATGCACTTGTTCACATTTCGCAAATTGCGAATGAACGTATTGATAAAGTCGAAGATGTTTTAAAAGTCGGCGATATTTTCAAAATCAAAGTAACTGAAATTGACAAACAAGGTCGTGTCAATGCATCACATAAAGCATTACTATAAATTAGAGTTTTATCATAAAATTGGTATTGTAACTATAACGAGAGACTAGTTAACTGAATGTAACTTCCTACAATAGCATGTCATCGATTCTATTGTTGGAAGTATCACATTGCAGTATTTGCTAGTTTCTTTTTTTATACATATAAAAATGCTAATAAGGAAGTTTGTAATTATAAATAGTATATAAACGGAATTTCAGTTTGTGGAAAATTTTCAAGTCGCATTGTATATTAAGTCAATATAAATTGAGTGATTATAGAATTAAAATAGATATAAACTATTTGTTGTAATTACTTTAATAGTGTACATAAAGCGCATTTTAACTTATAATAAATTATGAGTTTATATATGGACGGGGAAATTAAATAGGAGGTAACATTTTGAGTTTAATAAAGAAAAAAAATAAAAACATTCGTATCATTCCACTCGGCGGAGTTGGAGAAATTGCGAAAAATATGTATATCGTCGAAGTGGACGATGAAATGTTTATGCTTGATGCTGGTTTAATGTTCCCAGAAGACGAAATGCTGGGCGTAGATATTGTTATTCCAGATATTCAATACGTAATAGAAAATAAAGAAAAATTAAAAGGGATCTTTCTAACGCATGGACACGAACATGCTATTGGTGCTGTAACGTATGTGTTAGAACAAGTTGATGCTCCGGTATACGGTTCGAAATTGACGATTGCTTTAATTAAAGAGAATATGAAAGCACGCAATGTTAATAAAAAAGTTAGATACTACACAGTGAATAATGAATCAGTGATGCGTTTTAAAGGGGTAAATGTCACTTTCTTTAATACGACGCACAGTATTCCAGATAGTTTAGGTATTTGTATCCATACTTCTTATGGCGCAATTGTTTATACGGGTGAATTTAAATTCGACCAAAGTTTACATGGACATTATGCACCAGATTTGAAGAAAATGACTGAGATAGGCGAAGCGGGGGTGTTTGCTTTAATTAGTGATTCGACTGAAGCTGAAAAGCCAGGTTATAATACACCAGAAAATGTGATCGAATCACATATGTACGATGCATTTACAAAAGTGAAGGGCAGATTAATTGTATCTTGTTATGCTTCTAATTTTATAAGAATTCAACAAGTATTAAATCTTGCGCAAAGATTAAATAGAAAAGTGTCATTCTTAGGACGTTCACTTGAAAGCTCATTTAACATTGCTAGAAAAATGGGATATTTTGATATTTCAAAAGATTTATTAATTCCAATCAATGAAGTTGAAAATTATCCTAAGAATGAAGTGATTATCATAGCCACTGGTATGCAAGGTGAACCTGTTGAAGCGCTTAGTCAAATGGCTCAGAAAAAGCATAAGATAATGAATATCGAACCAGGGGACTCTGTCTTTTTAACTATTACAGCTTCTGCCAATATGGAAGTGATAGTAGGTAATACTTTAAATGAATTAGTACGTGCAGGTGCTGAAATTATACCAAATAGTAAAAAAATTCATGCTTCTAGTCATGGTTGCATGGAAGAGTTGAAGATGATGATTAACATAATGAAACCAGAATACTTTATACCAGTAAATGGTGAATTTAAAATGCAAATTTCTCATGCTAAATTAGCTAATGAAGCAGGTGTACAACCTGAAAAAATCTTCCTTGTAGAAAAAGGCGATGTTGTTAACTACGATGGTGAAGAAATGATTTTAAATGAAAAAGTAAATTCTGGAAATGTACTTATTGATGGTATCGGTGTAGGAGATGTCGGTAATATCGTATTAAGGGATCGTCATTTATTAGCGGAAGACGGTATATTTATTGCTGTGGTTACGCTTGATCCAAAAAATAGAAGAATAGCGGCAGGTCCAGAAATTCAATCAAGAGGTTTCGTTTATGTAAGAGAAAGTGAAGCACTTTTAAATGAAGCTGAAGAAAAAGTCCGTGAAATTGTCGAATTAGGTTTACAAGAGAAACGCATTGAATGGTCTGAAATTAAACAGAGTATGCGTGATCAAATTAGTAAATTATTATTTGAAAATACGAAACGTCGTCCGATGATTATTCCAGTTATTTCTGAAATTTAATAATTTCAATACTAAACAAAGAGGTTAAGACATACGCTTAGGTAAATATATTTAAAAGTAGATTAAGGTGACATGTTAAGCAATTTTGCCATAAATCCAACCTTTAAATGCACTAAGAGCGAAAAAATGTCTTACCTCTTTTATGTTATTATGTAAGAATGCGAAACTTTATTTATACATAAATATTAATAACTATGAGAAACTTGCATATATTTTAAACGAAAATGTTATATCACATATGTAGGAATTGAACATATGATGACGCATATTTGAAAACTGAGTCGAAAAGAAGGTGTTAAATTTGGCACAAACGAAAAAAAGATCAACAGCTAAGCGAAAACCTACAAATACAAGAAGAAAGACATCGAATAAGAAGAAACAACAAGGTGATCATCCCTTAAGATATATATTGGCAATTGCAATTTTTGTCATCATCGTCTTAGGTGCTTTTCAACTTGGTATAGTGGGAACAATGATTGATAGTTTCTTTAATTATTTATTTGGTAACAGTAGATTTTTAACTTATATACTTATTTTGATTGGAACTATATTCATTACATATTATAAAGCATTACCTAAAACGAGACGTACAGTGGGTGCCTTCGTATTACAATTAGCTTTATTGCTAGTTACACATATTGTTTTTTATTTTACAAACAAGGTACAAGCGCAACGGGAACCAGTATTGTCATTTGTATATAGTTCATATAAACATACGAATTTTCCGAATTTTGGCGGAGGACTCTTAGGTCATTATTTATTATCGATATCTATACCGCTTATTTCAATTGTAGGTATTATTATTGTCACAATTTTACTTATAGCTTCAAGTATTATTTTACTTTTAAAACAAAAGCACCGAGATGTATCTAAAATATTATTTGAAAAGTTAAAAGTTAAAAGTCAGGATGCTTCAGAAAATTATAAAGAAAAGCGCAAACAAAATAAAATCAAAAAAGAAGCGAATGCACGCGTAAAAGCTGAGAAGAAAGCTGAGCGTGAGAAACAACAACTAGAAGCGAGTGAGCAACAAGACATTAAAGATGTTAGCGAGCTAGAAGAAGTACCAAACGAAACAAGTAACCAACAATTATCTATCCCTATATACGGACATAGTGAAAATGATGAAGAATCTACAAATCAAAGTCCAAATACTAAAAAACAACGTACTAAACGCATGTACAATCATGAAGCGGATAATGTTCAACATACAGAGCATGATACAAATGATGCGGATTTGGCTTCATTAGATCAATCTATGGATGCTACTGAAGAAACTGAAGATAGTCAAAGCGATGCGGTTAACTCGATTTCAGAAGCTGGAGAAGTGGAAAACGAGGCATACACGATTCCACCACTCTCATTACTTAAGCAACCAGCGAAACAAAAAGCAACTTCAAAAGCAGAAGTTCAGAAAAAGGGGCAACTGCTAGAAACAACACTTAAAAATTTTGGTGTAGATGCTAGAGTGACACAAATAAAAATCGGTCCTGCGGTAACACAATATGAAATTCAACCTGCACAAGGTGTTAAAGTAAGTAAAATTGTAAACTTGCACAATGATATCGCACTTGCACTTGCAGCTAAGGATATTCGTATTGAAGCACCTATTCCAGGACGTTCTGCAGTGGGTATTGAAGTACCAAATGACAAAATTTCACTTGTATCACTTAAAGAAGTATTAGATGAGAAGTTCCCTGCAAAAAATAAATTAGAAGTAGGATTAGGAAGAGATATCTCAGGTGATCCTATAACAGTTGAATTAAATAAAATGCCTCATTTACTTGTTGCTGGATCTACAGGTAGTGGTAAATCCGTATGTATCAATGGTATTATCACTAGTATTTTACTTAATGCAAAGCCGCATGAAGTAAAACTTATGTTAATTGATCCGAAAATGGTAGAATTGAATGTATATAATGGGATTCCCCATTTATTGATACCGGTAGTTACAAATCCTCATAAGGCATCTCAAGCTTTAGAAAAAGTTGTGGCCGAAATGGAGCGTCGTTATGATTTATTCCAACATTCATCTACAAGAAATATAGAAGGTTACAACGAAGCGATTAGAAGACAAAATCTTGAGCTAGATGAAAAACAAGCTGAACTACCTTATATCGTGGTTATTGTGGATGAATTAGCTGATTTAATGATGGTTGCTGGTAAAGAAGTAGAAAATGCAATTCAAAGAATTACTCAAATGGCTCGTGCAGCAGGCATTCATTTAATCATTGCAACACAACGTCCTTCTGTGGATGTGATTACTGGTTTAATCAAAAATAACATTCCAAGTAGAATTGCTTTTGCTGTTAGTTCACAAACGGATTCTAGAACGATTATTGATAGCGGTGGCGCAGACAAGCTATTAGGAAAAGGTGACATGCTATATGTTGCAAATGGTGGTTCTACAAGAACGCGTGTGCAGGGTGCATTTTTAAGCGATCAAGAAGTGCAAGACATTGTTAATTATGTAGTAGAACAGCAAAAAGCGAATTATGTTAAAGAAATGGAACCAGACGCACCAGTAGAAAAATCAGAAATGAAGAGTGAAGATACGCTTTATGATGAAGCATATTTATTTGTCATTGAACAACAAAAAGCGAGTACTTCTTTATTACAAAGACAATTTAGAATTGGTTATAATCGCGCTTCCAGATTAATGGACGATTTAGAACGAAATCAAGTTATTGGACCACAAAAAGGAAGTAAACCTAGACAAATATTAGTGGATTTAGATAGTGATGAGGTGTAAAAATGGAACTGACTTCTGTTTATAAAGTTAAAGAGTGGATGATACAACAAATCAAAGATGGCAAATTACAACATGGTGAACCATTACCAAGTAATTTAGCAATAGCTAGAACATTAAATGTAAAGACAGATGATGTCTATGATGCAGTAGATGAATTAATCACTGAACAAGTTTTATCAAATAATTTAGAAGAAGGTGCACGTGTTAAATCACTGCACCCATTCTATTATCCTTTAGGAGAAGTTGTAAGTATAAGTAGAATGATTGAAGATCAGGGTTATAGTGCTGGGACAGAATATATTAGTTTTGATGAAAAACCAGCGACCTCATTAGATTCAAAACGATTAAATATTGCAGATAAGGCAAACGTTACAATTATAGAACGTGTCAGAACGGCAAATAAGAAACCCGTAGTATATTGTTTAGATAAAGTGCCTGCGAGTGACTTAACATGCGCACAATATCAAAATAGCGATGAATCGCTACTAGGTGCTATCGAAGCACATACGGGAAAAAAAGTGGCATATGCTGATACTGAAATGGAGGCCATCAGTTATGAGCCGCACATTTCAGACATCTTAGGTGCATCACCACATGAAGGGCTTATGTTATTGAAATTAGTCCATTATGATAAAGATGACCAACCAATACTTTATTCTTTTAATTATTTCAAAAGTAGTTTAGTAAAATTTAAAACGGTTAAAAATAGTTTATAATAAGAAATTTATGAAAGTGAGGCATGACAATTTGAAGAACAAAAATACTCAGAATGACATACATATTAAAGTAATGCCAACTACAAAATTTAAAACGACCACAATAACGTTGAAATTTATGGCTCCCTTAGAAAGTGACACCATGACTGCGCGTTCGATTCTAAGCAAAGTATTAGTTCGAGCAACCAAACAATGGCCTACAGATAAAGCATTCAATAGACATTTATCACATTTATATGGCGCCTATGTGAATAGTTTTGTTTCAAAATTTAAAGATAAGCATGTTATAAGCATTTCATTAGAGTTAATTAATGAACGTTATTTGAAAGACCAAACACCATTATTTGAAAAAGGTGTGGCATTGTTAAAAGAAATTATTTGGAACCCGTTAGTGACTGATCAACAATTTGATGAGGTTTTTGTGTCACAAGAAAAATCTTTATTAGGTAAAAAACTAGAAGCGATGGTTGATAACAAATCGCAGATTTCATTTTTAAATTTATTAAAACATATGTTTGGAGAACATCCTTATAGACATTTGGCTACAGGTCAAATAGAATGCATAAAAAGTGTAACGCCAGAAACTTTATACGATACATATCAATCTATGCTACAAAATGATTACTGTGCAGTTTACGTCGTTGGTAACGTAGATGAAGCACAAGTTAAAACGCAATTGAAAACTTATTTCGATATCAAACCTTTCCACTTTGAATTAACGCAAGACGCACCTATGAAACAAGCACATACATTACCACAAGAAATTGTTGAAGGGGACGATGTAGATCAAGCTAAGTTGAATATGGGCTTTAGAATGCCTGCAAAATATGGCGACGCAGCGTATTTTACAATGGTTGTATTTAATGTAATGTTCGGTGGTGACCCTTCATCTGTATTATTTAATGAAGTCCGTGAAAAACAAAGTTTGGCATATTCAATTCATTCACAAATTGATGCAAAAAATGGCTTCATGTTTGTATTGAGTGGTGTATCCATAGATAAATATGAAGTTGCAAAAGATACAATTATCAAAGAATTTGAAAAGTTCCAAAACGGTCAATTTGAAGAAGATAAGCTAGCATTAGCTAAAAAAGTAATTCTTTCGCAGAGACAAGAATCACATGACAGACCAAAAAGTATGATAGAAATTTTAAACAACAATATCTTATTAGATGAGCCTATGTCAGAAGAAAGTTATTTTGAAGGTATCCAAAGTGTTACAAAATCAGATGTGCAACAATTAGCGCAAGCGGTTGTGCTTGATACCATTTATATTCTGACAAAAGGAGGTAATGACTAATGCGAGAAAATTATTATGAACAAATAGATGAACGTGTATTTGAAGCAGAATTAAATAATGGATTGAAATTATTTATCATCCCCAAAAAAGGGTTCCAAAAAACATTTGTGACGTATACTACAAAGTTCGGCTCGTTAGATAATAAATTTAAGCCACATGGTAGTGATACTTTTGTCACTGTTCCAGATGGTGTAGCGCATTTCTTAGAACATAAATTGTTTGAAAACGATGATGATAGTGAAGATTTATTTACGGCATTTGCTGAAGATAATGCACAAGTCAATGCATTCACTAGTTTTGATCGTACAAGTTATCTATTTAGTGCAACAGATCATGTGGAGCGTAATATTAAACGCTTATTAACAATGGTTGAGTCACCTTATTTCACTAAAGAAACAGTAGATAAAGAAAAAGGCATCATAGCTGAAGAAATTAAAATGTACCAAGAACAGCCTGGTTACAAATTAATGTTTAATACATTGAAAGCTATGTATGATACACATCCTATTCGTGTGGATATTGCAGGCAGTGTAGAGAGTATTTATGAGATTACTAAAGATGATCTTTATTTATGTTATGAGACATTTTATCATCCATCGAATATGGTACTCTTTGTTGTCGGCGATGTAGATGTAGCAAATATTTATGATGTCGTGGCAACGCATGAAAATCAACGCGATAAAGAAGCACAACCGCAAATAGTTAGAGATCCATTGATAGAAAAAGCAACTGTAAATGAATCCAAAGTGACTGAAACTATGAAATTGCAATCACCTCGATTGATGTTAGGCTTTAAAAACAATCCGTTAGTTGATGAACCCGACGCATCTTTTGTAAAGAGAGATTTAGAGATGACACTTTTCTATGAAATGTTATTTGGTGAAGAAACAGATTTTTATCAATCTTTACTTAACGAAGATCTAATTGATGAGACATTTGGATATCAATTTGTATTAGAACCGACATATAGTTTCTCAGTAATTACGAGCGCAACACAGTATCCTGATAAATTAAAAGCGTTACTTTTAACAGAAATTGAAAACAACCAAGGACAACTGAATGATGAAGAAGCATTTAGTTTACTAAAAAAACAATTCATAGGTGAATTTATTTCAGGGTTAAATTCTCCGGAATACATAGCGAACCAATATACGAAATTATATTTTGAAGGCGTAAGTTTATTCGATTTATTGGAAATTGTTGAAAGCATCACTTTAGAGAGTGTAAACGAAACTTCAAAAATGTGCTTGAACCTAGAGCAAGTTGTTGATAGTCGTTTGGAGATGAAATAAAAATGAAGGCATTAGTGATGGGTGGTTCTGGTAGTATAGGTACAGCTATCGTTGATCGTCTATTGTATGACGGTTATGAAGTTATCATTCAGTATAATCAGGCTAATGTTGATACACTGCAGTCGCAATATAAAAGTCAGCCTGTACAATTCATACAAATAGATTTAATGCAGGACATCGATTTTGCGGATTACTTTGATTTTATTACTAATTTGGATTGCCTTATTTATGCGAGTGGCACTGCATTATATGGACAAATACAAGATATGACTGACGAAATGATTGATTTAGCTTATCAAATTCACGTAAAACAATTCATACGTGTTTGTAGGTATTTTGTTGATCAACTAAGACAAAGTCAGAATGGTAGGATTGTTGTTATTTCATCTATTTGGGGTGAAACAGGTGCAAGTATGGAATCAGTTTATTCTGCAATGAAAGGTGCCCAAATTGCTTTTGTAAAAGCATTGAGTCAAGAACTTGCAATGACTTCAGTAACGGTGAACGCTATTGCACCCGGTTTGGTAAGTGGTAATATGGCTAGAGTTTGGAGTGAAGCGGAATTGGCAGCAATTACTGAAGACTTGCCACAACAAAGATTGATAGATCCGACTGAAATTGCTCACACATGTAGTTATCTATGTCATCCTTTTGCGAAAAGTATCACCGGAACAATTCAAAAAGTGAATGGCGCTTGGTACTTGTAAATAATTTAAGTAAACTATAGAAAATAAAACAACTTTGAAACATTCAATGATATAATGTCAGTAAGTATGAGGAAGTAATTTTCTAAAAAGTTTTGTATTACTATTTAACTTAGATGACTGATGAAAGGATTATTATAGCTAAAGTGAAGTAGCACGTTTGTAGTTCATTCTAGTCGTTAGTTGTTCATATGATCTAATAGGATGATTCTTATATTTATGCTCAGCCAATAAAACAAAACGTCAATGATATAATTTATAAAATAATGTTTATTTAAAGTGTATCATTTGCTGTTTATCATAAAAGACAACATATGGTTTATAAACAAAGGGGTGTTTATTTCATGACAGTAGCAACTAAAAAAGAATGGTATTTAGAATATGAGATAACAATGAACCGAGCTGGCCTTTTAGGAGATGTTTCTAGTTTATTAGGTTTGATGGGAATTAGTATTGTGACTATCAATGGTATTGATGAAGGTCGTAGAGGGCTATTAATAAAGTCAGATAGTCTAGATAAAGTGCATAGATTTGAAAATATCGTAACAGAAATAGATGATATATCTATAACAAAATTGCGTAAACCAGAGTTACGTGATCGTTTAGCTGTGAGACATGGAAGATACATAGAACAAGATGCAGATGATAAAAAAACGTTTCGTTTTGAAAGAGATGATTTAGGTTTACTTGTTGATTTTATGGCAGAATTATTTAAAGAGAAAGGCCATAAATTAATTGGTATTAGAGGTATGCCGAGAGTAGGTAAAACTGAATCAATCGTTGCAGGTAGTGTGTGTGCGCACAAGAGATGGTTATTTATCAGTTCAACGTTAATTAAACAGACTGTTCGTAGCTCTTTAATTAAAGGAGAATATGATTCTGATCATGTTTATATTATCGACGGTGCAGTCACAGCGAGAGAGTCTAGTCAAAAACATCAAGAATTAGTTAAAGAAGTTATGAGTTTACCAGCAATAAAAGTAGTCGAACATCCTGACTTGTTCGTTGAAACGAGTGATTATGAAATGAGTGATTTTGACTATATCATCGAATTACGAGAAAATAAAAATCAAGAAATTCAATATGAAGAAATGAAAAAGAAAACAGTTAAAAGTAAAAATAACTTAGATTTTGGTGATGATACGTTTGGTGGCGGATTTGGATTTTTTGAATAAAATATGAATAGTTATTGAGGAGGACTAACATTTTGAATTTAGTTGGTCAAACTTTAAAAGGACGTCGAGAACGTTTAGGTATGACACTAAACGAACTTGAAACGCGTACCCAAATAAAAAGAGAAACACTTACACTGATTGAGAATAATGATTTTGAATCGTTGAAAAATGTAAATTATGCAGAAGGTTTTATTAGGAAATATGCAAAAGCAGTGAATATCGACTCAGTACAGTTAATTGAGGCGCATAGAGAAGAAATTCCTAGTAATGATGAATCGCTTCAAAATGCAATAACTGCTTTTTCAAAAGAAGATAAACCGACTTATCGAACTAAAAATAAAGAACCATTGCAAGTGGCCGTTGTAATAAGTATATTTGTTATTATTACAGCACTTTTATGGATTTTTTCAGTATTAATTTTTTAATCTGTAAGTCCAAGTACGTCATAAGTTATAAATAGAAAAGAGGACTTTGTATGAATATACCGAATTGGATAACTGTATTTAGAGTTATACTCATTCCAATCTTCCTATTGTTTGCTCTAGCGAATTTTGGATTTGGTAAAATTTCATTTATCGGTGGTAATGAAATTAGAATAGAATTATTAATTAGTGGCATTATTTTTATCGTCGCATCATTAAGTGACTTTGTAGATGGTTACTTAGCGCGTAAATGGGAACTTGTAACAAACATGGGTAAATTTTTAGATCCATTAGCAGATAAATTACTAGTATCAAGTGCTTTGATTGCGCTCGTACAAGTAGATTTAACCAATTCTGTAGTTGCAATTATTATTATTGCTCGAGAATTTGCTGTTACGGGATTACGCTTATTACAAATAGAACAAGGTTTTGTTAGTGCTGCAGGTCAGTTAGGTAAAATAAAAACTGCTGTTACTATGGTTGCCCTTGTTTGGATTCTTTTAGGCGATCCATTGTCTAGCTGGATTGGTTTTGAATTAGGACAGGTATTACTATATATCGGTGTATTTTTCACTATCCTATCAGGAATTGAATATTTTTATAAAGGTAGAGATGTGTTTAAGGCAAAATCATAAACACATTAACATCATAACGCTATAAATCGGGGCATGTAGATAATTTGGACATGCTTCGATTTTTTTAATTTTTATAAACAAGTCGTATAGAAGCGCTTTTACATGAACGAATCTTTCGTTATTTATGGTTTTTCATTTTATAATATAGGGAAGTAGAAATATATTGTTAATTAGAAGCTATAAGGAATAAATTATTTACAAAAATGTAAATGTCTCAGGAGGAAACGTTTTGAATATATCTATTATTGCGGTAGGATCAGAATTATTATTAGGACAAATCGCTAATACTAATGGTCAATACTTATCAAAATTATTTAATAGTGCTGGCCATAATGTGGTTGAACATACAGTGATTGGTGATAACCCACAAAGATTAGAGAGAGTAATTAATAAAGCATTAGAAAATTATGATACCGTTATATTAACTGGAGGCTTGGGCCCTACAAAAGATGATTTAACTAAGCATACAGTTGCGAAAGTATTAGATCGAGATTTAGTTATCGATCAAAATGCACTCGACTACATCGAACAATATTTTAATGAACAAAACGTCGAAATGACGCCAAATAACCGTCAACAAGCGTTAGTCATTGAAGGTGCGCATGTCTTGGATAATAAGGTCGGTATGGCCCCAGGAATGCTTGTCCAACAACATGGAAAGCAAATTGCTTTGTTACCAGGTCCACCAAAAGAAATGAAATCGATGGCTAAAGAGGCGTTATTACCTTATTTTATAAATGGTGAAAATACAATATTTTCAGAATTACTTCGCTTTGCGGGTATAGGAGAATCAAAGGTCGAAACAGAATTAATGGATTTAATCGATCAACAAACGAACCCTACGATAGCGCCATTAGCTGGGTCTCACGAAGTCAATGTAAGATTGACAGCAAGTGGTGAGACACAACAAGTATGTGAAACGTTAATAGCGCCGCTTAAAGAAGAAATTTTAGAACGTATCGGTAAATATTATTATGGTTCTGATGATATTGTTATAGAACAAGCATTTATGAATAATATGACAAAAACATTTGCCATTTATGATGGGGTGACAGATGGTATATTATTTTATCGGATGAAAAATTTTGATAATAATCAGTTACTTCAAGGTATGTTATCTCACCACACGCAATTTATAGATGAACGTGATATAATAACATCTCAACTTTCAGTATCTGCTCAGATTGTCAAAGACATGTTTAACACGGAAATAGGTATTTCAGTGATACATCAACATGATACGGTATATTTAGGTATTTTAGAAAATGATGAATTAGCTGTACAATCATTTAAAATGACACAAAGAAGACATTTAATTAAAAGCAGAACTCAAAATTATGTGTTGATTAGATTACTAAATTGGTTTAAATAAATACGAACAGTATACAGAAAACGCGAAAAATAGCACGTGTGTTCTATTTTAGCATTATTGAATTCAAATATTAGCGAACAAATATTCGCAAAATACTTGCGAAATTATCTGAATCAAGGTATAGTGAATATAAGATATTTTTTCGAGAGATAAATCTCATTTAGGAGGTCCAGCATTGGATAACGATCGTCAAAAAGCTTTAGATACGGTAATTAAAAATATGGAGAAATCATTTGGTAAAGGTGCTGTTATGAAATTAGGCGACAACAAAGCGCGCAAAGTTTCGAGTGTATCAAGTGGTTCTGTAACATTAGATAATGCTTTAGGTGTAGGTGGTTACCCTAAAGGAAGAATCGTAGAAATTTATGGTCCAGAAAGTTCTGGTAAAACAACTGTAGCGTTACATGCTATCGCTGAAGTACAAAAAAATGGCGGTGTTGCAGCGTTCATAGATGCTGAGCATGCATTAGATCCTGTTTACGCAGAAGCTTTAGGCGTAGATATACAAAATTTATATTTATCTCAACCTGATCATGGGGAACAAGGTTTAGAAATTGCCGAAGCATTTGTTAGAAGTGGCGCTGTTGATATCGTTGTGGTCGATTCAGTTGCTGCGCTTACACCTAAAGCTGAAATTGAAGGTGAAATGGGAGATACGCACGTTGGTTTGCAAGCACGTCTTATGTCCCAAGCCTTGAGAAAGCTTTCCGGTGCAATTTCAAAATCAAATACAACAGCAGTATTTATCAACCAAATCCGTGAAAAAGTTGGTGTGATGTTCGGTAATCCTGAAGTTACACCAGGTGGACGTGCTTTGAAATTCTATAGCTCTGTTCGTTTAGAAGTGCGCCGTGCGGAACAATTGAAACAAGGTCAAGAAATTGTTGGTAATAGAACAAAAATTAAAGTCGTTAAGAATAAAGTAGCACCACCATTTAGAGTTGCAGAAGTTGATATTATGTATGGTAAAGGTATCTCTAAAGAAGGAGAATTAATTGACCTAGGTGCTGAACATGAAATTGTAAATAAATCAGGGGCTTGGTATTCATACAATGGTGAACGTATGGGACAAGGTAAAGAAAATGTGAAATTATACCTCAAAGAAAACCCTGCTATTCGAGAAGAAATTGATCAAAAATTACGGGAAAAATTAGGTATCTTTGACGGTGACGTTGAAGAAAAAGAAGCTGAAAGTCCTGCTACACTTTTTGATGAGGAAGAATAACTAAAGTTCTGGTTATCAGTAGAGCGTTATAAAATATAATTTGAGTTATTTATTACTAATAACATAATAATAAGCTTAGACATTCAAGCGTGTCTAAGCTTATTTTTTGTATATGAATAAGAATATAAAAATATTATATGAAAATATTTTTCATTTCAAATGTTCTGTGAGTTAAGTAAGCGCAATCGGTAAAGTAAATATTGTGTAAAAGGAACGCTTCAAATATTGAATTAATGTGTATGGAAACCTTGACACTTCTTAGCTGTAAACCGTACAATTACATTGTATGATTCTTTTAGAACTTCATATAATCATATTTAATCATATTGAAATTTGATATACAGAGCAAAATCCTAGATAAAAAGGGGGTGTTTGTGTGAATTTATTAGGCCTCCTACTCATTTTGCTAGGTATTATTCTCGGAGTTGTTGTAGGGTATATTGTTGCCCGAAATTTGTTGCATCAAAAGCAATTACAAGCAGGACAAACTGCCGAAGATATTATCGAACAAGGTAATAAAGAAGCAGAGAATATTAAGAAGGAAAAGCTCCTAGAAGCTAAAGAAGAAAATCAAATCATAAAAGAGCAAAGTGAAATTGAACTTCGTGAAAGACGTGGTGATCTTCAAAAGCAGGAAGCAAGACTTCTACAAAAAGAAGAAAACTTAGAGCGAAAATCTGATCTATTAGATAAAAAAGATGAGATTTTAGAGCAAAAAGAGTCTAAACTTGAAGAACGACAACAACAAGTAGATGCAAAAGAGAGTAGTGTTCAAACATTAATAAATAAGCATGAACAAGAATTAGAACGCATCTCTGGTCTCACTCAAGCAGAAGCTGCACAAGAGCAACTTCAAAGAGTTGAAGATGAATTGTCACAAGATATTGCAATACTTGTTAAGGAAAAAGAGAGAGAAGCAAAAGAAGCAGTCGATAAAAATGCAAAAGAACTATTAGCAACTACTGTTCAAAGGTTAGCTGCAGAGCATACTTCTGAATCTACAGTTTCTGTTGTTAATTTACCGAATGACGAAATGAAAGGTCGAATCATTGGTAGAGAAGGTAGAAATATCAGAACGTTAGAAACGTTAACTGGTATTGACTTAATTATAGATGATACACCAGAAGCCGTAATTCTTTCTGGTTTTGACCCAATTAGACGTGAAATTGCAAGAACTGCATTAGTAAATCTTGTTTCGGATGGTCGAATCCATCCTGGACGAATTGAAGATATGGTAGACAAAGCTCGAAAAGAAGTAGACGACATTATTAGAGATGCAGGGGAACAAGCTACATTTGAAATAAATGTACATAACATGCATCCAGATCTTGTTAAGATCTTAGGTCGTTTACAGTATCGTACTAGCTATGGACAAAATGTATTGAAACATTCTATCGAAGTTGCTCACTTAAGTGGTATGTTAGCAGCAGAATTAGGTGAGGATATTACATTAGCTAAACGTGCTGGCTTACTTCATGATGTTGGTAAAGCTATTGATCACGAAGTAGAAGGTAGCCATGTTGAAATCGGTGTAGAATTAGCGAAAAAATACGCTGAAAATGAAACAGTCATTAATGCAATACATTCCCATCATGGTGATGTTGAACCAACTTCAATTATTTCTATCTTGGTTGCTGCAGCAGATGCACTTTCAGCTGCGAGACCGGGTGCTCGTAAAGAGACTTTAGAAAATTATATTAGAAGATTGGAAAGATTAGAAACACTATCTGAAAGTTATGAAGGTGTTGAGAAAGCATTCGCAATCCAAGCAGGTAGAGAAATTCGAGTTATTGTATCACCAGATACTATCGACGACTTAAAATCACATCGCTTAGCAAGAGATATTAAGAGCCAAATTGAAGATGAACTTCAATATCCAGGTCATATAAAAGTGACAGTTGTTCGTGAGACTAGAGCAATTGAATATGCAAAATAAAAGTTAATTATTAAACGATTAATTTTTGAAATTTAAACAAACTAAACGATATTTCGTTTAGTTTGTTTTTTTTAATATTTTAGAATAAAAGAACATCCGCGACAATTTATTTATGTCGCGGATGTTTCACATTGAGGTTAAAAATAACTGCAATGAAAAGTATTGGTAACAACTCATTAAGATAATGTAGTATATGTCATACTTTTATACAGTTTATCGATACGCTCAATGATGTATATGGATTTAATAATTCAAGTTCATTGTAATTAACATGTTAAAATTTAAGTGAGCTCTAAATCTGCCTGTTGTACTTCTTTAATTATTTCTGCAGTATCATAACAGTTTGTAGAGATATTGGCATACCTTTCAGCTAAACGGTATGCATTGATATATAGCTCCAAACTTTCTTTAGCTATGTCTTCTGCATCTTCACTTTTTGATGGATTTGCTGTAACAACTAAGTCAGCAAAATGTTGTGGATCGATATTAATTGACATGTATTACTTCCAACTCCTATATTTTGAATTAGCTCTTAACTACTATAATCTATACCACTATTTTTATAATTAAAACTTAGCTAATTTAATAAATTTTCATCAGCACCTTTTCATTGTAAATAAATTGAATTAAACTAACACTAAGAGAGGATGAACACGTAAATGAGATTATTATTTATTGGGGATATTGTAGGAAAAGTAGGGCGCGAGGCCATTACAACATATTTATCAAGACTGAAGCAGACATATCGTCCTACAGTTACAATTGTGAATGCTGAAAATGCGGCACATGGTAAAGGCCTGACAGAAAAAATATACAAAGATTTATTAAGAGAAGGCGTAGATTTTATGACGATGGGTAACCACACATATGGTCAGCGTCAAATTTATGATTTTATAGATTCAGCAAATCGTATGGTAAGACCGGCTAACTTTCCAGAAGAAGCGCCAGGCGTAGGTATGCGATTTATTCAAATAAATGAAATTAAGCTAGCTATCATCAACTTGCAAGGTCGTGCTTTTATGCAAGATATTGATGATCCTTTTAAAAAGGCAGATGAGCTTATAAACGAAGCAAAAAAAGAAACGGATTATATATTCGTAGATTTTCACGCTGAAACGACATCTGAAAAAAATGCTATGGGTTGGTATCTTGATGGTAGAGCAAGTGCTGTTGTGGGCACGCACACACATATACAAACTTCGGATGAACGTATATTACCAGGAGGGACAGGTTATATTACGGATGTTGGTATGACAGGTTTTTATGATGGTATATTAGGTATAAATAGACATGAGGTGATTACGCGTTTTATTACAAGTTTGCCACAAAGACATGTTGTGCCAGATGAAGGTCGCAGTGTATTATCGGGCGTGATTATAGATATCAATAAAGAAGGAAGAACAACACACATTGAACGTGTATTAATCAATGACGATCATCCTTTTTAAAATATCGTCCATTAGTATGAATTTAAAAAAGTACCACTCTGTACATAGTAATAGGGTGGTTTATTTTGGTATGATGAACAATGAATTATTATAACCACTAGGAGGCAAGATGATATGAAATCACAAGTATCATGGAAAGTGGGCGGTCAACAAGGCGAAGGTATTGAATCTACTGGGGAAATCTTTGCTACTGCTATGAACCGTAAAGGATACTACTTATATGGATATCGTCATTTTTCAAGTAGAATCATGGGCGGACACACGAATAATAAAATACGCGTATCCACGACACCAGTGCATGCAATTAGTGATGATTTAGATATCTTAATTGCATTTGATCAAGAAACAATCGAATTAAACCATCATGAAATGCGTGAAGACAGCGTAATTATTGCAGATAGTAAAGCAAAGCCAGAGAAACCAGACAACTGTCGTGCTCAATTGATAGACCTACCATTTACTGCAACTGCTAAAGAATTAGGTACTGCATTGATGAAAAATATGGTAGCGATTGGTGCCACTTGTGCTGTTATGGACCTCGATATTTCAGATTTTGAAACATTAATTACAAACATGTTTACTAAAAAAGGTGACAAGGTTGTAGAATTGAATATAGAGGCGTTAAATGAAGGTTATCGTTTAATGAATGAACAGTTAAATAACGTTGATGCTGATTTTATCTTAGATAAAACGGATGGAAAGCCACATCTATATATGATTGGTAACGATGCCATTGGTTTAGGTGCGTTATCAGCAGGATCAAGATTTATGGCGGCTTATCCAATAACACCAGCTTCAGAAATTATGGAATATATGATTGAAAATCTTCCAAAAGTGGGCGGAACAGTTGTACAAACTGAAGATGAGATTGCTGCAGCAAACATGGCAATCGGTTCAAACTATGCAGGTGTACGTGCATTTACTGCTAGTGCGGGACCAGGACTATCGCTAATGATGGAAGCGATTGGTTTATCAGGTATGACAGAAACGCCTTTTGTAGTTATAAATACACAGCGTGGTGGCCCTTCAACAGGATTGCCAACGAAACAAGAGCAATCAGACTTAATGCAAATGATTTACGGTACACATGGTGATATTCCTAAAATTGTAGTCGCGCCTACTGATGCAGAAGATGCATTTTATTTAACTATGGAAGCTTTTAATTTGGCTGAACAATATCAATGTCCAGTCATAGTATTAAGTGATTTACAACTTTCATTAGGTAAACAAACGGTTGAACAATTAGACTATAATAAAATAGAAATCAATCGTGGTGACATGATCCAATCCGATATAGAACGTGAAGAAAATGACAAAACTTACTTTAAACGTTATGCATTAACAGAAAGTGGTGTTTCCCCAAGACCTATTCCTGGGGTAAAAGGCGGCATTCATCATGTTACAGGTGTTGAACATAATGAAGAAGGAAAAACGAGTGAAGCTGCAGATAATAGACAACAGCAAATGGATAAACGTATGCGTAAAACAGAAAACCTATTAATACAAAATCCAGTAGAAGCTGATGTACAACATGAAACAGCAGACATACTATATTTAGGATTTATTTCAACTAAAGGTGCAATTCAAGAGGGTAAATCAAGATTAGAATCACAAAATATTAAGGTTAACCACATACAAATTAGACAATTGCATCCATTCCCTAGTGAAACGATTCAAAAAGAAGTCGACAAAGCTTCAAAAGTCGTTGTAGTTGAACATAATTATCAAGGTCAACTTGCCAATATATTAAAAATGAACGTAAATTTAGGTGATAAATTAGTAAATCAAACGAAATACGATGGCACACCATTTTTACCACATGAAATTGAAGCTAATGGACTTGAGATAGCTAAAGAAATAAAGGAGTTGGTATAAATGGCGACATTTAAAGATTTTAGAAATAATGTAAAACCTAACTGGTGTCCTGGTTGCGGAGATTTTTCAGTACAAGCAGCCATTCAAAAGGCAGCAGCCAATGTTGGTTTAGAACCGGAAGAAGTAGCGATTATTACGGGGATTGGTTGTTCTGGACGTTTATCAGGATACGTAAATTCATATGGCGTTCATGGTATACATGGCCGTTCATTACCATTGGCACAAGGTGTAAAAATGGCTAATAAAGATTTAACGGTTATTGCTTCTGGTGGTGATGGAGATGGTTATGCCATTGGTATGGGTCATACGATTCATGCATTACGTAGAAATATGAATATGACTTACATTGTTATGGATAATCAAATTTATGGCTTAACTAAAGGTCAAACGTCACCTTCTTCAGCTCAAGGATTTATTACTAAATCTACACCAAAAGGAAATATTGAACAAAATGTAGCACCTTTAGAGTTAGCACTTTCATCAGGTGCAACCTTTGTAGCGCAAGGTTTTTCAAGTGACATTAAAGGACTAACAAAAATGATTGAGGACGCAATTAATCATGATGGCTTCTCATTTGTGAATGTATTTTCTCCATGTGTAACATATAACAAAGTGAATACGTATGATTGGTTTAAAGAAAATTTAACAAATATCGATGATATTGAAGATTTTGATATTAAAGATAAGCAAAAAGCCACTCAAAAAGTGTTAGAATATAATTCATTAATAAAAGGTATTGTTTATCAAGATACTGAAACACCTTCATATGAATCACAAATTGAAGAAATGAACGGTACACCTTTAGCTAAACAAGACATTCATATTGATGAAGAACAATTTGAGGCATTAACGAAACAATTTGTATAAAATATTTTTAACTAAATAAGCTAATGAACTGTCACATTATTAACGAAATAATCATGCACGCATTGATTGTCGTATTGAGCATGTGACAGTTTTTTTATATGTTTGATTAAGCATGATTTGTAGTACATATTTTCATTACACGATAGAGAGGACATTCATTATGATAGATCAATTTATGTCAATGTCAGAACTGATTGATCACACTGAAGAACATAAAGATTGGCAAATTTTATATAACGAGCGAGTTGCAAAAAGTTTAATAACAGCTGTTCATGGTGGTGCGATTGAACGTGGCACATCAGAAATTGCACAATTAATTAGTGAAATTGGTGGTTATAGTTTTTATACATTTAAAGGAATCAGGAAAAATAAAAATCATGAACTTCATGTTACATCAAAGCATTTTGATGAGCCCATACTTAATGAATTAGTACCGACACATGAAGTTGTAGTATCGTTACATGGTTGTATGGGTAATGATGTAGCAGTTTATATTGGAGGTAAAGATTTAGAATTATCCTATGAAATCACACAACAATTACAAAAAATAGGTATAAAGGTCAAACCGGCTCCAGCACATATAGCTGGAATGCAAACAGAGAATTTTGTAAATAAGGGTAAACGTGACGCAGGTGTACAATTAGAACTAACTGTGGCATTAAGGAAACAATGTTTTAAAAATAATAAATATAATTTACATGATAGAGAGAATCGAGAGAATTGGTCGCAGTTAATGTTTTCATTTTCCACTGCAATTGCCAATGCTTTAAAAATATTAAATGATTAAGTACGACTTTACAAAATCTTAAGATAATAGTGCTTAAGTTAGGGAATAGGTTGAATAGAAACTATGAAGGGAGTTTATTTATGGCAGATAAATATAAATCAATGACTGAATTGGCTGAATATACGACTGAAAATAGTGATTGGTCAGTGGTTCGTCGCGACTTAGATAGCCAAGTTATTATTTAGGCGATTCATGGTGGAGCGATTGAACCTGGTACAACGGAAATTGCTGATTTAACAGCACAAAAGGGTGATTTTGATTATTTTACTTTTAAAGGAACAAAATCAAAAGGAAATGAAGCGTTACACGTAACTTCTCGTCATTAAGACCAACCGGATATGATGGAAATGGTCAAAAATAAGACGCAAGCAGTAGCAATTTATGGCTGCGTGGGTGATGATAGCATTGTATATATGGGCGGCAAAGATGAAAGTTTGATTCGTGCATTAAAAGAACAATTTGAGCAATTAGATATTAAAGTAGATCAAGCGCCTAAACATATGTCTGGTGCACACGATGATAATATTATCATCGTGTGCACAGGTGAAGGTGTACAGCTAGAATTAACTTCGGGATTAAGAAAATTGTGCTTTAAAAATCAAAAATATAATAAACATAGCCGAGAAGACCAAAGTAATTGGAGTCAGTTTATGGATAACTTTACAATTGCAATCGTTCAAGCGATACAAAAGGTGCAGTAACGCTTGTAAATAATGGACACTTAAGCTATTATAGATTCAAGATGTCTATAGTAGGAAGATGATGATAAATGAAATATTCTAAAGCGACCAATTATGCGTTACACGCGTTATTATTTATGATCAAAAATAATGGTGATGTTCAACGAATTCCGGTACAAGATCTTGCTAAAGCATTAGGTATTTCTACAACTTACTTGTCAAAAATTTTAACAAGATTAGTTAAAGTTGGTGTTATTTCAGCGAGTAGCGGTGCTAAAGGTGGATACCAATTAAGTTTAAATTGGCAAGATGTAACAATCTATGAAGTGATTACAACAATTGATGGTAAACAAAGCTTGTTTGAAGATAGTTTTAATCATGGTGATAGTTGTTCAATTAATAAGTTAATGATTGAAGCGGAGCAAGCGCTCATAGGCAGTTTGAAACAAAAAAAGCTAAAGGATCTCATATAAATAATTGAGGTTCTTTAGTTTTTTTGTACGAGTAATTTAGATATTGGATGATTATAAAGCTGTACATCATGAGTACACATGATGAAATGATAATTGCATTGTTGTACATTAGTTTTCATTTTGTTTTTGAATAAAGTAACACGCGAATAACTGTGCGTATTATGTTTAATTTGCTAAAATATAAAGTAAATAAAGTAATTAAGGGGTTGACGTAGTATGAATGATACATTAATGAGTATTCAGATTATTCCTAAAACTGCTAACGGAGAAGACGTAATTCCATATGTTGATGAAGCGATTAAAGTAATAGATGACGCAGGTTTAACGTACCGAGTAGGTCCATTAGAAACAACAGTACAAGGTGAAATGAATGAATGTTTAATATTAATTCAAAAATTAAATGATCGCATGGTTGAACTAGAAATTCCTAGTATTATAAGTCAGGTTAAATTTTATCATGTACCTGAGGGGATAACGATTGAGACACTGACTGGGAAGTATGATGAACTTTAAAAAGTTCAAATATAGATTTATGTATGCGCCAGATTTATTTTATAAATAAACTTTTTTTTAGAACCACTTCTCAATTTATTGAGATAGTGGTTCTTATGCAAGTGAAAAGGCACTTGTAAACCCAAGCCAGAGCTTCTCAGTTTATTGAGATAGTGGTTCTTATGCAAGTGAAAAGGCACTTGTAAGCCCAAGCTAGAGCTTCTCAATTTATTTTCTTCGTATTGCTTAATCTATAAACTTTAATTGCTGAAAGTCATTGATTTCATACTGACATGGCTACTTTTGATTATATTTTTGAGCGCGGCCACATTTATTGAATGATGAAAGTTGTTTATAAAGGTTAACTGCAAAAAAAGTTGACTTTAATTATTTACAAGTCTTTTTGCACTTTGTGTTCAAATTTAATATAATGTAATAATGATTATGGATAAAGTTATAGAACTTAGAACTACGATGTTGTTAAACAAAATGATGCGAAATCTTTTGAATTACTTGTTCTTAGTTTTTATGATATAGAAAGGATTTTGTAGAGTGAATGAAGAACAAAGAAAAAGTACTTCTATTGATATCTTAGCAGAACGTGATAAAAAGACTAAAGATTATAGCAAGTATTTTGAACACGTGTATCAGCCCCCGAGTTTAAAAGAAGCACGAAAACGTGGTAAAGAGGAAGTTAATTATAATGACGATTTTCAAATAGATGAAAAGTACCGAAACATGGGACAAGGCAAAACATTTTTGATTAAAACATATGGTTGTCAAATGAATGCGCATGATACAGAAGTCATGGCAGGCATACTTGGAGCATTGGGTTATACACCAACGGAAGATATTAATCATGCAGATGTTATATTAATTAATACATGTGCGATTCGAGAAAACGCTGAGAATAAAGTATTTAGTGAAATAGGTAATTTAAAACATTTGAAAAAAGAAAAACCTGAAACGGTCATCGGTGTATGTGGTTGTATGTCACAGGAAGAGTCTGTGGTCAATAAAATATTAAAATCTTATCAAAATGTTGATATGATATTTGGAACACATAATATTCATCGTTTACCTGAAATTTTGGAAGAAGCTTATCTTTCAAAAGCAATGGTTGTTGAAGTATGGTCTAAAGAAGGAGACGTCATTGAAAATCTTCCTAAAGTAAGAGAAGGTAATATCAAAGCGTGGGTTAATATTATGTACGGTTGTGACAAATTCTGTACATACTGTATAGTGCCTTTTACTAGAGGTAAAGAGCGAAGCAGACGACCAGAAGATATCATAGATGAAGTCCGTGATTTAGCGCGCCAAGGCTATAAGGAAATCACATTATTAGGTCAAAATGTTAATGCTTATGGTAAAGATATTGATGGCTTAGCATATGGTTTAGGAGATTTATTAGAAGACATTTCAAAAATTGATATTCCGAGAGTAAGATTTACGACGAGTCATCCATGGGATTTCACAGACAGAATGATTGAAGTCATTGCAAATGGTGGAAATATTGTGCCACATGTCCATCTTCCTGTACAATCTGGTAATAATGCAGTGCTTAAGATTATGGGACGTAAATATACACGTGAAAGTTATTTAGATCTCGTTAACAGAATTAAGACACATATTCCTAATGTTGCACTTACAACTGATATTATAGTTGGTTATCCAAATGAAACAGATGAACAGTTTGAGGAAACTTTAACATTATACGACGAAGTTGAGTTTGAACACGCATATACGTATATATACTCACAAAGAGATGGCACCCCTGCAGCTAAGATGAATGATAATGTGCCATTGGATGTAAAAAAAGATAGATTACAGCAATTAAATAAAAAAGTTGCGTATTATTCTGAACGTGCAATGCAACAATATGAAGGACAAACAGTTCAAGTATTATGTGAAGGTGTAAGTAAAAAAGATGATACGGTCTTATCTGGTTATACCTCAAAAAATAAATTAGTGAATTTTAAAGCTCCTAAATCAATGATTGGAAAAATAGTTAATGTATATATTGACGAAGCTAAACAATTTTCACTTAATGGTACGTTTATCAGTGTGAATGATAAAACGGTGGTGACACAATAATGTATGAAAAAGATGATATTTTAGCTGAAGCAGAACGTTTGAGTGAACGTATTAAATCTCTAGATACTGTCAAAGAATATCATAAAGTAGAATCACAAATTCATCATAATGAAAATTTAGAACAACGAATGAAAGAATTAAAGAAAAATCAAAAGCAATCGGTCAATTTGCAAAATTACGGTAAAACACATGCGTTACAGGCCTCGGAAGAAAAGATTCAAGACATCGAAGAAGATATCAATATACTGCCAATTGTAGAAGAATTTAGAGAATCACAAGCAGAAGCCAATGATTTATTACAAATGATGATTCACACAATGTCCGATAGATTAAATAAACACCAAGAATAAGCAATTTTTTATTGCACTTATGGAAAGGGTTTGAACACTATGAAGACTAAAAAGTTAACATTAACAGCAATTTTTATTGCTATAAATGTTGTGTTAAGCAGTATAATTGTGATTCCACTAGGTCCTATAAAAGCAGCACCTATGCAGCATTTAATTAACGTACTTTGCGCTGTATTTGTAGGTCCTTGGTTTGGACTTGCTCAAGCTTTCATTTCATCAATCTTGCGCATGATTTTTGGTACCGGTAGTTTCTTTGCCTTTCCAGGTAGTATGATTGGTGTATTACTCGCTAGTGGTTTTTATTATTATAGAAAGCACCTATTTATGGCAGCTGTGGGAGAAGTGATTGGCACTGGAATTATCGGTAGCATCATGTGTATACCACTTGCTTGGGTCCTTGGTTTTTCAAATCTTGCAATTAAACCATTAATGCTCGCTTTTATTGTTTCAAGTGTAATTGGGGCAATTATTAGTTATATCATTTTAATGATATTGAAGCGAAAAGGCATTTTAAAACGCTACTTATAAAACACTATTATTATGAGATTGAGACATATTATTTTAATCAATAAGTAAATTTATGAAGTTAACTTGTAATCGTTAAGGTCATTTATTACTTAAAGATAAAATAAAGTGTCTTAATCTCTTTTGTTATATATGGGAGTTGGATTATGAAATCTCTATTAGAAAATTTGATTTCTGTCCCGCTCCCATTGAATTTTTAATATGATGAGAAATGTTTAAATTTAATAAACAGGCGTAAATTGAAAACTTATGTTAAAATTTAAGAGTTAAATTAGCTAGAAAAGCTGAAAATCGTGTGGTTATTAAAACAAATTTCAAACAATATAACGAGATAGTAAAATGATATTAGATGTAAGTACATCTCTTATAATCAATGTAGGATGAGATGCAAAAAGACAAAACTTACTTTCTATGACTAAATCAATGAACTAAGTGAAAATAAGAAAAATAAAAGGATTGTGAAATATATTTATGACAAACCAAACCCCAATGATGCAGCAATATTTAAAAATAAAATCACAATATCAAGATTGCCTATTGTTTTTTAGATTGGGTGACTTCTATGAAATGTTTTTTGAAGATGCTAAAGTAGCATCGAGAGTACTAGAAATTACTTTGACAAAACGTGATGCAAAAAAAGAAGACCCGATTCCAATGTGTGGTGTGCCATATCATTCAGCTGATGGCTACATTGAGACATTAATAAGTAACGGTTATAAAGTAGCCATTTGTGAACAAATGGAAGACCCTAGACAAACTAAAGGCATGGTTCGACGTGAAGTTGTTCGTATTGTCACGCCTGGTACAGTAATGGATCAAGGCGGTGTAGATGAAAAACAAAACAATTATATTCTGAGTTTTATTCAAAGTGCATCAATGTATGCATTGAGTTATTGTGATGTTTCAACAGGTGAATTAAAAGTAACTCATTTTGAAGATGAAGCAACTTTAATTAATGAAATTACGACAATAAATCCAAATGAGATTGTTGTTAAAGAAGCCATTGGTGAATCGCTAAAACGACAAATTAGTCTAACGACAGAGACTATCACGGTGCTTCCAGATATTTCTGATGTAAAATATGATGTTAATACAACGAATGATAGCCATTTATATCACGTAACACAATTATTATTAGATTATGTTTATCATACGCAAAAAAGAGATCTTTCTCATATTGAATCTGTGATTACATATGAAGCAGTAGACTTTATGAAAATGGACTTTTACGCAAAACGTAATCTTGAATTAACAGAAAGTATACGTTTAAAATCAAAAAAAGGAACGTTACTTTGGCTAATGGATGAAACGAAAACACCTATGGGTGCCAGACGTTTAAAACAATGGATCGATAGACCGCTTATTCAAAAAAAGCAAATTGAATCACGTCTTGATACAGTAGATCAATTTATCAATCATTTTATTGAGAGAGATACATTGAGAGGCTATTTAAATCAAGTGTATGATATTGAACGTCTAGTTGGTCGTGTGAGTTACGGCAATGTTAACGCACGTGATTTAATTCAGCTAAAACATTCTATTTCAGAAATACCCAATATAAAAAATCTCTTACAAGCTTTTGATGAACAAATGACAGCACAGTTTGAGGCGTTAGAACCACTAGATGATTTGCTTAATTTATTAGAAGAAAGTTTAAAAGAAGAACCACCCATTTCAGTTAAAGAAGGCGGTTTATTTAAAACTGGATTTAATGAAACGCTTGATAGCTATTTAGAAGCTTCAAAAAATGGAAAAAATTGGTTAGCAGAATTACAAACAAAAGAAAGACAACGAACTGGAATTAAGTCATTAAAAATTAGTTTTAATAAGGTTTTTGGTTATTTCATAGAAATTACTAGAGCTAATTTACAAGGGTTTGATCCCACTGAATTTGGATATCATAGAAAGCAAACACTTTCAAATGCAGAACGTTTCATTACCGATGAATTAAAAGAGAAAGAAGATATCATTCTAGGTGCAGAAGATAAAGCTATTGAATTAGAATATCAATTGTTTGTGCAACTTAGAGAACAAATTAAAGCATATACGGAAAGATTACAAAAACAAGCAAAAGTAATCTCTGAACTGGATTGCCTGCAGAGTTTTGCTGAAATAGCTCAAAAATATAATTATGCTCGCCCGACTTTTAGTGAAGATAAGACATTAGAACTTGTTAATTCACGACACCCAGTTGTAGAACGGGTTATGGATCATAATGATTATGTGCCTAACGATTGTGAATTAGATAAGGAAACGTTTATATATTTAATTACTGGCCCTAATATGTCGGGTAAATCAACATATATGAGACAAGTCGCAATTATTAGTATCATGGCTCAAATGGGTGCTTATGTACCATGTGAATCGGCAATATTACCTGTGTTTGACCAGATTTTCACTAGAATAGGTGCAGCGGATGATTTAGTTTCTGGGAAAAGTACTTTCATGGTAGAAATGTTAGAAGCTCAAAAAGCACTTGCACATGCTACAGAACACAGTTTAATCATATTTGATGAAATCGGTAGGGGTACATCGACATACGATGGTTTGGCTTTAGCTCAAGCAATGATTGAATATGTCGCACATACGTCGCATGCTAAGACTTTATTCTCAACACATTATCATGAATTAACTACGCTAGATCAATCATTGGCATGTTTGAAAAATGTGCATGTTGCTGCAAATGAATACAATGGTGAATTGATTTTCTTACACAAAGTTAAAGATGGCGCCGTAGATGATAGTTATGGTATACAAGTAGCTAAATTAGCGCATTTACCAGTGGAAGTGATTAATCGAGCGCAAGTGATATTGGATGCATTTGAACAATCGAATAATCAAACAAACAATAAGAATACCATGAATCATGTTGATATTCCTACTGATAAAAATCTAAATGCTTCAAGTGATGAAGTGACAGAAACAAAAGCTACGTATTATGTTGATAATGAACAGTCAGCTGCAACACAACATGCAAAAAGTGATGGACAATTTGAGCAAGCTGCCTTTGATTTATTTGATTCGCCTGCAAAACAAAGTGAAATAGAAAATGAAATTAAAACATTAAATTTATCAAATATGACGCCAATTGAAGCATTAGTAAAACTAAGTGAATTACAAAAACAATTGAAATAGAGGTGAAGTCATATGGGTAAAATTAAAGAACTACAGACATCCTTAGCGAATAAAATTGCTGCTGGCGAAGTTGTAGAACGACCTGGATCAGTAGTGAAGGAATTGTTAGAAAATGCGATTGATGCCCAAGCGACTGAAATCAATATAGAAGTTGAACAATCCGGCGTAGCATCTATACGAGTTGTGGATAATGGCACAGGTATCCACATAGACGATTTAGGCCTCGTCTTCCACAGACATGCTACGAGTAAATTGGATGCAGATGATGACTTATTCCATATACGTACACTCGGTTTCCGAGGTGAAGCTTTAGCAAGTATCTCTTCAGTAGCAAAGGTTACATTAAGTACATGTACAGATAATGAAGAAGGACAACAGATCTATGTGGAAAATGGTGAAATATTAGATCAAAAACCTGCTAAAGCGAAACGTGGTACAGATATCTTAGTAGAATCGTTATTCTATAATACGCCAGCGCGTTTGAAATATATTAAGAGTTTGTATACGGAATTAGGCAAAATTACAGATATTGTTAATCGTATGGCAATGAGTCATCCAGATATTCGTATTTCATTAATATCAGATGGCAAAACGATTATGAAAACAAATGGTTCGGGCCGTACAAATGAAGTAATGTCAGAAATTTATGGTATGAAAGTGGCAAAAGATTTAGTGCATATTTCTGGTGACACGAGCGATTACCATTTAGAAGGTTTTGTTGCAAAACCAGAACATTCACGTAGTAACAAACATTATATATCGATTTTTATCAATGGGAGATATATTAAAAATTTCTTGTTAAATAAAGCCATTTTAGAAGGTTATCACACCTTGCTCATGATAGGTCGTTACCCAATATGCTATATCAATATTGAGATGGATCCAATTCTAGTTGATGTCAACGTTCATCCGACTAAATTAGAAGTAAGACTGTCCAAAGAGGATCAATTATTTAATTTAATAGTTGAAAAAATACGTGAAGCTTTTAAAGATCGTATTTTAATTCCGCAAAATGATATGGATAAAATTACCAAAAAGAATAAAGTGTTGGATCAATTTGAGCAACAGAAATTAGATTTTGAAAAGAAACAACAACAAGAGAATCATTCACAACCTGTAAATAGCCATGAGGAAGATGAAAAGAATGACGACAAAGCATATCATTCCAGTCAAACTCATTACGAACCTACAGATTATATACTGAAAGAGGAAAACAACACATCAGTTTCTACATCGCCTAATAGTGATGATGACTATACCCAAACGCAAAAATCTGTTTTATATGATTTAGAAAATGAAAATCAATCTGAATTTATAAATGAAGCTGATTTTGATTCAGATATAAGCAATCACTCAGATTCTGATATTAAAGGAAGTGTCAGTAAAGACCCTTCACGTCGTGTGCCTTATATGGAAGTGGTCGGACAAGTTCATGGCACATACATTATCGCTCAAAATGAAAATGGTATGTATATGATTGATCAACATGCGGCACAAGAACGTATCAAATATGAATATTTTAGAGAGAAAATTGGTGAAGTGACGAATGAAATTCAAAATTTGTTAATTCCGTTAACTTTCCACTTTTCAACTGATGAATTAATGATTATTAATCAGCACAAAGAAGAGTTAGATAAAGTAGGCGTTCATCTCGAACCATTTGGGGGTAATGACTATATTGTAGATAGTTATCCGGTTTGGTTTCCCACAGCTGAAGCAGAAGAAATTATAAAAGATATGATTGAATATGTTTTAGAGCATAAGAAAGTAAATGTAAAAAAAATTCGAGAAGACGCTGCCATAATGATGAGTTGCAAAAAATCAATTAAAGCAAATCACTATTTAAAAAATAATGAAATGGCAGATCTAGTCAACCAATTGAGAGAAACTGAAGATCCTTTTACTTGTCCACATGGTAGACCAATTATTATTAATTTCTCAAACTACGAATTAGAAAGATTGTTCAAAAGAACTATCTAGGAGGTAAGTGGATGAAACCATATATTTTACCAGCAATTAGATCAATGAAAGATTTAGAAAAAATGACGCAAACAGATTATAAAGAATGCGTATTGCTCGATACACATATTGGTCATATTAAAAGTATAATGGATTTATTAAATAAGCATCACATTGAAACATATATGCATATTGATTTAATTAAGGGCATGAGTCACGATGAATTTGCCTGTGAATATATTATTCAAAATTATCATCCTAAAGGTATTGTCTCTACTAAGACTAAAGTGATCAACAAAGCCAAAGCATTGAATACGACGACTGTGTTCCGTGTTTTTGTATTAGATAGTCATGCATTACGTAGAAGTATTGAATTAATCAAACGTGTAGAACCAGACTATGTTGAAGTATTACCGGGAGTTACAACTAAAGCAATACAAATTATCAACGAGGAAACGAACACGTCTGTAATTGCAGGTGGATTAATCAATACGGTAGAAGAAGTTGATATCGCAGTTAAAAATGGTGCTAAATATATAACGACAAGTGATCGCCATTTATGGTAACCATCATGAAGAAAAATATCAATTCTATTTAAACCAAATTTAAGATAAAAGCTAGGCTAGCCAAACACAGAGATAATATTGCTATTTGACAAAGATATTAGCGATACTCTGTTAGCGCTAGCCTTTTTTTCTGATATTGTTAAAGGATTCAATATATATGTTATGATTAGTGGAATTTTATTAGATTGTGTTAAGGGGTGATTTGATGATTAAACCAAAACAATTAAAGCGTGGCGATACGGTAGCAATTGTTTCTTTATCATCAGGACTAGCTGGTGAAACTGACATGTTATGGCGTACGTATCAAGGTATTAATCGATTGAAATATGTATTTGGTTTAAATGTGAAGGTAATGCCAAATGCTTTAAAAGGAAGAACTTATATTAGCCAACATCCCGAAGCGCGGGCTGAAGATTTTAATAATGCCGTTAAAGATCCCACAATAAAGGGTATTATCAGCTGTATTGGTGGTGATGATGCTATTAAAATATTGCCATTTGTGAATCTAGAAGCACTACGGGAGCACCCAAAAATTTTTTCGGGCTATTCTGATTCAACCACGGTTCATATGATGTTTTATAAAATGGGTGTTGTCAGTTTTTATGGGCCTGCATTACTGACAGATTTTGCAGAAAATATTGCTATGGACGATTATACGGTTCGAGATATAGAGAAATTTTGGTTTAATACTAATATAATAGGTGAGATTCTTCCAGCAAAGTATATTAGACCATTTGGATTAGCGTGGCATATAGAAAATAAAATGATTGCTAGACAAACGATACAACAACAAGGTTATGAGTTGATTCAAGGATATGGTATTAAACAAGGACACTTAATTGGTGGGAATTTGGAAACATTGACTAGTTTAATAAACACGGACTTATTTCCAAATAAGACTGATTTTGAAGATGCTATTATATTTTTAGAAACATCTGAAGATACACCAGATCCTCAAGCATTTGAAGCGATGTTGGTCCAATTAATTCAACAAGATGCATTAAAACAGTGCAATGGAATGATTATAGGTAAACCATTTGATAATGTGTATTACACAGCTTATAAAGAAAAAATATTAGATGTATTGAAACAATACAATTACACGAATATACCAGTATTATACAACATGTCTTTTGGTCATAATGAGCCTAAGCACATGCTACCGTATGGTTTACAAGCAAAAATAGATTGTAATAAAAAACAATTTAAAATCAAGGAAAATGCTGTCAATATCACTTGAATTGTGACAAGATTTTTACAAAAAGATTGACAACGCTTACAAAATCGGTGTAAGATGAACACAAGTTAATAAATAGAACAGAGATGGGAGATTTCTACAGTAATTAAACCGGTGGTTCGCAACTGGCTATAATTGTAGGAATCTCTCTATCTTTTTTTAGGAGGAGTCTCTATGAGTGTGTATTTTGCTGAATTTTTGGGAACAGCAATACTAGTATTATTTGGGGGTGGCGTTTGTGCCAACGTCAATTTGAAAAAAAGTGCCGGTAACGGTGCAGATTGGATTGTTATTGCATTAGGTTGGGGGCTTGCAGTTTCAATGGGTGCATATGCGGTTGGAAATATTTCCGGAGCGCATTTAAATCCCGCAGTTACATTAGCGTTTGCTATGGACGGCGCGTTAAGTTGGAGTATGGTACTAGGCTATATCGTTTGTCAAATGCTCGGCGGTATTTTCGGTGGTGTTTTAGTTTGGTTAATGTATTTAGCACATTGGAAACAAACAGAAGATCAAGGCGCAAAATTAGGTGTATTCTCTACAGCACCAGCAATTAAAAATTATTTTGCCAACTTTTTAAGTGAAATCATTGGTACTGCTACACTTACTTTAGGATTACTATTTATTGGGATGAATAAAATTGCTGATGGATTAAATCCATTAATCGTTGGCGGTTTAATTGTAGCGATTGGTTTAAGTTTAGGTGGACCAACTGGCTATGCCATTAATCCTGCGCGTGATTTAGGACCTCGTATTGCACATGCGATATTACCAATTGCTGGGAAAGGGAAATCTAATTGGAGCTATGCGATTGTGCCAGTTTTAGGCCCAATTACTGGAGGAATGATTGGTGCAGTCATTTATAGATTATTCTATAAAGGCGCGTTTGATACAATGTCAGTTGTAGCGATTGTATTACTAATTGTTACTATTGCGCTTGGTATAGTGTTAAATAAAGCTAAAAGTGCAAAAGGTATCGAATCTGTATATTGATTAAGTTTTAAACAGTCCTGTTTATAAGTTAAACTATAAGCAGGCTTTATATTATAACAATTTTTGATTTAGATTAATGTTTGTAAAAATGAATATATGGCAATGTGTATAATAACGTGTAAAAAAGAGTTACATATATATAGCCACGATAAACGAGATAAGAGGGAGATTTTAATTATGGAAAAATATATTTTATCAATTGACCAAGGAACAACAAGTTCAAGAGCAATTCTTTTTGATAAAGAAGGTAAAATTAAAGGCATCGCACAACGTGAATTCAAACAATTCTTTCCAAAATCTGGTTGGGTAGAACATGATGCTAATGAAATTTGGACATCTGTTTTAGCTGTTATGGCAGAAGTATTAAATGAAAGCAATGTAGGAGCAGAACAAATTGCTAGTATTGGTATCACAAACCAACGTGAAACAACAGTTGTGTGGGATAAACATACGTCACGTCCTATATATCATGCAATTGTATGGCAATCTCGTCAAACACAAGGTATTTGTCAAGACTTAAAAGAACAAGGCCTTGAAGATAAATTCCGCAATAAAACTGGTTTGCTTTTAGATCCTTATTTTGCAGGTACAAAAGTGAAATGGATTTTAGATAATGTGGAAGGTGCAAGAGAAAAAGCAGATAACGGTGATTTATTATTTGGTACGATTGATTCATGGCTTGTTTGGAAATTATCAGGTGGACAAGCGCATATTACAGATTATACAAATGCAAGTCGTACATTAATTTATAATATTTATGATTTAGAATGGGATCAAGAATTATTAGATATTTTAGAAATTCCTAATACAATGTTACCTGAAGTCAAAGCATCAAGTGAAGTTTATGCACACACAATTGATTACCATTTCTTTGGTGAAGAAGTACCTATTTCAGGTATTGCTGGCGACCAACAAGCAGCATTATTCGGACAAGCTTGTTTCGACCGTGGAGATGTAAAAAATACTTACGGTACGGGTGGATTCATGTTGATGAATACAGGTGAAGAAGCTGTTTCATCTAAGAGTGGTTTATTAACTACGATTGCTTATGGTTTGGACGGTAAAGTGAATTATGCTTTAGAAGGTTCAATATTTGTTTCAGGTTCTGCAATTCAATGGCTAAGAGATGGATTAAGAATGATTAATTCAGCGCCACAATCTGAAAATTATGCTGAACGTGTTGAATCAACAGAGGGTGTATATGTCGTGCCTGCATTTGTAGGTCTTGGTACACCATACTGGGACGCAAATGCACGTGGTGCAATCTTTGGATTAACACGCGGCACAGAAAAAGAGCATTTCATCCGTGCAACATTGGAATCACTTTGTTACCAAACACGTGATGTATTAGAAGCAATGGAAAAAGATTCTGGCATCAAAGTAAATAATTTACGTGTTGATGGTGGCGCAGTAAAAAATAATTTTATTATGCAATTCCAAGCTGATTTATTAAACTTAGGTGTTGAGCGTCCAGAAATTAATGAAACAACAGCATTAGGTGCAGCGTACTTAGCAGGTTTAGCTGTAGGTTTCTGGGATAGTAAAGATGAAATTGCTAATCGTTGGAACTTAGAAAAAGAATTCCAACCAGATATGATTGAAAAAGATAGAGAAAGATTATATAAAGGTTGGAAGAAAGCTGTAGAAGCAACACAAGTATTTAAATTAGAAGATGAGTAAAAAATTAGACTTAATATTGTTATATATGCTACAATACGGGTAAGTTAATAATATCGAGATGAGAAATGAGAGATTCAATTCGTACAATTATATATGTATGGGATGAATCTCTCTTTTTTTAATACTTTAGGAGGCGCTTGTTTATTATGAGTTTATCAACGTTGAAAAGAGAACAAATAAAAAAAGATTTAAAAGATCAAGAATTTGATGTCGTTATCATTGGCGGAGGTATCACTGGTGCTGGTATTGCTTTAGATGCAAGTGAAAGAGGTATGAAAGTTGCACTTGTTGAAATGCAAGACTTTGCACAAGGAACAAGCTCACGTTCTACGAAATTGGTACATGGTGGGTTACGTTACTTAAAACAACTTCAAGTTGGAGTGGTAGCTGAAACTGGTCGTGAACGTGCGATTGTTTATGAAAATGGACCGCATGTTACTACACCAGAACGTATGCTTTTACCAATGCATAAAGGCGGTTCAATGGGCAAATTCACTACTTCTATTGGATTAGCAATGTATGATAGATTAGCAGGTGTTAAGAAAGCTGAACGTAAAACAATGTTAAATGCTAAAGAAACATTAGAAAAAGAACCATTAGTTAAAAAAGCTGGTCTAAAAGGTGGCGGTTCTTATGTTGAATATCGTACAGATGATGCGCGTCTAACTATTGAAGTTATGAAACGTGCAGAAGAAAAAGGTGCGAAAGTTATTAATCATACAAAATCAGTACATTTCACTTATGATTCAAATGAAAAAGTCAACGGTATACAAGTTGAAGATCAAATCAGTAATGAAACGTATCCAATCAAAGCTAAAAAAGTCATTAATGCAAGTGGCCCATGGGTAGATGAAGTTCGCAGTGGAGACTATGCACGTAACAATAAACAATTACGTTTAACAAAAGGTGTTCACATTGTTATTGATCAATCTAAATTCCCATTAGGTCAAGCAGTTTATTTCGATACTGAAAAAGATGGACGTATGATTTTCGCTATTCCTCGTGAAGGTAAAGCATATGTTGGTACGACTGATACGTTCTATGACAACAATAAAACTTCACCATTAGCTAACCAAGAAGATAGAGACTATCTCATCGATGCTATTAATTACATGTTCCCAGATGTAAATGTAGCTGATGAAGATATTGAATCTTCATGGGCAGGTGTCAGACCGTTAATCTTAGAAGAAGGTAAAGATCCATCTGAAATTTCACGTAAAGATGAAGTATGGGAAGGTAAATCTGGTTTATTAACAATTGCCGGTGGTAAATTAACTGGTTATCGTCATATGGCACTTGAAATTGTGGATTTACTATCTAAACGCTTGAAATCAGAATTCGGTCTTAAATTTGATAAATGTGCGACGAAACACTTAACTATCTCAGGAGGAGATGTTGGTGGTAGTGCGAACTTCGATAAGTTTATTGAACAAAAAGTTGAAGAAGCAAAATCTTATCAAATTGATGAGTCAACTGCACGTCACTTTGCTTCAAAATACGGTTCAAATGCTGAAGAACTATTCAAGATTGCACAAACAGCACAATATCAAGAAACTGGTTTGCCTTTAGACATTTATACTGAATTAGTTTATTCAATCCAAAACGAAATGGTATATCGTCCAACAGACTTCTTTATTCGTCGTACAGGTAAACTATACTTCAAAATTGATGACGTCTTAAATTATAAAGAACAAGTTATTGATGTCATGGCTGGCTTATTAGGATACACAAATATTGAAAAAGAAGCTTATACAAAAGAATTACAAATTGCAATTGATGAAGCACAAACTGGTAATCATCAACCAGCAGTAAAAGAATAATTTAAAGTACTTTTTCAATAATATAATTTAAATAGAAATAGCTGCTAACTTTGCGAGGTTGGCAGCTGTTTTTTTAACCAAAAATGGTAATTTAAAGCATGATTAAAATTTGAAAATACTTTTATTAAAACAATGTTTGTACATACTGAGCTGATTGCGTACTATTTGATAACATGCTCATTTGAAGGTATATTGTATAATATACAAAAATATAAGTCGTAAAGTATGGGAGGCCTATAACATGAGTAAAAATGAATTTAAAATTACAGTTGCAGATGGCACAATGATAGAAGTTAAATTGAATAAAGCTAAAAAAACAACTATCGGTGTCGTGCATATACTTCATGGAATGGCAGAGCATATGGATCGATATGATCAGCTTGTGGAATCATTAAACCAACAAGGTTATGATGTGTTACGACATAATCATCGGGGCCATGGCAAAGATATAAATGAAGATGAACGTGGACAAATTGATGACCTGTCTCAAGTTGCGGAAGATGCATATGAAATTGCTGAAACGGTGTGTTCACATTATCAACATATCCCATATATTATTATAGGACATTCAATGGGATCAATTGTGGGACGTATATTCGCTCAAAGATATCCAGATGTAGCTCAAGGTATGATATTAACCGGAACAACGCAATACCCAACCTTTTTGAGCATTTCCATTTGTACATTACTAAAAATAATTACATTGGTGTTAGGAAAACATCGTAGATTAGATTGGTTAAACAAAATAATGTATAAATCGTTTAATAAAAATATTAATAACCAAAAAACGACAAGTGACTGGCTCTCTAGTGATGCGAATGAAGTAGAACAATTTATAAAAGATCCATATACAGGATTTTTAGTCTCAAATCAGTTGATTTATCAAGTTATGAAACAAATGGTATCAACAAGTCGAATGAAAAATATAAAACAAATGAACGCCAATCTTCCTGTATTGTTAATTTCAGGTAAAGATGATCCTCTAGGAGACTATGGTAAAGGGATTAGGAAACTGGGTAGATTATATAAAAAAGCAGGTATTAAACATATCACAGTACAACTGTATAAAAATAAAAGACATGAAGTACTTTTTGAAAAAGGCTATGTTGAAACATGGCATCATATGTATGAATGGATAGAAAAACAAATTTTAAAAAAGAAAAAGTAAATAGCAAATAAATAAAGAGAGATGATACACGTGGAAAATGACAAGCCCTTTATAGTTGTTCTTGTTGGACCAACTGCAGTAGGTAAGACTGAATTTAGTATTGAATTAGCCAAAAAATATAACGGCGAAATTATCAGTGGAGATTCAATGCAAGTTTATAAAAATATGGACATCGGCACAGCAAAAATAACACTTGATGAGATGTCTGGCATACCACATCATATGATAGACATATTAGAACCCGATGAACCTTTTTCGGCTTATGAATTCAAAAACAGAGCACAAAAATTAATCAAAGAAATTACTCATAGAGGCCGTGTGCCAATCATTGTAGGTGGCACAGGTTTATACATACAATCACTTATTTATGATTATGCCTTCGAAGATGAAACTATTTCAGAAGCGCATAGCGAAAGTGTAGAAACGCAGCTAGCGGAACTTGATCAACTATCAAATGATGAATTACATCAGTATTTGGCATCGTTTGATGAAATTTCTGCGCAAGATATTCATCCCAATAATCGAAAAAGAGTTAGACGTGCTATACAATATTATTTAAAAACAAAAAAACTTTTGAGTTCACGTAAGAAAGTACAACAATTTACAGAAAATTATGATACATTATTATTAGGGATAGAAATGTCGCGTGACATATTATATCAAAGAATTAATACACGTGTTGATATAATGTTGGAACGTGGATTATTAAGTGAAGTGAAACAGCTCGTTGAAAATAGTTATGAAACAAGTCAAAGTATGCAAGCCATTGGCTATAAAGAGATTGTACCCGTTATTAACGGACAAATCAGTCTAGATGAGGCAACTAATAAATTAAAGCAACATTCTAGAAATTATGCTAAACGACAAATGACTTGGTTTAAGAACAAATTAGACGTCTTGTGGTTAGATAGAGAGAAAATGTCACTTTCACTAATGTTAGATGAAGTTTCAGTCCAAATACAGAAAAGGAGAACATAAAATGAATACAACAGAAAACATCCAAGACAAATTCCTAAGACAATTTAAGGCTGATCAAACAAAAATAATTGTATTTTTAGTGAATGGTTTTCAAATGAAAGGTACGATTGAAGATTACGATAAATACATCGTATGTTTATTATCTCAAGGAAAACAACACCTTATTTATAAGCACGCCATAAGTACCTTCACTATTGACGAAGCAGCCACAACTGAAGAAAGGTAATTTACATTTAAAAATTATGAAAAATACTTAAGTAAAACCGAGGTTGGAACAAATAAATGTTTCAACCTTGGTTTTTTGTATAAAAAAAGCATTGCCGTGTTTAAGTAAGGATACGATAATGCTTTTTAATATCATATATGAAATTGTATTTTCAGTTATAGTAATGCTTCAATTTCTGATTCCAATTGACTTGGTTTTTTCTGTGGTGAAAAACGTTGAACCACATCGCCATTTTTATCCACTAAAAATTTAGTGAAATTCCATTTTATTTTTTCATTGAAAAATCCATTTTGAGCTTCAGTTAAAAATTTAAATAGAGGATGTTGTTGTTCACCTTTAACATCAATTTTTTCATGCATTGGGAAAGAAACACCGTAATTGATTTTACAGTTTTGAGTAGCTTCCTCACCTGTACCAGGTTCTTGGCCACCAAATTGATTACAAGGGAATCCTAAAATGATGAAATCTTGATCTTTATACTTATCATATAATGCTTGTAGCCCTTCAAATTGTGGTGTAAATCCACATTCACTAGCCGTGTTTACAATTAACATCACTTTGTTTTTATAAGCATCTAATTTATAAGCATCTCCATTTGGTTTTTGTACTTCTATGTCGTAAATAGTCATAATACTTCACCTCTTTTTATTAATTTAACATAATTTAAGTTTATAGTCTTTATTTTGGCACTATGATAGAATGGCAAAGAATACTTTGAAAAGAGGTGCATGTTATGACCCAACAACAAACATATACAACGGAACAGAGTTTAGAAACAGCAATATTAGTTGGAGTACATGCTCAAACGGATGAAGACTTTAACTTTGAGTCAACAATGGAAGAATTAGCGTCTTTATCTCAGACATGCCAATTAAACGTAAAAGCACAGTTTAGCCAAAATAGAACTAACGTAGACAATAAATTTTATGTTGGTAAAGGTAAATTGGATGAAATTAAAGCATATGTTGAATTTCATGACATAGACGTTGTTGTAGCCAATGATGAGCTTACAACTGCACAATCCAAAACTTTAAATGGTAATTTAAACGTCAAAATAATTGATAGAACGCAGCTTATATTAGAAATATTTGCTCTACGCGCACGTAGTAAAGAAGGTAAACTACAAGTAGAATTAGCGCAATTAGATTATCTTATGCCCAGATTGCAGGGTCATGGCCGAAGTTTGTCTCGACTAGGTGGCGGCATCGGAACAAGAGGTCCTGGTGAAACGAAATTAGAAATGGACCGTAGACACATCAGAACGAGAATGAATGAGATTAAACACCAATTAGAAACGGTAGTAGAACACCGTGAACGCTATCGTAATAAAAGAGAACAAAATCATGTATTTCAAGTAGCATTGGTAGGTTATACTAATGCTGGGAAATCGTCTTGGTTTAATGCATTAGCAAAGGAATCTACTTATGAAAAAAAACTGCTTTTCGCCACACTTGATCCCAAAACGAGACAGATACAGATAAACGACGGCTTTAATCTCATCATTTCAGATACAGTAGGATTTATTCAAAAACTACCAACAACACTTATAGCGGCTTTTAAATCAACTTTAGAAGAAGCAAAAAATGCAGATTTATTATTACATGTTGTCGATAGTAGTCATCCTGAATATCGCGCGCAATATGATACCGTTAATCAAATTGTAAATGATTTAGATATGGGACAAATACCTCAGGCCATCATTTTTAACAAGAAAGATTTGCATGATGGCTCATTACCAGCTACAAACAAACCTCATGTATTTGTTTCTAGTAAAGATGAAAAAGATATAGAGAAAGTAAAATCATTGTTATTTAATCAAATTAAACAAGTGCTTACTTATTATGAAGAAAGTGTACCGAGTGCAAATGCAGATCGCTTATACTTTTTAAAACAACATACGTTGATATCAGAATTAGTATTTGACGAGATAAATGCTAATTATCAAGTTAAAGGATACAAAAAAGAATAGAAGGAAGTTATGAAAATGGAAGAGATGAAACAACTGATTGCGGACACAGAGGCTACATTAGCGCCATATTTTAAAGCAATAGAAGAAACCGCCTTTGTTAATCAGGAAAAAGTACTTAATGCGTTTCATGAAGTGAAAGCTACTGAAAGTGATTTACAAGGGACGACAGGTTACGGGTATGATGATTTTGGTAGAGATCATCTTGAAGAAATTTATGCACACACGTTTAAAGCAGAAGATGCTTTAGTTAGACCTCAAATCATCTCTGGTACACATGCAATCACGATTGCGCTGCAAAGTACTTTGAAACATGGTGATGAGTTATTATATATCACTGGCAATCCTTATGATACTTTATTAGAGGTCATTGGTATCAATGGCAATGGTATTGAAAGTCTTAAAGAACATGGTGTCCAATATAATAAAGTGGATTTGAAACATGGTGATATAGATATAGAAACGGTAATGCAACAAATTCATAGTCGAACAAAAGTCATCGCTATCCAACGTTCCAAAGGCTATGACCAACGTCCTTCTATCAATTTAAATTTAATCGAAAAGGCCATACAACAAATTAAGGCGCAATATCCAGAAATCATTATTTTTGTCGATAATTGCTATGGTGAATTTGTAGAAGAACGTGAACCTATTGAATGTGGAGCGGATTTAATTGCAGGCTCATTAATTAAAAATCCAGGTGGCGGTTTAGCAAAAATCGGCGGTTATATTGCAGGAAAAAAAGATTTAATTGCACGTTGTGGTTATCGTCTAACTGCGCCTGGTATAGGTAAAGAAGCAGGTGCATCACTCAATTCGTTACAAGAAATGTATCAAGGGTTCTTTTTGGCACCACATGTTGTTAGTCAAAGTTTGAAAGGGGCTTTATTTACAAGTCTTCTTCTAGAGAAGATGGATATGCGAACAAGTCCAAGATACGATGAAGCGCGAACAGATTTAATTCAAACGGTTTCTTTTGAGAATAAAGAACAAATGATTCAGTTTTGTCAAAGTATACAACAAGCCTCTCCCATTAATGCACATTTCAGTCCTGAGCCAGCTTATATGCCAGGATATGAAGACGATGTAATCATGGCGGCAGGGACATTTGTACAAGGATCTTCTATTGAACTTTCTGCTGATGGGCCAATTAGACCGCCATTTGAAGCCTATGTTCAAGGCGGATTAACATATGAACACGTAAAATTAGCTGTCTCAAGAGCAGCGAGAAATCTAAAATCACAACAATTGATTTGATTTTTGAATGAACTTCCATATATGTTTTGTAAAAAGAGATAGTATATACATGCTATTTTAATTTATAATCCCATATATGGATTTTTTTGAATAAATTTAAGGAATTTTCTAATAATTATAGATTTAAGGCGACGAATTAACAGATGAAAGTAGTCATATCAAGGGATGAGAACTTCATGTTAGAAAACCTTACATATCTTTGAATTAATCTGATTATTATGCTAAATTTATTACAAGTTCAAAAGTAGAGGTGATCGGATTGAAGTCAAATGATACATTACGACGAAGTATGCCCGTTTTCCCTATGAGTGTTGTAACAAAATTAAGTGAATTGTCTGCTAGGCAAATTCGTTATTATGAAACACATGAACTCGTTAAGCCACAACGATCAGAAGGAAACAAAAGACTTTTTTCATTAAATGATTTAGAACGCTTACTTGAAATTAAGAAGTTAATTGAAAAAGGGTTCAATATTAAAGGTATTAAACAAATTATTAATGATGAACAAGATCACCTTACTGATGATGAACAAGAGACAAGAAAACAAATGATAGTTGAAGCTACACAGAAACCAGAGCGAGAAGCAATTCCAATAAATCGTGGTGACTTATCACGTTTTATTAAATAAAAATACGGGGGACATATATTATGCCAAAACGTTCATTTACAAAAGAAGATATTCATAAGTTTGCTAAAGAGGAAAATGTAAGATACTTACGACTACAATTTACAGATATATTAGGCGTTATTAAAAACGTTGAAGTACCAGTAAGTCAATTAGAGAAAGTATTAGATAACGAAATGATGTTTGACGGATCTTCAATTGAAGGGTTCGTACGTATTGAAGAATCTGATATGTACTTATATCCAGATTTAGATACTTGGGTTATTTTCCCATGGACTGCTGGTCAAGGAAAAGTTGCACGACTTATTTGTGATATTTACAAAACAGATGGTACACCATTTGAAGGGGATCCACGTGCAAACTTAAAACGTGTCTTAAATGATATGAGAGAATTAGGTTTTTCTGAATTGAACTTAGGACCTGAACCAGAATTCTTCTTATTCAAATTAGATGAAAAAGGAGAGCCAACATTAGAATTAAATGATGATGGTGGTTACTTTGACCTTGCACCAACGGATTTAGGTGAAAATTGTCGTCGTGATATTGTATTAGAATTAGAAGATATGGGCTTTGATATTGAAGCGAGTCACCATGAAGTTGCACCTGGACAACATGAAATTGATTTCAAATATGCAGATGCAATTACAGCATGTGATAATATTCAAACATTTAAGCTTGTAGTTAAAACAATTGCGCGTCAACATAACTTACATGCAACATTTATGCCAAAACCATTATTTGGCGTTAACGGAAGCGGTATGCATTTTAATATGTCATTATTCAAAGGTAAAGAGAATGCGTTCTTTGATCCAGATGGTGATATGCAAATGACTAAAGATGCTTTCCATTTCGTAGCAGGTATCTTAAAAAATGCACGTGGATTTACAGGCGTATGTAATCCATTAGTTAACTCATATAAACGTCTTGTTCCTGGCTATGAAGCACCGTGTTATATTGCATGGAGTGGTAAGAACCGTTCACCATTAATTCGTGTGCCATCATCTCGTGGACTATCAACACGTGTTGAGGTGCGTTCAGTAGACCCGGCTGCCAATCCTTACTTAGCATTAGCAGCAATATTACAAGCTGGCTTAGATGGTATTAAAAATAAACTTGAAGTACCAGAACCAGTGAATCAAAATATCTATGAAATGAACCGTGAAGAACGTGAAGCGGTTGGTATACAAGATTTACCTTCAACTTTATATACTGCAATTAAAGCAATGAGAGACAACGAACCAATCAAACAAGCACTTGGTAATCACATCTATCACCAATTTATTAACTCTAAATCAATTGAGTGGGATTACTACAGAACTCAAGTTTCTGAATGGGAAAGAGAACAATACATCAAGCTTTACTAGGTGCTAAACAAAGGGGTTAAACACTAGGAATATAAGCAATCCATTTATTCTTTATGAATAGATTGGGTTGCTTTTTTGCGCCCACTCATTAAAAATAACCAACTATACCTTTAGCGAGTTATAGATGGTCATAAAAATAAAATAATTATAAAACTGTATCGCTTTTTTTAAAGCATGTAATTAACCGATACACACAGTGTGTTACCAATTTGTATGTATCAATAAGAATAATAAAAAATGATCAAATATTTGAGTTATTCAAGCTATATTAGATTTATCAGATTTAATAAAAAAGATAGAATGCACTCGTAAAAGTTAACGAGCCATTCTATCTTTGAACATTAGTGATGAAACTAATGTTTAACCAAATATTGCGTGCGAAAATGGTATTAAATATAAGACGATTAATGTAAGACTTACTAAAAAGTATATAATAAACGCACGCACTTCTTTTGACTTAAAGAAGATAATCACCTCACTCATGTTTAGTGAACTTTAATTGTAGAACAAGCGAATTTATCAGTCAACTTTGACTTATTAATGGGAAGAAGATTGACTAATTACCTTTAAAATTTGTGTGCAATATAAACCTATAGTATAATATACTTAATAAAATTTACTTATCATAAGGGGATGGAATCATGCAAGAAGTAAAATTAGTAACATTAAAAGCACTTTCACTAGATGATTTAGAAAAAGAAATTAATAACTATTTAAAAACAGACGAAATATCTGGTTATAAATTATTAAATTCTACTGTACGTGAAGTTGAAGAACGTACATTTTCAGCTAACGAGCAAGAATTTCATGCATTTTTAACATTTACAAAAGATATTTAAATGGCATATCATTAATTGAAAACACTGCGTAGAAAGATTAATTTCTTTCTGCGCAGTATTTTTTTGTGCCAAAGCTAATATATAAACAACTATAATAATATTATGTAAACTTTATAATTTCATAATATTCATTTTACTTAATGACATTTGTCATATGTAATTTATGACAATATTCACTACTGTCTTTCTATTAGATTCGTCATACTTAAAGTAGGAAATGAAAGGAGTGTATAAAATGATTAAAATAAAACATTTAACTAAAACTTATAAACGAGTAAAAGTAGTTGATGATGTGACGTTTGATATAAATGAAGGTCATTGTACTGCATTAATAGGACCGAATGGCGCTGGTAAATCTACGCTTATAGACATGATTATAGGTGATCGACATGCAAATAAAGCCGAAATACTAGATACGGCACAATTATTGGATTCTAAGAATTTAGGGATTATGTTTCAAAAAACAAATTTTCCAGATTTAATAAAAGTAAAGGAACTTTACCAACTGTTTGCTCATTTATATACGGATGCCATTACTTTAAAAGAGTTTAGTGAAATTACACTTTTTAATGAAAGTCAATTAAATCAATATGCTAATAAATTATCGGGTGGGCAAAAGCGGATTCTTGATTTTGCACTCGCACTTATAGGTAAACCCCAATGTATATTTTTAGATGAACCGACGAGTGCCATGGATGTACAAATGCGTGGCCATTTTTGGGAAGTTGTAACGAAGCTGAAGGACGACGGGGTAACGATATTTTACACCTCCCATTATATAGAAGAAGTAGAGCGTATGGCTGACCGAGTAATTGTTTTGGAAAAAGGACGTGTGATTTTAAATGACAATCCGGAAACGATAAGAACACGTCAACATACATCAATCATTAGTTTACCAAGCAAATACCAAGACAAAGTTGAAACGAATTTATCTAGTAAGCACTTCGAATATACATTAGAGAATCATAAAATACGGATAACTACGACAGATGTACAAATGATCATTGAATATCTCATTTCGATACATGTCGATTTGAATGAAATAGAGATCAATAAAGCAAGTCTGTTAGAAACCGTATTTAATAAAGAAGAGGTGAAGTAGTATGTTAACTTATTACTTAAAGACAGAAATTCAATTATTATTTAGAAAGAAAGTGTATTTGGTGCTATCTATACTGGTACCACTTGCTTTATATTTATTATTTACATCTATACTGGATTTGCCTGAAGAAGCGAAAAAACCATTTTATAAAGAATATATGTATAGTATGACGGCATTTAGTTTATCGAGTTTTTGTTTAATGCAATTCCCGATAGATTTAATTAATGAAAAGACGACAGGTTGGTATAAAAATTTAATGCGTACACCACTACAGTCACATCAATATTATATGGCTAAAGTCTTTAAAATGATGTTCCAATTTATTTTAGCCATCTTACTTATTTTTATTGTCGCACACTTTATGAAAGGTGTTGAAATGTCAACTTCAGATTGGTTACTTTCCGGTTTAATATTATGGATTGGGGCGAGTACTTTTTTATCTGTTGGGGTATTGATATCACAAATCAATGAAATTCAAAAAGCAAGTAGTATTGGTAATATTTTGTATTTAAGTTTAGCTATTCTTGGCGGTCTATGGTTTCCTGTAAGTCAATTTCCTGAATGGATGCGCAAGATTGCTTATGTCACACCGACTTACCATTTGAAGCAAGTCGCTTATGAAATTGGTAAAGGAGGGACGCTAGACTATTTATCACTTTTTGTTTTAGTTGGTTATAGTATACTCTTTTTAGTAGTTGCACTTATTATTCAAAAGAGAAGAGACGTGGATATATGATTAAAAGATTGAAAGTCAATGTAATTGATTTATCGAGTTTAGTATATCTCATATTTGCAGTGATACCATTGTTTACATTTGACTTAAAAGGGCCATATTGGATGTATGTTATTATATTTATTATTTTTACAATTTCATATACTGCTTTGGCCATATTTACGGAAGTGTTATCAACGAAAATGATATATACTTTTCTAATTTTACATTATATTGGTATCACTTATTTAGTTTATAGTGTCGGGCCAGCGACGAGTTTATTCTTTTTCTTTAGTTCATTTATTTTACCATATGTATTGAAAGTGAAAATGAAATCTATAGCCTTTTTAATTTTCATTGTTGTCATGCTTATTAATTTTATTTTAATTTATGTCGCAGATCCGCTAAGTTTAGGCTTTATAGCAGTCATGCATATCGCTATATTACTTATAACGGTTGGAAACTTCAAACAGAGTGAAACAATAAAAATGAAAAATGCACTGGAAGAAAAGAATAAGCATATCAATGTACTCATTGCCGAACAAGAACGAAATCGCATTGGACAAGACTTACATGATACGTTAGGTCATGTTTTTGCAAGTTTAAGCATAAAATCAGAACTAGCAATCAAACTGATTGATAGCGATTCAGAAAAAGCAAAATTACAAATGATTGAAGTTAACAATATATCTAAGGAATCATTAAATAAAGTTCGCAGTATCGTCAATGATTTGAAAATACAGTCATTTGAAGAAGAAGTAGCTTCGATGGAAACGTTGTTAAAAAATGCAAATTTAAATTTTGAATTTTTTAATGCCGAACTAGCAAAAGGTATTAGTCCAGCTAAACAAGCTATTTTGGCGATGATTTTGAGAGAGGCAATTAATAATGTGTTGAAACATGCTCATGCAACATCGGTAACTGGTTCATTAACAGAGACACAAAATGATATTACATTGACTATTATTGACAATGGGATTGGTATGGATGATTTAAAAGAGCATGATTTGAAGAGTATTAAAGAACGTGTAGCCCTTATGAATGGATCGATTGAAATACAATCGAATCATGGCTTATGTATATCCATTAAAATATCTCGAGGTGACGCATGATGATAAATATCATACTAGCAGAAGATCAAACGATGTTAAGAGAAGCAATGGTTCAGCTTATTAATTTAAATGAACAGTTAGAAGTAGTTGGAAGTTCAGGTAACGGAAAAGAAGCGTATGAATTAATTAAAGTAAGACAACCACAGGTTGCTATCTTAGATATTGAAATGCCTGGCATGACAGGTTTAGAAATATTGAGAAATATTAAAGAACAACAACTTGATGTGAAAGTAATTATAGTTACAACATTCAAGAGACCCGGTTATTTTGAATCAGCGGTAGCAAACGATGTAGATGCTTATGTATTGAAAGAACGCTCTATAGATGAATTAGTCACAACGATTTATAAAGTATTGAATAACGAAAAAGAATATAGTGAAGCACTGATGACGTCGCTATTTAAAGAAAAAAATCCATTAACACCTAAAGAACAATTGGTTTTAAGAGAGATAGGTGAGGGCCATACGAGTAAAGAGATTTCCAAGCATCTCTTTTTATCTTATGGAACAATTAGAAATTATACATCTACGATTATTGATAAACTTGATGCCGAAAATCGATTTGAAGCATGGAATATTGCTAGAAATAAAGGATGGATTTAAATGATTTAGCACTTGCTAAATATGTTGTATGGTTCAAATTAAATAATAAAACTGCCGATAAGTCTATAACGGCAGTTTTTATTATTTACGTTTATTTTTGGATGCGATAGATTGGATAATGAAAATGATAAATCCGATTAATATGCCTAATAAAACTGCTACAACGGCAGAAACCATTAGCGGTAGTTGAAATTGGTTTTGTAAGATTAGACCTACGATGACGGCAATGACAACTGCAATAATCGTTATCATGTTTTCTTTGAAAATGCTCAATTTGTTCACTCCTATTCAAGATTATTATAGCACGAGTTATTTACATAGATAAACAATATCATGTTATTTAAAACATCAGCTAATTTATGAGTTAGTGTATAATGTGGTCTTGACGATAGTTTGCTTTTTCTATATGATAATTTGGAATATTTAAAAGAAGTGGGTGCAACAGTGAAATCTAAGAAAAAAATGACTAGTTTAGTCGTTATCGTAGTAGTGTTAGGTGTATTAGCTTTTCAATATATTAATCAAACAGGACCATTTCAAAATAATGGTGCAGATACGTCAACAGGACCACATGATTCTGAAAAAGTTCATGTGTCACGTGTTGTAGATGGAGATACATTCGTTGCTGAAAATGACAATAATGAGCAATTGAAAGTTAGACTGATTGGCGTTGATACGCCCGAAACAGTTAAACCCAATACGCCGGTACAACCTTATGGGAAAGAGGCTTCTGATTATACTAAAAAGCATTTAACAAATAAAGACGTGTATTTAGAGTACGATAAAGAAAAAGAAGACCGATACGGTAGAACATTAGCTTATGTTTGGCTTGATGATAAGACAATGTATAATGAGCAATTAGTCAAACAAGGCTTAGCTAGAGAAAAATATTATTCTCCAAATGGAAAATATAGAGAAGCCTTTGAAAAGTCTGAAGACATTGCTAAAGAGAAAAAATTAAATATTTGGAGTTAAACTTTGAATTTATAATGTGAAAAAAAAGCCGAGACGTATATTAATGTCTCGGCTTTATAATATTATATTTTTCATAACGTATTGGCAGTAATTTGGGCCGACTCCTGTGGAAAAGCACTGGCCGAAGACTACAGGCTAAGGCTGTGTCCACGGAAAGCGTGCACAAAAAACTGCCCACAAAGACGGAGGCTTTAGCTAAAGTTTGAAGAGTCTGAGACATCTATTTTTGTCCCAGACTCTTCTTTCCTATATAGTATATTAATTTAATAAAAACGTGCTACTAATTTATCATATTGCTCTTTAGTCAATGCCTGATCTGTTGATTGAACAGTATCTCCAATAATTTGTTGTAAGGAAGATTTAGATGAGACTGTTTCAACGTAATCACCTCTTGTAGACGGGCCGTCAATAATATTTACGCTACCATCAGTGAAATAAACAAGTCCAATATTCTTGATTTGTTGATTGAGTTTCTCATATATCTTAGCCTCTAAAGCCTGTGTATTGATAGATGATTGTTCAAAAGGATCATAATTATAAAAATCATAGGTTACAGAATTATTTTTAATACGTTCAATGAATGTATACGTTGTCGAACGTGTTGATTGAAACTGACTATGAAATTGATTAGCAATATAACGTCCTACAGTTTGGTCTATATTATCATTCACTTTAGATTCATTGCTGTTTGTTGTATCTGCAGTGAAATGATAAAATGTTTTTTGCTTCCAATTTTTAACATTGATATTAAAAATGCCTTTTTCTGTAATTACAACATAATCGAAAGTTCTAGCGTACTCAAAAAGGGGATGTTTTACAGCTAAGTTACCAGTAGCTATAATATCAAAATGTTGAATGACACCTTCGTTTTTATATTGATTTAAGATACTATTTAAATCTTGCTTCGCTTTTCTTAAACCATGATGGTGCGTATCATTGTTTCCATCTATATTCAGCATTTGATTTTTTAATTGTGTATTTTCTCGAGTTACTGTACTTATTTTTGTAACTAATTGATCTTTTGAATACGTTTCAGTTTCAAGTTTATTTTGCATTACTCGATGGTCAATTATTACAATAACAATTAATAGTATTATAATTACAATTAATATTAACGGGAAAAACATATGTATCATCCTAATCTTATTTAATTTTTTATTATATCTTATTTTACGCTTTTATTTAGTTTAGCACAAATTCTATAATTTTAAATTAGTATATTAGTGCTATGACAATAGAAAGACCATTACTTACAAAAGCAATATTTTGATGTAATATTACTAAATTAATTTTATTGGTTCTTTAAAACTGTTGTGGAATTTGTATAATTCAAGTCATTAAACAGTTATAATGAATTACGCACAATATCTTTCAATGAAGAAGGTGAATAGCAAGTTGAGCAATATAAAACAATATTTTGAACATATCATAGAAACGATCCAGTGGGACGATATTATTGCATTTGATAATCATCCGTTTGCTTATAAAATGATAGATGAACTATATAAAGCAAATATAAAAATATCAGTAATAAGTTATTCTACAGATATTATAAGGTATGTATCAAAATATACAGATTTTAATATAATCATTCCAAATGGTATGGTTGATAGTGCTAGTCATGTGATACTAGGCAAAGGTGTATTAGAAACCTTTTCAAAATACCAAATTCGCTTTTATTTTGTTTCAGCACCTTTTATGAATGAAGATAAGTTATATCAAACCGTACCTGCAATAGCAGAAATACAAAATACGATAAAGAACTGTACTCATAGTGTGCTCCTAATGAATAGACCAGATCCTATTATTGGAGATTCAAATGGGCAATACATAGAAATTGGTGATTTTTAAAATTATTTGTGCTTTATTTCACATTTTTGCGCTTAATGCATTGAAAAATGCGCATACAAATTATATAATATGTATTATTGGAAACGCTTACTTTTATAGGAGGTGCACTTTTGGATAATGAAAATAATGAAAAAGTTAAAGACATTGTAAAATCTTTAAATGAAAATGTACCTAACTTATTTAAATTTAATGGTGAAGTTGCCAAACAACTATTTTTACGTGACGAATTTAACCTGAATGGTAAAGTTGATATCAGCGTTGAAAGAAAATTTTTAGGTGAGGTCTTAAAATATATTCCTAATGACAATCGTAAGGTGCTCCACGATACCAATCACGCATCATCTAATTATGACGAATTAAATTTCGAAAATATTACACATGCAGAAATATTTGATGGTGAAAAATTAATTATGACTATCATTGCCTATGATGTTGAAGATGAAGAATGGATGTTTAGATGGAATCATAATATTCGATTGCCAGAAAAAAATATTTATTTTCACTCTATTAAATGGGATGTAGACTATATTAAGCCAGAAATCGTTTTAATGTATGAATTATTAGATCCTATTGATTATCATCAATTACCAAATTATAGAATTGTTATAGATTCATTGAGTTATTATCAATTTGTAATACTACGTTTAGTAGTGGGCGATGAAAGAATTAATCAAGTGCTTATATCAGAGAAAAAAGCCATATAAAATCCTTCAAATCATTGGAAAGTTTAACCAACAGATACAATGAATTTGAAGGATTTTTGTTTGGCTTGATTTATGAAATATTATTTAAAGCGAGTTTGAATTTGTATGACTTCAATCATATCATTAAAACTACTTTAAGTATCTTTTGATTTATATAACGATAATAAAAGCTACTTAAGATTTTAAACATATGCCATTATAACAATATTCATAAGTGGATTTGACTGCTTTATCGGCATCAGAGACATGTATACCAAACATGATTGATATCTCTGATGCCCCTTGATTCATCATTTTTAAATTGATATTCGATTCAGCTAACGCGTGCGTAATTGTATTTGCAGTACCGACAATTCTATGCATACCTTCACCAACAATCATTAAGATAGCTAAATCATGTTCCACACTTAACTCATCAACATCGCAATTTTTTCGAATGTCATTTAAGACTTGTTCTTCTCTATTTTGGATTTCTTTGGAGCGCATAATAATACTAATATTATCTATACCTGATGGCATATGATCAAATGAAATACCATAATCCTCTAAGACAGCTAATATTTTTCTTGTAAAACCAACTTGTCTATTCATTAAATATTTTTTAATGTTTAAAACTGTAAACCCTTTATCACAACTAATACCACTGACAATGTTATTAGAATTTATTTCTCTATCATGGCGAATATATGTACCAATATCATCAGGTCTATTTGTATTTTTTATGACAACTGGAATTCTATCTTTGTGTAAAGGTTGTAAAGCTTCATCGTGAAACACTCCAAATCCAGCATAAGAAAGTTCACGCATTTCTCGATAGGTAATTTCATCGATGACTTCAGGATTTTTAACAATCGTAGGATTTGCTCTAAAAATACCAGAGACATCAGTGAAATTTTCATATAAGTCTGCCCGTACACCTCTAGCTACTATAGCACCTGTGATGTCAGAGCCACCTCTTGGAAATGTAACAATATAATTTTGTCGTGAAACCCCAAAGAATCCAGGAATTATGAGTTTTTCATTATATTCACGTAATTTATATAGCGTATTATAAGATTGCTCTAAGATTTGTGCATTTTGTGGTAAATCAGTAACTTGAATGCCTGCCTCACCAGGAGATACATATCTTGTAGGAATACCTTGGCTATTGTTATATTCTGCAATGAGTTGCGCATTAAAATCTTCTCCACAGGATAGTAATGCGTCTAATAAACGAGAAGGTTTATCTTTTAATGTAGCAATGTATAACTCTAATGTTTCATCAATTGAAGTTAGTAAATGATAATCCATGTTTAATTCATCTATGATATCTGCGTATCTTTGAATGATTTCTTTCTTTTTAGACGTGTAATCTAATCTATCAATCACTTTTTCATACAAACGAATTAGTAAGTCCGTTGTTTTTACATCTTCGCTGTGACGTTTACCCGGTGCTGATATGATGATAATTTTCCGATCAACATCTGAATTTACGATATTTAATACTTTTTTAATCTGTTCTGCATTAGAAACAGAACTTCCTCCAAATTTAGCTACTTTCATTGTAAATACCAACCTTTCTAAAAAATCAGAAAATTTTGTTTAGTTTTTATCACGGGAGTGATACGATAGATATACGATTAAATATTGAACCTTTACAAAAATAATGAATGAATTTATACTATACCATATTCAAGTATTTTTCAACTGTACAATTGTATTTTTAAGAAGAACAACGGAGGAATGAAGTTATGAGAGAATTAAACGTAGCCTTACTTGGTTTAGGAACTGTAGGTTCTGGTGTAGTTAAAATTATAGAAGAGAATAGAGAACAAATTAAAGAAACAATGAATAAAGATATCAATATTCGACACATTTTAGTTAGAGATAAATCAAGACAAAGACCAATAAATGTGTCGAGTTATCATTTAACAGAAGATATTGATGAAATATTAAATGATGATTCAATTGATATCATTGTAGAAGTTATGGGTGGTATTGAACCAACTGTGGATTGGCTAAAACGTGCATTAAGTCAGAAGAAACACGTCGTAACAGCAAATAAAGACTTATTAGCAGTCCATTTAAATGTATTAGAAGATTTAGCGCAAGAAAATGATGTTGCGTTGAAATATGAAGCAAGTGTTGCAGGTGGTATTCCTATTGTAAATGCTATAAATAATGGGTTGAATGCAAACAACATTAGCAAATTTATGGGCATACTGAATGGTACGTCTAATTTTATTTTAAGTAAAATGACTAAAGAGCAAACAAGTTTTGAAGCTGCCTTAGACGAGGCTAAAGCATTAGGTTTTGCAGAAGCAGATCCTACAGATGATGTAGAAGGTATTGATGCGGCAAGAAAAGTGGTCATTACTTCTTATTTATCATTTAACCAGGTTATTAATTTAAATGATGTCGATAGACGTGGTATCAGTGATGTTGAATCTGAAGACATTCAAGTTGCAGATCAATTAGGTTACAAAATTAAATTAATCGGTAAAGGAACATATGAAAATGGACAGGTACAAGCTTCAGTTGCACCGACGTTCATTAATAAAGCGCACCAACTTGCAGCGGTAGAAGATGAATTTAATGCAATTTATGTTATTGGCGATGCTGTTGGAGAAACAATGTTTTACGGAAAAGGTGCAGGCAGTTTAGCAACTGGTAGTGCTGTAGTCAGTGATTTATTAAATGTCACATTGAATTTTGAAACTAACTTGCATACATTACCGCCTCACTTTGAATTAAAAACTGAAAAAACCAAAGAACTGATGGATGAATCAGAAACTGTTTCACTTAAAGAGAAAGAAAGTTATTATGTTGTAGTTCAAACTGATGGTGAAGAAGTAAATAAAGTTGAAACGTTACTTAAAGGTCAATTACCGTTTCATAAATCATTGGCCGTAACTGAGCGAGATGCTCATACGGTTGGTGTTGTAATTGTTGGTATAGATGAAAATCCTGAAGCATCCATCACAGAATCTGGATATATCGTTAAGAAAATTTATCCAGTAGAAGGAGTTTAATAACTATGAAAAACTGGCAAGGTTTAGTTGAAGAATTTAAAACATATTTACCTGTAAATGAAGCAACACCATCACTAACATTAAATGAAGGACATACGCCACTCATATATTGTGAACGGATGTCTGAAAAATTAGGCATTGAACTCCATGTGAAATATGAAGGTGCGAATCCTACAGGCTCTTTTAAAGACAGAGGTATGGTTATGGCGATGGCCAAAGCCAAAGAAGAAGGGAAAAAAATCGTAATCTGTGCATCGACAGGTAATACGTCAGCATCTGCAGCTGCATACGCTGCTCGAGCTGGCTTAAAAGCAATCGTAGTAATTCCTGAAGGTAAGATTGCACTAGGTAAATTATCACAAGCTGTTATGTATGGCGCAGAAATTGTTTCAATCGAAGGTAATTTTGATGAAGCATTAGAAATCGTGCAAGAAGTTGCAAAAAATGGAGAAATCGCATTAGTTAATTCAGTCAATCCTTATCGACTTGAAGGTCAAAAAACTGGCGCATTTGAAGTTATTCAACAATTGGGTGGTTCGGCGCCTGATATACTCTCTATACCGGTTGGTAATGCAGGAAATATTTCTGCATATTGGAAAGGTTTTAAAGAATATAGTGATAAAAATGGCACTCAATTGCCTAACATGTATGGTTTTCAAGCAGAAGGTGCCTCTCCTATCGTTCAAAATAAAGTTGTTAAAAATCCTGATACAGTGGCAACAGCAATTAGAATTGGTAATCCAGCAAGTTGGGATAAAGCGACGAATGCACTAGAAGAATCAAATGGTTATATTGATAGTGTGACAGATGAAGAAATTTTAGAAGCATACCAATTAATGGCTCGCAATGAAGGTGTATTTAGTGAACCAGCAAGTAATGCATCAATTGCAGGATTGATAAAATTACATCGCGCTGGTAAATTGCCTCAAGGCAAAAAAGTTGTTGCAGTTCTAACAGGTAATGGACTGAAAGACCCTGATACAGCCATTTCACTATTAGATAATCCAATTAAACCATTACCAAATGATAGACAGAGTATTTTAGATTACATCAAAGGGGCACTATAGCATGAAAGAAGCGTTACATTTAAAAATTCCGGCATCTACAGCTAACTTAGGTGTCGGATTTGATTCTATAGGAATGGCTTTAAATAAATTCTTATATTTAGACGTTACTGTGAACGATGAAGATCAATGGTCTTTTAATCATATTGGACCTAATGTAGATGAACTGCCTAATGATGAGAGCCACTACATTTACCAAATCGCACAAAAAGTTGCTGAAACATATGAAGTTGAATTGCCAAATTTAAATGTAGAAATGAGAAGTGAAATTCCTTTAGCAAGAGGATTAGGTTCATCTGCTTCGGCTTTAGTGGGTGCATTGTATATCGCTAACTACTTTGGAGATATTGAACTATCTAAATATGAACTATTACAACTTGCGACGGATTTTGAAGGGCATCCAGATAATGTAGCGCCAACAATTTATGGTGGTCTTGTGCTTGGTTATTATAACGGTGATACAAAAGTTACAGATGTCTCCTACATTGATACACCTAAAGTTGATATTATTATAACGATACCAAGTTATAAATTAAAAACAATTGATGCAAGAAACGCATTACCTGATACATTTTCTCATGAAAAGGCAGTTCAAAATAGTGCAATTAGTAATACGATGATTAGTGCATTAATTCAACATAATTATGAATTAGCTGGAAAAATGATGGAACAAGACGGTTTCCATGAACCTTATAGACAACATTTGATTCCAGAATTTCAAACAATTAAAGGTATTGCGAAACAACATCTAGCATACGCAACAGTAATTAGTGGTGCCGGCCCAACAGTACTCACATTAATAGCACCTGAACGAAGCGGCGAATTAGTACGTGCACTAAAGCGTGAATTTAAAGATTGTAGATCAGAACTTGTTACAATCAATGAAACAGGTGTAACGACTAAAGTATTGTACCAACGTTAATAATCTGTTGTAATATAGAATATAGACGTTGAAGGGAGGTTAGCAACATGGGTAAGTATAAAATGGTAGTCATGGACATGGATGACACATTGATGAATAATGAAAATCAAATGAGTCCAGAGACAGAATCTTATTTATTAGATATACAAAAACAAGGATATAAAGTCGTATTAGCATCTGGTAGACCTACTGAAGGCATGTTACCAACTGCTAAAAAATTAAAATTTGATACATATCAAAGTTATGTAATTAGCTATAATGGTGGTAAAACTGTCAATGTGAATACTGAAAGTGTAGAAAAAAGTCGAACGGTAACTAAGGAAAATTTCGATTTAATTGTGGATTATTGTCGCAAAAATAATTTATTCATTTTAACATATGAAGATGGTCATATTGTTTACGAAGGTGAACATGAATATATGAATATAGAATCGGAATTAACTGGGTTACCTATGGAACATGTAAATGATTTAAAGGATTTCATCCAGGATGACGTGCCTAAAGTAATGGGTGTAGATTATGTATCAACTATCTCAAAACTTAACACTGACTTAGCTGGTCACTTTAATGAAGATATAGATGTGACAACAAGTAAGCCGTATTTCTTAGAATTTATGGCACAGGGTGTTTCTAAAGGTAATGCAGTAACAGATTTATCTAAAAAATTAGATATTGCATTATCTGAAGTAGTTGCATTCGGAGATAGTTCAAACGATATTTCTATGCTGCAAGTGGTCGGTCATGCTGTTGCTATGGGCAATGCCAATGACCAGGTGAAAGCAGTTGCTGATGAAATTACATTGAGCAATAGTGACAATGGCATTCCACATACATTGAGACAGATTTTATAAAAGTTAAAGCGTTTAATGTATTAATATCGTTTTTGTAATTATTTGTTTGTATGCGCACTGAAATTACGATTTGTAGTAGTTATTAAAAAAGAGGTTAGAACTTTAAATAAAAGTCCTAACCTCTTTTTTAATAGATGTATTTATTTTGCAGTATGTGTCCATTCATTTTTACCTCGATGTCGTTTTACATGTGCATAGACATGGTCTGCAGCATAATCTAGGTTTGTATAAACAGTGATTGAAAATGCGGACTGATCCTCCTCAAATGTTTCTTCTAAAAATAGGTCTTTTAAATGTTCAAAGAGGCTTTCCATTTGTGAATGCTCTAAACTACTGTATTCTCTTAGTGTGCGTTTGATTAAGCGTTGATGCTTTTCCTCAAGTGATTGCACAACTATAACGAAACGTTCTTCAGTCTCTAATATGTCATCAAATAAATTCGTTTGTCCAACCATAGTTTCCACCTCTAGGTTAAGTCATTATTATATGTTATTATACTACACTTCTTGACCAGTGAAAATATCCTTACTTCTATAATTAAATTGTTAGCAAATTAAAAAACATCGGAATAAACACATAACAGTTTATTCCGATGTTTTAATTTTAATTATAATCGTGTCTCTTCAAATCCATCTCACTGAGTTTGACGATTTTAGTTTTCTTAATAAATTTGTGAACGATATAAATTACAAATAAAATAATCATAGGTGCTAAATTTCTAAATAGTGCGGCAAAATCTCCAGATAAAGCAGCATCTAACGAGTTACCAACAAATAAGAATAATAACGCTATAATGACAATAATTGGTCCAAATGGATAAAACGGTGCTTTGTAAGGCAACACTTCATTTGGATCTTTATTTTGTTTCTTAATAGCAGAGCGTAACCTAATTTGTGATAAGATACTAGACGCCCAAATCACAATAACGAGTGATCCTATAATATTTAATAACGAGAACACTATATCTGATTTGAATTGCGCTAGTATTATGATGAACAATACAATTACAAATGTAGCAATTAATGCAGTCATTGGTAATTTTGTAGTCTTGTTTAATTTAGATAAGAACTTAGGTGCTTGTCTATCTTCTGCCATAGAGAATAACATTCTACTTGTAGTATAAATCCCAGAATTAGCTGCTGATAATAAAGAAGTTAAAATAACTGCATTTATTACTGAAGCTGCAAATGCAATGCCAACACGATCAAACACAATGGTAAAAGGGCTTTGAGAAACCGATTCGTTTTTATTCAATAACATTGGGTCTGTATAAGGGATAATTGCTGATATAACTGCGATTGATAATACATAAAAGAGTAAAATTCTCCAGAAAACTTGTCTGATAGCTTTTGGCATTGAGCGATCAGGGTTAGAAGATTCGCCTGCAGTAACAGCAACGACTTCCGTACCTCCAACTGAAAAGCCTGCTACCAAGAGGACGCCTAGAAAACCTGAAATACCACCAACAAATGGTGCCTCACCAGTTGTGTAATTCGATAATCCATAAGTTTTCCCACCTAATATTCCTACAATCGTTAATACACCAATGAGAATAAACACGATGATGGTTACAACTTTGATGAGAGATAACCAAAATTCTGTTTCACCGAATGCTTTAACAGAAAATATATTTAATAAGAACAGTAAGCATAAGAATATAATGCTCCATGTGACAGGACTGAAAAATTGAAAAGCATCCCAGTAATAAAGTACACTTGAAGAAATAATAATATCAACGCTCGTTACAAGTAGCCATATTGCCCAATATAGCCACCCCATGGTAAATCCTAATGATTTATCTACAAACCTTGTAGAATAAGAACTAAACGATCCAGAAACAGGATAGAAAGTTGCTAGCTCCCCGATTGATGACATTAAGAAATACAACATAATTCCAATAATTAAATAAGCTAATATAGCGCCACCAGGTCCTGCTTGAGAAATGACATTCCCAGTTGCAACAAAAAGTCCAGTACCAATGGCACCACCAATTGCAATCATTGAAATATGACGAGAATTTAGACCGCGATTCATATTGTTTTGTGCCATAAAAAGTCTCCTATATTCGATTGAAATTTTATATATACAATACATTTTAATGCTTTTACTGAATACAAGCAATGCTTTTTGTGAGTAATAATTACAAAATGTTTAAATATTGCGAAAATTGTCATTAAAATTAGTGAGCCAATGTTTGCTTTTACGTGGAGGATACATTAAAATAAATACTAGATAATAATTATTATTATCTAGATGAAGTAAGGGGGAAGTAAAATGAGCAATAATAAAAAATTGACAAGCCTTTTCGGTGCGCCAGTCTCAGATAGAGAGAACAGTATGACAGCGGGTCCAAGAGGACCGTTATTAATGCAAGATTGGTACTTTTTAGAACAAATGGCACACTTCGATAGAGAAGTGATTCCGGAGCGCCGTATGCACGCTAAGGGTTCAGGTGCTTTTGGTACTTTTACGGTAACAAATGATATTACACAATATACTTCAGCAAGTATTTTCTCTGAAGTAGGTAAACAAACAGAAATGTTCGCACGTTTTTCAACAGTAGCTGGTGAACGTGGTGCAGCTGATGCAGAACGTGATATTCGTGGTTTTGCATTGAAATTCTATACGGATGAAGGTAACTGGGACTTAGTTGGTAATAACACACCAGTATTCTTCTTTAGAGATCCGAAATTATTCGCAAGTTTAAACCACGCAGTTAAACGAGATCCTAGAACAAATATGCGTAGTGCTCAAAACAATTGGGACTTTTGGACATCATTACCAGAAGCTTTACATCAAGTAACAATCTTGATGACAGATCGTGGTATTCCAAAAGGCTTTAGAAATATGCATGGCTTTGGTTCACATACGTACTCAATGTACAATGATAAAGGTGAACGTGTTTGGGTTAAATTCCATCATAGAACACAACAAGGTATTGAAAACTTACAACCGGATGAAGCGGCACGAACAATTGCAGAAGATAGAGAATCTTCACAAAGAGATTTATTCGAAGCAATTGAAAATAAAGATTATCCAAAATGGAAAACGTATATCCAAGTAATGACTGAAGAACAAGCAAGAAATCATAAAGATAATCCTTTTGACTTAACTAAAGTATGGTATAAAGGCGACTATCCACTAATCGAAGTTGGAGAATGGGAACTTAATCGCAATCCAGATAACTATTTCCAAGATGTAGAACAAGCAGCATTTGCACCAACTAACATTGTACCTGGTATTGACTTCTCTCCAGATAGAATGTTACAAGGACGTTTATTCTCATATGGTGATGCACAACGTTATAGATTAGGTGTGAACCATTGGCAAATTCCAGTAAACCAACCTAAAGGTGTAGGGATTGAAAATATCTGTCCATTTAGTAGAGATGGTCAAATGAGAATTCTGGATAACAATCAAGGTGGTAGTACGCACTATTATCCAAACAGTGAAGGTGCATTTGAAGATCAACCTGAATTTAAAAAACCTGGATTAAAAGTAGAAGGCGAAGCTTACGAATATGATTTCCGTGAAGATGACGATAACTACTTCGAACAGCCAGGACGTTTATTCAGATTACAATCTAAAGAACAGCAAGAGCGTATTTTTGAAAATACAGCGAATGAAATGCAAGGTACAACATTAGAAGTACAACACCGTCATATTCGTCATTGTTATAAAGCGGATAGTGAATATGGTAAAGGTGTAGCTAAAGCATTAGGCATTGACATTAATGATGTTGATCTTGAAGTTAAAGACTAATTTAACACAATTTAATAATAAAATAAGCACAAGTTGAATAAACATCATATTTAAAGCCAACGAAATTTATTTCGCTGGCTTTTTTGAGGTGAGGCTTAATTTTATTAACAAAAGTAGGATGACTAGGATTGAAAAGTTTTCAGAGCTGAAGCGCATGTATAAGTCTACTAGCATTTTTATGCATAAGAACTACTAATTTTCATAAATAGAAGTAGTAGTTCTTTAAAGCAGTGGGACTTTACATTTTCTATTCAGTCATCTACTGCCTAAACGAAAAAGAGTCTGAGACATCTATTTTTGTCCCAGACTCTATTGTTCAAAACTCAGAACATTAGACTAATATGCTGCTTTTTAAATTAAAAAAACAACATATATTACAAATTCCAATTTTTAAATGTCGTATTTAAAAGATAAGTAATGAAATGTACTACTTAGTTTCACGATGTAACGTATATTTATTTAATCTTGGACAAAACTTTTTAAGTTCAATACGTTCAGGATGATTACGTTTGTTTTTTGTAGAAATATAATTACGATCGCCACATTCAGTACATGCTAATGTAATATTTACGCGCAAAGTTAACACCTCTTTCCAAATAGTAATGATTACGTTTTATAATATTACCATATAAAATTTAATCTTTCAACATTTTAATAATGTGCAATTTGAAGAATTACATTAAAATACATATCCACTAAAAATTAATTAAAGATTAAAGATTGAATAGATAGAAAAATATGTTATGATATAAAACGTAATAATTACGATTTGTAAAAGGGAGAGGAAAATAGATGGCAAAAAAATCTAAAATAGCAAAAGAGCAGAAAAGAGAAAAGTTGGTTGCACAGTATTACGAATTGAGAAAAGAGCTAAAAGATAAGGGCGATTATGAAGCTTTAAGAAAATTGCCAAGAGATAGTTCTCCTACGAGATTAACAAGAAGATGTAAAGTAACTGGCAGACCTAGAGGTGTTTATCGTAAATTTGGTATGTCACGCATTGCATTAAGAGATTATGCACATAAAGGGCAAATTCCAGGAGTGAAAAAATCTAGTTGGTAATTTACGACTAAAGTCAGTTTACATTTGATATAAAACAATGTATATTATCTATTGGAAAAGATAAATAAAAAAGTTATTGTTCGGAAAAATGATAAAATTATCAATTATTTCAATGATAATGCTCATTAACATCATGAAAATCTTACCATTATATAAAAGTTTTATTAAAAATGTTAGGGGTTTGTTAAAATGAAAATTTTTGATTATGAAGATATACAACTTGTACCAAATAAATGTATTGTAAACAGTCGTTCGGAATGTGATACAACAATTCAATTTGGACCTAGAAGTTTTAAACTACCTGTAGTACCGGCAAATATGCAAACAGTAATGAATGAAACATTAGCGGAATGGTTCGCTGAGAATGATTATTTCTATATTATGCATAGATTTGATGAAGAAGGTCGTATTCCTTTTATTAAAAAGATGCAAGAAAAAGGTTTATTTGCTTCAATTTCAGTTGGTGTTAAAGAACGCGAATTTGGTTTTGTTGAATCATTAGCTGCTGAAAACGTGATTCCTGAGTATATTACGATTGATATCGCTCATGGACATTCTGATTCAGTTATCAATATGATTAAACATATTAAAAAACATATTCCAGAAGTATTTGTAATTGCTGGAAATGTAGGTACACCAGAAGGCGTACGTGAATTAGAAAATGCAGGCGCTGATGCAACAAAAGTAGGTATTGGACCAGGTAGAGTATGTATTACTAAAATTAAAACTGGATTTGGTACAGGTGGTTGGCAATTATCTGCTTTAAATCATTGTAGTAAAGCAGCGCGTAAACCAATAATAGCAGATGGTGGTATTAGAACACATGGTGATATTGCAAAATCAATTCGTTTTGGTGCATCAATGGTTATGGTAGGATCATTATTTGCTGCACATGAAGAATCACCAGGTGAAACAGTGGAATTAGATGGCAAAATGTATAAAGAATATTTTGGTAGCGCATCTGAATTCCAAAAAGGTGAACATAAAAACGTTGAAGGTAAAAAAATGTTTGTTGAACATAAAGGCTCACTTTTTAATACTTTAACTGAAATGCAACAAGATTTACAAAGTTCAATTTCATATGCAGGTGGCAAAGACTTAAATTCATTAAGAAAAGTAGATTACGTTATCGTAAGAAACTCAATTTTTAATGGTGATAGAGACCAAAATTTATAGTAGGTGTTTAAAATCAGAAGACTTTTATTATATATAGTCATTTTTTTGATCATTGTATTAGTCGTCCCTATCAAAGAAACGGCACCTATGACATCGTTACAGCAGCAACTCAAATCGAGTGTTGATAGTTGGACTTCAAGCGAAACAGCAACGAACGATGAACTGAAAGTACCTAATAAACAAGATTTTGCTGTGAATAATATTCAAATGAATATGTCAAAACAGGACGTCGATAACAAACTTGGCAAAGCTAAACGAGTGACATCAAATGAATATGGCACACACTGGCATACGTATTATTCTGATGATTATAGAGCATTTGTAATGGTAAGTTATATTGATGATAGAGTGAATGCACTTTATAGTAATCAAAATCTAATTTCTTCTAAATCGAAAATTAAATACGGTACACCTAAACAAATTGTGCGAGATAGACTTGGCGAACCAATTAAAGATAAACAAAAAGGTAACGTAAAATTTGATGTTCAAGACGATGAATATGATAATTTTCATAAAGACAGCATTTATACAACGGCATTTTATGATAAACATGAGAACAATAACTTAACTGCGCTTTTACAGGTTAGTGACAAAATGGAAAATCGTTTACAACAACAATATGGTGCACCTTCTGATAATTTAGCCCAAAGTTTCGAACTACAAAACTTTGATTTAGTAAATGCTGAAAGGGTTCAACATAATTTAAATACATTAAGCTATTCATCTAGTATTTCAGATACTGCCAGAAAACACAGTAAAGATATGGCTGATAATAACTATTTTGATCATAACAATTTATCAGGAGAATCTCCTTTTGATAGATTGGAGGCAGATGGTCATGATTTCAATGCAGCAGGAGAAAATTTAGCATATGGTCAAGCAAGTAGTATTTATGCACACCAAGGTTTAATGAATTCATTAGGTCATAGAAAAAATATACTTAAAAAAGAATTTAATACTCTTGGTGTGGGTGTCGATTTTAATAAAAATAGGCAACCTTACTGGACAGAAAATTATACAGGCTAATGTTTTATTATAGTTGTATACGGGTATCCATGATTTGTGAGGATGGATAAGTTATGACAACAAATAAAAAAGATAAAACAGAAGATATACTTGAAAAAGTTAAAGAAGTTTTAGAAAAGAATAGAAAAAAATAAGCGAATGCGCAATTGCGCATTCGCTTATTTTTTTGAGAGTGTCTTAAATTGCTCTAAATTACCAATTACATTTCTCTAAATAATCCGACCACTTTTCCTAAGACAGTAACTTGATCTAAATAAATAGGGTCCATTGAACTATTTTCTGGTTGTAGACGGTAATGTGCTTTTTCCTTAAAGAAGCGTTTGACTGTAGCTTCATTTTCTTCAGTCATAGCGACAATAATATCACCATTTTCGGCAATTGTTTGGCTTCTAACAATGACTTTGTCTCCATCAAGAATACCTGCTTCAATCATACTATTTCCAACTACATTTAAAATAAAAATATCACTATTGTGTGTAGATGTGAAATGTTCTGGTAAAGGGAAGTACTCTTCAACATTTTCAACAGCAGTTATTGGTATACCTGCTGTTACTTTGCCAATTACAGGAACATGAATTGTTTCTTCCATATTAATAGGTTCACCTAATTGTTCAGTTACTATTTCAATGGCACGTGGTTTAGTAGGATCTCTTCTAATATAACCTTTTTCTTCTAATCTAGATAAATGACCATGAACTGTTGAGCTAGATGCGAGACCAACAGCTTCACCGATTTCTCTAACACTTGGTGGGTATCCTTTAGCGTGAACAGTTTGTTTTATATATTCAAAAATCTCATTTTGTCGTTTAGTTAACTCTCTCATAATAGGCACTCCCTAATCTAATTTAACCTAATTATAGCATGTGTATATCCGTTTTACAAACGTTTGTTCGTTTCGGTGTTGACATAGAACAAATGTTCTGATAAAGTAACTATACAAACAAACGTTCTAGGAGTGACTATAAATGATAAAAATATATAAATCTCAAATAAAAGCTTATACAATGGTGTTAATTGCAACTATGGTTCTTTGCGCAATTTTTATATTAAGTGCTTATAACAACGCTAATTCAGAACAGACGTACGAAATGACAGATCACCAAATGACGCAACAATCTAACAATAGCGAACAAAACAATACTAAATTGGAGCAGAAAAGCGAACAAGATTCACAACCCGTAATGGCATCAATGTATTAAAATATATATAAAAGACAATGATTAATGATGATAATAAGGTTGGGTTAAGGTGAGCGAAACAATTTAGTTTCGTTCACTTTTTTGTTATATTTTTTATATTAATAATAACGGAGGTTTATAATGTCTCAAAAAGATGGTGTAGATATAAAAAGAATTAATGAATTAGCAAAAAAGAAAAAGGAACAAGGACTTACAGAAAATGAAGCTAAAGAACAATCGAAATTGCGAAAAGCTTATCTAGAATCTTTTAGAAAAAACTTTAAACAACAAATTGAAAGTACAAGAGTCATTGATCCTGAAGGTAATGATGTCACTCCGGATAAAGTGAAGAAAATTTTAGATGCGAAAGAGAAAGAAGATAAATAGAAAATCAATATTTTGTTAAATAGATATTAAATAAGGTATAATGATATAGAATCTTGTTAGAAGAAAGGAAGTCATTTAGATGAATAAAGAAAAAGATCAATTAGCGGTTGATACGATTAGAGCATTGAGTATCGATGCTGTTGAACAAGCCAATTCAGGACACCCTGGATTACCAATGGGTGCTGCTCCAATGGCATATACACTATGGACACGCCATTTAAATTTTAACCCCCAATCAAAAGATTTCTTTGATAGAGATCGCTTTGTATTATCTGCTGGACATGGTTCTGCTTTATTATATAGTTTATTACATGTTTCAGGTAGTTTAGAATTAGAAGAGTTAAAACAATTTAGACAATGGGGTTCTAAAACACCAGGACACCCAGAATTTAAACATACAGATGGAATTGAAGTAACAACTGGTCCACTTGGACAAGGTTTTGCTATGTCTGTAGGTATGGCGATGGCTGAAAAACACTTAGCTGGTAAATTTAATAAAGAAAATGCTAACGTTGTTGATCATTACACATATGTTCTTGCTTCTGACGGTGACTTAATGGAAGGTATTTCTCATGAAGCAGCTTCTTTAGCAGGTCATAATCAATTAGATAAATTAATCGTTTTATATGATTCAAATGATATCTCGTTAGATGGAGATTTAGATAAAGCATTCTCTGAAGATGTAAAAGGTCGTTTCGAAGCTTACGGTTGGAAACACATTTTAGTTAAAGATGGCAATGATTTAGATGCAATTGATAAAGCTATTGAAGAAGCTAAATCACAAGATGTTCCAACAATTATAGAAATTAAAACTGTAATCGGTTTCGGTGCGCCTAATAAAGAAGGTTCTCACGGTGTGCACGGTGCGCCACTTGGAGAAGATGAAAGAAAATTAGCGTTAGAAAACTATGGTTTAGATCCAGAAAAACGCTTTAATGTACCAGAAGAAGTTTATGAAATCTTCCAACAAAGCATGTTAAAACGTGCAAATGAAAAAGAAGAAGCATGGAATAAACTTGTAGAAACTTACAGTAAAGATTATCCTGAGCTTGCAGAAGAATTTAAATTAGCAATCAGTGGTAAATTGCCTGTCAATTATAGTGAAGCATTACCTCATTTTGAAGCTGGACACAGTGGCGCGTCACGTGCAGACTCAGGTGAAGTGATTCAAGCATTAAGTAAAACAGTGCCTTCATTCTTTGGTGGATCAGCAGATTTAGCTGGTTCAAATAAATCAAATGTTAAAGATGCACCTGATTTCGATAAAGAAACGCCAGAAGGTAAAAATATTTGGTTTGGTGTACGTGAATTTGCAATGGGTGCCGCTGTAAATGGTATGGCTGCTCACGGCGGATTACATCCATATGGCGCAACATTCTTTGTATTTAGCGACTACTTAAAACCAGCATTACGCTTATCATCAATTATGGGTCTAAATTCAACATTTATCTTTACACATGACTCAATCGCTGTTGGTGAAGATGGTCCAACTCATGAACCAATCGAACAATTAGCTGGTTTACGTGCAATTCCAAATATGAACGTTATTCGTCCAGCAGATGGTAACGAAACACGTGTTGCTTGGGAAGTTGCTTTAGAATCAGAAGGCACACCAACTTCATTAGTATTAACACGTCAAAATCTTACAACTATGGATCTTTCTAAAGAAACTGTAGAAGAAGGTGTTCGTAAAGGTGCTTATGTAGTATTTGAATCAGATAAAGCACCAGAATTCTTACTATTAGCTACTGGTTCTGAAGTTAACTTAGCTATAGAAGCTGCTAAAGATTTAGAAGCTCAAGGTAAAGGTGTACGTGTTGTTTCTATGCCAAACTGGAACGCTTTTGACCAACAACCTGATGAATATAAAGAATCTGTATTACCATCATCAATTACTAAACGTGTTGCTATTGAAATGGCATCACCACTTGGTTGGCACAAATATGTAGGTACAGAAGGTAAAGTAATTGGTATCGACGGATTTGGTGCTAGTGCTCCTGGAGACTTAGTTGTTGAAAAATATGGCTTTACTAAAGAAAATGTATTAAATCAAATTCAAACATTTTAATTAGTGTAGTGAAAATTGATTTTGTTGGTATGAGAACTTAAGTTCTCATACCATTTTTTATTTTATAATTAAAATAAGCTTATATTTACAAATTGATTTTGAAATTGATATAATACATAAGTCGATAATTTATATAAATAGAGTTGCTCTTGAAAATGAGCACTAATTTTAGTAAAATTCATTAGGGTAGGAAAGTGGGTGAAACAATGGCAACTTGGTTAGCAATCGTATTAATCGTGTTAGCATTAATTTTAGGTTTAGTAGGTGGATTTTTCCTTGCAAGAAAATATATGATGGATTATCTTAAAAAGAACCCACCAATCAATGAAGAAATGCTACGAATGATGATGATGCAAATGGGTCAAAAACCTTCTCAAAAGAAAATAAATCAAATGATGACAATGATGAATAAAAATCAACAAGATCAATTGAAAAAATCTAAATAGAACATCATTAAAGGGCTGGGAGCTACTTGTAAAAAGTAACTTTCAGCCCTTATTTTTTGCTCTGGCAACACAGTGGCAAAATGACTATGAATTTTTAAATCGCATTTATAAATACATTGTTTAGTATTTCATAACTTCTTTTTCATTATTCGGGTACAAAATTATGAATTAAAAGCATTTGGAATGTTTTTGAAAATAATAATTCCAGATGATGAAAATATACCTTTTCTTAATACTACAAATGTAGATAATAAAGGGTATGAAAGTGCATCAAAAAATCAAAGGAAGTGGTTGCTCGATGGTAACACTCAATTCCCAAATTCGATTCAAGTTGCAAAGGTTACTTCACAGCTGTAACTGATGAAAAAGATAAAATTCACTACCCAACAGATAGTGTAAGTCAAAAGTTATAAGATGAATATATGAATGAGGATATTGAGAATTTTAAAAATAAGTTATATAACATTCTTTTTGAAAAATAAGAATACAATAATCAATTTACAATATATTCTTATAGGTAATTTATAGAATGAATACGTAATTAGTGTAGGAGAGTATAACAATAAAAATTCGAATATTCAGAAAAATAATTGATTATAGATTGTAATTTGTTATAATATGAATATAAGGGAGGTAGTAATAAGTGAAGGATGCTTATGCCATGGAAGATAAAGAAGTACTTGATCGACTAGCAAATATGCATATTAACTTTCCGACCGACGAAGCATTTAAGAAATATCATAACGCGATGCAATTACATGATATGAATTATCTTAGATACACTTTAAACGATGCATTGTCCGCATGTACACAAACAAATGCAATATAAAAATACACATGTAGTAAAATCAGCTTAAATATAAGCTGGTTTTATTTTGTGTATATTGTGAATAAGCATTTGACTATGTCGTTTTCTACATAACTAAAAGACATGATATGAACATTAAGCCTTAAATTTTGAAGATTAAATAATAAATTAGGCTATAAATACTGATTATTAATTTATTAAGTGATATACTATCCAAGGTAAATATCATCTTGTAGAAACACAAAGAAGGTGTAAGCATGTTGTATTTAGTATTTTCAATAGTTTTCGCATTTTTAATGGGTATTGGTGTCATTATAGTCAGAATGAAAGCACAACAATTTCCCGTAAATGAAAAGAAAATTATACTACCTCCATTTTTTATGGCAACAGGTGCATTGATGTACGTGGTACCTTATTTTAGATTAACTGGAACTGAGATTTTAGAATGTATCATTATGGGGTTATTATTTTCTACCATATTAATTTGGACATCTAAATTCGAAACACAGGGTAGTGAAATTTACATGAAACGTTCAAAAGCGTTTCCAATTATTCTTATATCATTGTTGTTAATTCGTACAGTAATCAAAATATTTATAAGTAACCAAATTGATCCAGGGGAAATTGCAGGTATGTTTTTCTTATTAGCATTTTGCATGATTGTACCTTGGAGAATAGCAATGTTATATAAATTCAAAAAAGTTAAAAGTAATTTAATTCAATAAATTATTGCCGTTTATCTATAAAGGTAAACGGCTCTTTTATTATACTTGAAGCGTTATGAAAAATATAATAAACTATTAATACGAACAAACGTTCTAAGAGAGGGCGATATAATGAAAATCATACATACTGCGGATTGGCATTTAGGGCGAATATTAAATGGGAAGTCGTTACTAGAAGACCAAGCGTATATACTAGATAAATTTATTGAGGCAATGAAATTAGAACAACCCGACGTTATTGTCATTGCGGGTGATCTATATGACACAAGTTATCCAAATAAAGATGCGATTCAATTACTTGAACAGACAATTGATATATTAAATTTAGAAATGAGTATTCCTTTAATTATGATTAATGGTAACCATGATAGTAAGGAAAGATTAAATTATGGCTCAAAATGGTTTGAAAAATCACATATGTACATACGTACTGACCTTAATGATATGAATAAACCAGTAACGATTGGGAACGTTGATTTTTACACAATGCCTTTTGCCACTATAAATGAAATGCAATATTTCTTTGATGACAAAGCTATAGAAACACACCAACAGGCTTTAAACAGAGTGTTGGCATATATGCATGAAGTCATAGATGAGAATAAAGTGAATATTTTTGTTGGTCATTTAACAGTACAAGGTGGAATTCGCTCTGAATCTGAAAGGCCGTTGACTATAGGTACAGTTGAGTCAGTTGATGAGAATCTATTTAATCAGTTTGATAGAGTTATGCTTGGACATTTACATCATCCTTTCAGTATTGAATCTAATTTTATAAATTACAGTGGTTCATTGTTACAATATTCATTTTCAGAAACGAAACAACCAAAAGGTTATAAAATAGTAGAAATTAAAAATCAAAAAATAACAGACAAATTTATACCATTAAAGCCTCTAAGACAATTAGAAGTGATTGAAGGTAATTATGAAGATGCAATACAAGAAAAGTTAGAAGTAAAACATAAAGAAAATTATTTACATTTTAAATTAAAGCATATGTCACATGTGAGTGATCCTATGATGCATTTGAAGCAAATTTATCCTAATACTTTAGCGTTAACCAATCAGACGTTTGATTTTAATACATCTATACACCATGAAAATATTGAAATTCAAAAATTAGATGATGAAACAATAATTGATAATTTTTATAATAGTATAACGGGTGAACATTTAACTACGAATCAAAGTAAAAAAATAGAAAAAATTATGACAGCATTACTTGAGGAGGGTTCTAAATAAATGAGACCCATTAAACTGAATTTAACTAATTTCGGTCCCTTTTTAAATGAAACAATTGATTTTAATAATGTAGAAAATAACCAACTCTTTTTAATCAGTGGAAAAACTGGTTCAGGCAAGACGATGATATTTGATGCTATTGTGTTTGCATTATTTGGTGAAGCTTCCACAAAAGATAGAAAAGAAAGCGATTTAAGGAGTCATTTTGCTGAAAGTAAAAAACCAATGGTTGTCGAATTTGAATTTAAATTAAGAAATCAATATTTTAAAATTCAAAGACAAGGTGCATTTATAAAGGAAGGTAATAAAAATAAAACACTAGGGCAACTAGCAGTTTATCAATATGAACAAGATGATTATGCACTTAGAGAAAGTAAAATTAATAGTGGTAATCAATTTATCAAAGCGCTACTAGGTGTGAATGCTGAACAATTTCGACAACTGTTTATATTACCACAGGGTGAATTTAAACGATTTTTACTCTCGAAAAGTGTGGAAAAACAAGATATATTAAGAACACTGTTTAACAGTCAGAGATTTGAAGAAATTCAAAAAAAATTATCTGATGATGTAAAAGAAGTAAGAGAGCAAATAGAAAAAAGGTACAACGATTTAGAAAATCATTGGAAAGAATTGGAAACTTTTGATGATGAAACATTATGCGAGCATAAAGTAATAAGTGCTAGACAAACGAACAATATCATTAAGGTATTACCAGATTTTAAAATGAAAGCACAAATAATACGAGATGACTTTGAACAGAAAAAAGAAATATTAAAAAATAAAGTCAACAGTACAGAAAATGCTTTAAATAATAATATTAAATTAGAGGATGCTTTAAATAAGCTCAATGAAAATCAACAAAAATATGAAGCATTATTAGTTAATGAACACGAAATCCAAGAAAAAGTTAAGCGTGTAACAGAAATCAACGAAGTAAGACCCATTACGAATTTATTAGAAGTAAAAGAAAATACAATTTCCAAAAAAGGTAAAGTAGCGCAAAGTATTGAAGAAAAATCTAAAAGTATCTTTGATTTGGAGGATAAGATAAAACAAAGTAACCTTGAAGCGGATAACCTTAAAGAGAAGCAAGATGATATTGAGGAACTAAGGCGTTTTATTGAACAGACGCAATTGTTTTTTGAAAAAGCAAATAAATATAAAGATGCCTACAACAATTATCAGTTCACGAAAACAGCATTTACAGATTTAGAAGCGCATTTAACTCAAAAAAATGAGGAAATCAAAGATACTACAGCTAAATTAAATCAACGTCAGCCTGATTATCGAAAGATAGAACAAATTACGGAAGCAATATACAACCTTAATAATGATATTAAACAATTGAAGCAAAATGAAAAAGATAAAATTGAGTATGATGCATTAGAGAAAAGAAAAATGCAAAAGCAACGTAATCTTAAAGATTTAAGTCAAAAGCGTGTGCAACTCAATGAGGAATATAATAATATTGATAAATCTAAATTAGATTTAAACAACAAACAAGATGTAATTGCAACAGTACAAGCAGCTCTACATACTGGTGAAACTTGCCCAATCTGTGGTAATGAAATTCATACATTATCGAGTCACGTGGATTTTGATGAAATAATGGAAAGACATCAACAGCTCACGCTATTAGAAGAAAAAATAGCTACTGTAAAAGGAGATATTATTAAATGTGAAAGTGAATTGTCACACATTGAGGAGCAATTATCAAAATATACTATAGCTTCATTGGAAAATATAAATTATGAAGCTCTAGAAGATGAAGTTGAGAAGAAATATCAAGAAAAGAAAAAAATAGATGAAGAAAATAATGAAATAGAAAAATTAAAAGACCAATTACAACAATATGAAAAAAGTTCACACGATTTACAGATGAATATTCAAAAAAAAGAACACATATTAAAAGAAAATGAAACTGCGATAAACGATTTTGAAAATACAACAGGTTATAAACGGGTTGATGAATTTTTAACAAAATTTGAAGATGCTTATAATCAAATACGCCAATTTGATCAAACGCTAAATGAAATTGAACAAAAAATACAAAATTATAAGAGTACTTTAGCAATAGAAAAAAATAGTGTAACTTATTTAAAAAATAACCTTGCTGAAATAGAAACTGAAATCAATGAGACTGATATGAAAATCAATGAGGAAATGCAACGTATTGGTTTTACATCAATAGAACAAGTTGAAAAAGTAACAGCACAAGCATCAGAAAAGCAAAATTTAGAAAAAGAAATTGAAACTTTCAAAAAAGAGAAACAATCTTACGAATTATATATAGCGCAACTAAAAGCTGAAACAAATAATAAGAAGCTAGATGATACACAACAACTAAAAGAACGATTTGAAGAAATGCAACAAGTATATGAAACAGCTTCAACTGAATTAAGTCAACATGACTATAAAATGGAGTTTAATTCTAAAAAAATAACTGAAATAAATAAAATTATAGATGAGTTAAATAGTGAATTGCAATCTCAACAAGAAGTATTTCAATTAGCAGAAATTTTAGCAGGGAAAAATGAACAAAAATTAACGTTGGAAAATTATGTATTAATATATTACTTGGAGCGTATTCTTACTCAAGCTAATCAGCGCTTAGCAATTATGACGGGACAGAGATACCAATTAACGAGACGAGCTCAAATATCTCAAGGCTATAGTGGACTAGAAATAGATGTGTTCGATGCACATTCAAATCAATCACGCCACATTACATCGTTATCTGGTGGAGAAACATTTCAGGCATCATTAGCATTAGCATTGGGATTAAGTGAAATTGTGCAACAAGAATCAGGTGGGATTTCACTTGATTCAATGTTTGTAGATGAAGGATTTGGTACTTTAGATCAGGAAACACTAGAAACTGCACTAGATACATTGCTAAGTTTAAAATCAACGGGTCGCATGGTTGGGATTATTTCTCACGTAAGTGAACTCAAGCAAAGAATACCGCTTATATTGGAAGTAACCACAGAACAGTATCAAAGTACAACACATTTTAAAAAACAATAGAGTATAAAAAAAATATATTTAAATAAGAAAAAAGCCAAGACATTTTGAAATGTCTTGGCTTTTTTGATTTAAACTAGAGCGAACTATGAAAATTTTAAAAAAGCTTAATTTTTTTCGCTTTATGCTAATTAAATCGAATTAATTTTTTTCACGTAATAAGTCGCGGATTTCCGTTAATAATACAGTGTTTTCTTCGATTTCTTCTTCCTCTTCTTTCTTCATTAACGTATTAGCAATTTTAACGAAAATGAATAAAGCGAATGCAATGATGATGAAATCAATAATTGATTGAACGAACATACCATATTTAATACCCATAAATGACCAGCTTTCAGCAAAGTCAACAGTACCGAAAATTAAACCAATTAATGGCATGATAATGTATGAAACTAAAGCAGTAACAATTTTATTAAATGCTGCGCCCATAACTACAGCAACTGCTAAATCTAAAACATTACCTTTAAGTGCAAACTCTTTGAATTCCTTTAACATATAATTAACTCCTCTTAATTAAATTTAAAATTTATTATACATTATATGTAAAGTTTAGAAAATAGTTTATTTAATGAAATTTGATATTAACTCATTGTTTTGTTATTGTAATACGTGGCTATTACATAAAATAGTAGTGTTTAGAAATTCTAATCATTCTAATTTAGATTCGAAAATTTAATATGATAAGAAAGGGAGTAATTAATTATGAATTCTTCTAGTAACCAACCTAATGGTAAGAAATTATCTCCAGTTTTTATCTATAGTGCGATTATCGTAGCGATTGTTGTTATTATCGGCGCAGTGTTACCGGAACAATTTGATCATGTTACGAATACAATTAAACTATGGATTACTGATAAACTAGGATGGTATTACTTAATTCTTACAACGTTTATTGTATTCTTCTGTATTTTCCTAATCTTTAGCCCGATTGGTAAATTGAAGTTAGGTAAACCGAACGACAAACCTGAATTTAATACAATTTCATGGTTTGCTATGTTGTTCAGTGCTGGTATGGGTATTGGGCTTGTATTCTATGGTGCAGCAGAACCAATGGCTGACTTTGCAGCGCCGCCAAATGCGGATCCGAAAACTGCAGCAGCTTATACCGAGGCCTTACGTTCAACGTTTTTCCATTGGGGATTCCATGCATGGGCAATTTATGGCGTAGTTGCATTAGCGCTCGCTTATGCCCAATTTAGAAAAGGGGAACCTGGATTAATTTCTAGAACATTACGTCCTATCTTAGGAAATAAAGTTGAAGGCCCAATTGGGACAATCATTGATGTGCTTGCTGTATTCGCTACAGTAGTAGGTGTTGCCGTATCACTAGGTATGGGCGCATTGCAAATCAATGGTGGGCTTCACTATTTATTTGGCATACCAAATAATGTTTGGGTACAAGCAATTATTATTGTAGTTGTAACTATTCTATTTATTATGAGTGCTTGGTCTGGTTTAAGTAAAGGCATCCAATATTTAAGTAATTTAAATATTAGTTTAGGTGCAATTTTAATGATTGCTGTTTTAATCATTGGACCGACAGTATTGATTTTAAATATGATGACAAGTTCTACAGGTAGTTTGTTGAACTCATTCTTATTAAATACGTTTGACACTGCAGCTTTAAACCCTCAAAAACGTGAATGGATGTCTAGTTGGACACTTTACTATTGGGGTTGGTGGTTAAGTTGGAGCCCATTCGTAGGTATTTTCATTGCACGTGTATCTAAAGGACGTTCTATTCGTGAATTTATTGCTGGGGTACTTTTAGTACCAGCGTTAGTAAGTTTCGTTTGGTTCAGTGTATTCGGTGTACTTGGAATTGAAACTGGTAAGAAAAATCCAGAATTATTCGATATGACTGCTGAAACACAACTCTTTGGTGTGTTCAATGAAATTCCACTAGGTATTATACTATCTATTATTGCATTAGTATTAATCGCATCATTCTTTATTACCTCTGCTGACTCAGCAACATTTGTATTAGGTATGCAAACGACAAATGGTTCATTAGAGCCTTCTATTATGATTAAAGTTACATGGGGTATCGCACAATCATTAATTGCATTCGTATTATTATTTGCTGGTGGAGGTAATGGTGCTGAAGCATTGAATGCGATTCAAAGTGCCGCCATTATAAGTGCCTTACCGTTCTCCTTTGTAGTGATCATGATGATGATTTCATTCTACAAAGATGCGAACCAAGAGCGTAAGTTCTTAGGACTTACTTTGACACCAAATAAACATAGATTGCAAGATTATGTACAACATCAACAAGAAGATTATGAAGATGATATTATTGAAAAACGTACACCATTAAGAGATGCAGAAAAAGCAGAAAAATAATATTGATTAATAGTCAAAAACTGAGAATCCAATTGGGTTCTCAGTTTTTTTGTAGGATAATGAAATTAGCTGATAATGATTCTCAACTGATAATAATAACTTATTACACCTGCATTTAGCAATAAGTTTTGCTTATGTATACTGATTGAAAAATCAAATCTAATTTAGCCATGTTTCTGGCTCTATCTAGTTGTTTTAAACTACATATAATTATACAATTTAACTAACGGCATATATTAAAAAAATTCAAGGGGGATTTATATGGCTTCTAATATTAAACAGCAAGCGAAAAAATCGTTTGACTTAAATGGGAAATCATACACGTATTATGATTTAAACACTTTAGAAGAACAAGGTTTAACTAAAGTAGCGAAACTGCCATATTCAATTAGAGTATTACTAGAATCTGTTTTAAGACAAGAAGATGGTTTTGTAATTACAGATGAACACATCAAAGCGTTATCTGATTTTACTGAAGGTGCAGAAGGAGAAGTTCCTTTCAAACCTTCACGTGTAATTCTACAAGATTTCACAGGTGTACCTGCTGTCGTAGACTTAGCTTCATTACGTAAAGCCATGAATGATGTAGGTGGCGACTTAAATAAGATCAATCCAGAAGTGCCTGTTGATTTAGTTATCGACCACTCAGTACAAGTAGATAGCTATGCTAATCCAGAAGCGCTAGAACGAAATATGAAATTAGAGTTTGAAAGAAACTATGAACGTTACCAGTTCTTAAATTGGGCAACTAAAGCATTTAATAATTATAGTGCTGTTCCACCAGCAACGGGTATCGTACACCAAGTTAACTTAGAGTACCTAGCTAACGTTGTACATGCACGTGAAGTTGATGGTGAAACTGTTGCATTCCCAGATACATTAGTTGGTACCGATTCACATACGACAATGATTAACGGTCTTGGCGTATTAGGTTGGGGTGTCGGTGGTATTGAAGCCGAAGCTGGTATGTTAGGTCAACCTTCATACTTCCCAATTCCTGAAGTTATTGGTGTTAGACTATCAAATGCTTTACCACAAGGTGCTACTGCAACGGACTTAGCATTACGTGTAACACAAGAGTTACGTAAAAAAGGCGTTGTAGGCAAATTTGTTGAGTTCTTCGGTCCAGGTGTACAACATTTACCATTAGCTGACCGTGCAACAATTGCTAATATGGCTCCTGAATACGGTGCTACTTGTGGTTTCTTCCCAGTAGATGAAGAAGCATTAAAATATATGCGTTTAACAGGTCGTTCTGAAGAACAAATTGACTTAGTTAAAACATATTTAGAAGAAAATAGCATGTTCTTTACTGTAGAAAAAGAAGATCCTGAGTACACAGATGTTGTAGAACTTGATTTAGCTACTGTTGAAGCTTCATTATCAGGTCCTAAACGTCCACAAGATTTAATCTTCTTGAGTGACATGAAAAAAGAATTCGAAAAATCAGTAACTGCACCAGCGGGTAACCAAGGTCATGGTTTTGATAAGAGTGAATTTGATAAAACTGCAACAATTGAATTTAAAGATGGCACTTCAACAACTATGAAGACGGGTGATTTAGCGATCGCTGCGATTACTTCATGTACGAATACATCTAACCCATATGTTATGTTAGGTGCTGGACTTGTTGCTAAAAAAGCAGTTGAAAAAGGTCTTAAAGTACCTGAATATGTTAAAACATCATTAGCTCCAGGTTCAAAAGTTGTTACTGGTTATTTAAGAGATTCTGGTTTAAATGAATATCTTGATGACTTAGGATTCAACCTTGTTGGTTATGGTTGTACAACATGTATCGGTAACTCTGGTCCATTATTAGAAGAAATTGAAAAAGCGATTGCTGAAGAAGATTTACTTGTTACTTCTGTTTTATCAGGTAACCGTAACTTTGAAGGTCGTATTCATCCATTAGTTAAAGCTAACTATTTAGCATCACCACAATTAGTGGTTGCTTATGCTTTAGCTGGTACAGTAGATATTGACTTACAAAATGAACCACTTGGTAAAGGTAAAGATGGCGAAGATGTATATCTAAAAGATATTTGGCCATCAATCAAAGAAGTTTCAGACACAGTTGATACTGTTGTTACACCAGATTTATTTAAAGAAGAGTACGAAACTGTATATAACAATAACGAAATGTGGAATGAAATTGATGTAACGGATCAACCTTTATATGATTTTGATCCAGAATCAACTTATATCCAAAATCCTTCATTTTTCCAAGGTTTATCTAAAGAACCAGGAACAATTGATTCATTAAATAATTTACGAGTAATGGGTAAATTTGGTGATTCTGTAACGACAGACCATATTTCTCCAGCAGGTGCGATTGGTAAAGATACACCAGCAGGTAAATATTTAATTGAACATGGCGTGCCAATTCGTCAATTTAACTCATATGGTTCTCGTCGTGGTAACCATGAAGTTATGGTGCGTGGTACATTTGCGAATATTCGTATTAAAAACCAACTTGCACCTGGTACTGAAGGTGGCTATACTACTTACTGGCCTACAGGTGAACAAATGTCTATATTTGATGCAGCTATGAAATATAAAGAAAACGGTACTGGATTAGTTGTATTAGCAGGTAACGACTACGGTATGGGTTCTTCACGTGACTGGGCAGCCAAAGGTACAAACTTATTAGGCGTTAAAACAGTTATTGCGCAGAGTTACGAACGTATTCACCGTTCAAACTTAGTAATGATGGGCGTATTGCCGCTACAATTCCAAGAGGGCGAATCAGCTGATAGTTTAGGTATCGATGGTACTGAAGTTATCTCTGTAGACATTGATGAAAATGTTAAGCCACACGACTTAGTTAAAGTACAAGCTAAAAAAGACAATGGTGAGGTAATTGAATTTAAAGCTATTGCTCGTTTCGACTCAAATGTAGAAATGGATTACTATCGTCATGGTGGTATCTTACAACTTGTATTAAGAAATAAGCTAGCTGGACAACAATAAAAAAACAAACCTGTATAATAAGTTTACTGATGGACTGGCCATATGCTAGTCCATCTTTTTTATGTTAATATTTAAGGTATGATATGTATCAGTAGAAATATTGAAAAGAGGATGCAAAAATGATTTACAGTATGACACAAATTGAAGCACGTTATTCAGAAACTGATCAAATGGGTGTAATCTATCATGGTAATTATCCTACGTGGTTTGAAGTAGCAAGAACAGATTATATTTCTAAACTAGGTTTTAGTTATAAGGATATGGAAGATAGTGGTATTATTTCGCCAGTAATCGATTTAGATATCAAGTATATTAAATCGATCTTTTATCCGGAAAAAGTAACAATAAAAACATGGGTTGAAAGATATTCACGTTTGCGATCCATATATAAATATGAAATCTATAATGAAGCAGGGGAACTTGCAACAACAGGTTCAACGGCATTGACTTGTATAAAAAAAGAAGATTTCAAACCAATTAGATTAGATAAATATTTCCCTGAGTGGCATGCAACTTATAGTGAAGTTGATAAAAGAAACAAGGCTGGAGAGTGCTTAGAGGTCATAAACGGCTTATAAAACGAAGTGGTTAATATCTATATCTATATATAATAAAAAGCGTCTGACACTTGAGCCAGGCGCTTTTTATTATATAGGTTATTTTGTAGCATATGAAATTTCATCAATGCCATCATTTACGTCAATAAATAAATTATGGTCTTCAAAATACCATAAATCTTTTTCAGCAATTACGACATCTAAACCGTCGTAATGATTTTCATAACCAATTTCAACATCCTCTTTTTTGTCAACGCTAAATGCAGGACTGAATCCTTGTTTTAATTGGAATTCGCCACCATAACGTACAAAGAATTGTAAGACTTTGTCACCTTCAGGTAATTCAAGTTCTTCTTTAAACCAAGACACGGCATTATTTGAAAGTTCTATTTCCATAATAAAAGTCTCCTTTCGGTTCACAAGTACTTAACTTATGACTATTGGCAACTAAATTGAATTAGTATTTTTATATATTACCCACTTTCAGTAATATTAAAAGTAGTATAACATAATTTTTCAATTAGTTATGTCAAATCATTCTACAATGCGGAGAAATATATATAACGCATGATAATGATACATATAAGTAGTATAATAGAATTAATGATCATAAAGCTGTGTTTAAATCTTACGATTCAATATGTGATATAAAAAAGCTGGAGGCATTAACGCCCCAGCTCAAATTTTGTTTACAACATATTATTTTGTAGAACGACTATTGTAATAGTTACATCCATTTAATTTTAGGTTCTTCACCCTTAAATATCCTTACAATATTAGTTCGATGTCTAATAATGAGCAATACACCGACACCAATACTAACAATAAATAGGATATAGTCTCGAATTAATAATGCACCAATGACGCAACAAATAGATGCAATGATACTTGATAACGATACATATTTTGTTAAATATAATATTCCAAAGAAAATTGCTGCTAATATTAATAATAAGACAGGATTGACACCTAGTATGACACCAGCACTTGTTGCAACGGCTTTTCCGCCTTTGAATCCAAGATAAACTGGATATACATGGCCTAAAATTGCAAAAGCACCAACAATAAGTCCATTTGTGAAAAATGTAGTTATTGGGCCTTCAGCTTGGACAGGTAACCATAGTGGAAAGAACACTACAATGAACCCTTTAAATATATCTAGGAAAGTTACAAGAAATCCAGCAGGTTTTCCTAATACTCTAAAGCTGTTTGTTGCCCCAGTGTTACCACTTCCGAATTGACGGATATCTTTTTTGAAAAATAGTTTACCTATTACATAGCCACTTGGGAAAGCACCGATAAGGTAACTTAGTATTAACATGATTACAATCATCATATATAATCCACATCCTTTAATGACATTAAAATTATTTTACCATATAAGCATAGGATAATACGAATGAAAATTTAAAATGGGTATTATTTCTCAATTGAAAATTCATTTGATACTTGCATTTTATCAAGATTTATATAAGAATAACTAATGTATAGTTTTAAAAACGAACGTACGTTTGTAGGAGGGCGAAACGATTGGCAATGAATAAGAAAAATAATTATTCGGATGATTCCATTCAGGTACTTGAGGGATTAGAGGCCGTAAGAAAAAGACCTGGGATGTATATTGGTTCTACCGATAAACGTGGATTACATCATCTAGTATATGAAGTTGTCGATAATTCCGTCGATGAAGTATTAAATGGTTTTGGTAGCGAAATCCAAGTTACAATTAATAAAGATGAAAGCATTACAATTGAAGATAATGGTCGTGGGATGCCAACAGGTATACATACATCTGGAAAACCTACAGTACAAGTCATTTTCACAATACTTCATGCTGGTGGAAAATTTGGACAAGGCGGATATAAAACATCAGGTGGATTACATGGTGTTGGTGCCTCCGTTGTTAATGCATTAAGTGAATGGTTAGAAGTAGAAATATACAGAGATGGCAATATCTATACTCAAAGTTTTGCACAAGGTGGTAAACCAACAACTGGTTTGGTTAAACACGGGAAGACTAAAAAGACTGGAACTAAGGTGACATTTAAACCAGATCCAGAGATATTTAAATCAGCAACATCTTTTAATTATGATGTTTTAAGTGAGCGACTTCAGGAGTCAGCTTTTTTACTTAAGCGTCTTAAAATAACATTGAAAGACTTAAGAGCTGGAAAAGAACGTGAAGATGTTTTTCACTATGAAGATGGTATTAAAGAATTCGTTGCTTATGTTAATGAAGGCAAAGAAGTTTTACATGATGTAGCCGACTTTTCTGGTGAAGCTAATAATATCGAAGTTGAAGTTGCATTCCAATACAATGATCAATATTCAGAAGGTATTTTGAGCTTCGTTAATAATGTGCGTACAAAAGACGGGGGTACACATGAAGTTGGCTTCAAATCTGCAATGACACGTGTATTTAATGATTATGCACGCCGTATTAATGAACTAAAAGAAAAAGATAAAAATTTAGATGGAAATGATATTAGAGAAGGGTTAACAGCTATTATTTCCATCCGTATTCCGGAAGAGTTACTTCAATTTGAAGGACAAACAAAGTCTAAATTGGGTACACCAGAAGCTAGAAGTGCAGTGGATTCTGTAGTAGCAGACAAACTTCCATATTATTTAGAAGAAAAAGGTCAGTTATCAAAATCACTTGTTAAAAAAGCGCTGAAAGCACAACAAGCTAGAGAAGCTGCGCGTAAAGCTCGTGAAGATGCACGTTCCGGTAAGAAAAATAAACGTAAAGATACTTTACTTTCAGGTAAATTAACACCAGCTCAAAGTAAAAATACTGAGAAGAAAGAACTTTATCTTGTTGAGGGTGACTCAGCAGGTGGTTCAGCAAAATTAGGTAGAGATCGTAAATACCAGGCTATTCTGCCTTTAAGAGGTAAAGTCATTAACACAGAAAAAGCACGTCTAGATGACATATTTAAAAATGAAGAAATTAATACGATTATTCATACTATTGGTGCTGGTGTTGGTAATGAATTTAAAATTGAAGATAGTAATTATAACAGAATAATTATTATGACTGATGCGGATACGGATGGTGCACATATACAAGTACTGTTATTAACATTTTTCTTTAAATATATGAAACCACTTGTAGAAGCTGGAAGGGTATTTATTGCCTTACCCCCCCTCTATAAATTAGAAAAAGGGAAAGGCGCCTCAAGAAAAATCGAATACGCATGGACTGATGAAGAATTAGAAAAATTACAAAAAAAATTAGGCAAAGGTTTCTCATTACAACGTTATAAAGGTTTAGGTGAAATGAACGCTGATCAATTATGGGAAACGACAATGAACCCAGATACAAGAACACTCATCAGAGTTCAAGTTGAAGATGAATTACGTTCTTCTAAACGTGTAACAACATTAATGGGTGACAAAGTTGCGCCTAGACGTGAATGGATAGAAAACCATGTTGAATTTGGATTACAAGAAGAACAAAGTATATTAGACAATAATGAAATCCAAATTTTAGAACAGGAACATCCTAATGAGGAGGAAATCAATTGAGTGAAATAATTCAAGATTTATCGCTAGAAGATGTTATTGGCGATCGTTTTGGTAGATATAGTAAATACATCATTCAAGAGCGTGCATTGCCAGACGTTCGTGATGGGCTCAAACCTGTTCAAAGACGTATTTTGTATGCTATGTATTCTAGTGGTAACACATATGATAAAAATTTCCGTAAAAGTGCTAAAACAGTCGGTGACGTAATTGGACAGTATCACCCTCATGGCGACTCATCTGTGTATGATGCTATGGTAAGACTCAGTCAGGGATGGAAGCTGTGTCATGTGCTCATAGAAATGCAAGGGAATAACGGTAGTATCGACAATGACCCGGCTGCAGCAATGCGTTATACAGAAGCTAAGTTAAGTCGTATTTCTGAAGAACTTTTAAGAGATATTAATAAAGAAACAGTACCATTCATGCCAAACTATGATGATACTACTTTGGAACCGATGGTATTACCAGCAAGGTTACCTAATTTATTAATTAACGGAAGTACGGGTATTTCTGCTGGTTATGCAACAGATATTCCACCACATAATTTGGGTGAGGTGATTCAGGCTACACTTAAATTTATCGATAATCCTGATATCACAGTAGCTCAGTTGATGAAGTATGTTAAAGGACCAGATTTCCCAACAGGTGGCATTATACAAGGTATAGATGGTATAAAAAAAGCTTATGAAACTGGTAAAGGTAAAATTATTGTTCGTTCAAAAGTCGAAGATGAAGAATTAAGAAATGGCAGAAAGCAATTAATTGTTACTGAAGTCCCATATGAAGTGAATAAGAGTTCACTTGTTAAAAAGATGGATGAATTACGTGCTGATAAAAAAGTGGATGGTATTGTTGAGGTAAGAGATGAGACAGACCGTACTGGATTACGTATTGCCATTGAATTGAAAAAGGACGTAAATAGTGAAGCTGTATTAAATTACTTATACAAAAATACAGATTTACAAGTTGCTTATAACTTTAATATGGTTGCTATTAGTGAAGGTAGACCAGTATTAATGGGGATTCGTCAATTTATTGATAGTTATTTAAATCATCAAATTGATGTTGTGACTAAACGTACACGTTATGAATTAGATCATGCTGAAAGCAGAATGCATATTGTTGAAGGTCTTATGAAAGCATTATCTATTTTAGATGAAGTTATCAAGTTAATTAGAGCTTCTAAGAATAAAAAAGATGCTAAAGACAACTTAGTCGCTGAATTTGATTTTACAGAGGCACAGGCCGAAGCGATCGTAACACTACAATTATATCGTTTAACGAACACAGATATTGTGCAACTACAAGAAGAGCACGATGAATTAAAATCACTAATTGGACGTTTAAAAAATATTTTAGATGATCATAGTGCACTTTTAAATGTAATAAAAGAAGAATTAACAGAAATTCGCAATCGTTTTAAACAAGGGCGTTTGTCTTCAATAGAAGCAGAGATTTCTGAAATTAAAATTGATAAAGAAGTTATGATTCCTAGTGAAACGGTTATTATGAGTGTTACAAAACACGGTTATATAAAACGCACTTCATTACGTAGTTATAATGCCAGTGGCGTAAATGAAATTGGTGTAAAAGACGGTGATGTACTTATGAAACATCAAGAAGTCAATACACTTGATACTGCATTGGTCTTTACTAATAAAGGGCGTTATCTATTTATTCCAGTACATAAATTAGCTGAAATTAAATGGAAAGAATTAGGTCAACATGTTTCTCAAATTGTGCCACTTGATGAAGGTGAATTTATCATCGATGCGTATTGCGAAAGTGATTTTAAACCAGACGCATTTTATATTTTAGCTACGCGTCATGGAATGATTAAACGCAGTAATGTTTCTATGTTTAAAACATCACGATTCAATAAACCTCTCGTTGCAATGAAAGTGAAAGATGATGACGAAATTATTAATGTCATGCGCATAGACTCTACTCAATTAATTACTGTTATTACAAACAAAGGTATGTCATTAACCTATAGTAGTGATGAACTCTCTGATACAGGATTGAGAGCAGCTGGCGTTAAATCAATTAATCTAAAAGATGAAGACTTCGCCGTGTTAACACAGGTCATTAGTGCAAACAACTCAATTTTAATGGCAACACAACGAGGATCACTAAAACGTATTGGTTTCAAAGTACTACAAACAGCCAAACGTGCACAACGTGGAATTACATTACTGAAAGAATTGAAAAAGTCACCGCATCGTATTGTAGCGGCTGACGTAATTCAACCTGAGCACACGACTTACACAATTTATTCTGATAAACAACAAGAATCTGGCGCCATTAAAGATATTCATTTGTCTGAACAATATACAAATGGCAGCTTTATTGTAGATACAAGTGAATTTGGTGAAATTATTGACTTAGAAGTTAATTAGGGGTAATTTTTAAAAATTATTAGTAAATACAACTATATAGTGATAAAATACCAGTTAGGTGCAATAAATTATTAAAAAAGAGGTTTATAGCAGTGTGAAAAGTATCATATTAGGCGTATGACTAGGGCGTACTTTTTCATCATTTTATAAGTGGCATGTAATGAAATGTTACAATTCCTTATAAGACTGTCTATAAATCTCTTGCTCTAATTTGAAATTAAATATTACATAGATGAGAGGGATTAAATTGAAAGATTTTGATAGTTTAATTCCAGATTGGTTCAAAGCTTTTGTTCAAGTCGGGAATGATTTAATCTGGTCACAATATCTAATTGGACTTTTAATAACAGCAGGTATATTCTTTACTATCGGCTCTAAATTTGTGCAATTAAGATGGATTCCAGAAATGTTTCGTGCTATTGGTGAAAAACCTGAAACATTAGATAACGGTAAAAAAGGTATTTCTCCATTCCAAGCATTTGCGATAAGTGCTGGTTCTAGGGTTGGTACTGGTAATATAGCGGGTGTTGCTACAGCTATAGTACTTGGTGGTCCTGGTGCAGTCTTTTGGATGTGGGTTATTGCATTTATAGGTGCAGCGAGTGCGTTTATTGAAGCAACTTTAGCACAAGTATACAAAGTGCCTGATGAAGAAGGCGGTTACCGCGGTGGACCAGCTTATTACATAACTAAAGGTTTAAATCAAAAATGGTTAGGTATCGTGTTTGCTGTATTAATTACGGTTACTTTTGCTTTCGTATTTAATACAGTTCAATCTAATACAATTGCTGAATCATTGAAAACACAATATAATGTAGATCCTATAATAACAGGCATTATTTTAGCGGTACTTACTGCTATCATTATATTTGGTGGTGTACGTAGTATCGCCAATTTATCTTCAGTTATTGTACCTGTTATGGCTATTATTTATATCGGTTTAGTTCTAGTGATTCTTATCATGAACTATGATCAAATTATTCCAATGATTTCTACAATTATTAAAAGTGCATTTGGATTTGAACAAGTAACAGGTGGTGCAGTTGGTGCTGCCATACTACAAGGTGTAAAACGTGGTCTATTTTCTAATGAAGCTGGTATGGGTTCTGCGCCTAACGCAGCAGCGACAGCAGCACCACCACACCCTGTTAAACAAGGTTTAATTCAAGCACTCGGTGTATTCTTTGACACGATGCTAGTTTGTACAGCAACGGCTATTATGATATTGCTTTATAGCGGTTTAGAGTTTGGTGAAAATGCATCACAAGGTGTTGCCGTAACGCAATCAGCTTTAAATGAGCATCTTGGTAGTGCTGGTGGTATATTCTTAACGATTGCCATTACACTCTTTGCATTTTCTTCAGTAGTTGGTAATTATTACTACGGCCAATCTAATATTGAGTTCTTATCAAAAAATAGAACGATATTATTTATCTTTAGATGTTTAGTTGTCGTATTAGTGTTTGTTGGTGCAGTAATTAAGACAGAAACTGTTTGGAGTACTGCAGATGTATTTATGGGATTGATGGCGATTGTCAACTTGGTAGCAATCATAGGTCTTTCAAACATTGCATTTGCTGTTATGAACGATTACCAACGTCAACGTAAAGCTGGCAAAAAACCAGTTTTCAAACCAGAAGAATTGGAAATCAATTTATTTGGTATTGAAAGTTGGGGCATGAAAAAATAATCAAATTGATAATTAGTTCATAAATATCAAAGCTTAAAGCGTCTTTTAAGATTGTCACGATAAAGTGACATCTTAGAGGCGTTTTTTGTTTTTTTAATTAACTCGTAAGATATATTTATTAATTAAAATAGAATAATTCTTTCATTTTATAATTAGTCACTATATAATATTGAGTAAGATAAAGATAAGGATGATTGATGTGAATGATTTCTTAATAACTAAGGTTCTCAATAATAATGTGATTATTTGTACAAAAGCACAAGCGGAATATGTATTAATTGCAAAAGGCATTGGGTTTAATAAAAAAAGTGGCATGATTTTACAAGAGAATCAAACGATAGAAAAAATATACATATTGGATCAAAAATCACAGCAAGACCATTATAAAACATTAATGGAGCTAGCAAATGATACTTTAATTCAAGCAGTGATAGAAGCAGTTAATATTATTACGAATTCGGAAATGAAGGTAGATAACCAAAAATTAGTCATTTCATTAACCGATCATATTATTTTTGCTTATAAGCGGTTGAAGCAAAATCAGTTGATTAATAATCCTTTTATTGTAGAAACTAAACAGTTGTATAGCAAAGAATACAAAATAGCTGAAAAAGTAATTGAACGTTTAAATCACGTATTGGAGGTTCACTTTCCTGAAGATGAAATTGGTTTTATTGCATTACATATTGCTTCGAATACTGAATCATTGTCCATGCGTGAGATGGATTTAATCAACGAACTGATTAATAAGAGTGTTTTTATTTTAGAAAATGATTTGAAACAAACGATAGATAAGGATACTATTCAATATCAACGTTTTATAAGACATATTCAATTCTTAATTAAACGATTACGAAATGGTGAATCATTAAAGAAAACCAATGCTTTTGAAGCACTACTCAAAGAACAATATCCATTATGTTTTAATATTGCATTGAAAATCATGCGACTTTTACAACAAGAATTGAAAATAAAAGTGTATGAGGCAGAGGTTATCTATTTAACGCTACATGTCTACCACTTTATGGAAAACCATAAATCTTAACAAGATAGTAGTTAAACAGAAAGTCATATATAAAGTGGATTGATAATTGAATGTATAATAAAAACAAACCAGATGCTATATTTGCCATCTGGTTTGTTTTTTGTATTTGTGAATCATATCCATAAATGATAGGCGTCATAGGATATAACAATTTAGTTATTTATTAGTTAGCGCTGGCGTGAAGACTGATATGAATGTTTTTGCCATAATATTGTTGGTCATATGTATTTATAGGTTTATTTAGTACAATTTCTATTTGTTTTGGTTGTTTTTGTGAATCTAATTTAGTGAATGCATAGCCACGTTTCTTAGTACCTGAGTCTAACTCATCTACTAGAGTGGTTGATTTTGGCATATTTAATTTTGTTTTTTTTATCTAATATGATTTTTACATCACCAGTATATTTTATAGGTACTGGTGTTTCATTTATAACGTCACCAAAATATCCTAAATAAAGGTCATGTGTCTTTGTATTTTCAATTAGTAAATAGGAAAATGCTGTTCTAAAAGTTTTGTTATTTGTTGATGTTATACCTGTTTTAGATGAATGGTTATTTGTATATTTTTGAACTGATTTATAAGTAGTATCATTATTTTTAGAATAAAATGTGTTACCTATCTCAGCTTTAGCAAATATCAGTGGATCTGTCATTTGCTTTTTTGAACTTTTGGTATAACTGTAACCAGCTAAACCGATTAGAAGAATTAATATAATGACTATTGTCTTTTTCAATGGAATGCTCCTATTTTAAGTTGCGTATTATATGTTTAATTATATTATACGATTATAAAATGAATAAATAAAGATGATTAATGAAAAATAACATATTAATTGGTGTAAAACTAAAAGAAAATGATTAATGTTTGTTAATTGTGTGTGATGTAATTATTAAGATTTATAATTTGATTGTAAATTCTATTTACAAGTATATTGAATCATCTTATACTTGGTGTTCTGTCTGATTTGAATTTAGGGGGACGTACGTGTATGAAGTATTATGATGAGGTACCGATAATAAGATCTGTTGCCGCTATGTTAGTTGTGGCGATACATACAGTTAATAGTATAGCCTTGTCAGGAGGGACATTTACATCAGATGGCTTAGGTTACGTTAACCAAATAGCAAGGTTAGGAACGCCTATATTTGCTGTAATAAGTGCGTTTTTATTAACAATCTCAGTAGTGAATAAAGGGTTTAATTTAGATTATTTTGTTAAATCACGTTTTAGTAAAATATTTATTCCTTATATCATTTGGACAGTATTTTACTTATTATATAGAGCCTTTTATTTACATAATCTTGAAGATGATGGGAAATTATTGAATTACTTTGTGTATGGAAAAGCAAATTTCCACTTGTATTTTATTTTGACTGTTATTCAGTTTTACTTTTTATTTCCGTTATTACAGAAATTCAAAAAAGGTTGGCCTATTATTATAGTGTATATATTAGCGACAATCGCTAATATCATTTGGATTAGAATGGGGCCAGTTTCATTAGGTGGCGGTGGTGTCGAACGTTTTGTGAATGATAAATTATTCATTACGAATTGGATATCATTCTTTATGTTAGGTATTGTATATGCTAAATTTTACAATGAAATTAGAATCCTCATCTTTAAGCACAAAGCCATATTATCTACTATTATAGGTATATTATTTATCGATTTCCTATTGAGTATTGATTTGGATCATTTACAAAGTTCAATTACTGTGTCGAATATGATTTATATTCCATTTTTCATTGTGTTTCTAAATTATTTATATGAACATGTTAAAAAGAATCATACCATTTTAAAAACCTTAACCTTAATTGGTAATTATTCTATGGGAATTTATTTAGTGCATTACGTTGCAATTCAATTCGTAAAACGTTTGCCTATAATTGAAGATATCGTGCCACAAAGTAAATTTATGGGCGTATTTATATTAACAGTAGCAGTATCTGTATTGATTGTTTATCTAATAGGTAAAATCCCCTATGGTAACTATATTGTTCCAATTCCAAAGAAAAAAGCAACGCAAACCACAGATGTAGACAAAAAGAAAGTTACTCAAAGCAAAAACACACCTAATTATAATTCATGAGCAAATTATAAAATAAAGTCTGAAGCATTGATGATAAATGTTTCAGGCTTTTTTATGCGAAAAAGGGTATGACAATGGTTTTATATTATTGGGGATATATTTAAACTAGAATTATTAAGACGTATGAATTAGGGTACATATATGTTATAAAAATAGATATGTGAAATGTTAATAATGTGATATGATGAGGATTAGTAATTAAGACGATTAAAGCATTCTATGATATAATTTTGTACAGTATTTTTTATCTGGTAGATTATATGATTATAATTTTTAAGAATTAAGTTAAGGTATGGTGAGTTATATATGTCGAATGAAGACAATGTTAGACAAGAAACAAAAAATAAAAAAGAAAAATTGAGACTTAGTTTTCCAGAGACCCGCTTCATGAAATTTATGGGAGGCAAAGATTTATTATTCGCCTTAATCATGCTGATACTCATTGGTATTGCGATATTTATATTTGATCAAGTATCCTATATATTTAAACCATTTATCATTGTATTTAATACGATTGTAGCACCGATTATTGTATCCATCATTCTATACTATTTATTCAATCCATTAGTCAATTTGATGGAACGCTATAATATATCACGTCTTTGGGGCGTTATTATTTTATTCCTAGTTATTATTGGGGTTATCGCGTTAGCAATTAATTTATTGATACCAGTCATTGGTACTCAATTTAAAAGTTTCGGTAATAATTTTCCGCATTATGTAGATAAAGTGAATCAATTTATTGATAATCTTACTAGAAATTCCTTGATTTCTAACTTTTATGGACAAATACAAGAACAATTAGATGCTTTAGCTAACAAGCTACCATCAATGGTTTCTGATTATTTTAATGGTTTCGGTTCAAAAGTGAAAAACTTTGCTGAAGCTATCGTAAATGTAGGGGTAGTCATTGCCACAACACCATTTGTCTTATTCTTTATGTTAAAAGATAGCCATCATTTCAAAGAATATTCTACGAAATTAATGCCACCAAAATTTAGAAAAGATTATCATGATTTATTAGACAAAATGAGTGTACAAGTTGGATCTTATATCCAAGGACAGATTATTGTTTCATTTTGTATCGGTATTTTACTATTTATTGGTTATAGTATTATCGGATTAGATTATAGTTTAATTTTAGCATCTATAGCTGCTGTGACGAGTGTTGTACCATATTTAGGGCCTACAATTGCAATTTCTCCAGCTATCATTATTGCTTTAATTACTTCTCCAATTATGCTCTTGAAATTAATCATAGTATGGACTGCAGTTCAATTTATAGAAGGTCACTTCATATCGCCTAATATTATGGGTAAAACGCTGAAGATTCACCCACTCACAATTATCTTTATCTTATTGAGTGCAGGTAATCTTTTAGGTGTTGTTGGTGTCATCTTAGGTATTCCAGCCTACGCTATATTAAAAGTGTTAGTCTCACATTTATATTCAATGTATAAACGCAGATATAATAAATATTATGGCGATGATGCAGGTGAATATGAAATTACAAACGATGAACAAATACGCTAGAATTTACAACTGAATACTTCATTATTCATCATACATGTAAGAGATTGATAAATGAGTCTGGGACAAAAATAGGTGTCTCGGACTCTTTTTCATTTAGGAAATAGCTAACGGATTTAAAAATGTAAAGTCTCACTTGTTTAAAGAAAGGATTTTTCATTTTTACGGGCCTAACAATTATGTTAGAAGTTATTATTAAAATTTTATTTCTTATATATTATTATTGTGCTATATTTTTTATTGAGCTTAGATTATTAAAAAGTGAAGTGAAAACATGTCTAAAGAAATGAGAAGTAGATTATTTTCTATTTTAAAAGTTGTGTTTGCGGTCGCCTTATTTAGTATCGTAGTGTTTACTTTATATAAGGAATTGTCGCATATTAATATTAAAGAAACGATTCAGTCGTTTGGAAAAATTAATCGTGTATGGTTAGTCGCCTTATTTGTAATTGGCGGGGCATCGATTATTGTACTTTCGATGTATGATGTCATATTAGCGAAATCATTAAATTTAAAAATTTCTTTATTAAAAACGATACGTGTTGGGTATATTGTCAATGCGCTTAATGCTGTCGTAGGTTTTGGTGGTTTTATTGGCGCAAGCGTGCGTTTTTTATTTTACAAAAATGCCACCGATGATAAAAGAGCGTTACTGCACACGATTTCTATTGTATTGATTTCTATGTTAACAGGGTTAAGTTTATTATCCATTTTAGTAGTCATCCATGTATTTGATGTATCACATCTATTTACACCATACCCATGGATTAAATGGCTAATGTATGTTGTAGCCTTGTTCTTACCGGTGTTTGTAATTTTTACGATTTTACGACCAGTACAAGAAAATCAAAAGTTATTAGGTGTTTATTGTACGATTGTATCAAGTATTGAATGGCTTGTTGCGGCACTCGTTTTATATATGGCTTTAACAATGGCAGGCGTTCATGTACCAATCTCAATATTTATGGGCATATTTATCATTGCAGCTTTATCAGGACTTATCAGTTTTATACCTGGTGGATTTGGTACATTTGATTTAGTAGTATTACTTGGGCTTAAGCATTTGAATATAGATGAAGAATCTATAGTTTTAGGGTTATTACTTTATCGTTTTGCGTATTATCTATTTCCTGTGCTCGTTGCTTTAATTTTATCTACATTTGAATTTCGTGGTACAGCTAAACGCTACTGGGAAGATGCAAGAATACTTGTTCCGGTGAGAGATATGACATCATTATTATCATCTTACCAAAAGGATATTATTGCACGTGCACCCTCGTTTTCAATTGCTATTTTATTAATGTTTACGAGTCTATTATTTTTCTTGAATAATCTAACTATTATCTACGATGGCCTATATGATCCGAATCACTATATCTATTACATTATCGTATCGGTTCACACATGTGCATGCTTATTATTACTTTTAAATGTGGTAGGTGTATATCGCTTATCTAAACGTGCCATCTTATTTTCGATTATTTCTATTATATTAATTTTTATTGTAACAGCCTATACGTATGCTTCATTTATATTACTTAGTTGGCTTGTTGTAATGTTAATTTTATTGTTCATTTTTTACAGAAGAGCACGAGTTATAAAACGTCCATTTAGATATTTAAAATTATGCTTAAGTTTTATAATGGGTGCGCTCGTACTTTATATTAATCATATTGTTATTGCGAGTACGTTTTATACATTAGACATTTATCACATTGAGATAGACACCTCTATTTTGAGATATTATTTCTGGTTTACTATCTTATTGGTAGCGGTTATTGTTGGTCTGATTGTTTGGTGGTTTGAATATCGTTATAGAATATCTAATACACGAGAAGATACTAAAATATGTGCGTCTATTGTAAAACAATACGGTGGTAATTATTTAAGTCATCTCATGTATAGTGGCGATAAAAAATTTTTTATTAATGAAAATGAAGATGCCTTTATAATGTATCGTTATCAACGCAATGCATACATTGTACTTGGAGATCCTATAGGTAATCCCCAATCTTTCTATAGTTTACTAGAGTCTTTCTATCAAGAAGCAGAGTATCTTGGCTATGATATTATTTTTTATCAAGTAACGGATAGAAATATGTCTCTTTATCACAGTTTCGGTAATCAATTCTTTAAATTAGGTGAAGAAGCGGTTATCGATTTGAATGAATTTAAGATTTCTGGTAAGAAAAAACGTGGTTTACGGGCAACTTTAAATAAGTTAGATGATTTAAAATATACTTTTGAAGTTATAGAACCTCCATTTACGCAAGCTTTAATTACGGATTTGAAAACAATTAGTGATGAATGGCTCGCCGATAAAAAAGAAATGCATTTTTCAGTAGGTAGTTTCAATGAATCGTACTTATCAAAAGCACCCATTGCAATTATAAAAGACAGTGATGGACTTATTATTGCATTTTGTACGTTGATGCCAACTTATTATAAAGGAACGATTTCTGTTGATCTCATACGTTGGAAACCAGATTGCACATTGCCATTAATGGATGGTTTATATTTAAATATGTTGTTATGGTCACAAAAACAAAATTATCAACATTTTAATATGGGAATGGCTACGTTATCGAATGTAGGTCAATTACCTTATTCATTTTATGGAGAACGTATTGCAGGCCGTGTTTTCGAACATTTTAATGGTTTATATAGATTTCAAGGTTTGAGAAAATATAAAGAGAAATTTAATCCAAATTGGGAACCAAGGTTTCTTGTTTATAGAAAACGTCATTCCTTATGGCTTAGTATGATAAAAGTAATGCGTGTCATTAGAAAACATAAATAATATGAATGACAAAACACCCCACATGTGCTCAGCATGTGGGGTGTTTCTAGGAGTTGATAGTGCTTAATGGTTTTTGTGTAATTAATTACTGGAGAAGTTATTAATTACATTAATAAACTAACTATAAAATTTCTAAATATCATTTTGACTCTAACTATGAATTTAACATTACCTTGTTACTTAAGGTATAACCATAATATATCACCAATAGAAAACGCTTTCAACAAGGTATTACCATATTATTTCTTTTCTTTTTAACATATTATCTTTATATATTCTTTTTAAATATTAAAGGTATTATTACACTTTGGATCTAATGTTATCTATTCGAAATGATTTTTATTGTAGCTAAATAGCTATCCTAATTATTTATGTTATATCAATAATAACAATTTTAAGCATTATAATTATAGTGTGAAAAAATAATTAAATAACAAGTTTATGAAAATAGACTATTAAATAGTAAAATCTTATGTTAATATGAAAACGGTTACATAAAAGAGGTGAAACATGGCAACGATTAAAGATGTAGCGACTTTAGCAGGATGTTCTGTAGCAACTGTCTCAAGGGCAATTAATAACAATGGTTATGTTAAGGCAAAAACACGACTTCATATAGAAGAAGCAATTGCCGAATTAAACTACCAACCAAATGAAGCAGCACGCACATTATATAAAAGAAAGTCTAAACTAATAGGTTTATTACTGCCGGATATGAGTAATCCTTTTTTTACACTTATCGCTCGTGGCGTTGAAGATGTTGCTTTAGCACATGGTTACCAAGTACTTATTGGTAATAGTGATAATGATATAAAAAAAGCACAAGGCTACTTAGCAACATTCGTATCACACAATTGTACAGGCATGATATCTACAGCATTTAATGAAAATATTATCGAGAACACACTGACTGATCATCACATTCCATTTGTTTTTATAGATCGTATTAATAATGAGCATAATGGGATTTCAACGAATCACTTTAAAGGTGGTCAACTTCAGGCAGAGGTAGTACGAAAAGGTAAGGGTAAAAACGTTTTAATCGTACATGAAAATTTATTAATCGATGCATTTCATCAACGCGTCCAAGGTATTAAGTACATATTAGATCAACAGCGTATTGATTATAAAATGTTAGAAGCAACGTTATTAGATAATGATAAAAAATTTATTGACTTAATTAAGGAACTTAGCATCGACAGTATTATTTGTAGTAATGATTTATTAGCGATAAACGTTTTAGGCATTGTACAAAGATATCATTTTAAAGTTCCAGCAGAAATACAAATTATTGGATATGATAATATTCCATTTTCAGAAATGACCTATCCACAAATTACTACTATAGATCAATCAGCATATCATTTAGGTGAAATTGCCGTTTCCCAACTATTAGGTTTGAATACGGATAATTTAACAAACAACCATAAGCAATTGGCACTTACAGTTAAACATAGAGGAAGTACACGTAATTAAATGACATTATGTAACGGGTTACATATAAGGAGGTAAATTTTATGTATAAAACAGGGATATTAAATAGCGATATTTCAAAATTACTTAGTGATTTAGGTCATACAGATGAAATTATGATTGCTGATTGTGGTCTTCCAATTCCAAACGGTGTTAAAAAAATAGATTTAGCATTGGATTTTGGTAAACCATCATTCTTAGATGTATTTCATATTGTGAAATCGCATATGGCCATCGAAAAAATGACTTTAGCAAGTGAAATGAAAACTGAAAATGAATCACTTTATAACGTTTTAAAAGAAGAAGAAATTAAATTTACTACTGAATCCCATGAATTATTAAAGCAACATAGTAAGCATGTAAAAGCTATCATTCGTACGGGTGAAGCGAAACCTTATGCGAATGTCATATTAGCTAGTGACGTTTTATTTTAAAGGAGGGATCAATGGATGATTGAAATGAAGAATATTTATAAATCTTTTGGTCAGAATGATGTTCTTAGAGGTGTGGATTTTGATATTGCGGATGCCGAAGTTCATGCATTGATGGGGGAGAATGGTGCCGGCAAAAGTACGTTAATGAAAATTTTAACCGGTGTTTATGAAGCAAATGGTGGACAAATTTTAGAAGATGGTAAACCACTTCAATTTAAAAATACAAAAGACGCTGAGCAACATGGTGTGTCATTTATTCAACAAGAATTAAATATTTGGCCTAATTTAACGGTTTTAGAAAACCTATTTTTAGGTAAAGAACCAACGAAGTTTTTAGGGATAATTAATCATAAAGTGATGAGAAAACAAGCGTTGGAAATATTTAACAATTTAAATATACAGCTTGATTTGAATCAAATGGCTGGGACGTTATCAGTAGGTATGCAACAAATGTTAGAAATTAGTAAAGCATTAATGCAAGATTCTAAAGTCATTATTATGGACGAACCAACGGCAGCTTTAACGACTAGTGAGATTGAAGTGTTATTCACACAAATTAATAAATTAAAATCTAAAGGTGTTTCATTTATTTATATTTCACATAGAATGGAAGAAATTTTTAATATTGCAGACCGTATTACAGTGATGAGAGACGGCCGGTCTATATTAACTTCGAACACGCAAGAGACCTCTAATGCAAAAATTGTAAAAGCCATGATTGGTAGAGATTTGGATAACCAGTATCCAGAAAGAAATTATAAGCAAGATGAATTAGTGCTGTCAGTTAATCAGTTAAGTTCTACGGTATATGACTTAAATGATGTACATTTTGAGTTACACAAGGGTGAGATTTTTGGATTCAGTGGACTTATGGGTGCTGGTAGATCTGAAATCATGCGCGTGTTATTTGGCCTAGACAAAGGACAAATGCAAGTAACACTTAATGGTAAAACCATTCACATGAATAATCCTAAGACGGCCATAAAGCACGGGTTAGCGTTTATTACTGAAAATAGAAAAGAAGAAGGTTTAGTTCTACAAGATTCTATTATAGAAAATATTTCATTACCTGCATTGAAAAGTTTTTCAAAGGGTGGTTTTTTAACACCAACAGCGATGAACAATTATACAGAACAGATGATTCAGCGTTTGAATATCAAAGGTGGAAAAGATGATAGTTGTATGGATTTATCTGGAGGAAATCAACAAAAGGTTGTTTTGGCTAAATGGATTGCTACTGCACCACACGTTTTGATTTTAGACGAACCAACTAGGGGAATTGACGTTGGCGCAAAACGTGAAATTTATCAATTAATGAATGAACTGACAGAACGTGGTATGTCTATCATTATGATTTCATCAGAATTACCAGAAGTGATAGGAATGAGTGATAGAGTTGCCGTTGTACATGAAGGTAATATTGCAGGTGTTTTAAATAAAAAAGATCTAACTGAGGAACGTATTATGACATTAGCTACAGGAGGGAATATCAATGAAACAATCTAGCTTATCATTTTCATATTTAGAAAAAATTATTCCATTTATTGGTTTAATATTATTAGTCATTATCATTAGTGTATTAAATAGTGCATTTTTAGAACCATCTAATCTGTTTAACTTATTGAGACAAGTTTCTATAAATGGATTAATTGCATTTGGTATGACATTTGTAATTTTAACGGGCGGCATAGACTTATCTGTTGGTTCTACACTAGCGTTATCCAGTGCGCTTATAGCTATTTTAATGGTCTCAGGTGTAGATTCTATGATTGCGCTATTAGTAGGCTGTATTTTAGGTGCGATTTTAGGTGCTATTAATGGGCTTTTAATTACGCTTGGTAAGATGGCGCCATTTATAGCGACTTTGGCTACAATGACTGTCTTTAGAGGTTTGACACTGGTTATTACAGATGGCAATCCAATTACTAATTTAAATGGCAGCTATGCCTTTCAATTATTTGGACGAGGTTATTTTTTAGGTATTCCAGTTCCAGCAGTGACAATGTTTATTACTTTCATTATTTTGTATATCATTTTACATAAAACAATATTTGGTAGACAAACTTATGCTATGGGTGGTAATGAAAAGGCAGCTTTTATCTCTGGTATTAAAGTGAATAAATTAAAAATCATGATTTATAGTTTAGCTGGTTTAATGTCTGCAATGGCTGGTGCGATTCTCACATCTCGTTTAAACTCAGCGCAGCCAACTGCAGGTATGTCATATGAATTGGATGCAATCGCTGCTGTTGTATTGGGTGGTACATCTTTAACAGGTGGTAAGGGACGTATACTTGGCACATTAATAGGTGTATTAATTATAGGTGTGTTGAATAATGGACTAAATTTATTAGGGGTTTCTTCATTTTACCAACAAGTAGTTAAAGGAGTTGTCATTATTATTGCAGTACTCATTGATAGAAAGAATAAATAAAGTAGGAGGTTTATCATGAAAAAATTATTTTTAAGTATGATGGCAATGATACTGTTGTTAGCTGGTTGTTCTTTAGAGTCTCCTCTAGAAAAGCAAGATAGTGGTAAATCAGACAAGAAAAAATCAGATATTGTGGTTGGTGTAAGTATTTCTACATTGAATAATCCATTTTTTGTGAAAATTAAAGATGGTATATCAGCTGAGGCGAAGAAACAAGGTATTAAGGTTAAATTTGCAGATGCTCAAGACGATGCAGCAAAGCAATCTAATGATATTGATGATTTAATACAGCAAAATGTAGATTATCTTATCGTGAATCCAACTGACTCAGATGCTATTTCGGGTAGTGTTCAAATTGCGAATGATCAAAATATTCCTGTTATCACATTAGATAGAGAGGTTGCTAAAGGAAAAGTTGCTTCGTTTATTGCTTCAGATAATGTTAAAGGTGGAGAAATGGGCGGCAAGCTCATTGTTGATAAATTTGGTAAAGGTACAAAAGTAGTAGAGCTTGAAGGCATACCAGGTGCTAGTGCAACTCGTGAGCGTGGTAAGGGATTCCACAACGTTGCTGATGATGAGTTAGATGTCGTATCAAAACAAAGTGCCAAATTTAATAGAACAGAAGGTCTAAATGTAACGCAAAATATGATTCAAGCGCATCCTGATATTAAAGCAATATTTGCACAAAATGACGAAATGGCTTTAGGGGCTGTTGAAGCGGTTGGTAATAAAGATATTAAAGTTATTGGATTTGATGGTAATGAAGATGCAATAAAATCTGTTGAAAACAACAAACTATTTGCAACAGTCGCACAACAACCCAATTTAATGGGAGAAGAAAGTATTAAAACAGTTATGGATTTATTTAATGGTAAAAAAGTTCAAGAAAAAAATAAGATACCTTTAGAAATGAAAAAACAAAAATAGGATTTATGAGAAAAAGCCGGATACAGTGATCATCGTACTGTTTCCGGCTTTTTGTTTATTTATCTGTCTGTTGCTTATAATTTTGACGGTCTTGTTGTTCTTTGGCGTAACGTTCTGGATTTTTTTTATAAAAATCTTGATGTTCTGGCTCTGCTTCATAAAATGTAGCAGCAGGTAATACTTGTGTTGCAATAGCTTTATCTTTATCGATTGTTTCTTTGAGTTGTTCAATATATTCTTCGGCAACATTTTTTTGGTCTTCATTGGTATAGAAGATAGCAGTTTTGTACTGTGCACCTCTATCTTGAAATTGTCCGCCTTCATCTGATGGGTCTATTACTGAAAAGAAAATTTCTAATAATTTATTGTATGAAAACAGTGCTACATCATATTCGATTTCAACAGTTTCCAAATGTCCAGTGTTGCCTGTCTTAACTTGCTCATATGAAGGATTATCCACATGTCCTCCCATATAGCCAGAGGTTACGCTTTCAATACCTTCAAATGTGTCGAAGGGTTTAACCATACACCAAAAGCAACCTCCTGCGAAGTAGGCTTTGTTTATATTCATGCTTAACATCCTTTCCGTATTAGACCTTAGTACCATATATTAAGATATTACTTGATTTTTATACACTTTTTATATAACTTTAATATATGTTAATTATAGTACATAGAAGTGCAATTTTGAAGATATAAGGTTGATACTAATGAATGAAGACAAACTAAGAAGTAGTAAGAACACACAAGGCAATACTAATCCTCCGCCAATGCGTAGGGGGAAAAAGAAGCGGTTTAGGAAACTACCATTTATTATTTTGATTGGTATTATTATTTTAGCAATTATCATAGGCTATTCCGTACATGGTTATAATTCCGGCATAAAATATGCTAAAGATCATGGTAAAACGTTGAAACAGCATAAATTTAATGGTGCCGTAAAGAATGATGGTAAAATTACGGTTATGGTACTAGGTGCGGATAAAGAACAAGGCGGAATTTCTAGAACGGATTCTATTATGATAGCGCAATACGATTATATTCACAAAAAGATGAAAATGATGTCTGTGATGCGTGACATTTATGCTGATATTCCTGGAAACGGACAGCATAAAATAAATTCTGCATATTCTATCGGTGGACCAGAATTGTTAAGACAAACATTGAAGAAAAATCTTGGCATTGATCCTGAATATTATGCGATTTTAGATTTTACTGGATTTGAAAAAATGATAGATGAACTAGAACCTAATGGTGTGCCAATTGATGTTGAGAAAGATATGTCAAAAAATATTGGCGTGTCATTGAAAAAAGGACATCATCGTCTGAATGGTAAAGAATTATTAGGTTATGCTAGATTTAGACATGATCCAGAAGGCGATTTTGGTCGTGTACGTAGACAACAGCAAGTAATGCAGTCTCTTAAGCAAGAACTCGCAAGTTTGGATACATTACCGAAGTTACCAAAAGTTGCTGGTATTTTAAGAGGTTATTTAAATACGAATATGCCAGATTCTGTATTAATACAATCAGGTTTAAACTTTGGTATCCGTGGTGATAAGAAAGTCGTCTCTGTTACATTACCTATTAAAGGTACTTATCAGGATATTCAAACACCAATGGACGGTAGTGCTTTAGAAATTGATAAAGCCAAAAATAAAGCTGAAGTTAAAAAATTCCTTGAAGAAGATTAAGATAGTTTCGACATAAATAATAATAAGCGTACGTTACCCTATGGATAGCGTACGCTTTTTTTATATAGAAAATTTTTCATTTGTAATCAGGTGGGTTAGGTAATGAACTTGATTACATTTTTGATCATTAATTCTGTTTTTATTGATCAGATTTTCTCACACCAGCTACGCCATAGTGAGATGCTTTCATTTCTTCTATGACAATTTGTATCGCCTCTTTATTAGCACCTGTTGTTTTTTCTACAGCATTTGTAACCTCAGTTACCAAATTTTTAAGTTGTTCATCTGAACGTCCTTCTAATAACTTTACATTTACGATTGGCATGTGTAATTCCTCCTTTAATAATTTAAAGATATTATAGCATGAAAATTGAGAAAATTATAAATATATCAAATTGGAACATTTGTTCTTATCGCTATTGAAATAGAACATTTGTTCGTATATAATAAAATTAATTGAGGGAGGCATGAGATATGTATGATTATAATCTGGTGGAAGAGAGAGATGTATTGTGTATAGATCAAAAAAGTTTTTTTGCTAGCGTTTCTTGCATACAAAAAGGATTAGACCCAATGAAAGAAAAATTAGCTGTTGTTGCTGATACTAAAAGACAAGGTTCAGTTGTGTTAGCAGCAACGGGACCTTTGAAAGCATTAGGTGTAAAAACGGGATCTAGATTATTTGAAATACCACATAGAAATGACATATATATTATTAATCCAAGTATGAGAAAGTATTTAGAAGTTTCTGTAGCAATATCAAAAATTGCATTGCGCTATATTGCTCCTGAAGATTTACATCAGTATAGTGTAGATGAGTTTTTTATGGATGTGACCAATAGTTATCATAGGTTTAGTAGTACGGTTCAATCTTTTTGTCAAAAATTGCAATTTGAAATCAAAGAAGAAACAGGCATCAATTGTTCTATAGGTATAGGATCTAATATGTTATTGAGTAAGATTGCCATGGATGTAGAAGCAAAGCATACTAAAAGTCTAATTGCAGAATGGCGTTATCAAGATGTTCCGAAAAAACTTTGGCCAATCCAACCATTAAGAGAATTTTGGGGAATTAGTAGAAAAATTGAAGCGAAATTGAATAAAAGAGGTATTTTTACGATAGGCGATTTAGCACATTATCCTCACCAATACTTAAAAAGAGATTTAGGTGTTATAGGTGTGGATTTACATTTACATGCGAATGGTATCGATCAAAGTAGAGTGAGAGATAAATATAGAGTAATGAATCCATCTATTTGTAAGAGTCAGATACTGATGCGTGATTATCGTTATGAAGAATCTAAAGTAGTGATGCGAGAATTAATTGAAGATGTGGCGAGTCGTGTTAGAGGGCGAAATCAATTGGCAAGAACAATTCATTTTTCATTTGGTTATAGTGATAAGGGTGGCATAAATAAACAGTATACATTAGAAGAACCGACGAATTTAGAAGACAGTATTTTTAAAGTTGTCGAATATTTTGCTGATAAATTATGTGATCGTACCGCATTGATTCGTACAGTAAGTATTTCATTAACACAGTTTATAGAAGAGACAGATAGACAATTGAATTTGTTTATAGATGAATATGAAAGAAAGAGAAATGAAAAATTAGCTAAAACGATTGATGCATTGCATCGCAAATTTGGACGAGGTATTGTATCTAAAGCTGCTTCTTACACTGAAGCAGGAACAAAACACGGGAGATTAGGTCTTATGGCTGGCCATAAAATGTAAAGTCCCAAATAGCATTCTACTGGGCTTATACATGGAAGGTAGCTCAGGTAAATCTAAAAAATACTGCTTCATCCATTAAACAAGTAGGACAACGAAAATCAAATTTACCAAAAATGATTTCGTTGTCCGACTCATAAAATTTCATATATTAATCAAAATAAGTATCAAAATCACTAAGCGCATCTGCACCATCTTTGCGATCTTGTGGGTTTTTAAAACTAACTCGAAGTGCACCATAAATATCTTCACGAACTTCTAATATTCTCAAGTTGCTTATAGAAATATTATGTAAACTTAGGATGTTTGTAACTTTGCTTATCATACCCGGTTTATCCGGAATGTCTACATATAGATCATACTCCACAGATAGTGCACCTTGTTGTTTAAGGGGTAACTGATCACGATAAACTTTAGCATCGTTGAAAAAATCATAAAGTTCATCAGGATTATTGTGTTCGATTATATTAATGACATCAGACATTTGATTTTTCCATTCTTTTAAAATGCGCAATATTGTATTTTTATTTTCAATAGTAATATCACGCCACATAATAGGATTACTACTTGCGATTCTAGTAATATCTCTAAAACCACCAGCTGCAAGCGTCTTAACAAGTGAAGAATCTTCGACATGTTGCGCATTCAAATGAACGAGACTTGAAGCAATGATATGAGGGACGTGACTCACAATACCAGTGACAAAATCATGTTCTTCCGCTGTTGTAGAAATAAATTTAGCACTCGTTGTTTGTAATAAGTGCTGTATTTCCTCAAAAGCAGCATCATTATCAGTTTCATTATGAACTAAAATATAAAAAGCATTTTCAAATAAATGTTTTTTTGCATTTAATACTCCAGATTTATGGCTTCCTGCCATAGGATGGCCACCAACCAAATGAATATCATGATTTAAAAGAAACTGCTCATATTGTTGAATCGTTGACTTTGTACTTCCAGTATCTGTAATAATTACATGTTTTTTTAGTTGATAGTTTGGTAAATCTTGTAAGTATTTAACAGTCTGCTGTACCGGTGTTGCATAAATAATAATGTCAGCATTTTCAACACTAGTTTTATAGTCAGTTGATTGATAATCTATGATACCAATAGACAATGCTTTATCTAATTGTGAAGTATCCGCATCAAAGGCGGTTATTTCGATATCATCATGATAATATCTTAAGTTACTCGCTAAGCTTCCGCCAATAAGGCCTAAGCCAACGAAAAGAATTTGTTTCATTTAACAAACCACCTCTATCAAAATTTTCAGAATAGTAACATTGTATAGTAGCGTATACAATTTCGCAATATGAATTAAAAGTAGAAGTAAAAGTGAATAACTTTATAGAAAGTATGCTAAAGTAAACATATTATGCTTACTAAAATAAACATAGCATGGATTAGGAGAGAAGGCATTGGAAATAAATCATATTTTAATAGCCGGTGACTATAAATCAATTTTCCAAAAATATTTAAAGGATTTAAAGAATTACCAATTAAGTTTTGAGTCAGTTGAATCAATTACAAATGAAGATTTAGATTGGGCAGATGCTTATGTGGGATTTGAGCCATGTGAGCAATTTAAACCATCACAGGTGAAATGGGTGCATACGTTTAATGCAGGCATCAATAACTATTTAGCTATAGACGGCTGGCAAGCATCGCAAACTTTACTCACAAGAACAATTAGTGATTTTGGAGAAAAAATGAGCGAATATTGTTTGAGCTATATATTAGCTGATTTACAACATCATAAGTTATTTGAAGAACAGCAAGATGAAAACATTTGGCTCAAACAATCACCACAAGGATTGCGAGATCAAACTATAACTATTTTTGGTACTGGAGAAACTGGACAAACCATTGCTAAGATATTTTCATTATTAGGTATGACTGTCTACGGTATTTCTAATAGTGGGAAAGCAAAAGCCTATTTTAAAAAAGTGCTTCCTATCCATAAAGCTAAGACATTAGTTCAGCAAGCAGATTATATTATCAGTACTTTGCCACTAACAACAAAAACAGAAAAATTATTCAATCAAACTATGTTTGAAGCATTTGATCAAGCTTATTTTATCAATGTTGGTAGGGGACAAGTGGTGGATCAAGAAAGTTTAAAATCAGCTTTAAACAAAGGTAACGTCAGACATGCGGTATTAGATGTTTTTGAGTCAGAACCATTACACAAAAACTCTGAATTATGGCAAAGAAATGATATCACTATCACACCTCATATTTCTGCATTAACCGATTTGAATGAAGCTGTCACATGTTTTTATCATACTTTGAAAAATATAGAGCATGGTGAAATACTTGAAAATCAAGTGGATTTAAAAAGAGGCTATTAACAACGAACAAGCTGTACATATAACAAAAGCAATCATAAAGCTGTTTCTAAAAGTAAAATAAAGCTACTATCATCATCTCTATGTAAAGGATAGTAGCTTTATAATTAAAATTTAAGTATGTTTGGCAACATCAATTTAGCATATAGTTTTAAAATGTTATTGTATATTTTTAGATTTAGAATTTATATTTAACCTTTTTTCTAATACAGATATAAAAATAAAATTAACTAAAACAACTAAAAAAATAGTGCCAATATTTCCAAGTAAATGAGGCAAATCAAAATATAGTATTATAATCATCAATAGGATATTTGTATAAACATAAATATAAACATGAGTCATTATTTTTCGTTTAAGTTTATTTGATGCTGAGCCGAAGAATTTGAGAAGGCTTAATAAACCTAAAATTAATAAAAAACTTACTGCAATCATACTAGTGAAAACGTTATATTTTGTTGAGCTTGAAGTCAGAAAGATATTTAATACATATAAAATAAAAAAGATTATAGATATCGTATATCTTAATCTAACTTCCAATTTTAAAAGTTTGTCATTTTTCATAAAGTTTTATACACCCCTAAAGCATAATGATTATTTAATACATATTATTTAGTATTTCAAAATAATATTTAAAAATGTTGTTGTATGCAATGTAACATAAATTTTTAAATTCAACTATGTATTTTAAAAGGGATATAGTATTAATGGTATTATTTTTAAAATTTAAACGTTAGACTATATATATAATATATTTGGAGGGGGATTAGATGTCAGAATCAATTTTTAATACAATCCAAGCATTGACGGCAATAAATAGTCCGTCAGGGTACGCAGAAAAAGCCATTCAATACGTAAAAGGTGAAGCAGAACAATTAGGCTACCCAACAGAAGTGACTAACAAAGGAGCGCTATTAATCACAGCAAAAGGTGAAAATGATAAAGCGCAAAAATGTGTTACAGCACATGTGGATACGCTTGGCGCTATGGTCAAAGAAATTAAGGAGGATGGTCGTTTATCACTAGATTTAATCGGTGGGTTTAGTTATAACGCAATAGAAGGGGAATATTGTGAAATTGAAACTTCGTTAGGACAAATCTATACAGGAACCATTTGTTTACATGAAACAAGTGTACATGTATATCGCAATAATGACGATATCTCGAGAGATATTGAACATATGGAAGTAAGAATAGATGAAAAAGTCTCAACCAAAGAAGAAACTCAAAGTTTAGGTATAGAGGTAGGCGATTTTATAAGTTTTGATCCAAGAACACAGATTACATCATCAGGTTTTATTAAATCACGCCATTTAGATGATAAAGCAAGCGTAGCCATGATTATTGAATTTTTAAAGACTATAAAAAATGAAAATTTAACTTTACCACATACGATTCAATTCTATATATCAAATAACGAAGAAATTGGTTATGGTGCTAATGCGTCTATATCTCCAAAAATAAGTGAATTTATAGCATTTGATATGGGAGCATTAGGAGATGGACAAGCATCGGATGAATACACAGTTTCTATTTGTGCGAAAGACGCATCTGGTCCATATCATAAAGGGTTACGAGAGCAATTGGTTGAATTATGTAAGATAAATCAAATACCGTACAAGGTAGATATTTATCCATATTATAGTTCTGATGCTTCTGCAGCATTAAAAGCGGGTGCTGATATCAAGCACGGTTTATTTGGTGCAGGCATTGAATCCTCTCATGCATTAGAACGGACACATATCGATTCTATAAAGGCAACGCAAGCATTGTTACAGGCTTATTGTCTAGCAGCTATACAGAGCTAAATGTTTATACTAATTGTTTAAATTATTAGTTGAAAAGGAGAATTTGAGTGGAACAGTCACTACTTTGGTCAAGAAAATTCATACCTGTGTATTTCATAGTAGCAGCGCTACATTTCATATTTTTTAAGATGTATATCCAAACAGACAATTATTCTATTTATTTGATGACTATTTTACTTGTTGGTTTAGGTATTGCTTCTTGTATATATAATTATAGAAATAGGTCATAATTTAAATGAAGTACCAGCTATGTTAATGGAATTAGAATCTTTGATGCCATAAAAACATAGACATATTAAAAAAAAGAGCCATTTATGGCTCTTTTTTTGGTTTGAAAAATCATAACAGTCTAGTAAGTGAATTCAACAAAGTTAATGAACAACTTAAACAATAAATAAATTTAAATGAAAAATCAGACATCTTATTGATAATCAATATCAATTACTGCATAATAAAATGATATTGAAAGAATATACTAAAAGGGATGATACGATGAAAAGATTAATTGTTTTATTTTTAAGTTTATTAATTATTTTGTCTGCTTGTGGTCAAAATAAAGACTCGAATAAAGAAACAAAAACGTTTAAAACGCAATCAGGAAAGAGTATTAAAATACCAAAGCACCCAAAAAGGATAGTAATTTTAACTTCAAATTTCGGTAATTTTAAAGATTTAGGCGTTACACCTGTGGGTGTTAATAATGATTTTCCAAAATCAAAATATATCAATGAAAAAGGTGCTAAACGTGTAGGTTCAGAAGATGTTGAAGGTGTTGCAAAATTGAAGCCAGACCTAATTTTGACTTATGATGTAAATACTAAAATAAAAAAATATCAAAAAATCGCACCTACAATACCAATAAAATACAATGATTATTCATATAAAGAAATGCATCTTGCAATAGGGAAAATACTAAATAAAGAAAATGAAGCTAAAAAACAAATTAAAGATATGGAGAAACAACTTCAATCTGATGGAAAGGTAATTAAAGATAAAATAGGCTCAAATAAAACTTTTACCGTAATGGAAATCAAACCTAAGCAACTTTCAATTTTTGGTGAAAATTTTGGTAGAGGCACGCCAATAATATATCAAGAATATCAATTACCATTTCCAAAAGGTGTAAAGGGAATGCTTGATAAAGATGGCTTTAAAACAATACCACATGAGCAATATAGCAAATATGCTGCTGATTATATATTAATTCCGACTGAAAAAGGTAACCCTATCAACAATGAATTTACAGAATCATCGCTTTGGAAAAATCAGCCAGCTTATAAAAATAAGCATATATATTATTATCCTAAAAATGAGGCTACCTATTCTGATCCTTCGTCGCTTAAGAAACTTTCAAATTATTTCAAGGATAGATTGCTAGAGCAAAAATAAGCATATGATGATATTGAAGTGACATCTTTGATTATGGAATATAAAATTGTACTAATCAAAGATGTCTATATATTACTTATTAAAGAAAGATAATCTCAATGGCCAAAATGATTTAAATAACGCGTAGGGTGGTTTTTAAACTGAAGAAAACGCTGCTTTATTAGCTTTTTTAATAATAATGAGCCGTTTATAACAATTTAAGGGTAACTGTTGGCATCTCGATGTATATACCATTAAAATAGAAATTAACGACTAACTATAAAAAAAGCAATCAAATGTAATATGGGAGTATAAAATCATGAAAAAACCGAGTTTAAGAACGATATTGTTAACGATATTTTGGATATTAGTTTTACTATATGCGATGTATGTAACATTTGCTGACCATAAATTTCAATATCATCCAATTATCTTTTTATTCTTATTTGCCATAGGTGCAAATTTAATCAAAAAAGTCGCTCCAAAAGATAATTATGAAAAATATCAAAATAATAAAGACAAGCTAGAATAGGCTTATCTAATATGGCTTTGTAATATAATCGATGTATTTTTCAATAGCACGGAAAGTATAAAAATGAAATTAATGATTGACAAATTGATTTTATCCTAGTAGGATTCTAGGTAATTACTTTTTGCAACGAAAGTTGCCATTTGAAAGATAACGTAGCAAATATGTCATGTAGCAAAAAGAAAGCTAATGGTTGATGAAAATTAGCACTGCATATATTGTGAATTGGGCTTTTAAATGTACTAAATTAATAGCAATGAAAGTGAACAATGAATTTGTTAACTAAGGTGGCACCACGGTAACGCGTCCTTACAGTATGTATGCGTTAATGTGGTGTTTTTTTATATTAAATTTGAACTGAATTAGAAAACAAAATGAAGTAAGTTATGGCAGGGTAGTTACAGAAAGTTAGTGGTTGATGCAAACTAACACCCACATATACTGAAATTGGGTTTTGTTGGATTAAAACGAATAAAACAAAGAGCGAGTAGATGATTTTAAATTAATTGTTTATCTACTAATTTTAGGTGGTACCGCGCGTCAGCGTCCTTAACATAGTTTAAGGGCGCTGTTTTTTTATAAGGAGGAAAGTTAAATGAAAGTACAATACCAAAAATTAAATGCTGAAGTTACCCCAGAAGCATTAGCAAGATTAAGAAAAAATAAAATGATTTTAGAAAGCTCAGATCAATCACAATTAAAAGGACGTTATTCTATAGTGATTTTTGACACTTATGGAGCAATTACTTTGGATAATGATGAAATGACTATTCAAACAGCTACTAACAAAACGATAGAACAGAATCATCCTTATGAAAAAATGCAAGCTTTTATAGATCAATATAAAACTAATATAGAGGATGCAATATTAGAAGATTTACCTTTTATTTCAGGTTTCGTTGGTTCGTGTAGTTTTGATTTGGTAAGACATGCATTTCCTGTTTTAAAAGAAATTGAATTAACAGATCACCCACAACACGACGCAAAATTATATATGGTAGAAGATGTTTATGTTTTTGATCATTACAAAGAACATTTATACGTCATCGCAACGAATTTATTTTCTAATCAAAGTGATGAACAATTGAAAGCACGTGTGCAACGTCGTGTAGAAGAATTACAACAAATTAATATCTATCCTTTACGAAATGAACAAAAAGTAACAGAAAAAAACATAAAATCTAATATGGCAACGGAACAATTTATAGCAACAGTAGAAAAAATGAAGCATCTTATACAACAAGGTGATATGTTCCAAGTTGTGCCATCTATCATATACAGCTATGAACACAATTTTGGACAACAGTTACATCAATTATCTTATCAGTTGTATCAAAATTTAAAACGTCAAAACCCAAGTCCGTATATGTACTACTTGAACATGGATGAACGCATTGTCGTCGGCAGTTCACCTGAGAGTTTTGTAAAAGTTCAAGGTCAAACAGTAGTGACCAATCCTATTGCTGGAACAATAAAAAGAGGAAGCACTCTGGAAGAAGACAATGCAAACGAAACACAATTGAAAAACGATCACAAAGAATTAAGTGAACATAGCATGTTAGTTGATTTAGGAAGAAATGATATTCACAGAGTAAGTGAAACAGGTACTTCTAAGATACAAAAGTTAATGGCAATTGAGCGTTATGAACATGTTATGCATATTGTAAGTGAAGTAACAGGACAACTTAAGCAAGACTATTCTCCAATGTCTGTGATTGCGAGCTTACTACCTACTGGTACAGTGTCGGGTGCTCCAAAACTAAGAGCCATTCAACGTATCTATGAAGCGCAACCACAAAAACGAGGTGTCTATAGTGGCGGTATAGGCTACATCAATTGTAATCATGATCTAGATTTCGCCTTGGCAATACGTACAATGATGATTGATGAAACACATGTAAATGTTGAAGCTGGATGTGGCGTTGTCTATGACTCAATACCTGAAAAAGAACTAGAAGAAACAAAGTTAAAAGCTAAGAGTTTATTGGAGGTGTCACCATGATATTAATCGTTGATAACTATGATTCATTTACCTATAACCTAGTAGATATGATAGCCAAAAATAATGAAGTGATAGTGAAATATCCTGATGATCCGGAGATTTATCATTTAGATGTAGATGGTGTAGTCATATCACCTGGGCCAGGGCACCCATTAGATAAAGAAGATTTAATGAAAATTATAAAGCATCATGAAAATAAACCAATCTTAGGTGTATGTTTAGGTGCTCAAGCATTAACATGCTATCACGGTGGAGATGTTATTCAAAGTGAATTCATCATGCATGGTAAAACGGATCAAATGAGAATCATAAAAGATACAAAGTTGTACAGAAATATTCCAGAATATTCTGAAATAATGAGGTATCATTCACTGATTAGTAATTCAAAAACAATACCTGAAGCATTTATTATAACAGCAGAAACAAAAGATTGTATTCAATCATTTGAACATAGTCAATTGTTACACTTCGGAATTCAATATCATCCTGAATCTTTTGCAACAGCGGATGGTGTACAAATCATCAATAATTTTTTGAATATAGTAAAGGAGGACAAAAGTAATGGAACTACAAGCACAATTAAAACAGTATAAACCATTAAATCAGCAACAAATGAATGAATTTATAGAACTACTTATTGCTGATGATATATCAAACGAAATAAAAGCAAATTTATTATCATCGTTCTCAGAAAAAGAGATTACTCAAGAAGAATTAACATATATTTCAAAAAGTTTGATTCATTCTATGTATCGACAGCAGCCTTATTATCCGAATGGTATGTGTGTTTGTGGTACAGGGGGAGATAAATCAAATAGCTTTAATATTTCAACGACAGTTTCGTTTGTAATTGCTAGCGCAAATATCCCTGTGATTAAACATGGCAATAAGAGTGTTACCTCATCATCAGGTAGTACAGATTTGCTAGAGGCAATGGGTATAAATACAAGTTCTGTTGAAGCAACACCAAGTCAATTGAATCAAGTTGGTTTAGCTTTCTTGAGTGCAACAGATACGTACCCGATTATGAAAAGCATTCAACCTATTAGAAAAATGATGACTAACCCAACAATTTTTAATATAACTGGTCCGATTATTAATCCATTTAAATTAGATTATCAAGTGATGGGTGTATATGAAACATCAAAATTAGAAAAGATTGCTCAAACACTTAAAGATTTAGGCCGTAAAAAAGCAATCGTTGTCTATGGAGCCAATGGCATGGATGAAGCAACGCTTTCTGGTGATAATATGATATACGAAGTAAATGAAAACGAAGCTACTAAAAATTATACTGTAAATCCAAAGGACGTTGGTTTAGCGTATGCACCAAATGAAGCGCTCATTGGTGGTACACCACTTGAAAATTTAGAGATTACCAAAAATATTTTGACGGGTGTTGATCGAAGCGCAAAACGTGATGTAGTGGTGTTTAATGCGGGTATCGCTTTATATGTTGCTGAGAAGGTCAGTTCTATTAAACAAGGTGTAATTGAAGCACAACGCTTAATTGATAATGGCAATGCTATTGCACAATACAACAAAATGGGAGGAATGACATATGACTATATTGGATGAAATCGTGGATTATAAAAGAAATTTAATAAAAGAAGGTTACTATGAAGAGAAATTAAAGACATTAAATGAGGTAGACATTACGCATAAATCTTCGTTTAAGTCGCAATTAGATGAGTCTAACCAATTAGCAGTAATCGCAGAGATTAAATCTAAAAGTCCAACATTAGATCAATTACCAAATAGAGATTTAGCACAACAAGTTAAGGATTACGAAGCTAACGGTGCAAATGCAGTCTCAATTCTCACAGATGAGCATTACTTTGGAGGTAGCTATGAAAGATTGCAAGATTTAACATTACAAACGACTTTACCGGTACTATGTAAGGACTTTGTTGTCGATAAAATTCAAATTGATGTAGCAAAAAAAGCCGGAGCATCAATCATATTGTTAATCGTTAATGTATTAACAGATCAACAAATGAAAGATTTATATCAATATGCGACATCACTAAATTTAGAAGTACTAGTAGAAGTACATGATAAAGAAGAATTAGAAAGGGCCTACAAATTAAAACCACAAATTATTGGTGTAAACAATAGAGATTTGAAACGATTTGTCACAGATGTGCTGCATACAAATGAAATATTAGAAAACAAAAAAGAGGGCTACTATTATATTTCGGAAAGTGGTATTCGGGATGAACAGGATGTAGCGAATGTGGTTGAGTCAGGTATTGATGGTCTGTTAATAGGTGAGTCGTTAATGAAATGTGAAGATTTAAGTCAATTTTTACCAGGATTAAAATTAACTAAGGTGACAAAGTGAAAATAAAATTTTGTGGATTTCGTACGTTAGAAGATGTTGAAAAGGCAAAAGCATTGAATATCGACGCTATGGGCTTTATACATTTTACTGAGAGTAAGCGATTTGTTGATATTCAAACGATTAAACAATTTACAGATATTATACCAAATGATAAGGAAAAAGTGATTATTCTAGTAAATCCTGAACGCGCTACAATAGATAGCATTATTAATCATACAGGTATTACAACAATACAACTTCATGGAAACGAACCTATAAGTACGGTGCAATATATTAGACAACAAAATAGTAACTTAAAAATTATTAAAGCATTACCTGCAGTAAATCAACAAACATTATTAACATCAATAGATTATTACAAGCATTCAGTTGACCAATTTATTATTGATACACCATCACAATCCTATGGTGGTACTGGCAAAACGTATGATTGGAAAATTTTAGATACCATACATGATGTTGATTATTTAATTGCAGGTGGCATTAATTATGAAAATATACAAAAGATAGAAAACTTATCACTTCATCATACTGGTTATGATATTGCAAGTGGCATAGAAACGAATCATAAAAAAGACTTAAATAAAATGTTAGAAATTATAAAACTTTTAAAAGGAGCTCAATAAACTATGGTTGAAAATATACAAACAGAAGCAGATGCATTTGGTTTTTTCGGTAATTATGGTGGACAATATGTACCAGAAACATTAATGCCCGCAATACAAGAATTGAAACAAGCTTATCAGGACGCTAAAAATGATCCTCAATTTCAGATAGAACTTGATGATTACTTAAAAGATTACGTAGGTCGTGAAACACCGCTAACATATGCTAAGTCTTATTCGGAATTACTTGGTGGTGCAAAAATCTATTTGAAACGTGAGGATTTAAACCATACGGGTGCACATAAAATTAATAATGCACTTGGTCAAGCACTGTTAGCTAAACGCATGGGAAAAAATAAATTAGTAGCCGAAACTGGAGCGGGGCAACATGGTGTTGCTAGTGCAACTGTAGCTGCCTTATTTGATATGGAACTCGTTGTGTTTATGGGTGAAGAAGATATCAAAAGACAATCATTAAACGTGTTTAGAATGGAACTATTAGGCGCAAAAGTGGAATCAGTCACTGAAGGACAAGGCACATTATCTGATGCAGTCAATAAAGCATTACAGTACTGGGTAAGCCATGTTGATGATACGCATTATTTGCTAGGCTCTGCACTGGGACCTGATCCTTTTCCTACTATTGTAAGAGACTTTCAAAAAATTATTGGTCAAGAAATTAAAGCACAAGTTCATGAAAAAGAAGGTCAATTACCAGATGCTATTGTCGCATGTGTAGGCGGTGGTTCTAATGCCATCGGGACGTTTTATCCATTTGTAAAGGATGATGTTAAGCTTTACGGTGTTGAGGCAGCGGGCGACGGAATAGATTCAGATAAACACGCGCTTGCTATAAATAAAGGTAAAGAAGGCGTGTTACATGGTACTAAAATGTATTTAATTCAAGATGATGATGGTCAAATACAATTAGCACACTCAATATCTGCAGGATTGGATTATCCTGGCGTTGGTCCAGAGCATTCATATTATCATGACATTGGAAGAGTGAAATATGCTACTGCAAGTGACAAACAAGCAATGGATGCTTTAGTGCGATTTACTAAAGCGGAAGGTATCATACCAGCTATCGAAAGTGCACATGCCTTAAGTTATGTAGAAACATTGGCACCTACGATGCGTAACGATGAAATACTTGTGGTTACAGTATCAGGCCGCGGTGATAAAGATATGGAAACGATTAGAAATTATATGAAACAGGAGGGTGACACGCATGCATAAATTATTTGTACCTTATGTTATGGGCAACAGAGACTTTATTGAAAATGTAAAAACACTAAGTGAAGCAGGTGCAGATATAGTTGAAGTGGGTGTTCCATTTTCAGACCCTGTTGCTGATGGGCCGGTAATCATGAATGTTGGTAATAAAGCAATTCAAGAAGGCGTTAATATACAATATATTTTCGATCAACTTACAGAAAATCAAGATGAGATTCAAAGTAAGTATGTGTTAATGACATACTACAATATCATTAATCATTATGGTGAATCAGCATTTTTGAATGCTTGTGAACAAGCAGGTGTGTATGGTTTGATCATACCAGATTTGCCTCATGAGTTGGTGCAACAACTTAAAGCGCGTCATCCAGAACGCAAAACAAATATTATTTCATTAATTGCTATGACAACTTCAAATACTAGAAGTCATCAAATAGCCAAGGATGCAGAAGGATTTATTTATACTGTAACGATGAATGCGACTACAGGCGAAGATGGTAAATTTCATCCAGAGCTAAAAAATAGAATTAAAGATATAAAAGCACATACTGAAGTTCCTGTAGTAGCTGGATTTGGTATAAGAACAGCAGCACATGTAAAAGATATTATTGAAGCTTCAGATGGCGTAGTGATAGGTAGTGAAATAGTAAAACGCTTTGAAAATGACGATAAACAAACTACCATTGAGTATTTAAAAACAATAAGAAATGTCTTGAATTAAGCAAAGATTGTCATATATTTTTATGTGTATGCATTAAAAATAAGGGTAATATGATATCAGAGGAAGAGTTAGATAAATAGTATCGTTGGTATTATTTATCGTTCATACCTTTATTTTTAAAAGAGGTGACTTAATTTGAGTAAAAAAGTATTATTTATAATTACGAGTAGAAGTCAATATGATGATGGCACGCCAACTGGACTATGGTTAGAAGAGGCGAGCGAACCTTATAATATATTAACAGAAGCAGGTATTGATGTGGATATCGTGTCGATTGAAGGTGGAGAAATTCCATTAGATCCAAATTCTACACAAAATGATGAATTAAATCAGTATGCTAATTTTGTTGAAAAGTTAAAACAAGTACCAAGTATTGAAAATATTGATGTATCACAGTACGATGCAGTCTATTTACCTGGTGGACATGGTGCCGTATTTGATTTTGCACATAACCAACAATTAGCAGATATCCTTGCAGACTTTAAAGAAGAAAAGAAAATTATTTCTTCAGTATGTCACGGACCAAGTGTATTTGTGGGTGCCAAAGATAAACAAGGCAATTTCTTAGTTAAAGGTGTTACATTAACATCATTTACAGATAATGAAGAACGTACGATGGGCTTGGAAGACAAAGTTCCATTTTTAACTCAAACGGAATTGGAAAATCAAGGTGCTAAGTTTGTGACAAAAGATGATTTTACAGAGCATATTGAATCTGATGCCCAATTTATCACTGGTCAAAATCCACAATCAAGTGTAGCAATAGGTAAAGCAATCAGAGATGCTTTATAATTAGAAACTTTTTCTTGAAATAATATAAAACCGGAGAACGAGATAAGTTCTCCGGTTTTATCATGTATTTACAAATAAATTAAGTGAAGATGACAGTAAATATATAATTAAGGTAATAAAACCAAAAGTTATTCATAATTAAATTATAAATCTAACATGTTAAATATGAATAAATGCTTACGCTTTGTTAAAATAAAAGTAGTGATATAATTAAATAATACATAAAACGCAGTGTAATCATTGCATTAGAAAGATTATGTACAGGCTATTGATTTAGTTTTATAAATGAATATTGTATAATAATCTAGATTGAGAATTAAACTCGAAAATAGAACTATAGATAAATAGGAGTATATAAAAAATGAAATTTACGAATTTAACTGCAAAAGAGTTCGGTGCATTTACGGATAAAATGCCGAATAGTCATTTTACGCAAATGGTTGGAAATTATGAATTGAAAATTGCAGAAAGTACAGAAACACACCTAGTAGGTATTAAGAATAATGATAATGAAGTAATTGCAGCATGTTTACTTACAGCTGTTCCTGTTATGAAATTCTTCAAGTATTTTTATTCCAATAGAGGTCCAGTCATAGATTTTGAAAATAAAGAACTCGTACATTACTTCTTTAACGAATTAGCAAAATATGTAAAAAAACATAATGCCTTATATTTACGAGTAGATCCTTATCTTGCTTATCAATATCGTAATCATGATGGTGAAGTATTAGCAAATGCGGGTCACGATTGGATTTTTGATAAAATGAAACAACTCGGTTATAAGCATGAAGGTTTTTTAACTGGCTTTGACCCAATACTTCAAATAAGATTCCATTCTGTTTTAGATTTAGCTGGAAAAACTGCTAAAGACGTACTTAATGGTATGGATAGTTTACGTAAACGAAATACTAAAAAAGTACAGAAAAATGGTGTGAAAGTAAGATTTTTAGGTGAAGATGAGTTGCCAATATTCCGCTCATTCATGGAAGATACTTCTGAAACAAAGGATTTTGACGATAGAGATGACGATTTTTATTATAATAGGTTAAGATATTATAAAGATCGTGTGCTTGTCCCATTAGCTTATATGGATTTTGATGAATATATAACAGAATTAAAGGCTGAACGCGAAGTATTAAGTAAAGATATAAATAAAGCAGTTAAGGATATAGAAAAAAGACCAGAAAATAAAAAAGCGTATAATAAAAAAGAAAATTTAGAACAACAACTGATTGCAAACCAACAAAAAATAGATGAAGCCACTGCGTTACAAGAGAAGCATGGTAACGAATTACCGATTTCTGCAGCTTACTTTATTATTAATCCTTATGAAGTCGTTTACTATGCAGGTGGTACATCTAATGAATTTAGACATTTTGCTGGTAGTTATGCAATACAATGGAAGATGATTAATTATGCTATAGATCATAATATAGATAGATATAATTTTTATGGTATTAGTGGTCATTTTACTGAAGATGCAGAAGATGCAGGTGTTGTTAAATTTAAAAAAGGTTTTAATGCAGATGTAGTAGAATATGTTGGTGATTTTATTAAACCGATTAATAAGCCAATGTACAAAATTTATACGACATTGAAAAAAATTAAGGATAAAAAGAAATAAACATAAATAGAAGGGAACTAAGCTAGAATGAAATTTACAGAGTTAACTGTCAAAGAATATGACAATTTTGTACAGAATCCAGCATTAGAGAGTCATTATTTTCAAGTGAAAGAAAATATTGCGACAAGGGAAGAAGATGGATTTCAAGTTGTATTATTAGGCTTAAAAGATGACGATAATCAAGTTATTGCTGCTAGTCTTTTCTCTAAAATTCCTACAATGGGAAGCTATGTTTATTATTCAAATCGCGGTCCAGTTATGGATTATAATGATTTGGGGTTAGTAGATTTCTATTTACGTGAGTTAGACACTTATTTGCAACAGCATAATTGTTTATATGTCAAAATGGATCCATATTGGATTTATCAAATATATGATAAGGATATTAATCCATTACCTAATCATGATAAGAATGATGCACTCGTTAATTTATTCAAATCTCATCGTTATATACATCACGGATTTACAACATCGTATGATACATCTAGTCAAGTTAGATGGATGGGCGTATTAAACCTTGATGGTGAAACACCAGCTTCATTAAAAAAACAATTTGATAGCCAAAGAAAACGTAATATTAACAAGGCAATTAATTTTGGCGTGAAGGTAAGGTTACTAACAAGAGATGAATTTGATATATTCTTAGAATTGTATCGTGAAACAGAAGAACGTACAGGTTTTGTTTCTAAAACGGATGAATACTTTTATAACTTTATAGATAATTACGGTGATAAAGCATTAATCCCATTGGCCTACATTGATTTGGATGAATATATTAATCATACTCAAGAAAGCATTAATGAAAAAGAATCACGCCGCGATCAAATGATGCAAAATGAGAATAAATCTGATAAGCAGTTGAAGAAAATTGCAGAGCTAGACAAACAGATTGAACATGATAAAAAAGAATTACTTCATGCGAGTGAGTTAAGATTAACTGACGGTGCTATTTTAAACTTAGCCGCGGGTGTTTATTTTGCAAATGCATATGAAGTGAATTATTTCTCAGGTGGTTCATCAGAAAAATATAATCAATATATGGGACCCTATATGATGCACTGGTATATGATGAATTATTGCTTTGATCATGGCTATGGTCGTTATAATTTCTATGGTCTATCAGGTGACTTTACTGAAAATAGCGAAGATTACGGTGTATATCGCTTTAAACGAGGCTTTAACGTACAAATTGAGGAATTGATTGGTGATTTCTATAAACCAATTAAGAAATCGAAATATTGGTTATTTAATACGTTGAATAATGTTAGAAAGAAAATTAAAAAATAATATTAAAAAGAAAGCATACTGGTTGTAAGCGTATATCAGTATGCTTTCTTTTGTTTAGGACTCGTTATAAAAGGATGGCTTTCCAATATAACGGTAATCTAGTATGTGGCATATTCTATGAGGTTGATTCTAGTTGTTAGCCACATTTTTTATTATAGCATAAAATTATATAATATCAATATAACAATAGCATAATGATTCAAAAAAAGTAAATATAAAAAATGTATATATTTACTCGGTGTAAGTAATAGAATAGGTTAAAAAAACCATGTTGTAATTCGACAAATCACAACATGGTTTTTATGGTTTTTGATTTTTATTATTAAGCGCCCTAGTTAAAATATAAAATTTAATTTGCTATATTAAATTAATTCAAAGCATCAATAATATATGTGATACCTATGATAAAGAATACAATACACATAAATATAGCAATAATTACCGCAGCGATTAACGGGTTGAATAATAAAATAATACCAAAAACAATTTCAATTACATTTAGTAAAATTGAAAAAGTATGGAAAGCTTTATTCGACTTTTCAGCTGGTGTTACGGTGAATATATTGAAAATAGCATTAATAATAAACCAAATAGCAAATAAATAAATAATAAAGGTTGTACTCGTTACGACATTAAATAGGATTAACAAACCGATGATTATATTAATTATACCAAGTATAATCAGTAATTTGGAGCCCCTTTGTGTCGCTTTTTTCATTATACGACGGATGAAAATTTCTATAAAACCATTAATAATAAATAAAAGACCAATTAACCAAGTTATAGCAAATAAGTTTTCTTCTGGAAAACTAACGATAAATACGCCAATAACTAAGAAAATAACACCAATGATCAAACTTGACCATTTAATACCTGAAGATCGTTGCATAAATTTCACTCCTAAAATATTCTCTAAACAGTATATACCCAAAAAAAGAAAAGGAACACTAAAAGATTTTAAGATTATCATATTTATATTATGTAAACCTATAATGTAGTTTGAACTTAATAAAAACCATTTTTTAAGGATTACTGAGATTGTGATAGCGATTGGATATCTTATTTAGTAATTATTTTAGTAAGCGTTAAACATAGGCGCTGAGATTTGCATTTCTGAGCATTTTAAAATGATATTGTGGGTACTTGTTCATGTGATTGCAAATAAGTATCTTAAAATGAAATGGCCATTTGTAGTCATAACAATAAGTGTTGAAATTATCTATAACAAAGAAATGATTTACAAATAGATAACTTAAGTGAGAATCAAATTTAAAATCATGTGTATTATACGTAACATTAAACAGAACAATTAAGTATAAAAATCAGGTAATTCATTATAGTTACTAAGTTAAGGTTAAATGCTATGAAAGCATAATAATTTTCCAGTAAAAATATTATGCTGTATTTTAGTTTACATAATATATATTATAGGAAGTTATGTATATCGAGATATTTTCCAATTTCGGAACCCTTTTTCTTAGTACATGCTTGTACTATCTATATAATTTCTATGCTAATATGAATACATTACATATGCTTCACATTGTTTTAGCTTGATTATAATTTGCTAAATCATTATTGCTCGTTGACTTTCTTTAATATGATAATTATACGTATATTGATAACCTCATATGTGTTATTTCCTGTAGACTTAATCATTAGACTTAATCATTGCATTGGTATGTTAATTCGAAATTGCTATGAACTTCACACAATCATTTAGTATTTCTAAAATCTCTAATTGATAATGATTTTCAATTAATATATAATTAACTTTTATATTAAAGGAGAGATTGTATATGAATAAGTTTATATGTATTGCATTAACCGCCCTTTGCTTTTTATTTTTAGGTGCTTGTAGTCATACCCAAAGTAATAAAGCATCTAAAGAAACAATTAAAATTGAAACTTCTTATGAGTTTAAAGATAAAAATCAAGATCATAATAAAGGCGAAATTAAGCATGAAGTTGTAGAGGTTCCGGTTAATCCTAAACGCGTTGCAGTAATGGATTACGGTGTGTTAGATGTGATGCAACAATTAAAATTGCAAGACCATATCGTTGCTATTGCTAAGGGCCAAGGTGCTCCATTTTTACCAGACAGCCTAAAAGCATTTAAAAGCAGCCAATACAACAATATTGGCAACCCCGGTCAACCTAATTACGATGAATTAGCAAAATCTAAACCAGATGTTGTTGTTGCTTCTTTCAGGCAAGCACATACTAAAACTTTAGAAGAAATGAAAAAAGCTGTACCAAATGCTAAAATTGTTTTTATTAGTCCTCAAAACGATGATTACATAGCTTCAATTAAGAAAAATACTGAAAATATAGGTAAAATTTTTGAAAAACAAAAAGAAACAAAGGCATTAATTACAGAACTGGATAATAAGGTTGCTGAAACTAAAAAAAGAATTGAAAATGAATCTGTATTATTTCTAAATGTAGATGATAAAGGTATAAAAACCTATGGTGCTACTGGTAGATTCGGTGGTTTTTTAAATGAAGATTTAGGCATTAAACATGCTGATAAAAAAATGAAACCGAACTCAAGTGGTATACTTATTTCAAATGAATATTTAAATGAAATGAATCCAGACAAATTATTTGTTATTGATCGAACTAAACATGGAAATGTAAAAAGTGAAAGTATGCCGCAAGCGTTACAGAATGATGTTATAAAAAATTCAAAGGCAATTAAAAATAATGGCGTTACATTATTTGAAGCAAACAGTTGGTTTTTCGGTGAAGGTGGTATCAAATTAACCATCGACCAACTTGAACAAATACAGAAAGCATTTAAATAATCTTCCCCACTAACCTATTTAGTGGCAATAATAAAAGGCATTGTAATGTAACCCACTACAATGGCTTTTATTATATCTATCTTTTTTCTCGATAGTTCTCAATTTCATCTTTAGGAATACCGCCACGTTTACGAATTTCTTTTTTCGCTTTTTTCTCGCGACGGCTTCGTCTCCAATTGCGTGTGAAATACCAAATTAAGAAACTAATAATTAAACTGATTACAGCCATAAATGCCGCAAATCCTAATAATGGTTCATATGTAATATCTTCAAAATTAGGAATCAAGAAAGCAGCTATTCCTAATACGACGATTGTTAATACAGCTGGGACAAACCATTTATTTAAAGCTAGATTACAGAAAATAGTTACTAATATCACAGCAACTACTGAAATCCATAAATAATTAGGCATATCAAATATTGTCATGTGTTGCACTCCTTACATATCTTTTGTTTATAATTTTAACTTAATGATTAAGATTATACTACAATTTACCACAATCTTATTCGGACTATAGTAGTATGTAGTAATCTTTTGTTTTAAAGACAAAAGATTCCATACATTACATTTCATCTAATTATCTTCCCTGCTTCAATGATAATTAAACTTGCAATTGTGCTTTGTTATCGTCTTTCATGTATAATCAATATGAAACCTAAATTACGTGAAGGAGTGATTAAATGACTGGAACATTACCGTTTAGAAGTGATGTCCCTAAAGACGAAACTTGGGATATTACTGAATTATTTAGTTCTGATGAAGCATTTTATCAAGTGTTAGATGAAACTTTAGAAGCAGCCAAAGCATTTAATAAACAATATACAGAACGTTTGAATCATGCTGAAATGATTGAAGTTGCACTCAATGCATATTCTGATATATTAATTCAATTGGATAGAATGGCAAATTATGCCGAATTGAATTTAAGTGTCGATACGGCTAATGAACAAGCACAAACATTGAGCGCTAAATTTTCAACTTCCTATGGAAAGATAGCAAGTGAATTATCATTTGTTGTTTCAGAGATTATCGAACTTTCAGATACGACATTAGATGAATTAATTAAAACATCACAATATCCACATTTTTTAACAAAAATTAAAGCTAAAAAAGCATATAAATTATCTCCAGAAGTTGAAAAAGTTTTAGCTAGTTTATCCCCTACTTTTGACGGTGCTTTTGATTTATATGGAACAACTAAAATGCTAGATATTGACTTTGAATCATTTGAGCACAATAATCAAAATTATCCTTTAGATTATGCAACATTTGAAAATGAATATGAAGATAATCCGGATAGAGGTTTTAGAGAAACAAGCTTTAAATATTTTAGTGATGCGCTACGTAAATATCAGCATACAACAGCAGCAACTTATAATTTACAAGTTCAACAAGAAAAAATTGAAGCTGATTTAAGGGGCTACGAGTCGGTTATTGATTACTTATTACAAGACCAAGAAGTTACACGTGATATGTTTGATCGACAAATTGATGTAATTATGAGTGATTTAGCGCCTATTATGCAAAAATATGCTAAGTTAATCAAACGCGTGCACGGTCTTGATGTTATGGGCTTTGAAGATTTAAAAGTATCTATTGATCCAAATTATGAACCAGAGATTTCTATAGAGGACTCAAAACAATATATCTATGGTGCATTAGATGTACTTGGACAAGATTATTTGAAGATGGTCGAAGCTGCATATGAAGAAAGATGGATTGATTTTGCACAAAACAAAGGTAAAGATACAGGCGCTTATTGTGCAAGTCCTTATGCTTCTCATTCTTATGTATTTATTTCTTGGACAGGTAAAATGACTGAAACATTTGTCTTAGCGCATGAGTTGGGTCATGCTGGCCATTTTACATTAGCGCAAAAACACCAAAATTATTTGGAATCAGAAGCGTCAATGTATTTTGTTGAAGCACCTTCTACAATGAATGAGATGTTGATGTCTAACTATTTATTTAAAAATAGTGATGATCCGAAGTTTAAACGTTGGGTAATTGGTTCAATTATTTCTAGAACGTATTATCATAATATGGTTACACATTTACTAGAAGCAGCTTATCAAAGAGAAGTTTACACAAAAGTCGACAATGGTGAGTCGTTAACAGCACCTGTGTTAAATCAAATTATGTTAGATGTTTATAGTCAGTTTTTTGGAGATAGTGTGAAATTAACTGAAGGTACAGAATTGACTTGGATGAGACAACCACACTATTATATGGGGTTATATTCTTATACTTATTCTGCAGGATTAACTATTGGTACAGTTATGTCACAACGTATTCAAACTGAAGGTCAACCTGCCGTCGATGCATGGTTAGAAACATTAAAAGCTGGTGGCAGTAAATCACCAGTTGAATTAGCTGACATTGCAGGTATTGATATTCGAACAGATGCGCCATTGAAATCAACCATTGGTTATATTGGCAAGCTTGTTGACGAATTAGAAATGCTGACAGACGAAATTGAAGCAGAACAATAAAAGAAAAGCGCAGTGAGTAGAAAATCAATTTCACACTCACTGCGCTTTTCTTTGTTATTTATTGTAAGATTCGTAACGATTACCAGTAATAAAGAAATATATATTTTCAGCAATATTCGTAATGTGATCTCCGATGCGTTCTAAATGACGTGCTGCTAGATGCGCTTGTCCGGCAACAAAAGGATCATTATCAATGAGATAGGTAGTGTTAACAATATTTTTATATAGATCATCAATATCCTTATCGCGTTCAATGATTTCTTTAATAAGTGTGATATCATTGTTTCTAACCGCATCATTTAAATCTTTTAACATTAACAATGCTAATTTACCCATTGTGTTGAGCCTTGTTAGCACATATTTATCTATAATCTTTGCTCTTAATCTAATTTCAGCAATATTAGCAGCGTTATCTCCTATACGTTCAAAATCAGAAGCAATTTTTAATGCTGCCATCATCAATCTTAAATCAGTAGCAATTGGTTGCTGTTTAGTAATCAGCATAATAACTTTTTCATTAATTTCAGTTTCAAGTTCATTAATATTTTTATCTTTTGCAATAGATTCTCTTGCATAGTTTCTATCTTCTTCACTTAACGACATTAATGCAAATTCAATATTATGATATACATGAAGACCAAGCCGACGCAGATCTTTCATTAAATCATCGAGTTGGCCTTCGTATTTTTGTCTGATTATAGCCATAGATTAATCAACCGAAACGACCTGAGATATAATCTTCAGTTTGTTTATCAGAAGGATTAGAGAAGATTTTATCTGTATCATCGTATTCGTTTACATAGCCGTTAAGGAAGAATGCTGTTTTATCTGATACACGTGCTGCTTGTTGCATGTTATGTGTAACGATAATAATTGAATATTTTTCTTTTAATTCTTGTACTAATTCTTCAACTTTTAATGTTGAAATTGGATCTAATGCAGATGTTGGCTCATCCATTAAAATAACATCTGGTTCAATTGCTAATGTACGTGCAATACATACACGTTGTTGTTGACCACCTGATAAGCTATAGGCATTTGTATCTAAGCGGTCTTTTAACTCATCCCAAATTGCAGCGCCACGTAAAGATTTTTCAACAATTTCATCTAAAACTTTTTTGTTTTTAATGCCATGGATTTTTGGACCATACGTAATATTATCGTAAATTGATTTAGGGAATGGATTTGGTTGTTGGAATACCATACCTACATTTGTTCTTAATTTTTCTACTGAATGTTTGTCGTCAAAAATATTTTTATCACGATATAAAATTTTACCTGCAGTTTTAACAGATGGTACAAGTTCTACCATACGGTTTAAAGCCTTGATATATGTTGATTTACCACAACCTGATGGTCCTATAATAGCAGTGACATTATTTTCTAGAATGTCTAGGTTAATATTTTTAAGTGCGTGATTCTCGCCATACCATAAGTCTAAATTTTTTGTAGAATAGACAATTTTCTTTTCACTATCTGGAATTTTGTTCTCTTTATGATTCGATTCAATTGTTGCAATAGGTTTATCATTGCGATCTGTATGTGCTTGTAAGTCATCATTTTTATCAATTATTTGTTTATTAGCCATAATTAAAACTCCTTTTTTATATAAGGCTAGCCAGACTATAGATTTAATATCCATAGTATATTCCCAGTAGACTAGCCTTGGTTAAATACACTTTATATTTGAGTACGATTAGAATTTTTTACTGTATTTGTTTCTTAAGAAAATAGCAATTGCGTTCATCAATAATAAGATGACGAGCAATACGATAATGCCTGCTGAAGCGACGTTTTGGAATTCTGCTTGTGGTAATTTCGCCCAGTTGTATATAGCCATTGGTAAAGCTTGGAACTGATCAAAGATACTTGATGGTAATTGTAATAATACTGTCGGGATACCAATTAGAATCAAAGGTGCCGTTTCACCTAACGCACGTGATAGTGCCAAGATAAATCCAGTTAAAATACCAGGGATTGCAGCTGGTAAGACTACACGGCGTATTGTTTGCCATTTATTACCGCCTAATCCATATGATGCTTCTCTTACTGAATTAGGTACTGCTCTGATTGCTTCCTGACTCGCAACAATAATTACTGGTAAGATAAGCAGTGACATCGTGAGTGCGGCAGCTAATATGGAATTACCTAGTGCTAATGATTCGATACCCATACCTCTTACAAAAATTGTTAAGCCTAGTAAACCGAATACGACTGATGGTACACCAGCTAAATTCGAGATACTTACTTTTATGAAACTTGTGAATGCATTATCTTTTGCATATTCTTCCAAATAAATTGCTGTACCTACGCCTAAAATAATAGAAATAGGAATAATTGTAATCATCAACCATACAGTACCAATCAAGGCGCCTTTGATGCCGGCCATTGACGGTGTTGAAGATGAGAAGCTCGTAAAGAATGAAGGAGTTAAATGTCCAACACCTTTAATTAAAGTATCAATAATTAATGCCGCTAAGACGAGTAAGCCGATCATTGTACATGCAAAGAATGCCCACTTATTAAGTTTATTTATCGACAATCTCCCAGAGAGTTTCTTTTCAACGGTGTTTTGATCGACAAGTGCTTTACTATTGTTGTTAACTTCAGCCATTTTAATACTCCTCTCTGAAACGTTTCGTAATCCAATGTGAAATTAAGTTCATAATTAATGTGAATAAGAATAATGTAAAACCTACTGCATAAATACTGTAATAAATATCTGAACCGAATGTCGCATCACCTGTTGCTACTTGCACGATATAACCAGTCATTGTTTGAATAGATCCTGTTAAATCTAATGATGCAGACGGTGTACTACCTGCAGCTAATGATACAATCATCGTTTCACCGATTGCACGAGAAATTGCTAATACAATTGAAGCCATGATACCTGATGTTGCAGCAGGTAAAACAACCTTAGTTGCAACTTCAAATTTAGTAGCGCCTAAGCCTAAAGCACCCTCGCGCATTTTATTTGGTACAGATGACATAGCATCCTCACTCATACTTGAAATTAAAGGTATAATCATGACACCTACTACAATTCCGGGACTGATAGAGTTGAAACTACCTAGTTCTGGAAAGACAGAACGTAGTATAGGCGTTACGAATGTAAGTGCAAAGAAACCAAATACAATTGTTGGAATACCTGATAAGATTTCTAGTATAGGTTTGATAATGCTTCTTGCTCTACTTGAAGCATATTCACTTAAGTAAAGTGCAGCACCTAAACCAATTGGTACAGCTACAATAGTCGCGATAACTGTAATTTTCAATGTACCTAGAATCAATGCCCAAATACCATATTTAGGTGTTGATGAAAATGGATTCCAGTCCATTGTTAGGAAAAAGTCTGCAAATGAAACTCGTGTAAAGAATGTAATTGTTTCAGTTAAAAGTGTCACGATAATTCCGATAGTTGCTAAAATAGAAAAAACTGCAATGATTCCTAAAATGATCGGTGCAATTTTATCGCTTGTACCATTCTTTTTAGCGTTGTTTTTTTCAATCATTTCACTTACGGAGAGATTATTATTCGCCATGTGAATTCCTTCCTTCTTGTAAACTCCCAATTATTTAAAAAAGTTGGGTCTGGAAAAATGACAAAGTAGCGTACGAATCTAACTTTGCCCCATTCCAGAATCCCAACCCTAAACGATCTTACTATAATTATTTACTGTCTTTGTCGTCGTCTTTTTTACTATCTTTACCAATGATGTCATCTAATTTAGATTGTTGTTCTGTGTAGTCTTTCTTAGGTAATGCAACAAATCCTGCATCTTCAGCTGATTTACCTTTGTCTTCAAGAACAAATTTCATGAAGTCTTGGAATCCTTTGTTATCTTTTAATTTTTTCTCGTTAGTGTAGATATACAATGGTCTACTCAATGCATATGAACCATCTTGGATAGTTTTCTTAGTTGGTTCAGTTGTTTTACCTGAATCATCTTTAACTTTAACTTCTTTTAATTTATCTTTATTTTGTTCATAGAAGTTATAACCGAAGTAACCAATACCTTGTTCATTTTTTTGAACAGATTGTACAATTACATTTGTATCAGCATTTTTCTCTGCTTTGATATCCCCTTTGTCCATAACTTCTTCAGTGAAGAAATCGTAAGTACCATGTGATTGGTCAGGTGAGTAAGCTTTGATCTCTTTAGATGGCCATTTTGGATTTACATCTTTCCAAGTTTTAGCTTTACCTGAGTAAATTTCTTTAAGTTGTTCTTTAGTAAGTTCGTCAACGAAATCATTATCTTTATTGACTGTGATTGTTACACCGTCTTGAGCAATTTTGAATTCATCGTATTTAATACCTTTGTCATCCAATTTTTTCTTTTCTTCATCTTTTATTGGTCTAGATGCATTTGAAAAATCAGTGCTACCTGAGATGAATTTTTCAAATCCCCCACCTGTACCTGAAGTACCTGATGATACTGTTACATCTTTATTATCTTTAGCAAATTTTTCGTTAAGTTTTTCAATGATTGGACCTACTGTTGATGAGCCATCGCCTTTAACTTCTCCTTCGCCTTTACCTGAATCAGCGTTACCTCCGCCGCCACAAGCACCTAATAAAAGTGAAGCACCGATTGCTGTAGTACCAAATAATTGCCATTTTTTCATTGAAACATCCTCCTAATAAGTGAATAACCCAAAAGTTATATGTATTTCTTACATTCTCTATACTACACACCTTTTATTAAATACAAATATAGATAATGTAAATGTTTTGTTAAGGAATTATTGTTGTTGTTTACAATATTTATATTTGTAATGTGAGGTGATCACTTTGGTTCAAAAATCGCTTTAAATCAACGTTCTACTCCTCTTTTAATATTACAGAAGTTTTGAATTTGTAATATTAAAATACAAAAAAACCTAAAAATAACTACAAAAAAGTAGTATTTTTAGGTTTTAATATTGATTACTGTATGATGTTTTACTGAATCAATGAATAGCAATTGTAATAAAGTGCTTAAATAATGAAGTGTGATTTAAATATCATTAATTCAATCGTTCACTGCTTTATAATAGAAGAAACTATTTTTCGATTCTTCCCCAACCTTTTTGGGTTAAGGCAATTTTACCACTTTCGATCGTGATAATTTTATTTTTATAAAGATGGCCTATTGCTCTCTTGAATGAGCCTTTACTCATATTAAATATTTCTTTGATTGCTTCTGGACTAGATTTGTCTGAAAAAGGTAACTCCCCATCATATTCAACTAATAAGTCAAATATATGTTGGCCATCATCATCTAATCGCTCATGTGCTAAGGGTAAGAATGAGCCATTTAGTTCCCCTTTTTCATTATGACCAATGATACGAACGCTAACATTTTCACCTAATCGAGGTTCTTCTTTACGTTCTGTTTCATGAACGAATATTTTATAACCATCTTTAGATAGTAAGAAACTGCCAATTCTTAGTAAACGATAAGGTCTTGCTTCTATCACTTGGTTTTGCTTCTCGTCATCGAACACAGGTGTATACATTTGTTCAACGATTGTTTCTGTCGCTAATCGAGCAAACATGTTGTTATCTCTGTCGATACGTAAAGTAACAAATAGTTCATCACCTTGTACTGGCCAAACATCTTTAACTTTCGGAAGATCTTCCCAAGGAATCAGTACTTCTCGTGGTAACCCAACATCTACGTGTGCACCATCTCTATCAGTTTTTAAAACTTTTACAAAATCATATTTATTCGTAGTAATGTCAGGCATATTTTGAGTAGCGAATAATGCACCTGATCTATTAGGATATACAAAAAAGCTATATTCTTCACCTATTTGTAGTTCATCTTCATCATTAATTTCAGATTGGTTTAATTTAACTTCTTCACCATTGGGTCCTTTTAATTTGTAAGTGGAACCTTCTAAACCTACAACTTCAAGGAATTCTATTGAACCTACAATATCTTTTTCATCTTGGGCCATACTTTTCTCCTTCGTTCATAAAATTTATTCTTCTATATTATAACATGCTATAGGAAAACAAGCATTAGTCTAGCGCGAAAGGTCGAAAGTGCAAGATAAGTGTGTTATAATTTGTGCGGTAGATTAACGAAAAGGAGTAAATGCATGTTACAAGTTACTGATGTAAGTTTACGATTTGGCGATCGTAAGCTATTTGAAGATGTAAATATTAAATTTACAGATGGCAATTGCTATGGTTTGATAGGTGCAAATGGTGCAGGTAAATCAACGTTCTTGAAAATTTTATCTGGAGAATTAGATGCACAAACTGGTCATGTTTCAATGGGGAAAAATGAACGTTTAGCAGTATTAAAACAAGATCATTTTGCATTTGAAGATGAACGTGTTATAGATGTTGTTATTAAAGGTCACGAACGTTTGTATGCTGTTATGAAAGAAAAAGATGAGATCTATATGAAACCTGATTTCAGCGATGAAGATGGTATTAGAGCAGCAGAATTAGAAGGCGAATTTGCAGAAATGGATGGATGGAATGCAGAAGCAGATGCTGGTTCCCTACTATCTGGTCTTGGTATAAAAGCAGATTTACAAGATAAAACAATGTCAGAATTAGAAAATAATCAAAAAGTTAAAGTCTTATTGGCTCAAAGTCTTTTTGGTAAACCAGACGTATTGCTACTAGATGAGCCTACCAATGGTTTAGATATCCCTGCAATTAGTTGGTTAGAAGATTTCTTAATTAATTTTGAAAATACAGTTATTGTAGTTTCTCATGACAGACACTTTTTAAATAACGTATGTACTCACATTGCCGATTTAGATTATGGGAAAATTAAAGTTTACGTTGGTAACTATGATTTTTGGTATCAATCTAGTGAATTAGCAATGAAAATGGCACAAGATCAAAATAAGAAAAAAGAAGAAAAAATCAAAGAATTACAAGATTTCGTTGCGCGTTTCTCTGCAAATGCTTCAAAATCAAAACAAGCAACAAGTCGTAAGAAACAACTTGAAAAAATCGAACTCGATGATATTCAACCTTCATCGCGTCGTTACCCATTTGTTAAATTCACTCCAGAACGTGAAATTGGGAATGACTTATTGTTTGTAGAAAACCTTTCAAAAACAATTGATGGTGTTAAAGTTCTAGACAATATTTCATTTACAATGGATCCTAATGATAAAGCTGTATTAATTGGAGATAGTGAATTTGCTAAATCAACATTATTGAAAATCTTAGCTGGTGAGATGGAACCAGATGAAGGTTCAGTAAGATGGGGTGTCACAACTTCACGTAGTTACTTCCCTAAAGATAACTCTGACTACTTTGAAGGTGTAGACATGAATCTAGTAGATTGGTTACGTCAGTATGCACCGGAAGACGAACAAACTGAAACATTCTTACGTGGCTTCTTAGGACGTATGCTATTTAGTGGTGAAGAAGTTAAGAAAAAAGCAAGTGTGCTTTCAGGTGGAGAAAAAGTACGTTGTATGCTAAGTAAAATGATGCTATCAAGTGCAAACGTGCTATTGTTAGACGAACCGACAAACCATTTAGATTTAGAAAGTATTACTGCGGTAAATGATGGATTAAAGAACTTCAAAGGTTCAATCATCTTTACGTCATATGATTTTGAATTTATTAACACAATCGCGAACCGTGTTATTGATTTAAATCCTGCTGGTGCAGTTTCAAAAGAGATTTCTTATGAAGCCTATTTAGAAGAAACTGGTGTATTAGCTAAATAATTGTAATCATATTTAAGCGTCTAAGACATAAATGTTTTAGACGCTTTTTTCATATCATCACCTAATTATTGTAGTTATGACATCACATTTTTGAAAATAGACTTGTGTCACGTTTTTTCATTCCCCTACTTTAAAAAGAGGTATAGGCCGATTGCTTTAAAAAGCATTTTCACAATTATATAATCATAATTAATTAACTGTAGGAGGAATGTTTAAATGAAAAATTTAAATATGATTGACGGTCAAGTATTACCTCAAATTGGATTTGGTACATATAAGCTTAATGGTGCGCATGGTGCACACGCAATAACGAATGCATTAAATCAAGGATATCGCTTGTTAGATACAGCATATAATTATGAAAACGAAGGTACTGTGGGCAAAGCGATTGACAATAGTCATGTGACAAGAGATCAAGTTATCATTACTTCAAAATTACCAGGTCGTTATCAAGATTATGATGCAGCTATGGTTGCAATCCAAGAATCAATCTACCGTCTAGGTGTTGAGTATTTAGATTTATACTTAATCCACTGGCCTAATCCTAAACAAGGCAAGTATGTAGAAGCATGGCAAGCAATGATAGATGCACAAAAAGCTGGCTTGATAAAATCTATTGGTGTTTGTAATTTCTTACCAGAACATATTGAAACTTTAGAAAAAGAAACAGGCGTGTTGCCTGTAGTAAATCAAATTGAACTGCACCCCTATTTTAATCAGCAGGACATGATTGAATATCATAATCAAAAAGGCATCATTACACAAGCCTGGAGTCCTTTAGGTCGTGCATCTGAGGTGATTAAGGATAAAGATGTTGCTGTTATAGCAGAAAAATATAATAAAACAATCCCTCAAATCATTTTAAAATGGCATGTACAAAATGGTGTTGTCCCTATTCCTAAATCAACATCGATTGCGCGACAAATTCAAAATAAAGATATATTTGATTTTACTTTAGAACAACAAGATATTGATAAAATTAATAGTCTGACACAGCAAGATGGCCGACTAAAAGGTCAAGATCCGGCATCGTACGAGGAATTTTAAAAGAATCATCATTTTGTGTTTTAAAAAAGCAATACCTCGAAAAGATATCATTTTACACTCTTGAGGTAAAAAACACTCCTTAAATGTCATATTTTTCAGTAAATTTAAAAAATTAAAGAAAAGCGGTTTACAGTACATGTAAGCCTATGTATAATGTAAAACATAAACAAAATTTAATAAGGTTTTGATGAGGCGCATCAATCATTAGTAAAGATTAGAAGAATCTGACTGCTAGCAGCTAATTTTGAAAGGGTGAGATGCCGAAACGGTTATAATAGCAGCTTATAACATGTTGGACTTTATGGTTAAGAGCTAAGAGTCTGTCATTATTTTAAGATAATGGAGTGCATCACTTGTATATATAATATAGAACAGGTTCGCATTTCGGACTTGTTCTTTTTTTATATAACTGTGATTCTCCCCTATTCAACGAGGAGGATATGAATTTGGAAAGAAGTGTTTTGAAATTTGGTGGTTCTTCAGTTAGTGATTTTACTAAAATTAAAAATATAGCTGAGATGTTAAGTTTGAGAATTGCACAAGGAGAACAACTTATTGTCGTAGTAAGTGCTATGGGTAAAACGACCGATGAGTTAATGGCAAATGTATCTACATTAACCACTAGTCCAAAGGATCAAGAATTAGCGCTATTACTCACAACTGGTGAACAACAAACCGTTTCATACTTATCGATGGTTTTGAATGACATTGGCGTTCGAGCTAAAGCTATGACAGGTTATCAAGCTGGTATCAAAACGGTTGGGCACCATTTGAAAAGTCGTATAGCTGAAATTAATCCTGAAACATTTGAACAAGCATTTGAAGAAAATGACGTGCTTGTTGTGGCTGGTTTCCAAGGTATTAATGATGATTTAGAAGTAACGACTTTAGGACGTGGAGGTTCTGATACGACTGCTGTTGCATTAGCTGCGAGTAATCATACGCCTTGTGAAATTTATACAGATGTGGATGGTGTTTATGCTACAGATCCTCGCCTATATAAAGATGCGAAGCGACTCGATTATGTATCGTATGAAGAAATGATGGAAATGAGTGCTTTAGGTGCAGGCGTATTAGAAACAAGAAGTGTTGAATTAGCAAATAATTATAACATTCCCCTATATTTAGGTAGAACTTTATCAAATGTGAAAGGAACATGGATTATGCCACAAACAGAAATTTTAGAAAAGAAAGCCGTCACAGGCGTTGCATTAGATACACATATGATGCATGTTACAATTAGTTACCCCTTACCAGATAATAAATTACTCACAAAATTATTCAGTCAATTAGAAGATGGTTCTGTAAATGTAGATATGATATCTCAAATTGTTAATTTAGAAGGCTTACAAATGTCTTTTACAATTAAAGATACGGATGTTGCACAAATTTCATCTATACTGGAAACTTTAAAAGAAGACTTTAGTGCCTTGGACTTCAGAATTAATGAAGAATACGTTAAAATTTCTTTAATAGGTTCAGGTATGAGAGATATGTCTGGTGTAGCTTCAAAAGCATTTATTACTTTAATTGAAAATGATATCTCATTTTATCAAACGACAACATCGGAAATTAGTATTTCATGTGTCATCGATGCTGAAAACGGTGAACGTGCTGTACAGACTTTATATCAAGCTTTTGATATCTGAATTTTCAAAACTTTTTAAAATCAACTAATAAAAAATGGAGTGTTTTGTATATGACTAGATTAGCTATTGCAGGTGCAACAGGATTAGTAGGAAGAAAAATGTTAGAAACAGTAGATAGAAAAGGCATTGTCTTTGATGAATTAGTATTATTCTCTTCAGCGCGATCAGCGGGAGAACAAATTGAATTTCAAGGTAAAACATACACAGTACGTGAATTGACTGATGAAGCAGCTAGTGAACCTTTTGATTATGTATTAATGAGTGCGGGTGGTAGTACAAGTGAACATTATTCTCCTATTTTCGAACAAGCAGGAGCTATCGTGATTGACAACTCTAGTCAATGGAGAATGACTGAAGGTATTGATTTAATAGTACCAGAAGTGAATGAACCTAAATTAGATAGAAAAATCATTGCCAATCCAAACTGTTCTACGATTCAATCTGTCGTGCCACTTAAACCATTACAAGAAGCATTTGGATTAAAACGTGTTGCATATACAACTTATCAAGCAGTATCTGGTTCAGGAGTGAAAGGTAAACAAGATTTAGCTGAAGGAGCAAATGGTAAAGCGCCAGAGGCATACCCTCACTCTATTTATAATAATGTGTTACCACATATAGATACTTTTCTCGAAGATGGGTATACAAAAGAAGAACAAAAAATGATTGATGAAACACGTAAAATTTTACAAGATGATCATTTAAAAGTAACAGCTACTTGCGTCCGTGTACCTGTACAAGACAGTCATAGTGTACACATGAGTGTAACATTAGAAAAAGAAGCAACAGTTTCAGCCATTCAAGAGTTATTTGAAAAAGATGATCGTGTTGTACTTGTAGATAATCCTCAAAACAATGAATATCCATTAGCAATTCATTCAACTGGTAGAGATGAAATCTTTGTTGGACGCATTCGTCGTGACGATAGCTTAGACAATACTTTCCATGTATGGTGTACTTCTGACAACTTATTAAAAGGTGCAGCATTAAATGCAGTACAAATACTTGAACAAGTTATGAGCTTGAAAGGAGTAAAATAATATGGGACATATATTTGAAGGTGTAGGTGTTGCACTAGCAACGCCATTTACACACAATGAAGTTGACTTTGATGCATTGAGAAGACATGTGAAATATTTACTAGATAATAATGCAAAATCAATCGTAGTCAATGGAACTACAGCTGAGAATCCAACATTAACTGATGAAGAGAAGGATCAAATTTTAGAAGTCGTTGTCAATGTTGTGGATGGTCGTGTGCCTGTCATTGCAGGTACTGGTACGAATAATACTCAAAAGTCTATTCAAGCTTCTGTGCGTGCAAGAGAAATTGGTGCTGATGCGATTATGCTTATTACACCATACTATAACAAGACAAATCAAAGAGGTTTAATTGCCCACTTTACAACAATTGCAGATGCAGTGAAATTGCCGGTTGTATTATATAATGTACCGTCACGTACTAATATGACAATCGATGCAGAAACAGTGGAAACTTTAAGTGAAAATGAGTATATCGTTGCATTAAAAGATGCGACAAATGATTTTGATTACTTAGAAGACTTAAAACAACGCCTTAATTTAGATGAGTTTGCTTTATATAGTGGCAACGACGATAATATTGTTGATTATTTCAATCAAGGTGGTCACGGTGTTATCTCGGTGGTTGCCAATGTTATTCCAAATGCTTTCCAATCTTTATATGATGCAAAACAAAATGACGAAAACATACAGTCTCAATTCCAGCCTATTCAAACGTTATTAGATGCGTTAGCAGTAGATGTTAACCCTATTCCTGTAAAAGCATTAACAGCAGTTGAAGGATTTGGTAACTATGAAGTACGCTTACCACTTGTTACACTTGAAGACAGTGATCGCCAAAAATTAGAACAAGCTTACGAACAATTTAAAGTAGGTGGAAATTCATGAAGATTTTATTAATTGGATATGGTGCTATGAATCAACGCGTAGCAAGGTTAGCAGAAGAGAAAAATCACGAAATCGTTGGGGTTATTGTGAGAAACAGTGAAAAGCACTATCCCTACCCTACTTTTGAACATATTTCAGAGGCTACAGAAGCGGATGTTGCTATTGACTTTTCAAATCCTGAACTACTCTTACCATTATTAGAAGAAGACTTTAATTTACCAGTTGTCATTGCTACAACGGGTGAGAAAGAACAAATCATAGATAAATTAAAAGCGTTGAGTACAGATATGCCAGTGTTTTTCAGTGCGAATATGAGTTATGGTGTACATGCACTTACAAAAATCTTAGAAGCAGCTGTACCGCTCTTGCAAGATTTTGATATTGAACTTACAGAAGCACATCATAATAAAAAAGTTGATGCACCGAGTGGTACATTAGTGAAATTATATGATGTTATTGAGTCTTTACGTGAGACTACAACGCCTGTATATGATAGACATGAAACGACTGAAAAACGTACCCAAGATGAAATAGGTATTCATTCTATTCGTGGCGGCACGATTGTTGGAGAACATGATGTGCTTTTTGCAGGTACGGATGAAACAATTGAAATTACACACCGCGCACAATCTAAAGATATATTTGCCAACGGTGCGATTGGCGCAGCAGAAAAACTAGTTCAAAATAAAAATGGTTATTATACATTTGATAACTTATAAACCCTAAGGAGCGAATTTAATTATGGTACAACATTTAACGGCAGAAGAAATTATTCAATATATAAGTGATGCAAAAAAATCTACACCATTAAAAGTCTACATCAATGGTGATTTTGAAAACATTACTTTCCCAAGTGATTTTAAAGTATTTGGTTCATCTGATTCCAAAGTTATTTTTTGTGAAGCAGATGATTGGAAACCATTTTATGAGTCTAATCAATCAGTTATTGATGAAATTGAAGTTGAAATGGATCGACGCAACTCAGCTATTCCATTGAAAGATTTAACAAATACGAATGCACGTATTGAACCTGGTGCATTTATTCGTGAACAAGCCATTATTGAAGATGGTGCTGTAATCATGATGGGCGCAACAATTAATATCGGTGCTGTTGTTGGAGAAGGCACAATGGTTGATATGAATGCTACATTAGGCGGACGTGCTACAACAGGTAAAAATGTACATGTCGGTGCTGGTTCAGTTTTAGCTGGTGTTATCGAACCACCAAGTGCTTCACCTGTTGTTATTGAAGATGACGTACTTATTGGTGCTAATGCAGTCATTCTTGAAGGTGTGTGTGTCGGTGCCGGTGCCATTGTCGCTGCTGGTGCCATTGTTACTCAAGATGTACCCGCAGGCGCAGTTGTAGCTGGTACGCCAGCAAAAGTGATTAAACAAACAACTGAAGTCGAAGATTCAAAACGTGAAATCGTTTCGGCACTAAGAAAATTAAACGACTAGAGTACTAAGTATATAAACTTATACAAGTTATATATTACCGTATGTATTTTACACAAAATGATACGGAATTATTTTGTTGAATATAGGAGGTTTAGACGAGACAATATCTATTTTACTATGATGTCTCCCCTTATCTATTGCTAAGTGTTAAACTACGCTTTGTTTCGATAAGTTTGTCTATCCTCCTATTTTTATAAATTCAAAACAAACTTTATACATAATACATAGCAAACTAGCAATTATGCTTATTTAGTGTAATTAATATAATAATTTAAAGGATTTGATATCGATGACTGAGTTGGAATTTGTAACAGAACATAGACGTTATTTACATAAGCATCCAGAATTAAGTTTACATGAATATGAAACAACAAAGTATATTGCGCATTTTTTAGATGATTTAGGTGTGCCATATGAACGTCCCTTAGATACAGGCGTTATCGCCTATTTATCTGGAAATAGTACACATACGATTGCATATCGTGCTGATATAGATGCATTACCGATTTACGAAGAAAATAACGTATCCTACCGAAGTGAAGTAGATCATGTTATGCATGCTTGTGGACATGATGGCCATACAACTGCCCTTATGCTATTTGTTAAACGATGTAAAAATTTAGCTGATAAGGGCGAACTTCCTCAAAATATCGTCTTCATATTTCAACCTGCAGAAGAAACTGGAGGTGGCGCGAATCGTTTAATACGTGCTGGTGCATTTGAAAAATATCCTATTGAAGCAGTTTTTGGTATACATGTCATGCCATTTGAAAATGAAGGCCGTGTTGTGATTAGAGATGAAGAAATTACAGCAAGTGCTACAGAGTATAGATTCTATTTGCATGGTCTTTCAAGTCATGTTGCTGATAAAGAGCAAGGGCATTCATGCGGTGAGGCATTACAACATGTATTGACTCAAGTAGGACAGATACAGCAATATCATTTAAATGGATTGAAACGAAACATTGTCCATGTGGGACATTTTGAAGCTGGTGAAGCCATAAATACGGTTCCAAGTAACGGCTATTTAGAAGGTACTATTAGAACATATGATGTGAAAGATTTAGAGATTGTAAAACAGCAAATGACGAAAATTAGCGAAAGCGTTAAATTATTATTTAATGTCGAGTGTGAAGTGAAATTTGAAGAAGGTTACCCTCCTACTTTTAATGATCCTCAATTACGCAAACATGTTGAAAATGGATTAGTAAATGCTGAGTTTGAAGTGATTGATAAACCTACGCCTTACTTATTTGGTGAAGACTTTAGTTTCTATAGTCAAATTGCACCAAGCTATTTTGTATTTGTTGGAGTTCGAGATGAACCAAAAGGATACGTGACTGGTTTACACACTTCTCATTTAAACTTTAATGAATCTATATTAATACGTATTGCAGATTACTATGAACAAATACTCAAATCTTATAGTGAGGTGCAATCGCAATGACAGCCACATGGTCAGTAAACCGACAATTATTTAAAGAAAACGCTAAAAATGTTAAACAAGATAACCAAATAATGGCAGTAGTAAAAAATAATGCGTACCATTATGGACTTGAATTTGCAGTAGAACAGTTTTTAGATATAGGGATAAATACATTTAGTACCACATCACTTAAAGAAGCAATTCGAATTCGCAAATTAGCGCCAAATGCTACTATATTTTTGATGAATGCAGTTTATGAATTTGATAAGATACGTGAGAATCAGATTCAAATGACTTTGCCTTCCCTTTCTTTTTATTATGAAAATATTAACGACTTATATGACATACAAGTTCACTTGGAATATGAAAATTTATTACATCGTTCAGGTTTAAAGACACTTGATGAAATTAAAGAAGTCATTCACCATCATAATCAGAATAAAAATGAACATAAAATGCACATTAGTGGTTTGTGGACGCATTTTGGATACGCAGATGAATTTGATGTTCCAGATTATAATATAGAGCGCGCCGCGTGGTTAGAGATTGTAGATACGCTACTTGATGAAGGATATGAATTTGAGATGATACATGCACAGAATAGTGCAAGCTACTATCGTGAGCAAGGTGTATTACCTAACCATACGCATGCGCGTATTGGTATTGCATTGTATGGTTCTAGACCCTATAGTACAATCAATGAATCGGACATACAGCAATCGCTAACAGTTAAAGGTAATGTCATACAAGTGCGTGAAGTCAATGCGGGAGAATTTTGTGGTTACAGTTTTGCTTTTGAAGCGACAAAAAATAACACAAAATTGGCAGTCGTTGATGTTGGTTATGGTGATGGTATACTCAAAGCAAGAGCACAACATGAGGCTTTGATAAATCATAAGCGCTACCCTATTCGTGCGCTTATGATGAGTCATATGTTTGTAGAAGTTGATGACAGTGTCAATGCACAAGATGAAGTGATACTATATAATAACCATATACGTGTCGATGAATTTACTTTTAAAGGCGTTGGCGCTAATTCAGAACAATTAAGTGCAATGAATCATGACTCATTAATAAAGGAGTATAGATAAATTATGGTAGTAGAATATAATAGCAATGGCGAACTTACAATGGGAGGCACAAGTCTAAAAACGATAGCGCAAAGTTTTGGGACCCCTACTTTTGTATATGATGAAGTACAAATTAGAAACCAAATGAGACGTTATCATGAAGCGTTCAAACAAAGTGGATTAGCATACAATATTTCATATGCATCAAAAGCATTCACATGTTTACAAATGGTTAAATTAGTACAAGAAGAAGGACTTGAATTAGATGTAGTGTCTGAAGGAGAATTATATACAGCATTAGAAGCTGGTTTCGATCCAAAACATATTCATTTTCACGGTAACAACAAAACAAAACATGAAATTCAATATGCTTTAGAAAGCAAAGTTGGTTACATTGTTATTGATTCATTAGAGGAAATCGATCTGATTGAGCGATATGCAAGTGAAGAAATTGATGTTGTTTTAAGATTGAATCCTGGCGTTGAAGCCCATACGCATGAATTTATACAAACAGGCCAAGAAGATAGTAAATTTGGCTTATCAATTAAGCACGGCTTAGCTATTCAAGGTATTGAAAAAGTGCGAGATACTCAAAAATTAAACCTCAAAGGTGTTCATTTCCATGTTGGATCTCAAATTGAAGGCACAGAGGCTATGATTGAAACTGCTAATATTGTGATTAATTGGTTGAAAGCAAATGATATCAAAGTTGATTTAATTAACTTAGGCGGTGGCTTTAGCATTAAATATGTTGAGGGTGATGTAAGTTTCCCTATCGAAGAAGGTATCGCAGAGATTACTGCTGCTATTAAATCAATTGCCGAAGATGCAGATTATCCGGTACCAGAGATTGGTATCGAACCAGGTCGTTCAATTGTCGGTGAAGCAGGTATTACTTTATATGAAGTTGGAACAATCAAGGAAATTCCTCAGGTCAATAAGTATGTTTCCATTGATGGCGGTATGAGCGATCATATTAGAACAGCGCTTTATGATGCAAAATACGAGGCCTTATTAGTTAATAGAAATGATCCTAAAGACGAAACAGTAACAATCGCTGGTAAGTTATGTGAATCTGGCGATATTATCATAAAAGATGCCCAATTACCAAGCACAGTGAAGCGTGGCGATTATCTAGCGATACTTTCAACTGGTGCATACCATTATTCTATGGCATCTAATTATAATCAAATGCAGAAACCGTCTGTGTTTTTCTTAAAAGATGGTAAAGCAAGAGAAGTTATTAAACGTCAATCATTACGTCAATTAATTATCAATGATACTAAATAATCCAAAGGTGGCTGTGTCTCTGAAAAGGAGCTCAGTCACCTTTTATTGTCCTATAGTGTAGATACATGCATTAAGATATTAGATAAAGTATATAGTGGTATACATACGGTTTCGCATGTATTAAGCGCCCCTTATCTCATAAAGAGATAAGGGTATAATGGTATACATGCGGTTTCGCATGCATTAAGAGCCCCTAATCTCATAAAGAGATAAGGGGCTCTATAAAAAAAGAACCTTTAACAAGGTTCTTTAGATAAGTCAATATTGCATCTATATTATAGTTTTACAACGTTTGCAGCTTGAGGACCGCGGTCGCCTTCAACTACTTCAAATTCAACTGATTGACCTTCTTCTAATGATTTATAACCTTCTTGGTTAATTGCTGAGAAGTGTACGAATACGTCGTTTTCTCCTTCAACTTCGATAAAACCAAAACCTTTTTCAGCGTTAAACCATTTTACTGTACCTTGTTTCATAAATGTGAAACCTCCAAGACTAATATTCATTCAATATGCGTTATTCGCATATTACAAAAAATACAATGACACAGTATTATAAAAAATTACTCGTACAATATTCTTTGCAATATGGAATAAAACAATTGCTTGACTAAAATTATAAAGCATTTTTTAGTAAATTGCAAGACTAATATGAATAAACTGTTTATTCAATGTTAGGTAAATTATAATAAACTTCATTATTATTTAAAACAATATAACTATAGAATATTTGTAAATCTTCATCACAATCTTCACAAAATCCTAATTCACAATTATTATAAAATGCATGTATATTGTATTTGCCGACTAAGTAATTATCATAGTGGCGTTTACTTTTTAAAATTAAAGCATTATAAAAAGCCATCATTGCATCATAAGTCTCGAAATTGTGCTGTTCCACGATTTGATCAGTCCAGTCACTAAATAACCACCAGCCTTCATAATCAGCTCGAATTTTTGCAACTGTCCACATTTTATTTCACCCTTTCACAATTAGTCTAAAATGAATTTTTGGTATTATAATGCATACCTTTTAGACTTATAGTGCAAATTGGATATACATATGTATGTTGTATGATACATTCACTCTAAATAAAAATCCCCATGTTTATAAATAGAATATGAATAAAACTAAATATAGGATTCATTATTTAAATTCAGAGACGTACAATTTTTGCCTATGTGTAATATTCTAACGAGTTAAGCGACAAAATCAAGTTATCTGTCTCATACTTTTGGCCTATATACAACTGGATTATAAACGTAAATATTAGTTTTGTAGAGTGAAATTTCGTATAATGTTATTAAGAGGTGATTTTATGCAACGTAAACATATTAAAGTATTTGGAATGGTACAAGGCGTAGGTTTTCGTTATTATACAGAAAAAATAGCACAAAAACACAATATAGTTGGTACTGTTGAAAATATTGATAATTATGTTGATATTTATGCTCAAGGGGATGAGCCATCCTTAACTGAATTTATTAACGCTGTTACAGAAGGTGCCTCTCCAGCATCACATGTTGAAGATTACACAATAGAAGCATTAGATTATGATCAATCATTGAAAAAATTTAGAACGATATAAAGGAAGATGAATTTTGAGATATAATATTTCTCGTATTTTTGGGACAATTATTGCTTTACCAGCAGCAGTTATTGCTTGGTTTGCTAGTATCTTTGCATTAGATATATATTTTATTTTCGATGTATTAGTAGCTGCTGCAACATTTATTGTATTTTACTTTCCTACCCAACGTTTAACTTCTAGAAAGTATCTAAGAGAAATTGGTTTGTCTCGTCGAGATTATCATTTTGTAAATGGTCAATTAAATAATGCTCAGGATAAAATTAGAAGAATATTTAAAACATTTGTGAATGTTAGATCGATTAAAGATTTTAAACAAGTCAACGAGATATATCGTATATCCCGTGCAATATATTTTGCTGTTAAACAGCGACCAGGGTCATTTTTCAAGGTGGAGAGTTTCTTTTACTCTCATATAGATAATGCTTTAAATTTAATTGAAGCTTATACGAGATTATCTAAATCACCTAAAAAATCTAAAGAAGAAAAACAAAAATTAGAACAAACGCGCATCACATTAGATGAAGTGAAACGAACTTTGGTTGCTGATTTAAGAAGGATTAATGACGAAGATTATAGCCAGCTAGATATTGAAATGGAATTGAATAAAATTGAGCAGAAACGCAACAAATAAATAGACAATTAAAGGCAGAATGGAGTGGAATTTTATGGCTAGAGAGCAAGACTCGATTAATTCGCATCCATTGGATAAGTATATTGATGAAAATTCAGCAAATGAGTCTGAAATTATAAAAAGTTCAAGTCAGTTTTCTCATGAAGATCAACAAAAAATTGATAAATTGAGTAAACAAATTAAACCAATGGATAATGATGGTTTGTTAAATTATGGTACGGAAGCGCAATCAAATATGTCACAATTCTCACACCGAATTTTAAATGAAGTCAAAACTACAGATGTGGGACCTGTAGGTGACTCATTAAACGGATTAATGAGTAAATTAAAATCGGTCAATCCAGAAGAATTAAATCCGGAAAACCAATCCAAGTTGAAGCGTATTTTTAAACGAACAAAGGCATCAGTTAATGAGATATTTTCAAAAATGCAATCTGTCGGTTCACAAATTGATCGTATCTCAATTGAACTAGATAAACATAAAAACAATTTAAAAAAAGATATAGATATGTTGGATGAATTGTATGATATGAATAAAGACTATTTTGATGAGTTATCAATATATATAGAAGCTGCTAAACACAAGCAATACGTTTTGCAACAAGATGAAATCCCTAAATTGAGAGAACAAGCGAAATCTACGGGAAATCAAATGGATGTGCAAGCTGCTTCTGATATGGAACAATTTGTTGATCGTTTAGATAAGCGTATTTATGATTTACAACTATCAAGACAAATTGCTATACAAACTGCCCCACAAATACGAATGATACAAAATGTGAATCAAGCACTTGCAGAAAAAATTCAAAGTTCAATATTAACGAGTATTCCATTATGGAAGAATCAAATGTCTATCGCACTGACATTAATGAGACAACGTAATGCGGTTTCTGCTCAAAAAGCAGTTACGGATACTACAAATGATTTATTACTAAAAAATTCCGAGCTGTTGAAACAAAATGCTCTAGCAACTACTACTGAAAATGAGCGCGGAGTTGTGGATATTGAAACATTGAAAACAACGCAAAAAGATATCATTGAAACGATTGAACAAACGTTACAAATTCAAGAACATGGCCGTACGAAACGTAAACAGGCTGAATCAGAATTAAATGAACTTGAAACAGAATTACAAAATCAATTGTTAGATATGAAAGAAAATAAATAATTAAGTATATAAAAACACGGAATTACTGTGATAAGTAATTCCGTGTTTTTTAGTGCTTATTATCTGAAGATCTTTCTTCTAAAATGTTATCTTTAGTATGATCTTGTTTATTTTCAGTAGTGATTTTTTGTTCAACAGCTAATTTATGAGCAATTTTTGGTGCTGTCCATATAGCCGGTAACATAATGATTGATATAGGAACGGCGGTGATGATGATAAATGATTGAATAGCGTTAATACTACCCTCACCAATATTTATCAAGATAATTGAAATAACACCCATAATAACTACCCAGAAGAGCCTAATCATTTTAGGTGGATCTCCCTCTCCAGTTACTGACATAGATATTGAGAATGACATCGTATCCGCAGTTGTGATTACGAAAATTAAAGTTAGTAATAATAATACAATGACCAGTGCAGTACCTAATGGTAGATGTGATGCGATTGATATAACTGCTGCTGGCAGTCCATTATCAGCTAATGGGTTACTAATCGCCCCACTATCTTTAGTTTCGTAAAAGAGGCCACTACCACCAAGTATGGAGAACCATAAGTGCGACACAACAGCAGCTACTATAGAAACGAGTAAGAATATCTCTCTGATTGTACGCCCTTTTGAAACACGTGCAACTAACATGCCCATTAATGGCCCGTAACCAATAAACCAGCCGAAAAAGAATAACATCCATGCTCCAGCCCATTTGTCATCTCCTCTGAATGTACTAATTTCTAAAAAGTGAGTAAGATATACGCCGTAAGAAGAAATGAATGTATCAATAATAAAACGGCCAGGCCCTATTAATAAAATAAATACGGCAAGTGCTAAAGCAAGCCATACATTAAGTTTACTTAAAAACTGTATCCCTTTATCAATACCTGTCGTGGCAGAAATTGTAACAACGACCATTAAACCAACTACAGATAAAATTTGGGTGATAATATTATCTGGGATACCAAATATACTATGTAACCAATAACTAAATTGGAAACCAAAGAAGCCGATTGTGCCAATTGTACCTGCAACTGCACCTAAAATACAAAATACATCGATCATCCATCCAATTTTATTCTTTTCAATTTTACTTCCAAAGATTGGATACAACAGCGTACGTGGACGCATTTTCATATTTTTATTGTAGTGTGCATACATAATAATAATGCCACTGACTGCACCATAAACTGCCCATGCTGTGAATCCCCAGGATGTAAAGCTTTGTGCCATGGCAGCCGGAATGGCTTGAGTACTGCTATTTTTAATATTTGGATCCATTGTTGGCGGTACATCTATAAAATAATACATTGGTTCCGCTGCTGCCCAAAAAATCGCACCAGCTCCTAAACCAGATGTTATTACAATAGCAGCCCATCTGAAATAACCCATTTCAGGTTTAGAGGCATTACCTAATCTTACGCGTCCGTATTTGGAAAAAGCTAAAAATGCTCCAACAGCAAAAGTAGCTAGCAGTAAAACTTGCCAAAAAGCACCAAAATATGTAATTGAAAGCTGAAATCCTTTTTGAACTAATGTTGATGTTGTCTTAGTGAATATTGATGACATCAGTACAAATAAGACAAGTATGCCCCCGCTTATTAAAAATACTGGCCAATCTAGTTTTTCTTTCCATTGAGAATATTTAATATTATTCGACTCCTCTATGTTACGTGTTTTCTTTTTCAAACGATTTACATTGCTTTAGACCAAAATGTTAAAAAGTTTAATTATGACGAAACACTTGAAGTAAAGAGTATAGCTTACTTTTGAAAAGTAATCAATTGGGCATTTAAAATAATTTGATTCTATAATTATAAAAATATTTAAAAACAGCTTTATAATAGTAAAAGAAGATTCCAAAAATAATTGGAATCTTCTTTGAAAATTTATATTTTGTTTTAGAGATGATTATAGTTATTCTTTTTCATACACAATCGGTTTTTGTTTTTTAACCATTGCCGCTACAATATATCCAATAATTGTAGTTACAATCGCGATTGGGAACCATTCTAATGAATATGATTTTAACGGTAAACTATCAATGAAGCTTAATTTTATCCAACCTTGTGTATGGATCACACTGAGTATTGATACAATAGAAACGATAGCGACTGGTATTTGTTGTGCAATGGGTTTTGTTGGTACAAAACGAGCTAATAAAATAAGTAGTACGGATGTAATCGCAATAGGATAAACAATACTCAATACAGGTACAGACATTGTAATGACAGAGTTTAAGCCTTGATTAGCTAAGATAAAACTAATTAATGTGAAAATAATTACGTAAATTTTGTATGAAATTCTTGGGAAAATTCTATGGAAATACTCTGATACTGCTACGACTAAACCACAAGCTGTAGTTAAACAAGCAAGAGCAACAATAATGCCTAACAAATATTTACCAAAAGTTCCAAATCCAACACTTGCCATTGTAGTTAATAAATAGGTACCGATATTTTGATCATTTGCAGTCAAACTCGCGATTTTTTCTTGAGAAACTGCCATATGATTGCCGATGTAGCCTAATGATATGTAAATAAACATAAGTGCTACGGCAGCAATAATACCAGCCATCAATGTTTGTTTGAATATTTTATTTGCATGTGTGACGCCCGTTGCTTTTACTGCATTTACAACAATCATTGAAAAAGCAATCGCAGCAATCGCATCCATTGTTAAATATCCGTTCGTAAATCCTTGTGAAAAACCACTGAAGTTTGATGTGAAAGCATCAGTTGCTTGGCTATGTGAATTACTACCGTAATCAACGAATCCTTTAACAATCATTGCTAAGATAGTGATCAATAGTAAGGGTGTTAATAATGATCCAATTCGATCAACCATTCTGCTAGGATTAATACATAAATATAAAACAATTAAGAAATAAATAACTGTGAAAATAAATAGTGCTAAATTACTATTCGTATTTGCTATTGGCGTAACTGTCATTTCGAATGAAGTAGATGCAGTACGTGGAATTGCAAATAGTGGTCCGATTGTAAGATATATAATAATTAAGAATATGATTGAAAATTTAGGTGAAATTTTATTTAATGAACCAATGTAACCTTGTTTATCCAATGCACCTACAATAACACCTAACAGAGGTAATCCAATACCTGTTAATGCAAATGCGAGTATGGATGGCCAGAAATATTGCCCACTTTCTAAGCCTAAGTTTGGTGGAAAAATGAGGTTCCCTGCACCAAAGAACATTGCAAATAGTGTGAAACCTATAATCCATGTATTTTTATTCATATGTCGTTCTCCTTCTAACCAATAAAATAATATTATCCATTCTATCATGTTTGTTTAGATAACGTCTATATAAATTTCAGAATATTTAAAAATATAAAAGCCATTTATAACTATTTGTTTTATTAAAAAGACTTTAACAACAGTTTTTTTAATAATGGTGACAATTGTGCAGGTAAATTTTCAACACCTTCAACAAATAAAGCATATTGACCATAGATATTATGGATTGTTTGTTCAATGTCTTCTGTAATAGGTTCTTGACTAAGGAAGACATTAAACACTTCGATACCCATTTTACGAGACATCTCAACAGCTTCATAAGTATCTAAGATACCATCTTGACTATAATTATAGGCAGACGGTTCACCATCTGAAAATACAATTAAAAATCTTTGATTATGTGAGCGACGCATTAGACGCTCACTTCCAACTCTAATAGCGACACCGTCCCTATTATCATCTTGGGGTTCAAGCGCCATAATTCTTGGGCCATCTTTTTCTAATGTTGAATGATCATAAGAAATGATTTCATCAATAATATTTGGTTGGTTAGCATCGTCAGCATCAAAGGCATCTTCATTAAAGGCTAGAATCTCGTGTTTGACATTTAAAGATTTTAAGGTTTCATGAAAAAGGACAACCCCTTTGATTGTTTCTTCCATTTTATCTTGCATACTTGCTGAAGCATCAATAAGTAGCGTGAAAGTAGCATCGAAAGATTGACTTAAGTCTTGTTTTTTATAGAATAATTTGTATTGGTCATCAATGAACCAATTTAATAAATTCTTTTGCAGTCTGCCTTTAGTTAAATTATGTCGCTCATCAACATGTTCTCTGTCTATGGTCTTCTGGATGATTTGTATTAAATCTTTTATTTCAAATTGAACATCTGATTCAACGTTTTTGTATGCTTGTACATATTGTGGTTCAATATCTGGTATATTCCATTTAATTTCAACTCGCTCATTGATGCCTTTTAATGCAAAAGCTTGATTATGTCCGACTGAACCGCCCTCATCGTCATCGATTTGATTATTGGTTAGGCCGTTCCCTTTTTTGGTTTGCATGTCAGTCATGTCATCGCTTGCATCACCTTCGCGTGCGTTATCATTGTCCCCCATGACTTCACTATTTTCACCTTCATGTAATTCCATTTCTAAATAGGCACCACCTTGAGAAGCACTATCTTGATGGTTAGATTCCATGTCTTCACTAACTGTATTGTCATCACTTTGCTCTTCTGATTTGCCATCTGAATTACTGGCATCAGTTCTTGTTAAGTCTTCGAATTTGAGTGCCTCAATCGCTTCGTAGACTTTTTTAGGTAAGTGATAATACTCATTTAACATATCTTCTTTTAATATGTCATCAATTTGATACATGATTCTTTCTGCTAAATACATATTGTCTTCAGACGATTGATTATAGAAAAAATTATGCAAATACATATACATATTGTTTAAAATATCGTCAATATGTGGATGGATTTGAGGAATATCATAAAAATTTTCAGTTATAAAAGATGCTTCTAAATGTAAAAATAGTAAGTCAGTGAAAGTGGTTTTAGTTTTATATACTTTAATTTGTGTTTTCGTATAATTTAACCGTACCTCTTTACGCATTTGAATAGCGGGTTGAATCGATGGACGTTGTCTTGCAATGGCATTTAAAATACGTTGATCTTCAAGTAATTTGAATAGTTGCTGGAAAAATTTTGGATGTTGAAATGTTGTATTATGAATCACTTCATTAACGATTTGTTCATCCATCATTTGATAACCATAAGCAGCAAGCATGACATCGGTCTTCAATCCTGTAGTTTCTATTGCTATATCTCTATGTGACCAAAATGAACTTGTAATTAGGGTATTGTTTATTGGATCATAATATGGAAATTTTTGTATTTTTACTTGTGTTTGATCATTTTTTAATAAAAGTCGGGCTAAATCTTGAAGCATCATGACTTGCTTAGCGTCTAATTGTTCATCATTAAATTTTATAAAACGATCACTCATGATTATCCCTCACTAAAAATTTAATTCTACTGCATTTAAAATAGCTTGTTGCTCACGTTCATCTTCTAGTTTGTCTATAATTGTACGTTGTATTGCACGTTCGATAGGCATAATCGTAGCTAAATCACTTAGATCTATTAATGCTCTTATACTTGCCGCTTCTTCAGAAATTTGACCTTGTTTTGTCATTGTACGCAAATCTTCATTGAATTTAATGATTTTTTGAATCATTATGTCATCACTGAGTTGGCTTTGTTGTTTGATTACATCACTCAAAATATCTCCATCAATATAATCTACTTGAATAACAACGAAACGGTTTTTTAATGCTTCATTCATTGGTAATGTACCAATATAACCTACGTTGATAGCTGCGATTACATTAAATCCAGGTGCTGCATTAACGACTTCACCTGTAAATGGATTAGTTAATTTTCTACGATAATCTAATACACCATTTAATATAGGTAACGTTTCGGGTTTGGCCATATTAATTTCATCTATATAAAGAATATGACCTTCCTTCATAGCTTTTATGACGGGCCCATCAATAAATACTATTTCTTGTGACCCATTTTCGTTTGTTTGTATTGTTTTAAACCCGAGAAGACTTTCTGCATCTAAATCAACGGAACAATTAATTTGGTGCATAGGTCTATTCATTGTCTCACTTAATGTTTCAGCTAATTTTGTTTTTCCTGATCCAGTCGGTCCTTTTAGTAATATATTTTTATTAAGTTGCATTAATGATTGCGCATCATTGAATACAGTTTCATCTCTATTAATATAATTGGTATTTGCCATCACTTTATAATCTCCTTTTAAAATGGATAAAATAATTAGTTTTTCAATCACTAAAAATAGACTGGGGCATGAATCGTTAATCGTTCGTTTGCCCCAGTCTTATTAGAAAAATATTATAAATACGCAAACAGTGTTCTGCATACAGTGCTCAGTTTAAACTTCTTTAAAATAATCTTTATAATAACCACCGACAAGTCCAGAGTTATCTACAATTTGATAATATTCTTCAGTTTCATTGATAACATCATACTGCTTATCAATTGTTAACATATCAGAAACAGTAAATTTTTGTGCATCTGTATGTACGACTTCTACTTTCTTTATAGGTGTATTATTTTTCCATGTTTCATGTAACATAATATATACCTCGCTTATTCTTTGATTTCTAATGTTAATATGAAAGTGATACCACTTTTTTCACTAATTCTAAGAGATTTTTCGCCATCTTGATCTAATGATTGATAAGGAATGCCTATAGATTCTAGTTGTTGTAATGCATTCTGGAACTGTGCCTTAGACTCTGTAGCGAATTCAATTTGTTCAAGGATACCATGTTCAGGCATTTTAATCTCTTCGGAGGAAGCATATAAATGCAATTCTCCACCTAAACCACCTTTTCCTATACGAAATACTTGTACTTTATAATCCGCATCTGGATGTGGTGCATATTCAGCAAAGTGTGTTAAACCGAATACTTTATCTAAAATAGATTGAGTTAATAATAATTCATTGACCTTAAGTAAAACAGGACCTAACCCTTGAATTTGATGTAGTGGGTTGACAGTGCTATCAAATGTAGGCACACCTAAAGGCGCACCTATATTATGTTCATTTGAATAAATATTAAAAGACTGATTATTTTGATCTTGAAATTCAAAATACTTATGTCCATTCAAATCTGTTACTTCACTATGCTCAATATGATGCTGATCTAATATAGTTTTATACTCATCTAGACCTTCATCACTTGGAATTCTCAAACCAATATTTTCAATATGATTATCATCATTTTGATATTTTGGAATTTCTACAAAATGAATACGTGTCCCAGAATTGAGTTCAGCGTCTCCAAAACGTAAAGCATTGCCTTTATCAGCAACATTTAATCCAAGTATGTCTTTAAATAAAGTTTTAGTTTTTTCTAAATTATCTGTCCCGGTTGTTACACTTCTTAGACCATTCATTATATTAACCCCTTTATTTATCACTTTTCAATTTATTATAACGTATTTTTAATGTGATTAATATGATGATGTTTGTTAGTAAAGAACGTTTTATGAATTTTTAAGATTATACATTGGACGTTTTTAAAATATGTATTAATATAGATATATAACGTATTTAAAATTTTTAATGAAAGATTAAAAAATAGATGGAATATGATATATAGGAGGTAGAAATATGACTAGTGTATGGATTGTTTTTGCAATAACGGTACTTATTGCTGTTTATTCTGGCATCACTTTCTTTTCTAATTTAAATAGTAAAGCGAAACAAAAAAATGCCAATGCTAAAAGTGTTAAGAAGAATAATATATATGGCATAGTATTCTTGATCTTTTTAATTATTGCCATTATAGAATTATTTGTTTATATAGCGTAAATACTTTAATTTCATATTGTTAAATTAAGGTTTAACTTTATGAAAATGATTAAGCATGAAAATAGCCCATCGATTACTTGTTTAAGTGAGCGATGGGCTATTTTCATTCTAGTATTTCTTTTTATATAAATATATTAAGGGGCAAAAAGCAATAAATTGGTAAGCAAATGAAATTAACACTAGTACAAGAAAGTTAAGGTCATATATTTGTATTGAATCCTCTGTTAAATAAGATAATAAATTATTGATCGGTGGTAGTATCCATAATATCCATTTTGTAAAAGGAAGGTTATTAACTATTATTATTTTGATTAATGACACAATAATGAAAAATACAGTAATCAGCCACCAGTAAGGTTTAAAAATAATATTTGTATTTGTTATGTAAGTACCTAACAAAATACCAAAACCTCCCATAAGTATGTGGATGATTAATCCTATGAAAAATAAATTGAGTGTCATTGATTTATCAAAATTACCAAGTAATATTGGATAAAATAGAGATATGATGTTTAGCGTAAATACTATAAGAAATATGTAAGTCATTTTAAAAATTAAATACTTGAGTTTTGAAGATAATTGAATATAAAATACATACCGTTCATTAATAGAATCAGTTTTGAAATTAGTTATAGTCAGCCAAGTTGAAATGATATATAGGCCTACTGAAGTCGATCCATAACTAGATAAAATAGGAATGTCCGTGTATATATAAATACCAACGACCCAGATTAAATATAAAAATATAGGTGCAATGAATTGAAATGATTTAATAAATTTAATATTTTCATATTTTAAAAATGTTAGTAACATACTACTCGTCCTTCACTTCTAGTATTTTATAATTATGCTTGATTAAGTTATTCAAAATAATATTTGTATCATTTCTATCTATGTATATTTTTATTGAATTATTATTAATATTAATTTGATTATGTATTTTCTGAGCTAATACTTGAGGAAAACTGATAGATGCATTTTTAGAAGTCAAAAATGTAATAGCTTTAAATTTAGGGTTTGTATTTATTGTCTTAAATTTGCCGTTATGCAAATTTAATTCATGTGTTGCAAATGATTGAACGATATTGCTTTCATGAGAAGTCAAAATAATTGTTTTTGTTTTTGACAGTTTTTTTAATAAAGAAATAAAGTTACTCTCTGTTTTTTTATCCAAGCCATTAAATGGTTCATCAAAAATAAGTATTTCTCCATTTGATAACAATGCTTGTATGATATTTATTTTTTGCAATGTCCCTTTTGAAATTTGGTTTAATTTATCTTTTTCAAATGAAGATAAATTAAATGATTTACTATAATATTTCCAATTATGGTCATAGTTATTATTTAAGTTTTGTATCGTTTCTAAAAATGTATGGACTTTTATTTTTAAATTATTTGGAAATTTATCAGGCGCATAGGCAATACGACCGTTAGTCTGAATCTTACCTTTTGTTGGTCGTATTAATTGTGCTATTAATTTTAATGTAACACTTTTTCCTATACCATTGTCGCCCTTGATTAACGTAATGGAACCTTTTGGTATTTCAAAAGAAATATTAGAAACAATATATTTATTATTAAGCTTTAAGGAAACATTTTTCGCATTGACTGCTACATTCAAACTTATCATTCCTTTTTATATTAATCTTTACTATATATCAATTGAACAACACCACTTTTAAATGTGTTTGTTTGTACGTGGGATAGATTAAGTTGTTTATGGATATTTTCAAATAGTGGTTTACCTGTCCCTAGTACAACGGGATGGATGGATAGCCGATATTCATCTATGAGGTCGTGTTTAATAAATGACGTAATGAGCTCCGAACCACCATACAACCATATATCTTTTTGTTGTTGTGATTTGATGTCATTCACTGTTGTATACATGTCCTTAGGTTTAATAAATTGTGTTTGGTCATGGTTGGAACGTGTTTGGTTGGTAAATACATATTTATTTTTGCTATGAATTAATTGCCACATCAATTGGTCATCGTTTTCTTGTTCATCATCAGGCGTATACAATCCCCATAAGTCATAGCTTTTACGACCATAAATGATAGCGTCAATTTGATTTAAAAATGCAGTGAAATTCATCTCAGGCTCCATGATACACCAATCAATTTCTCCATTTGGTCCTTCAATAAAACCATCTAAAGTAACAGCTAAATCTAATATGATTTTGGAGTTGTTATTCATGTAAATAGCCTCATTTCGATAAGATTATATCAAGTGTAATGGAAGTGCTGTTCAAATATCAATTAAAGTGTGTACATTTAATTGCAACGTTTTAAATATATTAAACCAACATCGATGAATAAAAAATGGTAGCATCGTCACGTAAGGACGATACTACCATAGAAAATTTTGAGGTATTAAATACTGTCGAATTGTACTGTTTTAAGTGATTCTGATGATTTCTGTATGGCATCAATCATAGCGATAGAAGTTAATGCATCCTTTGGATGAACGTAGTTATTACTATCATTATTGATGCAGTCATAAAAGGCATTAATTAATTTTCCGTGACTTGGCTCGTAATACGTTTTGTTACCGGTCATTTTTCATCTTCACCAATTTTTATCTTTTCGCCCGCTTCATTAAAACGAGTAAGTATATTATCTTTGATTGTAAATTTTTCATTTTCAAAGATAATCTGTAATTCAACACTTGAATTTCCGAAATTCGCATTTGTAACAAAGAACATACCATTTGCTTTGTTTTCAAACTTGATATGTGCAGAGGCAGTATCTTCCACTTCAATATCGTAGTCCAGTAACTGAGAAACAGTGCCTTTGATTGATGCAATTTTTCCACATAAAAGTTGCATTAAATCTAATGTATCAATGGATTGGTTAATAAGCACACCACCACCTGCAGTAGCCATTTGACCACGCCATGGTTTGTCTGTGTAGTATGATTCAGGTCTAAACCACGTAACTAATCCCTTTACACCAATCACCTCTCCATACGTTTTACTTTCAACAATTTCTTGTAATGCTTGGAAAGTAGCATTATATCTATTTTGGAAACATATACCAATTTTAATATTCGGATACTTTCGTTGAAGCTTTACGAGCTCGAGTCCTTCTTTAGCATTTACCGCTAATGGTTTCTCCTGTAGCACATTAATTCCATTTTCTACGCATGTTGTTGTAGTCGAAACATGCAAATAATGTGGTAAACAAATATGAACACAGTCCAACGTTTCAGAATCTATCATGGTTTGTAAATCATTATAATAATTTACATGTGGTACTTGTTGACTCAATTTTTCATTTTCATCACAAACAGCGACTAATTGTGCTTTAGTACTATTTTGTATCGCGTGGATATGGACATGAGAAATATCTCCAAGACCAACAACAGCTACTTTAAGCATCTGACCATCTCCATTGATTATAAGTTATGACAAATTATTTCTCTGAATTGATTTTTTTTTGTAATGCATTTTCAAACTCATTTGGATCCACTGGTAGTGAAACTTCCTTGCCTAACCAGCTAGACAAGTACATGGCGTTTACAAAGTTTACACATTGATACCATCACTACCTGGTGCGATTAAAGGTGTCCCGTCTAAGATGTTTGCTGTAAAGTTTTCTAAAACACTTATATGCTGTTGGCCCCACACACTTTCAAATTCAAATGTTTCTTCTTTATAAATATCGCCCATACCATTGCCTTTGAAAAGCTCTGCCACTTCTTCCCAAGTCATGTCTTGGTTCATTTGTGTTTCTGATTGATTCAAGCTCTTCAATGTGATTTTTTTGCTATCTTCTACTAAAATTTTACCTTTATCACCAGTGATTTCTAAACGGTCAGTACCGATAATGTCATGCGTCCATGTGATGAATACACCCGTTGCCCCATTACCGTAATCTAATACGGTTGTTACATCATCATCTACATTTAAATCTCTTTGATAGCCGTATTTTACATTAGCGTAAACTTTTTTAGGTAAACCACATAGCCATTGTAATAAATCAATCTGGTGCGGTGCTTGGTTTACTAGTACACCGCCACCTTCACTTGACCATGTTGCTCTCCATGAACTTTGGTCATAATAAGCTTGTGGACGCCACCATGTCGTAATAATACAATTGGTACGACGAATTTCACCAATTTCCCCGTTATCAATTAAAGATTTTACTTTTTGATAAAGTGGATTTGTTCTTTGGTTGAAAAAGATTCCAAATGTTAAATTTGGCTTTGAAGCGGCTAAATCACTTATTTCTTTTACTTTTTCTGCATAGATATCACCAGGTTTTTCTAGTAATGCATGAATATCTCGAGATAATGCCTCTTTTCCAATTTTCGTATGCAAGTATTGAGGCACTGTTGTTACAATTGCATCCACATCCCCACTTTCTAACATATCAATATAATTGTCTTAGAAAGGTACGTTGGGATATTTTTCTGCAGCGACTGTTCTTTTCTCTGGATTAATATCACATATTGCGCCGAGTTCTAAATTGGCTATTTTATTATCATTGATAAAACCTGCATATGTTCCACCTTGTGCACCTAATCCTATAATACCTAAACGAACTTTATTCATTATGCATTCTCCTTATATTCAATATTTTTTAAAATATCTAAAAGTGCTTCGTATTGCATTTGATAACCTTCCGCACCATCTTTTGCTGCAGTATTTTGAATAGTCTCTGTAGAATGTTCTAATGCTAAATCTTAAATCGCATCAAAAACGACAAGATGCGGTTCTAAAGTTAAGAATCCTTGATAACCACCGTCGATGGCTTGTTTTAGAATAGATGCTATTTGACCATCACCAGTACCACATACCACATTGATACTATCTTCATAAACAGCGTCTTTTATGTGTATGTACTCGATATGATTTGATAAGAGATCATAACATGCTTGTGTATCTTCGCCACATTGTACAAAATTAGCAAAATCAAAAATAGCTTTAAAATGAGCTGAACCTACTTTATCAAGGATGACTTTACAACGACGTGCAATATCACCAAAGATGTCTTTTTCATTTTCGTGCAATAAAATAATGTTGTACTGTTCAGCTATTGTTGCAAATTGTTTTAATTTAGAAATGACATCTGATTCGTAATCATCAAAATTGTCCTCTTTTGGAATATAAAAACTGAAAATTGGTATATATTTACATTCAAGTTCATTTGCAATTTCACACATTGTTTTTAATATGGATAGTTGTTCTTGAAAAGCTGCATCATCTTGAATATAAATTTTACCTATAGGCGAACCTATAGATGATACACCAATATTCCATTTTTTTAATTTGGGTAAAACCGTTGTTCGAATTTTATCAACTGTAAATTTACCGATATTTTCGCCATCAATACCACGTAATGAAATATAGTTCATGCCTAATTCATTAACTTTTTGTAATTGTGTTTCGAAGTCAGACGATATTTCATCAGAAAATCCGGATATTGCGATATTTTTTAACATAAGAATGAATCCCCCTTTAATCAAAAGTTTGTAATCGCTTTCAAAATAATGTATAAATTGATTTTATTTTTATTAATATATAGCCCTGATTAGAACCAGTTTTTATATCCCAATTCTAATAAATGATCTCGACTGGTAATTAGGCAATCGTATGGATCAGCACCATATAACTCGTCTTGTTCAACGAAGAAATACTCACTGCCACTTTCACGACCTACTTCGATAATTTCTTTCAAAGGTAAAGTACCTTCGCCAAGCTCAGCAAACTGTGTAATCATATGTAGCATATAATAAAGTTTTTCTTGACCCTCACCTGGATATTGAGCCATATCAATTTCACCAACGCGATAGTCTTTTAAATGAATTGCACGAATTCTATTTGCGTAATTTGGTATAACTTCAATTGGGTTTAGACCTGCACGCCAAATCCAATGCACATCTAATTCAAAACCTAAGTATTGTGTATGATCACGCATTAAATCAAGCATAAATTGTCCATCGTAACGTACAAATTCTATATTATGTGCATGATAATATAAATCAATGCCTTCTTCTTTTAAACGTGTTGCATATTCATCACAGATTTTAGCAAAATTTAAAGTACTTTCTTTTGATCCCATATAGTTCATGGGTAACATGCCAATTCTTAATATTGTACAATCCACAGCTTTACAGGCAGCAACAATTTTATCGAAATCATTCTGCAAAGTGTCACCCGGATATTTTTGATCTTCTGATATATCTTCGACTCCACAAGACATGGAAGCAATATTGATGTCATAATCTTTAATTGCGCGTTGCATTTCAGAAATATTATGCGCTGTCATTTCAATTTGTGATACTTCAACTGCATTGTAGCCAAGCTCACTTAATTTTTGTAAGACTGTATAAATGCCTTCTTCTTCAACCTTTTGCTTAAGCATCATCATTTGTACACCAATTTGAGGTTTAGTCAATTTAGTTCATCCTCTCATAATTAAATACCTTTAAGTGTTATAATGTTATTATAAATTATGTGAAAATTAGCAACATTGTAAAAACGTGAAAAAAGATTGTTTTTTGAGAGGAGGACTTAAATGATTGGAGATAAGGCAATAAAATTTCAATTTGATTCAATCTCATTGCCATAAGAAGGTGAATATGCAGCATGACATAAAATCAGAGATGGCCATTTTGGGAATGAACTGCATTATCATGATCATTATGAAATATTTTTTCATTATCTGGGAACTTGCTTTACACAATTGAAGGTAGAAAATACAAATTAGACGTTGGCTCAATGCTTATCATTACACCTTATGAATTTCATCAATTAAACGAACAAATGGATGGGCATGCGGAACGTATTGGTTTGCGTTTTGATTCCCAATTATTAGAAAGACTGTCTAATGAATCTGTGGATTTAACTCAATGTTTTGATACACAATCATCTCAATTTAAAAATTTACTACAATTAAATGAGTCACAAAAAAGAGAGTTATATTATTTATTACAGGGATTAATTAATGAACAAGATAATCAAAAATTTGGAAAATCACTGGCAGAAGAAGCAATATTAACGCAATTTTTTATACTATTAAATAGAATTTTCATAGAGAACGAATCATCAACGCATAATGATGATCCAGAAGCACAACTTGTTCGACAAGTATTAGACTATATGGAATTACACTATGCAGATCAGATTTCGTTAGAAGATATTGAAAAGAAATTTTTAGTTAGTCGTTATAAAATAACACAACATTTTACGCGTTTAGTTGGCTACCCGCCTTATCGCTATTTATTAAATAAACGACTTCAAAATGCACAACGTATGTTAAAAAATGGTCATAGTCCACAACAAGTTGCAATACAGTGTGGTTTCAGTGATTATTCTAATTTCTACAGAAGATTTAAAACATCTTATGGTTGTAGTCCAAGAAAATATTATCAGCAACATTTAACGTCATGATGCATAAAAGCATATGAGGTTATCAGTCGCCTGTAATTAGAATGGTATTTATTGTGTTGATTATTGAACAAAATTAAGCAGTAGCTATGATGATAAAAGACCAACAATTTAAGGAGATGTGATGAAAGTAAATGCATTACACTACTCAGCTTCCGTAAATTAATGTAGAACAATGCTAAAAGCTACATAAATTAACAGGCATGACATAATAATATTAAATAGTAATTCATGTTTGGTAATCCATTCTTTTAAGAGCGTACCTATAGCAGCCCAACTCAAAGTACCTAGAAAGCCAATAAAAGCCAATAAAATTACTAAATTCAATTGCACTATCCAATTGGAATAATTAAGTGTCACAAAAGTTGAGATAACTGTTAATGCATAAATTACACCTTTTGGATTAATAAATTGAAGTATCATTGCATATTTTATATTACTATATTTTTCATCAAAGGATTTTTTTGGGCCACCGATTGAACTTATTAATACTTTATAAGCTAAATATAAAAGATAAATAAAAGCAAAAATTTTCATGTATATTTCAATTTTAGGAAAAACTGTATTGAGTGATTCATTAAAAATGTTGGATAAACATAGTAAAGCTAAAAAAACCAATCCAACACCTAATGAAAAACGAAATGCTTTTTTAAAGGTTAAATTTTGCGAGAAAAACAAGGCATAATATTGTTTGGACCTGGTGTAAAGCTTGCTACAACAGCATAAACCAGCATGTTGAGTAGTAACAACGCACTCCCCCCCTATCGTGAAAAACGTTATAAAGTTTTTAAATGCGTTATAACGTTTGTACTTTAAAGTATACTTTATGTGCGTTATATTGTAAATAGAGGTGTTTAAAGAATGAAAGAAATTAATGATATTATTGCTGAAAATTTAAAACTCTATAGAAAACAAAATGGATATTCACTGGAACATTTATCGTATCTTACTGAAGTAAGTAAAACGATGCTAGGACAAATTGAACGTAAAGAATCTATACCATCTATTACGACACTTTGGAAAATAGCTAATGGTCTAAAAGTTTCATTTACTGAGCTTACTCAAGAAAATGATGAAATCATTAGAAAGATCACTTTGAATGATATTCAACCTTTAGCATCAGAAGATAATAAATATCAAATTTATCCGTATTTTAAATTTGATATTGAGAAAAAATTCGAAAGCTATATGGTGCTTATTGAGCCTGGAGGGACTATGAGCGGTGAACCACATGGATCTGGCACTATGGAATACATAACCGTATTTGATGGCACATTGACGCTTATATTAGCAGATGAGCAATTTATCATTAAAGAAAATGAATCAATAAAGTTTAATGCGAATATGTTTCACAATTATGCTAATAACCATGATACAACGATTCGTATAAATATGGTTATACATTATTAACAATAAAGGCATCGACACCACTAAAATGTGGAATCGATGCCTTTGTTTTATAGTATATAGAAACAGTCTATTAGGATTAACGATTATCATATTGACTTGTTTATAATGCCGCTATTTAATTTATTAAACGATTAAAAATCATTTCTTTTTTATTGATAACCCCAATTAGTACCTTGAAACACGTAATTACCAGCGGCAATTTTTACAGATTTTATATTTATATAAACACCTTTACTTATGTCTAGGGATGAACTAGCCATAGCACGTAGGAGACTACCAATAGAAACACTTAAAGGATCGCTTGTAGCCAAAGTTGCGAATAATAATTTTTTCAAAATCATTCCATCTTCTCTACTTAATTATTTATATCAAATATATTATATCATTTTATAATGTAAGCGATTTATTTTTTGCTGAGTGTTTGATTTTATTTCATAACTGTTGTAATATGCCTGTTTTTTGTCACAAAATACAAGCTAGTAAATCAAAGGACTCATAATTTAGGAAAGATTCCGTGTGTATTTCAAAAATGCATAAATACATAAAAAATACAACGACGTTAAACGCCGTTGTATTAGGGTTAGTAAACTATTTTGTGTTGTGGATTAAGATTCTAATAGTAAATCTTCTGGGTTTTCAATTAATTCTTTGATTGTTTTTAAGAATCCTACTGCTTCTTTACCATCGATAATTCTATGATCATAGCTTAATGCAATATACATCATTGGGCGATTTTCAATTGTATCTGCATCGATAGCAATTGGACGCGTAATAATTGAGTGCATACCTAGAATTGCAGCTTGGCTACCATTGATAATTGGTGTAGACATCATTGAACCAAAGATACCGCCGTTGGTAATCGTGAATGATCCATTAACCATGTCGTCTAAACCAAGTTTTTTGTCGCGTGCTTTCTTCGCTAAGTTGCCAATTTCATCTTCGATTTCAGCAAAGTTTTTCTTATCGCAATCTCTGACGAAAGGTACAAGTAAACCATCTTCTGTAGATACGGCAACTCCAATATCATAATATTGTTTAGTAATCATATCGTCTCCATCAATTTCAGCATTGACTTCAGGATATTTCTTCAATGCAGCAACTGCAGCTTTTGTGAAGAATGACATGAAACCAAGTTTAGTACCGTCGTGATCTTTAATAAATTGTTCTTTTTTACGTTTACGTAAATCCATAACATTTGTCATGTCAATTTCATTAAATGTAGTTAACATAGCTGTGTTATTAGAAACTTCTAATAATTTTTTCGCTGCTGTTTTCTTACGACGAGACATTTTTTCTCTGATTACAGGTTTTGATGGATTTTGTTGTGTTAGTTTTTTCGTTTCTTCTTTAGCAGCCGGTTGTGCTTGTTGTTGGGTGCTTGTTTGAGTTTGGCTTTGATCAACATGTTCTTTTCTAACTACATCATTTGAAGCTGCAGCTATTTCAGATAAATCAATACCTTTTTCGCGTGCGTATTTACGTGCAGATGGTGTTGCATTAACGCGTTGGTTATTATCTTGTGATTTATCATCTGTATCATTGCTAGTTGCTTCAGCTGGTTGCGCTGATTTGTCGTCTGTAGATGTTTCAGTTTCTTGTTTAGGTGCTTCTTGTTTCGCAGGTGCTTCTGAAGTGTTATTACCACTGCCTTCACCTACAACTGCAATAGCTTGGCCTACTTCAACCGTATCGCCTTCATTTGCTAATAATTCTTGAAGTACACCAGCTTCTTCTGAAACGACTTCAACGTTAACTTTGTCCGTTTCTAATTCAACGATAGCTTCGCCTTTATCAACGCTATCACCGACTTGTTTTAACCATTCTGCAATGGTACCTTCTGTTATGGATTCTGCTAATTCTGGAACTTTTACCTCTGGCATGCTTAACTTCCCCCTAGTTAATGTTTGTACTTTGTTCTATTATCATATTTTGTACGAGTTTGTGAATTTCACCGTCACCTTCAGCTGGCGCTGAACGTTGTATACGACCATGATAACTCAAATCGTATTTGTCTGTTGTTAACTCTTTTAGATAAGGATATACGAATGACCAAGCCCCTTGATTTTTAGGTTCTTCTTGTACCCAAGCTACATGTTCTAAATTAGGTAACTCGCTTAACAATGCATCGATTTCATCTGCAGGGAAAGGATACAATCTCTCTACTGCTACAAGTAAAATTGACTTATTTGGATTTTTTGTCAGATACTCTTTTAAATCAATAAACATTTTTCCTGAAGCTAAAATAACTTTTTTAACAGATGCTTTATCATGTGCTTCTGGTAAAATAGGTTCGAATTTACCTGAAGTGAATTTGCTGATAGGATCTGCAACTGTTTTATTACGTAATAAACTCTTAGGCGACATCACAACTAAAGGTCTCATAGATTGTGTACCTAAGTTAGCAGCTTGTGCACGTAATAAATGGAAATAGTTACTAGAGCTAGATAAATTAACAATTGTTGAATTATTTTCACCGGCAAGTTGTAAAAATCTCTCTAAACGTGCTGATGAGTGTTCAGGACCTTGTCCTTCAAATGAATGTGGTAAGAATAGTGTTAGCCCAGAACGTTCGCCCCATTTGGCACGAGAACTAAATAAGAAATTATCAAAAATCATTTGAGCCATATTTGAAAAGTCACCATATTGGGCTTCCCAAATTGTCATACATGATTTATTTTGAATATTATAACCATATTCAAAGCCCACTACTGCGGCTTCAGACAATGGTGAATTACGCACTTCAAACGTTGCTTTTTGGTCAGGCACATTGTGTAATGGAACATATTGTGCGCCTGTGTCAGGGTCATGTAATACAGCATGACGATGACTAAATGTACCACGTTCACTGTCTTGGCCAGTTAAGCGTATAGGTCTACCATTTTGAGTTATTGTAGCAAATGCTAATTGTTCTGCTTGAGCCCAATCAACTAATCCGTCTTCACTTTCAAATGGTTCTCTACGTTTTTCTAATACTTTGTTAAGTTTTTTCAGTACATTGAAATCTGATGGGTACGATAGCATTGCATCGTTGATTTCTTTGAGTTGTTCATAGCTTACTTCTTCATCTTTAGTTTGGATTGGTTCTGCCAGACTATCTGGTTTTTGCATATCTGGATTATCCATTTTATCGTTTTTATCGATTTTGTCATGAGCTGCACGTAATGTATTTTGAACATCATCAAAAATTTGATTCATTTGATTTTCAGAGATAATGTTTTCATTTACGAGTTGTTTACCGTATAGGATATCAACAGACTCATGCTTACGTATTTCATGATATTGTAGTGGGTTTGTGATGGATGGTTCGTCCATTTCATTATGACCGTAACGACGATAGCCGACTAAGTCAATCACGACGTCTTTGTTAAATTCTTTTCTAAATGCCATTGCAATTTCTATTGCTTCGATTGTAGCTTCAACGTTATCTGCATTGACATGCATGATTGGCACATCATAACCTTTAGCAACATCTGAAGAATATGTTGTTGAACGGCCATCTTCAGGTTCAGTCGTAAAACCAATGCGGTTATTAGTAATGATGTGAAGTGAACCACCTGTTGAATAACCTTCTAGATTACCTAAATTCATTGCTTCAAAGTTAATACCTTGACCTGGGTAGGCAGCATCACCATGTATTAAAATCGGCATTGATTTTTTAAATTCAGTAGTAACTGCACCTGGTTTATCTGTTGTATCTTGATTTGCACGAGTCTTACCTAATACTACTGGTGCGACGATTTCCAAATGACTTGGGTTATTTGCTAATGAAATGCGTTGTTCACTACCGTAAGATTGCGTAGTTTTAACACCACCAAGATGATATTTAACGTCTCCAGTCCATCCTGAAGTTAATTGTAGGCTACCGTCTTCAGGTAAGAATTTCATAGAATCTATGTGCATAAATTCAGAAATCATCATTTCATAAGGCTTTTCTAATACGTGGGTTAATACATTTAATCTACCACGGTGTGCCATACCTATTTGAATATTTTGTATGCCTTCATCGCTCGCAATTCTTAATGTCTGTTGAAGCATTGGTACTAAAGTATCTACACCTTCAATAGAAAAACGTTTTGCGCCTACGAAGTTTTTATGAAGATACTTTTCAAAACCTTCAACATGAGCTAAATTTTTAAATAATTCAATTTTTTGATTGTCATTCAATGTTGCTTTGTATGGAGTTTCAATTCTGCGTTTTAACCATACACGTTCACGATTATTATTGATGTGAGTATATTCAAAGGCGATAGGACCTTTGTAGCGTTTTTCCATACGCACAATCGCTTCATAAGCATTATCATATATGTCTTTAAAATGTTCAGACACAATACCTGCTGAAATAGATTCTAATGTTTCTTGATCTAAGTTGAAGTCTTCCATGTTTAATTTCGGTACGTTTTCTCTTTGAGGTCGGTTTACAGGATAAATATCTGCCAATAAATGCCCATATTGACGAATGTTATCGATTAGGCGCATAACACGTTTGATTGTGCTATCTCCTTTAGTCACATTTGATTGACCTTCTGTGTTTGTTGCGATGTTTGCTTCACCGTTTTTAATTGTACTAAATAGGACTTGTAAATCTTCTGGAACTGCACTAGGATCGTCTAGATATATGTCATATAAGTCTAAAACATATCCAAGATTTGCTCCGAAATTTACAGGTGCCTCGGAAACCTGACTTTCGTTGCTCATATTACACCCTCCACAAAATAGTTGAAACGCTTACAAATCAATAATAGCACTTATTATATACAAATTAAAGTACCAATAGCGCACTTATTACTAAAAAAGCAGAACCTTTTTTTACTTTGGTTCTGCTCATAAGTTTTATATATAATAGGGTAACATATATGTTGTTAGAAAAAACATTTTGCACCAATTAGTTTTGAATGTTAAAAAGTAATCTTAAACGTTGTATATTTATCAACTTCACTATCGACATGTATAGTACCATTATTTAGTTCTATGATTTTTTTAGCGATAGATAATCCCAATCCATTACCACCTAATTTGCGAGAACGTGATTTATCAACTCTATAAAATCTATCAAAAATAAATTCTATATCTTCTTTAGGTATACCCACACCGTGATCAGTAATTTCAATAGAAATTTGTTTGTTTCTCAACTTTGTTTGTATCTGAATGTATTTATTTATCTGATCATATTTCATAGCATTATCAATAAAGATGATCAACATTTGTTCAAATTGATAACGATCAATTTTTATGTTTAATGGTTTAGGAAACGCATCGAATTCAAATGTATAATCACTGTGCAATTGTGATAAAGATTTAATTCGAGATGCAATCTCTTGATTTATCTCAACATTTTCAATTTCACCGTCTCTACTGTTATTATTGTCTTTTGTAAGTAATAATAGTTCTTCTACAAGTTTTGTAATTCTTGTCATTTCTTCTAATGAAATATCTAAAGACTCTTCTAATATAGCAGCATCTTTTTTACCCCAGCGATTGATGAGATTAAGATGGCCTTGAATGATCTGTAAGGGAGTACGTAATTCATGTGACGCATCTTCGACAAATTGTCGCTGTTGATTAAAAGATTCTTCCAATTGGAGCATCATCTCATTAAATGTCACAATTAAGTTGTCTGTTTCTTCGTAATTTGTACTTAATTCTACTTTTTCTTGGAAACCATCTCTTCGAATTTGTTGCATCTTATTCGACATCAATATTAATGGTTTTGTAATTTGCGAAGAAAAGAAATAACTAATAATTGCAGTTATAAACGTTGCTATCACACCAAATATTAGAGCGATAAAATATAAAGAGTTTACAAGTGCTTTATAGTCTTCTAAAGAATGCACTATCACACTGTAACCATTAAATTTTGGTGACTCAATATGATCTGTGATGATGAGATAATCTTTTTTGTGATCACTTTTAACTGCTATACGATTTACATTTGTCGGTACAATATTCGGAGAAAACGTAATGGAGTTATCATTTGATGTTTCCATTAATTTGTGACCATCTTCATTAAATAACATGACTTTTTGAAAATTACCTAAGGATGCATTTAAATCAAGTGGTGTGACGTGTTCAATTTGTTTAGATTCAAATAATTTAACTATATCTTCCGAACTACGTTCAGCCTCATCTACTTCATTATGTCTTAATGAATTACTGAGGAAGAAAATGATTATGATGCTAAAAAGAAAAATGGTTAAAAACGTAATCGTCGTAGTAATCAACATCCATTTAGTTTTAAGTTTACGTTGTTTCATTGTCTTACCACGTACCCTACACCGCGTACTGTTTCGATACACTTATCTTTACCAAAGGGTTTTAATTTGTTTCTTAAATATCGAATGTAAACATCTACTACATTTGTTTCTACTTCTGTATCGTATCCCCATACGTCCGTAATGATTTGTTCCCTTTGCAGAACGTGGTTTCTGTTTTCAGCTAGTAAAAATAACAAATCATATTCTGTTTTTGTTAAATCAAGTGGTTGTCCATCCACAGTGACTTTAAAAGCATCTTTATCTATAATGATGCCTTTGATATCGATTAGATTCTTTTGTGGTTGTCTTCGTAACATAGCTCTGATTCTTGCTAATAATTCTTCTATATCAAACGGTTTAACGATATAATCATCCGCACCGTAATCCAAACCAGCCACCTTATCGTAAGTATCACTTTTAGCAGTGATGATAATGATAGGTGTAGTTTGATTTTGACGAATCTGACGACAAATTTCTAAACCATTTATATTTGGAAGCATTAAGTCTAAAAGAATTAAATCATAAGTATTTGATAATGCTTTTTCTAAACCAGGCTTCCCATCGTATTCAATATCTACGTCATAATTTTCATGTTCAAGTTCAAGCTCTATAAAACGCGCAAGGTTTTGCTCGTCTTCTACTATTAAGATTTTTGTCATATGTAGCACCTCAAATTATATATTATAATAAATGCTTGTTTGTAGAAAGTTATTGCATAAAAATTTCAAAATGTTTTTAAAATACTTCATGATTTTAATCACTTTTATTGTAATATATAGGTATTTCATAAAATTTGAAAAAATTATTCGAATTTAATTGACAATCATTCTCATTGTTGTATAATGTAATTGAAAATGATTATCAATACCGAAAATAAGACATTCCCCCCACACATATTTCGTTCTTATTTGGATTGATCATTTTCAAAAACATCCCCTTTTATATGCCCGTAAAAGACTAACGTTGCGAGACAACGTGAATATAAAAACCGGTTTTACATTGTGAAATCGGTTTTTATAATAAATTTTGACACATAAAAGCAGTTAGATGAATTTATTCACCTAACTGCTTTTTTACTGTGTTTTTAAATGAATTATAAGTTACATCAGACACTATGGATGCACATAAGTTGAATTGAATGGAATTATACTTGCAATTTATGGCGTAATATTAATGTTGATAATACGACACAGAATGCGCCACCAATAATACCTGCTATAATATCTGTAGGATAGTGTACACCAAGATAAACTCTTGATGACGATATCATAATGATAAATAAAGCTGAGAGACCAATCATAAAGGCTTTAGATTTACCCTTCATAACTCGATTGGCGATATATATCGTACTTCCAAAGAATGCTGTAGAACCCATCGCATGACCACTGGGGAAACTAAATCCTGAGATATCAATAAGTCGAAGTAGCGTTGGACGTTCTCTATCAAAGATATTTTTAAGTAATGGGTTTAATGTACTCGATAAACTCATTGCAATTGCGAAAAATAAAGCCTCAATATTTAAACGTTTTAACATTAAATAAGCAACGAGCAACAGAGATAAACAAACCATTGCCCAAACTTCTCCAACTTTGGTTACACCGAGAAATATCGTTGTGGTGATGAAACTTTCAGAAGAATAAATGAACTCATATACTTCATTATCAATCCACTTTCCCAGTCTTGATTCGTGGAAGAATGCAATGATGCCAAATATTAACGTAAAAATAATGAGTAATGATATTCTTTTCCAACGACTCATTGCATGTACCTCCTATTCGCTTAAAGCATCGTTTATTATCTTTTGGAATAAATCCTGACGCGTAAAGCTTTCTTTATATGTTTGCATTTGTTTAATGATATCATCGCGATTGGTTTCAATTTCTCTCAATTGTGTTTTTAATTCATTTTCAGTTAATGTATCTTCGAGAATTGTTTTACCAAATCCTTTTGATTCAAAATGTTTAGCATTGTCAATTTGGTCGCCACGTGATTGATCTAAACCTAAAGGAATTAATAACATTGGAATGCGTAGCGCTAAAAATTCATAGATAGCGTTAGAACCAGCACGACTAATCACTGTATCTGTAATAGCAAGTAAATCCGTTAAATCATCTTTAACAAATTCAAATTGAATGTAATCTTTAGTGCCAACATATGAATTGTCTAATAGCCCTTTTCCAGTTAAATGAATGACTTGGTAAGTCTCTTGAAGTGTCTCGAGATTTTGTCTTATAATGTCATTCAATTTTTTACTGCCTAGACTGCCACCCATGACTAATAATACTTTTTTATCATTATTAAATTCTGTCAGTTGATAACCTCTATGTTTATCTCCAGTTTTTAAGTCTTCTCTCACTGTTGCACCAACAAAATCTGCTTTATCTTTAGGTAAATAATTTAATGTATCTTCAAAGGTAGTATATATTTTTTTAGCGAATTTTAATGAGATTTTATTTGCTAAACCAGGTGTTAAATCAGATTCATGTATAATCGTAGGGATTTTTAAAGATTTTGCAGCAATAACGACTGGTACTGAAACAAATCCCCCTTTAGAAAATAGTAAATCAGGCTTTTCTTTTTTTAGCACACTTCTAGCATCTAATACACCTTTTAACACCTTAAATATATCTTTAATATTATCCCAAGAAATATACCTTCTTAATTTACCACTAGATATAGAGTGGTATTTAATTGAAGGTAATTGAGATTCAATCATTTCACGTTCAATCCCATTTTTTGATCCGATATAAAAGGTATCGTATCCTTCTTCTATTGCAGTTGGAATCAAACTTAGGTTTACGGAAACATGTCCAACTGTACCTCCACCGGTAAATGCGATTTTCGTCATAATATAACCTCTATTCTTCTAAATTTTTATAATAGGCATAAAATGGTTCACCTTTATTAAAAGGATGATAATCAATTTTTGCTTCGCCTACTTTGCTAAAGCCAAATTTAGTAAACAGTCCTTGTGCGCGCTTATTTAAAGCAAATGTATCGGTTAATAACACATGAATATTATGATCCAGTGCTAAATTAACTGCAAAATCAAATAGTTGCGTTGCAGTACCTTTATATTCAGATGATCCTGCCAATCTATGAATAACATAGGCACCTTTTCTGTCAATTGGCCATTCTAATTCATCATACCATTCTAATTCATCATACCATTCTGATTGCTGTTGGTCGACAACTATAAAAGCATAAATAATAGAATTTTCTTCTAGAACAAAAAGTGTGTCTTTTTCAATATCTTCTTCAAAATGTTCTTCTAAAGGATAATGTTCATCCCATTGATTGTTGTTGTCTTGCTTCATAATAGTTTTAGCTTCTTCTACAATGTTTAAAATACTAGATAAATCATTTTTATTTGCTTTTCTAATCATAAACCGATGACTCCTCTTAAATTAATTTAGTTTTTTTAAAAGCTCATTTAATACCGTGTCTTCTTTGTTTGCTTTTTCAACAAGTTGCTGTGTGAATTTTTCATTCGTTGACTTGTTAAATGTGCCATTTACATCTAAATTATTTTTCTTTTGGAAGGATTTGAGTGCATCCTCTAGTTCGCTATCAAATTCAGTAGAATGATTATTAATATGATAGCCTAATGCATTCAATCCCACCTTCATTGTTTTAACATTTTTATCATCGTCACCCAACTGACATGTTTTATTGCTTGGGATAACATTTAATGATTGATATGCAGGTTCTTCTATTTTCTTATCAGGAGTAATGCCTTTTCCATGAATATAATGAGATTTTGGCGTTAACCATTTCATATTAGTGAATTTTAATAATGAACCATCTTCAAATTCTCGTGTAGTCTGCACAATGCCTTTACCAAATGTTTTTGAACCATAAACTTTGGCTTTATTATAATCTTTCATAGCACCTGTGAAAACTTCTGAAGCACTAGCTGAGCCTTTATTTACTAAAATAGAAACATCCATATCTTTGGCTTCTTTTGAGGCATCATTTGAAGCCTTAATTGCTTCTTTATGTTTGCCTTTTTCTAATTGAACAACTGTTTCATTTTTATCAATGAAAATGTTTGCCATTTTAACAGCTTCATCTAATAAGCCTCCAGGATTATTACGTAAATCCAATACAATTTTACGGATGCCATCTTTGTGTGCTTTAATGATGGAAGATTTTAATTCGCCTGATGTACTATTTTGGAATTTATTGATAGTAAAGACACCGACATCGCCATGTTTTTGGTATTCAACACTTTTGACATGAATTTTATCTCGTTTTATTGTGATGTCGTGAGCTTGCCCACCGCGTTCAATGGTTAGTGTTACTTTTGTACCTTGTTTTCCTCTAACTTTTTTAACAATTGCTTCTAAAGGCTGTCCTTTAATCGATTTACCATTCACTTTAGTAACCACATCTTTAGGCTGAATTCCGGCCTTTTCAGCAGGTGATTGTTTCATAGGGCTTGTAATTTGAATTTGATTCCCTTTCTTTTGCATTTCAGCCCCAATACCTACAAAATCACCTGATACATCTTCATTAAATGATTTAGTTTCTTTTTTGGTCATATAGTCTGAATAAGGGTCATCCAATTTTTTTACCATACCATCAATCGCTGCTGTCCCCAGCTCTTCTGAACTAGTATCTTTATAGTATTCATCATCTAGTGTTTGATAAACTTGCTCTACTTTTTTCATCTCATCACGTTGATCACTATTTAAACCACTTGTCCAATGACTGATGCCAATCGTTGCAAATACTGCAATCATAGCAGTTACAAGTATTGTAACTATTAATATAATAATAAAGTGACTACGTTTGAAATTTATTTGTTTCTTTGTTGATTGCGATGATGCTTTTTCATTTACTTCTTGATTCACTTCAGTTGTGTCTTTACTTTCTGACATTTAATCACTTCCAATACATATGTAAAAAATCATTACAAATAAAATGAGCTGGGATTGAATCATTTAGATTAATCCCAGCAACAAATGATACCTTATTATTTTAATATATTTTAATCGTGCTACTCAAATGTTAAAGTAATTAAAATTTTAACCATTCGGTATATTCCTCGTATAAATCATCAAAAACGGATAATGAAATAGTATAATGCCCTTGTGTTTCTATATAATCTGACAGTATATGAAAGTCTTTTTCATGTTTTGGAAAAGATAAATCATCAAATATTTCTTCTGCTAATTCACCTTTTTCATCTTTACGCCCACGTGCTGTAAGGGCAAAATGATAAAATGAATGGTCTTTCATTAGTTCATTGTCACATCAACAATTTTAGTTTCACCTTTAGTCAAAGTTGTTACATCAGCCACTGAAATAGATGCTGTGTTGTCAGAATTTGTGATAATAATTGGTGAAACAACTGATTTTGCATTTTCTTTTATATAGTCTAAATCAAATTTTAATAATGGGTCTCCAACGTTAACAACGTCGCCACTTTCAACTAGAATGTCAAAGCCTTCACCATCTAATTGCACGGTATCAAGACCAATATGAACAAGTAATTCTAGGCCATTTTCAGCTTTTAATCCAATAGCATGTTTCGTTGGGAAAACATTATCTACCTTACCATCGATTGGTGAAACAACTTCACCTTCTGTTGGATTTATACCAAAGCCTTCACCCATCATTTTTTGAGCAAATACTGGATCTGGTATATCTTCGATTTTTACATATTCCCCAGTGATTGGTGCATAAATCGCGCTTTCTTTATTGACCTCTTTGCCTTTACCAAATAATTTTTTAAACATAATATGTTCGCTCCTTATTTTTCAAAATGTGGTATTAAATCTCCATATCCTAGTTCTTCTAATTTTTCATATGGTATAAATTGTACAGCTGCTGAATTAATGCAATATCTCAGACCGCCGCTTTCTTTTGGTCCGTCATTGAATACGTGACCTAAATGGCTATTTGCATCTTCAGAACGTACTTCAGTGCGCACCATGCCAAATGTTTTGTCGACTAATTCAACGATTTCTTCATCGGCTAATGCCTTAGAAAAACTTGGCCAACCACAATCTGATTCGAATTTTTCTTCAGAAGTGAATAATGGTTTACCTGAAATTTTATCAACGTAAATACCTTTTTCAAAGTGGTTCCAGTATTCGTTTTGAAATGGCGGTTCTGTACCATTTTCTTGTGTAACTAAATACTCCATTTCATTTAAATCATTTTTATTCTTTTTAATCATTTTGTTTCCCCCAATGCTTTTCTATAAAATTTTTCCGACCTGATCCACGTTGATACTGTTCATAATGCAATGGATTCTTTTTATAGTAATCCTGATGATAGGTTTCAGCTGGATAAAAGTTTTTATATGGTTTAATGGGTGTAATGACAGGTTTGTTAAAGATACCTTGTTCATTTAATTGTTGAATTTTAGCTTCGGCTGCTTTTTTCTGATTTTCATCATGATAAAAAATAGCAGGCTCATAATGTTCTCCACGATCAAAAAATTGACCACCGTTATCAGTAGGATCAAACGTTTTGAAATAAACGTCTAATATATTTTCGAAGGAAGTAATTTCTGAGTTATAAGTAATTTGGACTGCCTCGACATGCCCAGTTTGATTTGTACTTACACTTTCATAAGTTGGGTTATCTGTATGTCCACCACTATAACCAGAAACAACGTTTTCGATACCAGGATATGAAGTGAATGGTTTAACTAAACACCAAAAACATCCTCCTGCTAATGTCGCATAAGCCATAATATACCTCCTATATCTATTTTGTCATAAAGTTACCATTATTTTAAGCGATTTGCTATGAAACTGTTTATATATTAAATAAGACCAATTTCATTTTGAGTATAGTCATAGCGCGCTTTGAAGTAGTACTTTATGATCGTAATACGACTAAACCGATAGCACCTTGTCCTGTATGTGTTGAAATGATAGGTGTTGTAACGTTCGTGTCGAATTTTGTAAAGTTGAACTCTTCTGAAAAATGTTTTTTTACTTTGTCTACGAATTCAATAATATTTGCATGTGCAATACCGATAGATTTTACATTTTTATCACCGATAAACGCGCTCACTTCTTTTTTGAGGAACTGAACACTTGCATTTTGTGTTCGAGAATTATGAATTAATTCAATCTTTCCGTCTTCGAGTGTTCCGATTGGTTTGATTTTCATCATATTACCAATTAAACCTTTCGTTTTGCTAATACGTCCGCCTTTAATTAATTGGTTTAATTGTCCTATAACAACATAAAGTTTAATGTTTTTTTGTAGTTCAACAATGTTTTCAACGATTTCATTTGTTGATAGTCCAGTATTATTCCAATCAACAATGTGTTGCACTTGGTAACCTAAACCAAAAGAAATAGACTTAGAATCAATGACAGTAACTTTACTATCAGTCATTTCGCTAGCTTGCAGTGCAGTATGATAAGTTCCGCTTAAACCTGATGTCATATGAATGCTTATGATTTCAGAACCATCTTCGCCTAGTTCATCGTATAATTCAATGAATTTACCGATAGCAGGTTGACTTGTTTTAGTATCAGCATTTTCTTCCAGTTTTTGAATATATTCTTCCGACGATATATCTATTTGGTCAATGTAGGATTCACCATCAATTGTTAAATTAAGAGGTATCACATGAATATTATTTTCATTTAAATATTCATGTGATAAATCAGATGTTGAATCAGTAACAATTTTCTTTTTTATCATAAATTTCCTCCTATGAAGTTCCCTTACGGATTAAATGTAAAAAGGTATGAGGAATCGTATTTTTTTCATCCAATACACCTTTATTTGATGATGCGACTTCCCAGTCTTTAAAAGTATATGGTGGGAAAAAAGTATCACCGTTATATTTATCTTCAATAACAGTAATATACATATCATCAACCTTATCTATCATTTCTTCAAATAAGGACTGGCCACCAAATATAAAAACATGGCCAGGTAAGTCGTAGATTTCTTCGAAAGAATGGATAACATCCACACCCTCTGGTTTAAATGATTTATTTCTAGTTAACACAACATTTCTTCTATTAGGAAGAGGTTTCCCGATAGATTCAAATGTTGCACGACCCATGACAAGCGTATTTCCAGTAGTTAACGACTTAACGTGCTTTAAATCACTAGGTAAATGCCAAGGCAATTGGTTATTTACGCCAATAACCCGTTGTTGATCATGGGCTACAAGTATTGAAAGTGTCATAATGTTCCTCCTAATATTGAAATGAAAACAGTTTAATATGAAACACAAAGTGCATTATATAATAAATTATTGATGTTTTTAAGTCATTTCCCATTTAAACTGCGATGGGTGCTTTAATCGCTGGATGTGATTCATAATCAACAATTTCTAAATCCTCGTAATCAATATCAAAAATAGATGCATCTGAATTGATATTAAGTGTTGGTGGATTATAGCTTTCTCGTGCTAATTGTGTCTCAATAGCTTCGATATGATTAGAGTATATATGTGCATCGCCAAAGGTGTGTACAAATTCTCCAACTTCAAGGCCACATTCTTTCGCGATGAGGTGAGTTAATAAACTATAACTTGCGATGTTAAAAGGAACCCCTAAAAAGATGTCTGCACTTCTTTGGTATAATTGACAACTTAATTTGCCATCTTGAACATAAAACTGAAACATTGTATGACAAGGTGGTAACGCCATTGTATCAATTTCTGTTGGATTCCATGCAGATACGATATGACGTCTTGAATTAGGATTCGTTTTAATTTGATTGATCACCGTTTTTAATTGATCATAATGATTACCATATTTATCTTCCCAATCACGCCATTGTTTACCATAAACATTACCTAAATCACCATATTTTTTAGCAAAATCATCATCATTTAAAATACGTTTTTTAAATTGGTTCATTTCGTCTTTATAGATTAGGTTAAAGGACTCGTCTTTTTGTGCCCTATGGCCAAAATCAGTCATGTCAGGTCCGTTATAGTCTTTGGATTGAACAAATTTTTCGAATGCCCACTCATTCCAAATGTTGTTATTATATTGAAGTAAATACTTAATATTTGTATCTCCTTTGATAAACCATAAGAGCTCTGTAGCAATTAATTTAAATGATACTTTTTTAGTTGTTAGTAATGGGAAGCCTTTTGATAAATCAAACCTCAGTTGGTGACCAAATTTTGAGATGGTTCCAGTATTTGTGCGATCATTCTTTTGTTTACCGATTTCTAAAATTTCTTCACATAATTGATGATACGCTTGATCAAAAGCATTTAACATTTAATCCACTCCTTCCAAAATTAATTTTATTTGTATCTTATTGGATAATTGTTATAAGTTAAAGGATTTAACATTAATTATGTAAAAATAATGTACTTTGAGTAAATTATACATCATTTTTTGTAAACGTTATACGCGTTAGTACTTATTTTTATGGAATAAATGCCAACTTACTATATCTTATTGGCTTGTTTAGACACAGTAAGTTGGCATAATGACCATTTAATGAATTTTTACGCTATGTTATTCAATACGATTTAACAGCGATATTTATATAACCATACGAACCATTTAGCAGTAATCGTCAAATGCGTCTTTAATGTCCATACAAATATCTTGAATATCTCTACCTTCAATGTGTTCACGAGGTATAAAATGTTTCAATTCTTGTCCTTTGAAAAGCGCATAGGATGGACTAGATGGAACCTGTTGGATATAATCACGCATTGTTGCAGTAGCTTCTTTATCTTGACCTGCGAATACTGTTACTTTATTTGTAGGTTTTTTATCATTTTGTTCTACAACTGTAACAGCCGCTGGTCTTGCTAAACCAGCTGCACAACCACATGTTGAATTAATAACAACAAATGTTGTATCGTCACTACCCACATTTGTCATAAAGTTAGATACTTCATCTGCGGTTTCTAAACTTTTGAAATCACGTCCAGTTAATTCACTACGCATTTGAGTTGCAAGTTCATTCATGTATGCTTCATATGCATTCATTTAAAACACTCCTTTATAAATTCATATCATCAAATTATTACGATTTATTTCTATTAGCAATTTGTTTCCACACAGAACCTAATGCTTCATCACCATTTTCAATTCTTGCTATTGCCATTTCTATTTGAAGTTTAACTTCATATGCAGGGTCATTTTCATGTGTGCGAAGTGCATCAAGTTGTTCAGGACCGCCTTCATCAAATATAAACATAGCAGCTCGCCATCTTACTATTTTATGGGGATCATCTAATGCTTTTTCCATTTCAGGCAAAGCTTGTTTGAATCCTAAATCGCTTAAACAATCACCAGCTGTTCTTCTGACTGCTGGACTTTTATCATGTAATCCTTTAAATAAATAAGGTAATACTGCTTTATCTTCTATCATACCAAGCAACACGATCGCTTCACGTCTTAATGGTGTTTTCTCTTCTTCACTAACAGCATCACCTAATAATGGGAAATCTCTCTCTGTTGGTGTTGGGAAAGCTTTTAACATTCTTAAGCGTTCTTTCCAATCATCAGTTGCTTGATAAGTCTCAAGCGTCACATGTTGGTATTTTTTTTCAGGAATAACGACATCTGTATTTAAAGCATTTTCTACAAGATGGTTTAAATCTTTTTCAGGATAAAGTGCTAGGATTTCTTCAGTGACTTCAGACATAATATCATCTAATTCACCATAACGTATACCTAAGTCTTCCCATTTACGTTGGAAAACAATATTGTCATCATCTTTTTGAGCTGCAAGCATACTATCAATATACACTTCAGGTAATTGCTTACGTTTTTCTTCGGAACTAGAAGTAAGTTTAACCTGATATGGAATCCCTTTGAACTGAAGTACTTCAGCTTTAACTTCGCCAAAGTGTTCATCTGGTGCTGGTGTATCAATAGATTCAGATTCGTCGCTTAATGTTGCTGTTACTTTAGGTAATAAAACTTCCCAATCATATTTGGGCTTTTTATCTACAGCTAAAAAATCCATAACGTAAAATATAGATTTCACACCATCAACTGCTAATACATCATTGATAAACTTGGGCTGATTATCAAGAATAGTTGTATACGTATTTGACTTATTATCTTTTCTTTTCTCATTCAAAACAATTTTCATTGTGTTGGGACTGGGCGTTGGTTCGACACGTACAATTTCCATTCAGAAAACTCCTTTTTATATTTCTTCTAAGGTTTTAGTTACTTCAGGTAATAGTGTTTCCCACTCATAGTCCGCCTTTTTATCTACGGAGATAAAATTCATTGCTTGGAAAATAGATTTTATTCCTTCGATTTGTAAAATATCGTTAATAAACTCAGGTTGATTATCTTTTACTGCAGTAAAGGTATTCGGTTTGTAATCTTCACCTGATAATTGTAAAACGATTTTCATTGTATTTGGGTTTGGTGTTTGTGATACTTCTAAAATCTCCATAATAAAATGCCTCCTAATTATTGTAACTCATTTCCTAATTGTTTAATTTCTTTGCCGATTGAACATTCATTTATACAAAAATGATGTGCTTGTGTTTTACCTTCTGACTTTCTTATATGATGTTTGAGCAAACATGATTTGCAATAAGTGTTCATTAAATCATCTATTGAAGCCATAGCTTCTTTTTCAGAATAAGTAAGAATGTTTGTCACGCTCCTATATTACTTAAAATATCATATTTCTATCGATTGATTCATTTTATAATGTTTTGACACTTGAAGACATTATATCATTTGTAACTAGGATTGTTTAATCTTTAAATTTATGAAAATAGATATTCAACTTTTTATGTACGATATGAATAAACACACTTGTATTTTTAATTTTTTCTGATAAAATTACTTAGTTGTTTATTTTGCGGTTTCTAAACTCCCGCATTATCAAAATTTAGGAGGAATTTAAATTGTTTAACGAAATATTTGGTGTACTGACATTTTTAGTTACCTTTTTATTATTAGTAGCTATGTATCGCTTTTTTGGGAAACAGGGATTAATCGCATGGATTGCAATTGGAACTGTACTTGCTAATATCCAAGTTCTTAAAACAATCGACATATTTACTATTTCAGCAACATTAGGTAATGTAATGTTTGCTTCTATATATCTTGCCACAGATATTTTAAATGATATTTATGGTAGAAAAGTTGCAAAGCGTGCAGTCTGGATTGGCTTTAGTTCAACACTTGTTATGATTATCGTAATGCAAATGTCGCTGCATTTTACACCATCATCTATTGATACTTCGCAAGGTGCGTTGGAATCAATATTTAATCTTGTGCCAAGAATTGCATTGGGATCAGTGGTTGCCTATATAATCGGACAACATTTAGATGTACTACTCTTCTCGTTAATAAAAAAAGTGTTTAGCTCAGATAAAACATTTATCATTAGAGCATATGGTAGTACGATCATAAGTAACATAATCGACACTGCTTTATTTGTAACCATTGCATTTTATGGTTCAATGCCAAATGCAGCAGTATTTGAAATTTTTATTACTACGTATCTATTGAAAGTAATCTCAACGATATTTAATGTACCATTTGGTTACTGGGCGAAATCCATGTATCGTAAAGGAAAAATTAGTAAATTAGATGAAGGTTATTAAAAAACTCTGAAATTGGTTAAATGCCAATTTCAGAGTTTTTATTATTTAAAATAGCAGTGATTTGATTTTTAAGAAAATCAAAAGTAAGATAACCATCGCAATCTTGGAAGTGTCCATTATGATGCAGTTCGACTGTTTCTGTATTTAATTGTTGAGATAATCGGTTTGTTGCATTTATGTCGACAACTGGGTCATTATCTCCAGCTATGGTCATGATATGTTGCGCATTATTATTTTCAAATTGTACTTGTGTTTGATTGATAAATTGATTCAATTCAGGGAGATTGTGTAAAGGTTCATTGAAACCTGAAATTAAAAACAGCCCTTTTATATTACTAAATACCTTTTCTTTTGATAAATAATTTAAGACAGTAACCACACCCAGGCTATGAGCAACAATGATAGAATCCTTATCGAGTTTATGATTTAAACTATGTTGAATTGCGCTGTCCCAAGCATCTAAATCGGGGTTATTAGTATTTGGTAAATATACGATTTCAGTATGATAATCATAGGATTTCATCTGTGTTGCTAACCATTCAAACCAATGATTTTCGGTGCTAGCTTGGTAACCATGTATGATGAACATATTTTTCAATATAACAGCCTCCTTTAATTCCGACCTTTATAGTATGTTATTTATTATACATCACCTTACGTCAAAATGTCTAAATATCCGATTAGTATCGTTTCACTTATATAGAACAAGTACCATTTGTTTGGTAGTATAAATGTAAATATAGTTATAAGGATGATATGAATGGCGAAAATTTATTTTGATGCTGCAACAGCTGGCAACCCTGGTGAAAGTGCCAGTGCAGTTGTCATTATCACAGAAGAAGAACGATTTCATTACACGAAATCATTGGGTCAAATGGATAACCATAGTGCTGAATGGGCATCGTTTCAGTTCGCGTTGGAATGTGCTATAGCACATAATATAACAACTGGCCTTGTATATACGGATTCTAAACTTATCGAAGATAGTTTTAATAGAGGGAATGTAAAAAATGAAAAATTCAAATCTTACTATAATGAAATTATAAAATTAGAACAAAAATTTGAATTACTCTTTGTTCGTTGGGTACCGAGAAACCAAAATAAAGAAGCGAATCATCATGCAAAACAAAGTTTATATCAAATAACCAAACATAACAAAAAATCATAACGCTATCTAAAGCTACTACAAAGAAGCGGTTATGAATCGAAAAACGAGACTGAGACATTAATAGTTGCCTCAGTCTCGTTTTTAAATAAAGAAATAACTGTATAATCCTGCACTTTATCATCTTATTTGTCGATTCAAAAAAATGAGTTAGGTTTGTAAATTTTTAAATTAGCCACCTTTAATCATTTGGTGCAAAAAAACATTTTCTATCAAAATCTTTTCCTGTGTCTTGCCTACTACATTATTCACATTGTTATGATAGTTAAATTATGAATTTAACTGAAATGTGTGGATAGATATTTACCAGAAACATACAACTCATGTTCTTTACATATATTAAGAATTTTAGTAAGTTCTGTTCCAAATTGCATCTTATCCAGCAAATCGACTGTATTTAAAGGCACTTTGGTATGAATTTCTGCTAATGTTTTTGACAATTTAAGGTTATCGATATTAGCTTCGATTTTAGTTCTTTGACCTGGTGTTAATTGGTCTAATGCATTTAAAACAGATTCTACAGACCCGTGATTTTGAATGAGTTTAATTGCTGTTTTTTCACCAATCCCTTTCACACCTGGATAACCATCAGCTGTGTCTCCCATAAATGCTTTGACATCGATTAACTGTAAAGGATTCAACCCGTATTCACTTTGAAAACGATCTAAAGTATAGCGGTTATAAATATTAAAGCCTTTTTTAGTTAGCCATATTTCTACATTAGGATTAATACATTGCAAAATATCTTTATCACCTGTTACGACATAAACTTGATTTTGATCAGAATATTGTTGTGCAAGTGTACCGATAACATCATCAGCTTCATAATTTTGAACGCCAATATTTACAAATCCAAATTGATTAGAAACTTCTTTGACATAGTCAAATTGTGGAATCAGTTCTTCTGGTGGTGCAGGTCTATTTTGTTTATATCCATCAAACATATCATTTCTAAATGTTGATTTACCCATATCCCAGCACACTGCGACATGAGAAGGCTGTATTTCATTGATAGCGGTAAACACATGGCGAACAAATCCTTGAACACCATTTGTAGGTATACCTGATGAATTTCTCATAAATTGTTTATGCAAACTTGTTGCAAAGAAGTGGCGAAATAATAAAGCCATGCCGTCTATTAGTAATATTTTTTTGGTCATATTGTGTCCTCTTTCTATTTTTACAATAATGCTTTTAATTTTTCGTTTGTTTCTTGTAATTGTTTAATAAGAGCGTCGTCCATTTCAAATGCTAATAGTTCTTGAATTTGATGATGCGCTTCTTTTTCTAATGTTTTGAATTTAGTTTCAGCATTGTAATCCATTGTAGAGACAATGTCGCTCATTGCTTGTTTTAAATTTGCAATACAAGGTGCTAAAAGTGCTATGGTTTCGTGTGTGATTTGTTCTTGAATCGCACTTTGAGATTTAGGTTGCAAAATCGTTTTCTTAGTTAAACCTTTTGGTAAAGCATTGAGCATGGTTTCTAAATCAATTTTTAAATAAGGGTCATCAAGTTCAATAATTTCTTGACTAAACTCAGGTTGTATAAATACATGTACTTGTTCAAGCTTTTGTTTTAATGGTGCAATCTCTGCATGTACTTGTTCATGAAAATACTTCTTGATACGTTCTACTAAAAGGGACTGTTCTAAATATAGACGTTGGTGAATCTGATCTAAGTAAATTTTGGTTGATTGACGTTTTTCATCATTAAAATTACTATTTTTTGTCATTTGTCCATTGTAAATAGATTTAACCTCGTCTTGTAATTGTAGTTTTAATCGTTCATTTAAATGGTATAGTTGATCTTCTACTTCATTTGATGTGCGTTGTTCAGCAATTTGTAATATATTATTGTTGAAAATTGAAGAATTTTTATATTCTTGTAGCTTTTGTTTTCTTTGTTCAATTTGTTTTTTATTATTGTTAAATTCTTCAATCATTTGCTCATAAGCTTCAGAAATATTTTTTAATTGATTTAACAATTGTTGCTGTAAGATATCTTTGGATTCGATTTGAGTAAAGTGCTGAATACTGTCTTGAAGGCGTTTGATACCCTCATTGCCTGATTTCAGTGCTTCTCTACTTGATACTGCAAAAATATCTGAATCCATATTGACTTGACTTAAAGCATCACCGACATACTCAATAACAGCATTTAAATCCTCTTCCGTTTCTGCTAAATCAGTAGCATTGACAATCATTTTAAAGGCCTGATTTTCGTTCAATTGATTCATTTCTTTCATATGTTCAATAAAACGTTTATCATTTTCCGTAAATGAATGATTAAAATAACTAACATAGAGTATTAAATCGGAAGAAGTTAGTACTTTTTCTGTCTCATTCGTATGACGCTGATTATTTGAATGTAAACCTAATGAATCTACTATAATTTTATCTTTCAACCATTCTAAAGGTAAATTTAGATGAACTGTATTAACAAACGTTGCATATTCATCCTCTGCACTCCACTTTTTAATTTCATCTTGTGCAATCGTATGTGTTTGCCCATCTTTGAGCATGTCTTGGTACATATCGTAATGCTTTTCAACAGCGTTCACAAAAGCTAACTTATTTTTCTCTAATGTTGCTTTCAATTTATTCGTGTTTTTAGATAGAAAATCTTCAATTGTTTTAAATGTTTTATTTTCTACTTGAAACACATGATTTAATTCTTCTAATAATTGTTTAGAGGATTTTAATGTGATTTGGCTTTCATGACCATAAGTTAATTCGGTCATTGCAGCTGTCGTTGGGTTGGGCGAACTCACTAAGTATGCATCTCCTAAGAGTGCATTGATTAAACTACTTTTACCTGCACTAAATGTGCCAAAAACACCAATTTTTATTATTTTCTTATCTAATCTCTTAAGCGTTTCTTCTATATCTGATTTTGTTTGTTCGAATAATGGCACATCTTTTATGGTATTCAAGGCATTTTTAATATTTTGAGTATTATTGGAATGCTTCTGCTGTTTACTTACATCAGATTTTGTTTGTTTCTTTAGATTAGTTTTGTTGTTTTTCGGTGTGAAAGTAATTTCTTTTCTATCTATCAATTTATCAAGAGAATCGTCCATGTGAATATAGTAATGCATATAGTTTTGTGTTTCTAATGACTCTCTTAAGCTACGCATTTCTATAAACTTCTCATAATCATTGTAATCATCTGCTTGTTCTGTACCAATATCATTAGCTTGCGCATGGCTTATAGCTTTTTTAAATAATGGATCTGATGCTTTAGCAATATGTTGTTTAAGTGCTTTCATCAAATCGTCGCAGAAAGTTAATACATATTGATTACTAATCGTTATTTGCATTTGATATAAATCGTTAATCAATGATGAAGGGATAGTGTAATGTTGATTTAAAATCTCATCATTTATATCAGATGAATTGATGAATCTCGTTAAAAATGACATATCTTCTCTTAATGGTTGTCGTATTTCTTGATTAACTTTATCTTGTAAGTGTTCTAAGACTGTAGTTAATCGTCGTTGTTGTTCTTCTTCTGTCTTTTTCTTTTTATTAAATAATCCGCCAACACTAAAATCTTTTGTGCGACTTTCTAAGTATATTCTGATTTTTTCTCTTGTGTCATGCGTCATGATATAAGCATTATCGATGATTGCTTTTCTCTTTTGCTTTAAAAAATCATATAATTCTTCAGGATTGTTTAGCAGTTTGGCTTCTTCACTAACTACCTGATGTTGTTTGAAATTAAGATAAGCTTGATCAAAATCCGCTTCATTAATATCTAACTTATCTAGTAAATCCTGAATTTCATATTGTACATAAGATAATTGTTCGTTAGTAATAAATTTAACAATGTGTTCTACATAAGCAGCTATAGATTCACGATGCGTATCTTTCTCTATTAAATAATTAGAAAGTGACGTGATTTCATTATGCTCATGTTCATATTTTGAAACGTAAAATGTTTGATCTAGGTCGATTTCCCACTCATTGATGGATTTATCTACACGACGCTTAAATGTTTCGAAACTAATTTCTTCTTCATTATGCTTATCTATCTGATTTATCACAAATACGACTGGTACACCTGCTTGATTAAGTTGTTTCATAAACTGAAAGTTTAATGCTGATTGTACGTGATTATAATCTACAGTATAAAATAATATATTACTTGTATACATAAATTCTTCAGTGCTAGATTGGTGCGTTGCAACATTTGAATCTACCCCAGGTGTATCTTGTAATGTGAAGCCTTTATTAAACTTAGTTGATGGAAATTTAATTTCAACAGATTCTACATCGAAATTCTCGCGATTCATTTGTTTCACTTCATCGTAGTTATTTAAGATTGTGTATTGTTGATGGCTTAAATTAGCAATGATACCAGGTTGTTCAGCAACAGATACAATTGCGGTATTACTAGTAGTTGGTACAGGTGAGCTTGGTAAAATACTTTCTTCTAATAACAAATTGATTAATGTGGATTTACCAGCCGAGAAGTGACCAACAAATGTCGCTGTATATTGTTCTAAAAACACCTTTTTAATAACCTGATTGATAATGTGAACCAGTCTATCGTTTTTAGATTTTTCTACTTCTTTTTTTAATTTATATAAAATATCGAGTTGCTCAGTATTAGACATCTTTCGTATCCCCTTTATTACTTATATGTAATTAATCCTTATTGTATAACAAATGATTGCATGTCTAAAGTAAGTATTTGAAATTAAATTGTTTCATTGCAAATTTTATCAAACAACTTAGAACTTTTTTGAAGTTAATTAGCATTAGTCATTGAATAAATAATTACTTAAAGTGACAGTCTATATTTTTATGCACCATATTCAATTTATGACATTACAAAATTATTTATTGTCATGCTAACTACACCATATTTTAAATATATTCACTTTACATCTCAAAACAACAGGGGGCATTTGTTTATGCACCCCACTTTTAACATTGGATATTATAGCTATATAAGAAAAGGCTATTTTGTTGAACTATAAATAACACTTTTTTTAAGTATCTTAATTATCCACTGTATTTTATTATGAAATAATTTAGTGCAAATGAATGACTAGGCATAACTTACATATGATTATAATGATAGGTCACTAGTTCGAAAAATTGTTGCATATCATATCCCCATTTTCCATAATAAGCGATAGTATCAACATGTGTCGTACCTCCCCAATACTGTCTTACTGCATTATGACTAATGATTGTACCTATCCCCTTATTCTTATCTGCAAAGCTAGGGGTCAAACCATTTTGTTTTAACATATATGTAGCAAGCCACGCTTGATTATTTACTGATCTTGCAAAGTCGTCAAATGTATAAGCACGCACAACCTCTATCTGATAAAAATATGGATTAGTCGCTTTGCCTGCACCCCAAACGTAGTATTCAGATGGTGCGGTAAGATGAATTTCTTTGTTATCTACAAATGCATGTACAAAGGCAGTGTTATATGTGTCATACATCCGATGAACCCACTGTTGTAGCGTTCGATTATCTTCGCCTACTTCATGAATGACAACACCTTTATAAGTACCATATTTATATGGCAATTTAGGAAGTGTATTCATTCTACTGTCCTTTATCACGTTTGAGTGATTTATATTATTTTGAATTATATATTGATTGACATCGGGGTAATTAATAAGTGTTGAAGTATCTTTATTTTGGGAAGGCTGATTCGCATTTAGTAATATATCATTTATTTTAGTAGTTTGTGTCATCACAGCAGAATGAGACTCATTAAAATTTATTAACGGATTTGTGGCATAAGTAGCAGGAGCGAAAATAACTGATGTTAAAATTAGGGAGACAAACAGCAAAAATATTTTTAACATAGAATAAAACTCCTTTCGTTTTTTTTAAATAAAAAATATTGTACAATACAATAATTATAATACTCCAAAAAACCATGATTACAAGTGTATTATTCCACCTTGAAAACGCTATATATAAAATTATGTGTATTCATGCGCTCTGTCGTTGCAATAATCTGGACTTGCATGGAATTCGACAAATTAGTGAATTTAAAGATGTTGAAGTAGCAGTGAAAATGCTACGACTTCAATAAGTTAATATTTAAAATTATAATCATGCGCTAAGGATGGTTTAAACATAAAAAAACTGAAACATTAATTTATGTCTCAGTCTTTTTTATCAATTTATTAAGTTATTAGTAATTATGCATGTGCTTTAGCTTGAATCATAATTATTTTAAAATTGACTTATTCTACTTCCATCTAGGTTTGTCAAAATCAGTATTGGGTTTATTAATCCCTATATTATCTCTTGAATAAAGGGCTGGATCTTTAGCAATTTGTACTGCAATGGCTGCCACACTCTTTCTAGAAACTTCTGTCCCTTTAAAAGGTTCATCTTTTTTGGTGATTTCATAATCGATTTCGTTCGTATGTGTTAACCAGGCAGGTCTAAAAATAGTGTAATCTAAATCAGTTTGTTCAATGATATCGGCTGCTTTTCTATAAATTACTAAATAATCACTAATTTGATCTTGTACCCATAATCCGAAATTCCCTGGTACTTCATTATATATACCAATGGAAGTAACGAAAATAAGTCTTTTGACATTATTCGCATTCATTGCACCTACAATGGTCTGTGCTTCTTTATCTAATTCACCAGATAACGAAGCTAAAACGATATCAACGTCTTCCATAGCACGATTTACATCTTCAAAATTTGTTGCGTCACCTTCTCTAACGCGTATACGATCAGAAGCGTAATCAGGCAATCGATTTGCATCTCTTAAAAATAAGCGCAAAGTATAGGAAGTGTTTTCTAAAAATGAATTGATCGCCGCTTTAGAAACAGCACCATTAGCTCCCAATATTAATACTTTAGTCATTTAATCACTCCATTTCTTTTATTGTAATACGAGATATGTTGTCCATATCGTTTATAAGATATTTTTAGGTTCGTTTATATTATAATTATAAATGCTTGAAAGTTCACATTTTCTGTTTAATGACACTTCATAGTACTCACAATATTATAGTTATCCTATTTCTAACTACTTAAACGTAATCAATGAATTCGATTGTATACGCTTAGATTTTAAGGTATTAAAAAAGCCTCTTATTCGCCACGACGAACAGAGACTTTTAGTAAGGCTAATGAATGATCGGATTTTTATCTTTCTTAATTTTAAAATATTGAGAAATACTATATATAATAATACCAATCCATATAAATACAAATGTGATTAATTGATCAATATCAAATGGTTCTTTGAATAAAAATATTCCTAGTATAAACATTAAAGTTGGTCCTATGTACTGAATAAAACCAGTTAAAGATAAAGGAATACGTCTTGCACCTGCCGAGAACAAAATAAGTGGTATAGCTGTAACCGCACCTGAAAAGATTAACCAAAATGAAGAACTATTCATCCCAAAAGATAAACCACCATTTTGCCAAATATACCATAAATAAATGAATCCAGCGGGAGCAGTAACAATACATTCAATTGTAATGCTACTTATTGCATCGATAGGGACTATTTTTTTAATTAATCCATAGACACCAAAAGAACCTGCAAGTAACAATGAAATGCCTGGGAAGACGCCCATTTTCAACGTCATATAGAGTACTCCGATAACCGCTAGGCCTATGGCTATCCATTCAAGCTTATTAAAACGTTCTTTTAAAAATATAAGCGCCAACAAAATACTGACCAGTGGATTGATATAATAACCTAAACTTGACTGAAGTACATGTCCATTTGTAACGGCCCATATAAAAGTACCCCAATTTATTGTAATAACATAACCCGCCGCAATGATAGCAATAAGTTGGATAGGATTTGTAAAAAGTTGTTTAATATCCCGTTTAAATGGAGCCGTATTTTTCGTTATGATTAAGATGAATAACATAAACACCATCGATAATACAATTCTAAATGCTAATATTTCAAATGCACCAATATCACTAATTAATTCCCAATATATAGGGAGTATACCCCAAAGAATATATGCTCCGAACGCAAAGAAAAAGCCTTTTTTAAATTCTGTATTCAATTGAGTCACCGCTTTCCAAAATACTAATTGCACTAAAAACTAAGAACGAGGCTTTTTGTCTCCCCAATATTGGTAATATGTACATTCAATATAACCATTAAATAATTTTCTACGTTTAGTCGCTTTTTTATTTACTAAAAATTCGAATTCTGTACTACTTGTAAGAATATATGTAGATAGTTGCGAATGTTGTTGCATAAGTTCTCCGATGTAGCGGTACATTTCTTCTACTTTATCTCTATCCCCGATACGTTCACCATAAGGTGGATTGCCTATTAAAGCCATAGGTTTATCTTCATCAATGGTAAGTGTATTAACATCTTTAACACTAAACTGAATGATGTCGGCTAATCCAACTTCTTCTGCATTTCTTCGTGCTATTTCTATCATTTCAGGATCGATATCAGATGCATAAATTTCTAATTTACGGTCATAATTCGCTTGTTGATCAGCTTCATCTCTCATTTCATCATATAAACGATCTGGCATAATATCCCAATTCTCAGAAACGAAATCACGGTTAAATCCAGGCGCAATATTTTGAGCGATTAAACATGCTTCAATTGCTATCGTACCAGAACCACAAAATGGATCCACTAAAGGTGTGTCACCTGTCCAGTTCGCTAAACGGATAAGGCTAGCAGCAAGTGTTTCTTTGATAGGAGCTTCACCTTGCGCTAAACGATAACCACGTTTATTTAAACCTGAACCAGAAGTATCTATAGTTAAAAGTGCATTATCTTTTAAAATGGCTACTTCAATTGGATATTTAGCGCCCGTTTCATTTAACCAGCCACTTGCTTGATATGCACGTCTCAAACGCTCAACGATTGCTTTTTTCACGATGGCTTGGCAATCAGGTACACTAAATAATGTAGATTTAACACTTCGACCTTGTACTGGGAAATTACCATCTTGTTCAATGAGCGTTTCCCAAGGTAGTGCCTTTGTTTTTTCAAATAATTCATCAAAGGTTGTGGCTTTAAATTGGCCAACAACAATTTTGATTCTATCTGCTGTGCGTAACCATAAATTACATTTAACAATGGCAGTTTCGTCGCCTTCAAAAAAGATTCTACCATTTTCAACAGTTGTGTCGTAACCTAATTCCTGAATTTCCTTAGCTACAACTGCTTCTAATCCCATTGGGCATACTGCTAGTAATTGATACATTGTTTTGCTCCTTCTTTATAATGATTTGCTTTTATTTTATCAAAAGTTATTTTAAATAGATATGACATTGCCTAAAGATGTGTATGGAACGTAGGTTTTTAATAGATTATAGCAATGAAAAAAGCTCTCCGATTTGGGAGAGCTTGGGTCTAGTGATGATATTTCTGTAAGCCATGTTTTGTACCATTGTACTGCTAACGTGTACTAGAAACACTCGTACGCAGGTGGTAACCATCTGTCTACATACTTTTAAAAGTATGTCTTATATATACGTTGAATTCCGTTAAATAAGTGCTCCTACCTAATTTGGATTGCTCACTCGAGGGGTTTACCGCGTTCCACCTTTTGCATTTCTGCAAAAGCTCCGTCACTGTGGCACTTTCAAACTAATCTAACCTTATCTAAGGACTTAGGTTATTTCGTTGCCGTCAACTTAATGCCTTGACTTATTGTTTCATCAAGCACGAACACTACAATCATCTCAGATTGTGTGAGCATGGACTTTCCTCTATATCGCTATAGCGATTACCCGAAACACCATCTTTAGAAGTATATCATTATTTTATAGCCTAAACAAATAAAAAATAAGATAAGTTTTGAACGAATTCAAAACTTATCTTTATGTAGATGTTGCTATATCTACGGTCATCATCATATTCTCTATGTGATAATAGTTGATTATTTACCGAAAACAGCTTTTTCTAGGTTGGATATTCTTTTTAATATATCAACATTGTTGTTACTACTATTATTCTTAGTTGTAGCATTGTTGTTTGAAGAGAAGTTTTTATTTTCTTGTGGTCTCGATGTTGCTACACGTAATCTTAACTCTTCAAGTTCTTTTTTTAATTTGTTGTTTTCTTCTGAAAGTTTAACTACTTCATTATCTAAATCTGCCATTTTTTGATAATCAGCTATGATGTCGTCTAAGAAAGCATCTACTTCTTCCCTTCTATAACCACGCGTCATAGTTTTTTCAAAATCTTTTTCATAAATATCTTTTGCTGATAATTTTAATGAAACTTCTGACATTTTTCTCCACCTCATTCGAAACTTTGCTCTTGAGACCACTGCAAGTCATTGATGAATTCAGTTAACTCATCGAACGTCACAATATCACAAGTATAATTTGTTTTTTCCATAAAATCAACTAACATCTGCTTAAAGAACTTTGGACTAGCTTCTTGTTCCTCATCATAAATCAAAAGCGTTGTATCAGAATGTGCTAACATAAATTGATCGGTTTGTTTAAATTGATGAGGCCCTTCATATGAAGAATGGAATACGCTATCAACAAAATCAGCATGATGCGCAATATGATTATATTTTGCTTGATTTTGTTCGTTCCATCTATCAATATGATCATAAAACGGTGTGATAATTCCTAATTTTAAATCTGGATAGGTTGCTTTCAACGCTAACACGACCTCTGCTGTCCATAGCTCTATACCCATCTGTCCTTGTATCAATACCCATTCTAATCCTTCTTCAATCAACTGTTTTAATTTATGTTCAATAAATTTTTTTAAATAGGAAACTTCAGGTGCATCATCTTTAAAAATATTAAGTTCAAACGACTTATATCCAGTAACATATACAGTTTTAATCATAAAAATTGCTCATTTCTTTGTATGTAGCTTAAATCATATTGAACAGCCTTTACTTTTTCATTAAATAATTTTCTGCTCGTACGTTTAAAGTGACATTCAACAGACAAAGATTCAATATTTGAAATAAGTAAATCGAATTTTTGTTTATTCATATATTGTAATTGAATTACTTGTTGCTCATATGTAACTAGCTTTTTAAGTTGTTGATCAATATCATTTGTGAATGGTACAACCTCAACATAAAAATCGTAATCTTCGCCAGTTGATTTGACAGTCTCGTATTTTTCTACCATTTTCAAAACATCATTTAATAATTGCATTAATAGTTGTTGCATGAGGATTCCCCCTACTTCACAAATTTACCATAAATGCCCTACTTCGTCATTTTTAAAGTGTCGTTTATCATTTATATGATTAACTATTTTATTTTGTTTCAAATATTGTTTAATTGAGCAAAGCACGTTAAAATGTATGTGATGTATTTATAAATACATTGGTTCATATTTCATAGTTTGGAAAAATTTGCTAAAGTCATGTATAATGAAACAGGTTTTGGATGACCAAACTAAAGTGGTGAAAATAAATGAATTATCCAAATGGAAAGCCATTTAATAGAAATAAGTCTCAGGTCGGACGAACTCATAAGGGACAAACGAGTAAAATTGATTATGGTGGCAGAGGTATGTCACTTGAAAAAGATATCGAACTGTCGAATGATTATTATTTAAATCGAGGTATTGCTGTAATACATAAGAAGCCTACCCCGATACAGATAGTGAATGTTCATTATCCTATGAGAAGTAAGGCAGTAATAAATGAGGCTTATTTTAGAACGCCGTCGACAACTGACTATAATGGTATTTATCATGGTCGTTATTTAGATTTTGAAGCAAAAGAAACAAAAAATAAAACTTCATTCCCTTTAAATAATATGCATGAACATCAAGTTCGCCATATGGAAGCATGTTATCAACAACAAGGGATTGTATTTTTATTAATTCGCTTTAAATCGCTCGATGAAGTGTATTTGCTCCCATATGCAAATTTCAAAAAGTTTTGGGAGAGACACATTCAAGAGATTAAAAAGTCGGTAACGGTTGAAGAAATAAGAAAAAATGGTTACTATATTCCTTATCAGTATCAACCACGATTGAATTATCTCAAAACAGTTGATAAGTTGATATTAGATGAAAGCGAGGACCGCGTATGACGGAGAAAAAGAGGACTTCTCAATCTAATAATAAGAATGGAAAGTCCGAGCAAAAAAAGAATAGGAATATAAAACGAACGATTATTAAGATATTTGGGTTTCTAATTATAGCCTTTATCGTTCTAGCTTTAATAGGAATCTTGTTGTTTGCATATTATGCTTGGAAATCTCCTGCATTTAATGAAGCAAAATTAAAAGATCCCGTGCCAGCTAAGATTTATGATAAAGATGGCGATTTAGTTAAAACAATCGATAATGGGCAACGACGAGAGCATGTCGATTTAGACGAAGTACCTAAGACAATGAAAGAAGCTGTTTTAGCTACTGAGGATAATCGATTCTATGATCATGGAGCACTTGATTACAAACGTCTCTTTGGTGCTGTAGCTAAGAACGTCACTGGTGGCTTTGGTTCACAAGGTGCATCAACATTAACACAACAAGTAGTTAAACGTTCATTCTTAACAGATCAAAAATCAATTGCACGTAAAGCTCAAGAAGCTTACTTGTCCTACAGATTAGAACAAGAGTATAGTAAAGATGAAATTTTTGAGATGTACTTAAATAAAATTTACTACTCTGATGGTGTATACGGCGTGAAAGCTGCTGCTAAATATTATTTCAATAAAGATTTGAAAGACTTGAATTTAGCGGAATCTGCTTATCTTGCTGGTTTACCACAAGTACCAAATACTTATAACATTTATGATCATCCTAAAGAAGCTGAGTCTCGTAAAGATACAGTACTTTATTTAATGGAATATCATAATAGAATTACTAAGAAACAAAAAGAAGAAGCACAAAATACTTCTTTACAAGACAATCTGGTCCAACGTTCATCTGAAGATCGCGAAGTAAGTGAAGATAATTCAAACGAGGCATACGATTCATATGTAAACTTTGTAAAATCTGAACTTATGAATAATAAAGAATTTAAAGATGAAGATTTAGGTTCTGTATTAAATAGCGGCGTTAAGATTTATACGAATATGGACAAAGATGTTCAACAAACATTACAAGATCGAGTGAATAATGGTAGCTATTATAAAAATGAAGACCAACAAGTTGGTTCTTCTATTGTAGATAGTGAAAATGGTGGCCTTGTCGCAATATCTGGTGGTAGAAATTATAAAGATATTGTAGATAGAAACTTAGCAACTGATGCCCACCCTACTGGTTCTTCACTGAAACCATTCTTAGCGTATGGTCCTGCAATTGAAAATATGTCATGGGCAACGAACCATGCGATTCAAGATGAAGAATCTTATCAAGTAGATGGTGTAACATTTAGAAACTATGATACTAAGAGCCACGGTACGGTAAAACTTTATGATGCATTACGTGAAAGTTTTAATATTCCAGCACTTAAAGCATGGCAATCAACTAAAGAAAACGCCGGAAACGATGCACCAAAAGATTTTGCTAAAAAAGTTGGGTTAGATTATGAAGGAGACATTGGTCCATCTGAAGTATTAGGTGGTTCAGCATCTGAATTCTCTCCTACTCAATTAGCTTCTGCATTTGCTGCAATTGCTAATGGTGGTGAATATAACAATGCCCACTCTATTAAAAAAGTTGTCAAACAAGATGGCGAAACGGTTGAATACGATCATACTAGTAAAAAAGCTATGAAAGACTCAACATCATATATGTTAGCAGAAGTACTTAAAGGTACATTTGAAGCATATGGTTCTGCATACGGTCATGGTGTATCTGGCGTTAATCTAGCAGCCAAAACTGGTACAGGTACTTATGGTGAACAAACTTACCAACAATATAATCTGCCAGACGATGCAGCGAAAGATGTTTGGATTAATGGTTTCACACCTAAATACAGTATGTCAGTATGGATGGGATTCAATGAAGTTAAACAAGGCGGTACAAACTCATTTGTAGGCCATGAAGAACAAGAATACCCACAATACTTATTAGAAGATGTCATGGAAAGTATTTCACCAAAAGATGGCAAAGATTTCTCTAAACCAGATTCAGTTTCTGGAGACTCAAAAGATGATTTATCTGTTAAAGGTAAACCAGATGATAATACCACTAGTAATAAACCTCAGGGTCAAGGTGGTAGCAGTAACAGTTCATCATCTTCTAATTCAAGTAATAATAATTCAACTAGTAATACAAACAACTCAAGTAACCAACAAAGTGCAGCACGTTAATTCATTTAGCTACACTCATACCCGGTATGCCATTTCATTTGGCTACCGGGTATTTTTTTGAAAATAAGGATATCTTTAAATAACACTAAGTATTCATTTTTTGATAGCAATCACTTAATTAAATAACTGCATTTGCAATAAGTACTTATATTACAAATAGCAATTATAATAAAGCGTACGCATCCATCATATATGGATGCGTACGCTTTATATTTAGAAGTTTATGATCTCGGCTGCGCATAGCAGAATTGTGGTATGTCTCGAAGTCTAGAGAATCTTATTTATACTATTTTTCTAGCTGTATGCATTCGTTACAAAATTAGTGAAAAATGTGTGTTCATATTCAAAAATAAGACACCTCATTTTAAAATGACTATAACATAGTTTTAAAATAGAGTGCCTTATGCCTTAAATTATCTACAAATCGAGCAATACGAACAAAGTAACTATAATTTTCGGTTTTTGCTTCTAATTTGATAAGAAGCATTCATTTTTATAAGTTCAGATTTTAAAGTTTTCATTTGACTGTAGCCCATAAAATGATATTTTCTAGCAATCATATAATGATAACGTTCTTCAAAATTCATTGGCACTACAGGGTATGCATCTAAATCTGAAAAATTTATAGTTTGGATATGATTAATCTGTTTAAAATATTGTTCGATTAAAGCAAAATAGTCATCTAATTTTAATTTAGCTTCTGATGATTTCAATTGCTTTGATTTCGCATATTGATCAATTTGAGCTTCTAATTCAGTAAAGTCTTCTTTTGTAATCATAAAATTACGCCTCTTTCAAATTGGCTTTATAGCGTTTTTGACCTTCTCTACAATCATTAAATAACGGACAAACATCACACTTTGGACTTCTAGCAAGACAGTGATAACGACCAAAGAATATAAGTTGGTGGTGTGTTTTATTCCAGCGCTCTCTTGGTACAACGTGGCATAACTTATCTTCAACTTGTCTCACGTTATCTTTCCATCTACAAATGCCTAAACGTTTAGATATTCTTTCAACGTGTGTATCAACTGCTAAAGATGGTTCGCCAAAAGCAACACTCATAACTACATTAGCGGTTTTTCTACCTACGCCAGCCAAACTTTCTAATTCAGCATGCGTATGTGGAATTTCACCATCAAATTGATCCAACAAAGAACGACATAATTTTTGAATATTTTTCGCTTTGTTTCTATATAGACCAATGGTACGCAAATCATTTTCTAATTCAGAAATATCTACATTTAAGTAATCTTCAGGTGTTTTGTATTTTTGAAATAAATCTTTTGTTAATTTATTAACAGAAACATCCGTCGTTTGAGCTGATAATAACACAGCAATCGTTAATTCGAAAGGATTGTCATGTTTGAGCTCACATTCAGCATTTGGAAACATATTTGCTATGACATCAACCATTTCTAATGCTTTTTTATTACTTATCATTTGGATTCTCCCCATTCAGCCAATCGAATTTAGGCACTTTTTTAATTGTATGCTTCATTTTAGGTTGATTGAATTGGCGACTAATTTTTTTAGAATCTTCAATTGTTTTTACATTATTTTTTTTCCAATTTAATAAAATACGATCGATATATTTAAAACTTAACTTATTCTGGCTCGTCGCTTCATCTAGAGCAGCTTGAATGACACTTAATTCATGTTTATCAATATCTAACCATTGGTTTAACGTTTCGATTTCAAACGGAGATAACGGCCTACCAAAGGCTTGTTCAATTTGTTGAAATAAAACATTAAATTCAACTTCCGTATTTTCTTCTTCTACTTTAATATTTACTTGTTCCATTATCTCACTTAATTTCACATAGAATTGGTTGAGGTTCATATATTCAGTAAATTTACCTTCTTCATCTTTCTCAACCTTTAATTCAAGTAAATCATGTTGTATTAAACTTTGGATGATAGTTGTGACTTCTCTAGAGCCGAATGTCGTCCCTTGCTGCAAGGATTCAATAGAAGGTTGTTTGTTTGAAGATTCAGAGGCATGTAATAGTTTAATTAATATAACCAATTCAGCTTCATTTATCCCGAGTTGGTTATAATGATCTAACAGTTCACGTCTAATAATGACGGGCCGTATTTTAAGTTGTTCACTATTCAAAGATAGATACCTCCTGTTCTATATTCATGTTATAAAAACGTCCAGCCATTGATAACTAGACTGGACGTTTTTGACACATATTCTAAAATAAATTATGGGTATAAACGGTTTAATAAGCGTGGGAATGGTGCTGTTTCACGAACGTGTTCAACGCCTGATAACCAAGCTACAGTTCTTTCTAAACCTAAGCCAAAGCCACTATGTGGCACACTACCATAACGACGTAAATCTAAATAATAACTATAACTTTCAGCATCTAATTCGAATTGACTTAGTCGTTCTTCAAGTAATTCAAGATCATTAATACGTTCAGAACCACCTATAATTTCACCATAACCTTCTGGTGCAATTAAGTCTGCACATAAAACAGTGTCCTCATTTTCTGGATTAGGCTGCATATAGAATGGTTTGATTTTAGTTGGATAATTCGTGATGAACACCGGTAAATCATAGTGATTAGCGATTGCTGTTTCGTGTGGTGCACCGAAATCTTCACCCCACTCTATATCATCAAAACCTTGTTCTTTTAAGAAAATAACAGCATCAGCGTAAGTTATACGTGGGAATGGTGTTGTTACTTTTTCTAATTTAGATGTATCTCTGTCTAGCGCTTTTAGTTCTAATTTACAATGATTCAATACTGATTTAACAACATGAGAGACATATTGTTCTTGTACTTCTAAACTTTGTGCGTGTTCACAAAATGCCATTTCTGGTTCTATCATCCAGAATTCAATTAAGTGACGACGTGTTTTAGATTTTTCTGCACGGAATGTAGGACCAAATGAGAATACTCTTCCGTGTGCCATTGCAGCGGCTTCCATATATAGTTGGCCACTTTGAGATAAGAAAGCATCTTGGTCAAAGTATTTTGTATGGAATAATTCACTTGTACCTTCTGGTGCACTTGCTGTTAAGATAGGCGGATCAATTTTTGTAAATCCGTTATCATTAAAGAATTCGTATGTGGCACGAATAATTTCATTTCTGATTTTCATAACCGCATGTTGTTTTTTTGAACGTAACCATAGGTGACGATGATCCATTAAAAATTCTGTACCATGATTTTTAGGCGTAATTGGATAATCATGTGCTTCAGATATTACTTCTATTGATTTAACTTGCATTTCGTAACCGATATCAGAACGATTATCTTCACTAATTACACCTGTCACATATAATGATGACTCTTGTGTAATTTCTTTTGCTTTTTGGAATATCTCTTCATCTACTTCAGCTTTAGCAACAACACCTTGGATAAATCCTGTGCCATCTCTTAATTGTAAGAAAGCAATCTTACCACTTGAACGTTTATTCGTTAACCAAGCACCGATTGTAACTTCTTGGCCAATATACTGTTTTGCTTCTTTTATCGTTGTATTCATAACCAGTCTCCTATAATAGTGTATTCTACTTTTCTTATCCTTATATATTTTAACAAAATCCATATATAAGTTCTAGTTGCTTGTGCTATGTTTATGGTTTCTTAGCATTTTCTTTTTTTAATTTTTTAAGGAGTGTAGAAAATTGCTTAATATCCCCTTTTTTCTGACGATATCGTTCTAATGATTGTTCAAAAAACTGTTTGTAATTACTACGAATTAAACGGTCATCAAAAGATACGATAATGCCTTTATCATTTTCACTACGAATTAATCTACCTAGCCCTTGTCTAAAGCGTGTCACAGCATCAGGTAACACATATTCTTTGAATGTAGAAGTAAACTCAGACTCCATCAACCAATATTTAGTATTATTTTGGTTCATAAACGGTAATTTAGCAATCATGACACATTTAATGCCATTTGACTGAAAATCGAAGCCTTCAAAAAATGTACCTGTACCTAACAATATGGCTTTATTAAAACTATTAAATTGTTGGACAATCTTATAGTTTTGGTTCTGTTGTTGTGTTAATACAACATAATCTTCAAATTCAGGCAATTCATTTATTAATTCTTGAACCATATGCATCATTTTATAACTCGTAAATAGGATCAGACATTTGGATTCTACAACAGATACGTATTCAATTACATAATTAACAATGGAACTTACATAATCGTTAATATTCTTATAATTATAAGATGATACATCATTTGGTATAAAGACAGTCGTTTGATTCGGTGATGTTATGGTCGTATCAATTTCATATGTGTTAAATTCAATATCTTTATTAAACCATTGTTTAAAGTTCTCAAAGGAATGATTGAATGTTAGTGTCCCTGAAATAAATGTTAGTGATTTGAATTTATCGAGCACTTGCTTCGTGAGGATTTTTTTAACATCGTAATCTTTAACATTAAGTCTTATAGTAGATTTCTGATTTAAATTTTTGATAGATAAATAACATGTGTGTTTATTTTTAAGACTTTGTTCAATATCTTTAAAACGATCATTAATATATAGAAATTGCTTTCTCACTGATTTAATTGATTTATGGCTCATACCATTAAAGAATTCTAACGTCATGTTTAATTTGTGAATAATGTCATGTAAGTCGTTTAATATAGGTGTGACATCAAAGTGATATACGAAATGAAGTTTATGGACTTCATCATCTTGTATTTCAGAAGATTGAATAATATCATACATCGTTGTAAACAATTGTTCATTCAAATCATGTATCTCATTCACAGTCGTTTTTAAGCCAAAAACATCTATAGGTGGTATGTCTAATTTTTCGAGAATACGTTGCTGTTCAAGTAGATCTATAGATTTTAGTAACTTTTCATTTTCAGTCTTACCAATCAACCCTAACTGATATTTAATATCTGCGTAACTCAATTCATTAGTTACTTGATTTAAAGCATAATCTGGCAGCCTATGTGCTTCATCTATAATACAATCATCAAATAATTGATAAATGGAGTTATCGTGAGCTGCGTGAATTAAGTGGGCATGGTTTGTGATACCAATTTGAATGTTTTGTGCATTGCGCTTAATAAAATTAAAATAATGTATATCATTACGGACTGGAACATAGGTTTCGAGTTTTTGTTCGAAATACATTTTTTGTCCGCCTTTTAAATCTAATTCCTGAATATCACCCGTGTCTGTTTCCGTAATCCAAATCAGTAATTGCATCTTCAAAATGCAAACTTCATAATTACTAGATTCTTCTTTAAGTATTTGACTTATTAACCCTAAAGCGATGTAGTCACGTTTGCTTTTGATTAGCGTCGCATTTATTTTGAAATCTAATGCTTTTTTAATCGCAGGAACATCCTTTTCTAATAATTGGTTTTGTAATAATTTTGTATTTGTAGAAATCATGACATGTTTGCCAGTTTCGATATTATACATCAGTGAGGCAAGTAGATAAGCAAATGACTTACCGCTTCCTAAAGGGGCTTCAATCATTGCTTTTTCACTATGCATGAGTTGTTCCAATATAATTTCAGATAAATATAATTGTTGAGGGCGATATGTTAACCCCAGTTCTTTAGTCACTAAAGTGTATAGTGCTTTTAAGTTACCACCGAATTGTACGGTTGGTGCTTTAAAATCTATTTGTTTTTTATATATGATTTGTTCGAATTGATCAAATCGATCACTAAGCGTTTGTTCATCATAATTTCGCACCATTTCAAATATAATATCATGTAAATCGTATTTTAGATTTTTACTTAGGTAATAAAGTTGCTTAAGTGTATCTAATGGTAAAGATTCAAATTTTTCGAATGCAATAATCATCAGTTGTGCCGTTGTGGTAGCGTCTTCATCAGCTCTATGGGCATTGTTTAAGATAATCCCATGTGCTTCAGCTAGTTCGCTTAATTGATAGCTTTTATCCGTTGGGAAAGCAACTTTGAATAATTCTAACGTATCCATGACTTTCTTTGGACGATAATTGATATGGCATTGTTTAAATGATTTCTTGATAAAATTTAAATCAAACGCCACATTATGCGCTACAAATATACAACCATCTATTTGTTTGTATATATCTTCTGCAATTTCATGAAAATACGGTGCTTGATTTAACATATCTTCTTCAATTGAAGTTAACGCTTGAATAAAAGGAGGAATTTCTAAATCTGTTTTAATCATGGAGTGATACGTTCCAATAATTTTATTTTCACGCACAAATGTTATGCCTATTTGAATAATTTCATCATAATCTAATTGGTTGCCTGTAGTTTCTAAATCTACGACAGCATAGCAAGGTTTTGCCATTCTACTTCCTCCTTTCATTATTTGAGTTATAATTCAATATCAGCGCTCATCAATTGGTGTTGTTGTTTATTCTCATCTAAAACAATTAAAAATCCATTATCATCTATATCAATGGCTTCACCTTTAAATTGAACATTATTTTCAGTGAATCTTAACTGTTTGTGCCATATATTTGAAGTAGCTATGTATTCATCACGAATAGATGAAAATGGTTCTTTAATAAATTGTTTATATCGATACTCGATTTGTGAAATAAGCACTTCTAAAAAATCATAACGATTCACTTTATCTTTCTTGTGTATTCTAATACTGGTTGCTTTTTGAGCTAATTCACCAGTAAAATCGCTTGGTTCTTGATTCATATTAATGCCAATACCACATATAACAGCTTCAATACCGTCACTATTAGCAACCATTTCGGTTAAAAAGCCACAGACTTTTTGATTATTGATATAAATATCATTAGGCCACTTTACAGAAACATCACTTTTACTAAATTGTTGAATAGCATCTCTTATACCAAGCGCCATAAATAAATTAAACTTAGTTATCGTATCGAAAGGTACATCTGGTCGTAAAACAATTGACATCCAAAGCCCTTTTCCTTTGGCTGAAGCCCACGGTCTATTGAAACGGCCTTTTCCTTTCGTTTGTTCATCACTTAGGATTAAAAACGTATCTGTATTGCCTACTAATTTTTGTTTCGCTAATAATTGTGTGGACTCTACTTGATCGAATACGTCAACATGTTCAAATAAATGTTGAGATTGAATGGTTGGCATAACGATACCTTTGTACCATTTATCTGGTAATTGAATTAAGCGATGTCCCTTATGATTAATGGATTCTATCTGACACCCTTCTTCTTTTAATTGATCAATGACTTTCTTTACAGCTGTTCTTGATATAGAAAGTTGCTCAGCAATAAATTGGCCAGAAATGTATTCAGATTCATATTGGTATAACATATAGACAACTGCTTTACTATATTTAGACACGTGTTTTCACCCACTTTTTAAGTTCAGGTTTGAAATTGACTACTTCACCTGATATTATAGCGTATTCGACTTCACGTAAGGTTTCTTTGAGCCATGGTCCGCTTTTTTTATTCGCTATTTCTAATATATCTTTCCCATTGATATCCATTTCACTTCTTGACAGCATCGGTAATTGTTTTGCAACTTCAGTAACTGTTTGGTCGTTAACTATTAATGGTGATATAGATGTAATACGATTTCGTTTTAATTCATCTAAATAGCTTAATACTTCTAGTATATCTTTTTTTCCATAGTCATAAACAAATAATTTTAATTGTGATTTTGTTTGTACTTCATCTATTTGATCGATAAGTTGAACTAATGTTTTAATACGTTTTTTTTCATTGTTGCTCACTTTTAAATCAGCAATATTCGCATCTATTTCACGCTGTTGAGATATTAAAAACGCTACAAACGTCGTAAAAGGCATGGCATTACGTAATGTGAATTTGGTGATGTCGTAGTGTTTGAAAAATGGAATATATTTAAAAGCCATAAAATGCTTTAAATTATTAAAACTTTTCGATACAAAGTCACCATTTGTTAGTTTCTTTAATTCAACAACAATGCGTTCAATTGCCAAATATTTAATATCTGCAATGTGGTTTAACATCGCGGTAAAAGTAGCTTCTTCTAAGTGAAAGCCAAATTGTGATTGAAAACGTAAGCCTCTGATAATTCTTAATGCATCTTCATCAAAGCGTTCATCAGGATTACCAACAGTTCTAATGAGGTGATGTTTAATATCCTGCTGTCCTTCAAAGTAATCAAAGATTTGATAATTAATATCCATCGCAATTGCATTCATTGTAAAATCTCTGCGCTGTACATCATCATATAAGTTTCTAACAAAAAAGACCTCATTAGGTCTACGGTGATCATCATAATCACCCTCAGAACGAAAAGTTGTAACCTCATACTGCTCGCCTTTGTATATCACATTAATTGTGCCATGTTCTCTCCCAATAGGTATGGTCTTATCAAATACTGTTTCAATTTCATCCGGCGTTGCGCTCGTTGTAATATCGATATCATGAATGGGTCTATTCATAAGATAGTCACGCACAGAGCCACCAACAAAATAGGCTTGAAAATGATGAGCTTGTAATTTTTCTAGAATTGGTTTGGCTGTTTCAAATAAAGAATTAGTCATTGTTACCCTCTAACATTTTTTTGTAATAATACTCATATTGATCTGCAATTAAATCAGATGAAAATCTATTTGCAACATCTTCTAGCATTCGCGTTTGCATTTCGTGATATAGTTCAGGATTAGTTAGTAACTGAATCGCATACGCACTTGCAGCTTCATCGTCTCCAACATTAACGATATATCCAGTATCTTCATGTTTAATTACTTCTTTAATACCACCTGCAGTTGAACCAATTGGAACCACACCAGATTTCATAGCTTCAAGCAATGTTAATCCAAAGCTTTCTTTTTCACTCAATAATAGAACTAAGTCTGAAATTTGATAGAATTGACTCACCCAATTTTGCTTACCTAAAAACAACACTGCATCTTCTAAATTAAGTTGACGTGCTTTTTCTTTCATATCCATAAGTTCAGGGCCATCGCCAAGTAAGATTAATTTAGATGGGATAGCTTTATGCACTCTTGCAAATGTATCAATAATCGTATCGATACGTTTCACTGATCTAAAATTGGACACATGAATCAGTACTTTTTCATCAGGTTGGATACCGTAACAAGCTTTTAGTTGTTCATCCTCTGAAGTTGGTGTATTGAGTTTGGTAGGAAATTCTTTTTCTCTTACAAAATTATATATAGGGACAATCTCTTTATCAGTTTCGATGATATCATAAGTTTGTTGTGCAAGTGATTGACTTACACTCGTCACCACATCGCTGCCCTCAATACCGAATTTAATTGCATTTTTTAAAGAATGGTCATAACCGAGCACTGTAATATCAGTACCGTGTAAGGTCGTCATTATTTTTATATCTTTTTGTGACATATGTTTTGCTAATATACCACACACAGCATGAGGCACAGCATAATGCATATGTAGCACATCTAAGTCATATTCATTGATGACTTCAGCGATTTTTGTACTCAGTGTTATATCATAGGGTGGATATTGAAAAACGGCATATTGGTTTACTTCAACTTGATGGAACGTCATATTTGGTAAAGGCTTTCTTATTCTAAACGGTATATTAGATGTAATAAAGTGAATATCATGACCACGCTCAGCGAGTTTGATACCTAATTCTGTAGCTATAATGCCTGAACCACCCATAGATGGATAACAAGTGATGCCTATTTTCATAAGGCGGTACATCCTTTCTCATTCATGTAAAATTATTTTCGTTCGAAACGATTTTTGTCACGTGTATTAAATTTCTCCATCGTCTCATCAAAGCTTTCAGTTAAATCGATATCTAAAGAATTGGCAATACACATTAAGACAAATAAGTTATCTCCTAATTCTGCTTTAATTGTATTATCATCTTCTGAAGCTTTTTTCTTCTTCTCACCATATACATGATTGATTTCTCTTGAAAGTTCCCCGACTTCTTCAGTTAAGCGCGCTAGGTTCGCTAATGGAGAAAAATATCCTGTTTTAAACTGTCCAATATAGTCATCTACTTCGGTTTGCATTTCTTTCATAGATTTCATAATATATGCCTCTCATTTCTAACGGTTTCTTTTATAGTATAGACTAATTTTATGTTTCATGCATTATTCCTGCAACAGTTAAGGCTTATGCTTGATTGTGAAAAAATATATTTAGAAAGCAGTAGGATACTTGTGTATCTAGATGAGGAAAAATGTACTATACATAAGGAACTCAATAATTGTATTACAACGGTCGTATTTTGATTATGAGAAAATTTAAGAATTAGCACATAAAAAAACCCAAACATCAAAGATGTTTGGGAATCAATTATATTAATCACTTGATCTAGCAATTAGAATAAATCTTGCAAGTTCTGCTAAAGCAACTGCAGTTGATGCAACATAAGTCATTGCAGCAGCTGTAAGTACTTTTTTAGCATGACGATATTCTTTTTCATTTACGATATCTAAACTTTGAATTTGTTTCATTGCTCTACTACTAGCATTGAATTCAACTGGTAATGTGACAATTGAGAACAATACTGCAAATGACATAAATGCTATACCAATCCATAGTGCTGTAGAACCTAAAGTACTTTGTAAGCTTGTTAAAATAATACCTGCAAATACAGCTAAATAGCCGATTGAACTACCAATATTAGCAAGCGGTACTAAAGAAGTTCTGAATCTCAAGAAGAAATAGCCCTGCGCATGTTGAATTGCATGACCAACTTCGTGTGCAGCAATAGCAGTACCAGCGACTGAAGGTCTGCTAAAGTTAGCTGGAGATAGTACAAGTACTTTCTTACGTGGATCGTAATGGTCCGTTAAGAAACCTTGTCCTTCTACAACATCAACATCGTAAATGCCATTAGCATGAAGTATTTCTAAAGCTACTTCTTGACCCGTTTTTCCGCTTGTAGATCTGACTTGTGAATATTTTTCATAATTAGATTTAACTTTGTGCTGCGCCCAAAGAGGCAGTACCATTAATATAACAAAGTATATAATCATATAGATAAAAGACAAAAACCTCACTCCTTTATAAACATTTTACTGTGTCCTTCATTAGTGGTCAAATATTTTATCTTTTTTAAATCGAGTTAAATTTAAATATAGAATTAACGGAATAATACTCAACCAAAAAGCGAGATAAGCAACACCTTCAATATGACTCGCGATAAAATCATAATAGGGATACTGCATAAAAACGTAATCGATAATATCGTTATGAAATACCCAGATCATAGCAATAATAAATGCTGAAATAGATATTTTAAACCTTGGATAAAAGACGAATGCTTCAACTGCCATTACGCCATGCGATAGTATAAGCATGCAACCCGTAATCGTTACTGCATCGTATTGTATAAACATGATGATATTCATAATGACTGCCCAAACACCGTATTTAATAAGCGATACAAAGGCCAAAGCCTCAAAAATGGGTGTTTGTTTACCGAATATATAGGCCAGAATGATAATACATAGAAACAGTGATGCAGTCGGACTATCAGGTACAAAGGCCTTAAATTGTATATCAGTAACACTAAGTTGACTACCGTACCATATATAACCATATACCGTTCCTAGTAAATTACAAATAAGTAAGAAGTAAAGCACACCCTTATGATATATCATTGCATGCCATAACGTTTTTATATTCATAGCGTCAGTCCCTCGTTGATGTATTTACATTTCTTAATTTAAACGTATTAAGGATTTGTGATAATTGATAAAACAACGCTTTATCATGTAATTGTAAACTTAAATCAATATTATCTTGTAAATGAGAAATAATAGAAGTCTCACTTTGCTTCGATAAAGGAATGCTGTATATATCTTGCATATATACAGCATAATAAGGTGAATTGAGTAATTGTGTTAACAATAAATTATCTAATTTATAATCTCTTTTTTGCGTGTCGCTAAAATATACTTTTATATCAAAAGACAAAGCATCATTTGCTATAAATTCAAAGATTTCATTGCTATTGATTAATTGTTGATTGTCTAGTTTAAATCTTATTGCAGGCTCTACCGTATTTTCTGTAGCTATTTCTAGTGTGTTATGATTTGGAATACGTGCATCTACAAAGTGTATTTGTTGCAATAAATTCGGTGATGACTTGATTAAATTCAATACCCATACACTAATTCTAGATTTAAACTGATAATGAAATAGAAGGTATTCAATAAAAGCTGCTTTAGATTGTTGTAGGGTATAAGTCATTCGAACCCACCTTTCCTAATTTAGAAAGATAGTAATCTTTCAGCTTCGTCGTGCCAAGTTTCATTACTAGGCTCTAATTCTAATAATTGGTCTAAAATCATTTTGGCTTGTTTAATTTGGCCAATTTCAATCAAATAATAATAGTAATCACTTAAAAATGCTGATTGTGTTTGTAACGTCGTATACGCTAATTCGAAAAAGTGTTGCGCTTCTTTATCTCGTTCTTCTTGGCCAAGTGCATAGGCAAGATGCCACATAAAGACAGGATCCAAGTCTTCTTCGTCAACATATTGTAGTAATCCTATGAGTGATTCGTAATCTTCTTCTTGTCTATATAAATCACTTAATATTAGTAAAGGTTCTTGGTATGCATTATCTACTTCTAATGCTTGAATAAGCAATTGGACACCTTCATTTGCATCGCCATGCTCTATTTGAATTGTTCCTGTAGAGACCATTAATTCTTTATAAAATTGTGTTAAGCGCAAACCTTCTTTACCAATTTCAATTGCATCTGCATGGTTGTGTTCATTTTCATATAATTGTTGTAAATAAAAATAAGCTTGTAAGAAATCAGGATCTTTAGATAATAAAGTCTGTACTAAATTAATTGCCTCTTGCGTAAGATCATTTTTTTCATAAGCAATTGCTTTTTTAAAATAGTCTTCAGAGTCCATCTCGTCTTCACTAATTTCATCAAACATTTTGATAGCATCGCTATAATTCCCACTTTGCAAACTACAGTCAGCTAGACGTGAAAATAAATTCACGCCATTTACTTCATATTCGCCTGTTTCAAGGACAGTTTCGTATTCAGACGTAGCTCTTAAATACTGTCCGTCATAGTATAATAATTCTGCTAATGCATAATGAATAATTGGATCATTTGGTTCAATGTCAATTGCTTCATCAAGTTTACTAATTGCAACTTCAAGCATATTTAATTGTTGATATAAATCAGCTTCTAACATTAATCTTTCAGTGGACATTTCCACTTCACTTAAATACTCTAAGGCTTCATCAGTATGGTTCTCAGACATTAACCCTTCGATGAAATAGATTAATAGTTCACTTTCATCAGGATATTTGTGGTAAAGCGTACGGAACACTTCTAAGCCCTGAGGCATTAAACCATAATTATATAACGTTTCACCAAGAATAAATAATGCATCGTCTTTAGGGGAACTTAATGCATCATTTACCCGTGTATCTAGGTTATCTAATTTTTGTAAGTTGATATCGTCTATGAGTTTGTAGATATCTTCCATACTATTATCCCTCTTTTTCTAATTGTTTTAACTTTGGTAAGAAACCTGGGAAAGAAACATTGACAGCATCAAATTGCTCGATTGGTAGTGCTTCATTTGATAACAATGACGCGATGGCTAACATCATTCCAATACGATGATCAGTGAAACTGTTAACTGTCGCCGTTTGTTCAAATGCAGATGGGTGGATGATTAAACCATCATTCGTTGGTTGCAATGTAAACCCTAACAAATTAAGCATATTTGCGGTCGTATCAATGCGGTTTGTTTCTTTAACTTTAAGTTCTTCCGCTTCTTTTACAATACTTGTACCATTCGCTTGCGTACAAAGTAAGGCTACAATTGGAATCTCATCAATCGCTCTAGGTACAAGGTCACCATCAATATGAATAGGTTTCATATTAGGTGAATATTGCACGCGAATTGATGCTGTTGGTTCTGGATTATCTGTTTGATTAAACAATGTGATATTCCCTTCCATTTGTGTCACGATATCTATGATACCTGAACGTGTAGGGTTAATGCCAACATTGTGAATTGTAATATCACTGCCCGGCGTAATCAAGCCAGCAACAATAAAGTATGCTGCGGACGATATGTCACCTGGTACGTGAAAATCAGCAGGTTTAATATGTTCGATACCAAGACTTGGCATTTCAATAATGTCATTATTTACAGCAATAGGTATATTGAAATGTTCAAACATCGTTTCTGTATGATTTCGTGTTGTATCAAATTCTTTAATTTTCGTTGGTTCATTAGCAAAAAGACTTGCAAAAAGAATTGCACTTTTAACTTGTGCGCTGGCTACTTCCATTTCATAAGTAATACCGCTGATAGAAGCAGGTTTAATAATCAGTGGCGTATAATTATCATTAATTCCAGTAATATTTGCATTCATGTATCTTAATGGTTTCATAATTCTATCCATTGGGCGTTTACCAATAGATTCGTCCCCAGATAAGACTGTTTCTATGCCGAGTCCGCATAATAATCCGGCGACTAAACGCGTCGTTGTACCAGAATTCCCAGTATATAACACTTGGTGTGGTGTTTTGAAATACTTATAGCCAGGTGAATCAATTTCGATTTTATCTTCATTGACTTCAATTTGAACGCCTAGAAGTTTAAATATTTCGACTGTACGAAGACAATCTTCACCTAGAAGCGGCTTATAAATGGTTGATTTTCCAGTTGCAAGCGAACCTAACATAATCGCTCTATGTGTCATTGATTTATCGCCAGGTACTTCGATTTCCCCAACAAGTGGTCCGTTAATTTTTACTAATTTACTATTTGACAATTTTTAGGCACCTACTTTTCAAAATGTGTTGTGAATATTTCAAAAGCTTGTGAAAGTGTGGCTTTATCTACGTGTTTGACTTGAGGATCCCCAATAGCATTTAAAAGCACCATTTGCACACCTTGTTGATCATTTTTTTTATCTTTTAACATTAATCCATACAATGAATTAAATTCAAATGATTGGATGACTTCTAACGGATAGTTTAGTGATTTTAAATACTGAATATAATGTGAAATATCATAATGTGTATTTAATATGATATTAGAAACTATAAATTGATAAATTATACCTATCATGACGGCGTGACCATGTGGGATTTTAAATTGATACTCAACAGCATGTCCAAAAGTATGCCCCAAATTTAGATATTTACGTACATTAGATTCTTTTTCATCTTGAACAATAATATTTAGCTTTGTTTCTATACCTTTATATAGAAAATATTCAATATCCTTTAACGAAGCAAGTGCTTGTTCATTTGGATACTGTGCTTCAATATTATTTACAGACGTTATATCGTTTAGTAAGGCATGTTTATAAACTTCTGCATAACCACTTAATATCTCAGTGTAAGGTAATGTTTCTAAAAAATTCAGGTCATAAATAACAGCTTTAGGTCTATAAAAAGCGCCTATTAGATTTTTACCATGTTTAGAATTAATCCCTACCTTGCCACCCACACTTGAATCATGTGCCAAAATAGTTGTTGGAACTTGAATGAAATCAACACCTCTTAATAAAGTCGCAGCAAGAAAACCTGTGAAATCACCAGTAGCACCACCACCGATCGCAATGAGACATGTATCACGCGTTAATTGTTTAGCTAATAATGATTCGATGGTCTTTTCATAAAATGATAAGGTTTTTGTCGTTTCTCCTGAAGGAATGATCAATTTATGCGCATTATTTTCAGAAGTGATAAAATCTAACAATTCGTGCCAATCATGGTTTACATGTTCATCGACAACAAGTACGACATCTTCATAGTCTTTGATAAACTGATGTAAATGGTCTATTGCTTGGTGTTCTACAATGATAGGATAATTATTAGATTTATAAGTTGTTTCTAGTTTCATGTAATCACCTCAATAATCTGTTAATTTTTTAGTTACATTTTAGTATTCTATATTTAATAAACGACGTTCTTTGATTTGTGATTGAAGCTGTTCAATATGATTACATTGAAATTCTTCGAGCAATGCTTTTGCTAATTCAAATGCGACTACGTTTTCAACAACAACACTGGCTGCAGGTACAGCACAACTATCAGAACGCTCAATAGATGCTTTAAATGATTCTTTAGTATTAATATCTACTGAATTTAATGGTTTGTATAGTGTCGGAATAGGTTTCATTACGCCATTAACAACGATTGGCATTCCATTAGACATGCCGCCTTCAAAGCCGCCTAAATGGTTTGAGCCTCTATAATACCCATTTGTTGTATCGTATAATATCTCATCTTGAATTTCACTTCCAGGTTTTTCAGCTGCTTTAAACCCTTCACCAAAACTAACGCCTTTAAACGCATTGATGCTTACAACACCCTGTGCAATTCGACCGTCTAGTTTACGATCATAATGTACATAGCTACCAATTCCAACCGGTACACCTTCAATGATTGTTTGTACAACGCCACCGATTGTATCACCAGCTTTTTTAGCAGCATCGATTTTATCTCGCATCGTTTGCGCGATTTCATCATTAACGACACGCACATCATTTTTATCGATATTTGATTTGATTGTATCTAAGTCATATTCTAAATCATCTTTAACTCCACCAATTTCTACTACTCTACTATAAAAGTTAATATCTAATTGTTTTAAAAGTATTTTTGAAACGGCACCTACAGCAACACGTGCTGCTGTTTCACGTGCAGATGAGCGTTCTAATACATTTCTTAAATCTCTGTGATTGTATTTCATCCCACCGATTAAATCTGCATGACCAGGACGAGGTTTAGTGATAACACGTTTCATATTATCTTGATCTTCCTCGCTAATTGGGTCTGCGCCCATTATTTTTTTCCAATGTGTGAAGTCATCATTTGTAACAATCAGTGTAATTGGGCTTCCAAGTGTATAACCATTTCTCACACCTGAAACAATCTCAACAGCATCTTTTTCAATTTGCATACGGCGACCACGCCCATATCCACCTTGTCTTTTAAACATTTCTTCATTTATATCAGCTACATTAATTTCTAAATTAGCTGGCACGCCTTCAATAATCACCGTTAGTTGAGGTCCATGTGACTCACCAGAAGTTAAATATCTCATACTTTGCCCACTCCGTTCTTTAGTACTTTAAATTAATATATGTTCTATATCTTATCATATTCAATAGTTCAAATTAATAGGAAAATTAATAATTGCTGAATATTCATAAAAATGACTTCTAATATTATTATTTTACAAGTGTAACACTTGAGTTATTTAAATTATATTAAATCCTGTACTTGATTACTATAGTCATGTAAAACGAGTGGAAAATTTGTTTTGTACATATAAAAAACTGATTAGATACAATGATCTAATCAGTTTAATTATTGGTATTTACAATTTTTAATGATTATTCGTATAACCAAGATTCTCTAGACTCTGAGTACTCACTTAACTCATCAGCCTTAAACCAAAGATTAATCTCTTTATTTGCTGACTCAACTGAATCTGAGCCATGTATAATATTTCTTCCTACTGTTAAACCAAGGTCTCCTCTAATTGTACCTGGCGTAGCTTCTGATGGGTTTGTTTTACCTATAATATGACGAGCTACATGTACTGCATCTTCACCTTCAACAACCATCGCAAATACTGGTGCAGATGTTATAAAACTAATTAAATGTTTATAGAACGGTTTGTCAGTATGTTCAGCATAATGCTCTTCAGCTAGTGATTGTGGTACAGTCATAAATTTACCACCAACTAATTTGAGACCTTTCCTTTCAATGCGAGAAATAATTTCCCCTATCAAATTTCTTTGTACTGCATCTGGTTTAATCATTAAAAATGTTCTTTCCATTGTGTGTGCTGCCCCCTGTTTGTTATGTATCAGTGTACGATTAATAAATTAATGTACACAAATATGTATTAAAAATAAAAATATGTTTTGAATCACATTCATATATTAACAGGTTATTAAAGCGCCTTCAATGTTTTTCACATAAGTTACACATTTCTTTTACCAACTTTTTTAATTAACTTTTTAAATAATGATTTTGAATCTTCGTTATCTAATTCATCAATTAAATGTAAAGCCTTATTAAGATATTTGTCGCTTACAGCTTGAGATTGCGCAATGACATCAGAGTTTCTAATTTGATCAATTAGTTTAACGAATGTTTCATGATCCGTTTCTGAATTTAATTGCTGGATTTGTTGTTTAAATGTTTCATTTTTTCTCATTTCGAAAAGCACAGGCAAAGTTAAATGACCATTCATCAAGTCACTTCCAACTGGTTTGCCTAGTTTTTTCTCAGTACTAGTAAAATCTAATATATCATCTACAATTTGGAAACTCATACCTATATAGTGGCCAATCATTTTTAGATTATGTACAGTTTTTGCGTCAGCTCCAGAGGTGATTGCACCTACTTCTGTAGACAATTGAATGAGCAATGCTGTTTTACGATTAATTCGACGTAAGTAGTTTGTTATTGTCTGATGTCCATTGAATTGATCCTGAAACTGATATAGTTCTCCCATGCATACTTCTACAATGGCGCGAGAAATAACAGCGTGTACACGATTAGCTTCAATATTGGATATATGTTCAAGTCCACGAGCGAGTAAGAAATTACCAGTGAGTATGGCTGTGTTTTGATCCCATTTTTTTGAAATCGTCAAACTGCCTCTACGTTTGTCGCTTTTATCTATAACATCATCATGGACTAAAGTAGCCATGTGAATTAATTCAAGCGTAACTGCGACACGATAAACATCTTCATTCATTTCTTTGCCGAATTGGCTACTTAAAATTACAAAAGCTGGTCTAACGCGTTTACCACCAGAAGAAAATAAATGATGTGAAGCAGCCTCGAGTACTTTATCGTGACTTTTAATTGACTGTTCTAATCGTTTTTCTATTTTTTTAATTTCACTATTTATATTTAACTTTGACACGCTAATCACCTTTGGTTGATTCATTTTTATTTATAGCCAAGGTGCATTGCTGCAACGCCACCTGTAAAGCTACGGACTTTAACATTACTAAAACCTGCTTGATTAAATAGTCTTTTCAGTTTTTCTTTATCTGGAAAATTAAATGTTGATTGTTGTAACCATTCATATTCATCTTTAGATTTTGCAAAAATTTTACCAAAAATTGGCATCACAAATTTAAAATAAAGTTTGTAACATTGTTTAAATACTGGCGTTGTAGGTTGACTTGTTTCAAGACAAACAATCATACCACCTGGTTTAAGTACACGATTTAATTCTTTCAATGTTGCTAAATAATCAGGCACATTTCTTAAACCAAAACCGATTGTTACATAATCAAATTCGTTATCTTTAAATGGCAAATTCATTGCGTCACCATGAACAAGTTGAATATTATGCATATCTTTGGTCTTGCGTTTTCCAACTTCTAACATGTTTTCACTGAAATCTACACCGATGACCTCTCCAGTGTGACCTACAGCTTTACTTAAAGAGATTGTCCAATCTGCTGTTCCACAACAAACATCTAATGCTTTAGATCCAGACTTCACATTCATTTCTTTCATTACGCGCTTTCTCCATGTTTTATGTTGCTCGAAACTTATGATGTTATTCAGTCGATCGTATTTACCAGAAATATTTTGGAAAACATCATGTACTTGTTCTTTTTTTGCTTTATTATCTGCCATATTAATTACCTCTTTTTTGATGAATTTCAGTTTTTAGTTGGTCTAAAAATGATTCTAACGTTTCTTTAGAATAATTACTTAAATATGAAGGATGATTTTCACTTAAATTTGCTATTAATTTATCGTTGATAAAAGAAGTATCAGCATTTGGAATAAATCGTTTTATTGTAATTAGTGGAAATGTATTTTCTATTTTTAATATATATGCTCCAATAGCGTTAATATCTATTGCTTCGTGGTGAATAGAAGATTTCATTTCATTTACTTCTACAATGGCTGTACTAATTTCTTTTTGATAAGTTGGATCATTTAAATTTGCTAATAATGTATAAAAATGTGCACTTAACAAGTCACCTATTAAAATAGATTTTTTAGACGATAAAGTTGTAGAAACTTCGTCTAAGTGACGCATTGCTGTATCTATTGTGAGGCAAGCTAATTTAGCTTCTTGTGGTATATCATAAGAATCAAGAATTTGTGCCAACGTTTTATTTATATAGATTGATTCATAATGATTTACACCGCGAAGTCGCTGTGTAATTTGTGTTTCTAATATGTTTAATGTCGTTTCCATGTTCACACCTCACGTTATTATCCATATACATATTAACATTATATAGAGAAAAATAAAATCAACGAAAACCATAGTTAACAATAATCGTGCATTATATATAAAAAAAGCGTAAGAACTACTTATATCATTTTGCTAAAAAAGTTTCGTCTTCTCAATTTGGAAAGAATGGCTAGTGCTTGAAATGACTGATTTAAAGCTGTTTTAATCCAATCACCAGTTGTTCACATTATAATTCAGACTAAAACGAATGTGCTTGTCTTAGTCTGAACTGTGATTTATTTCATCGTATGTATTAATTTTAGTTTCATTGTATCTTAAATCATTGTGAATATATAGTTTGTAGTTAACACAAATGATATCATAAAGTTTTTGTTTATATTGATAAGTATTTAATTAAAAGATTAATAAAAAAAGAAAAAGCCCCTTAAAAAGGGCTTCACTTTTAGTAAAGAATTATTTTACTGCGTCTTTTAAAGCTTTACCAGCTTTGAATGCTGGAACTTTGCTTGCAGGGATATCAATTTCTTTACCAGTTTGAGGGTTACGGCCTTTACGAGCAGCGCGTTCGCGTACTTCAAAGTTACCGAATCCAATTAATTGTACTTTTTCACCTTTAGAAAGTGATGATTGAATTGATTCGAATACTGCATCTACAGCTAAACCAGCTTCTTTTTTAGTTAAATCAGCTTGCTCTGCTACAGCATTGATTAAATCTGTCTTGTTCATTATGAATTCACCTCCCCTAGGGTTTATAATGATACTTAATATCATTATGGTATGACTTTAACACAACGATTACTGCTACTGCAATGATTTATGCGCAAAAAACGTTGAAATAATAGGATTTTGATAGCAAATTGTTATATATTTTATGAAAAGTGTAATTATACTCTGTTATTCTGCTTTCTTTCCTCGTCCCATCAAATCTTTAACGCTTTCATCTACGGGTCTATTTTCGAATAATACTTTGTATAGAGCGGTTGTTATTGGCATATCAACATTGACTTCTTTTGATAAATGGTAAACTGATTTTGTAGTATATACACCTTCCACAACCATATTCATTTCATTTAAAGCAGTATCAAGTGATTTTCCTTCACCTAATTTATAGCCTAATGTATAGTTTCTGGAATGTGTTGAAGTACATGTCACAATTAAATCGCCAATACCACCTAAACCAAGAAAAGTAATAGGATTTGCACCTAATTTTTCGCCTAAACGACTAATTTCAGCCAAACCTCTAGTCATCAATGCCGCTTTAGCATTATCTCCGAAGCCCATTCCTGAAATTACACCGCTTGCAACAGCGATGATATTTTTTAGAGCGCCTCCGAGTTCAACACCTACGAGATCTTCATTTGTGTAAACACGTAAATAATCATTCATAAATAAATCTTGTGTTAGTTGTCGTACAGATTCTGATTTTGAAGAAGCTGCTACTGTTGTAGGTTGTTTAATGACTACCTCTTCGGCATGACTTGGTCCTGATAGTACGCCAATTCCTGCATTATGTTTAGGTGAAATAGAAGCTTCTAACATTTCAGATACGCGTTTATAAGTATCATTTTCAATACCTTTAGCAACGTGTATAAACGTTTTCTTACTAGATAATAACGAATCAATTGTTTGAGCTACTTCTCTCATCGCTTTGGTAGGTAGTGCCATTAAATAAATATCAGCAAAAGCAACAGCGGTTTCAATATCAAGTGTTGCTTCAATATCTTCATTTAACTCAGCGGTTTTTAAATATTTACTATTAATGTGTTGTTCATTAATTTCATTTATTGTGGTTTCGTTTTTCCCCCACATCAATACTTGATGTCCATTTTCGGCTAAGACATTTGCTAATGCTGTACCGAAACTTCCAGTACCAAAAACGGTAACTTTAGACATGCTATCCCCTCCGATGATTAATTTCTCTTTCTTGCTATAATATGCACTGGTGTACCTTCAAATCCAAATGCAGCCCTGATTTGATTCTCTAAATAACGTTTATAAGAAAAATGCATCAATTCTACATCGTTGACAAAAACGATAAATGTTGGTGGTTCAATTGCAACTTGTGTAGCATAAAATACGTTTAAACGACGTCCTTTGTCTGTAGGTGTCGGGTTCATTGATATAGCATCAGTAACAACTTCATTAAGTGTAGAACTTTGAACACGTTTTTTATGATTCTCACTGGCTTCTTTAATATATGGGAATAACGTTCTAAGACGTTGTTTTTCTTTAGCTGAAACAAATGCTATTTCTGCATAGTCCAAGAATTGAAACTCTTTACGTACTTCATCCTTGAATTTTTTCATTGTATTTGTTTCCTTATCTACCGTGTCCCATTTATTAACTACGATAACGATGGCTTTTCCTTCTTCATGCGCATATCCTGCAACACGTTTGTCTTGTTCTATGATACCTTGTTCAGCATCTATGACAATAAGTATGACGTTCGATCTTTCTATTGCTTTTAGTGCACGTAAAACGGAGTATTTTTCAGTATTTTCATATACTTTACCCTTTTTACGCATGCCGGCAGTATCAATTAATACATAGTCTTGATCATCATAGCTATATTCAGTATCTACAGCATCACGTGTTGTGCCTGCTACATTGGAAACAATGACGCGGTCTTCACCTAAGATAGCATTCACTAAACTTGATTTGCCCACATTTGGACGCCCTATAATTGATAATCTAATTGTATCGTCATCATATGGATCAGGTTCTTCTTCTTTAAAATGTTTAACAACTGCATCTAATAAATCACCTAGACCAAGTCCATGTGAACCGGATATTGGGTATGGATCTCCAAAGCCAAGAGAATAAAAATCATAAATTTCATTTCTCATTTCTGGATTATCGACTTTATTAACGGCTAACACGACAGGTTTTTTTGATTTATATAACATTTGTGCAACCATTTCATCACTTTGAGTTAAGCCTTCTCTTACATTAACCATGAAAATGATAACATCAGCTTCATCAATTGCAACTTCTGCTTGAGCTCTTATTTGAGTTTGAAATGGTGCATCTCCAATTTCAATACCACCCGTGTCAATGATATTAAAATCGTGCGTTAACCATTCACCTGATGAATAAATTCTATCACGAGTCACTCCTGGCGTATCTTCTACAATCGATACACGCTCGCCTACGACTCTATTAAAAATTGTCGATTTACCAACGTTTGGCCTACCAACAATTGCTACTATAGGTTTAGTCATAACTAACTTCCTCTCTTTTTTAATCTCTATAATTCTATCATACGGGTTAGATAAATAAAAAGAAATATTAAAACAATATGACTGTTATAGTTATTACATTGTAATTTTATGGCAAAAAAAGAAATCTTGCCCTAGTTATCATTAGGACAAGATTTAAAATTGGCATCATACTTTGTATTAAAACTTAAAGTCTTTTAATTTATCACCGAATACATCACCCAATGTTGGATTATCTTCGTCATCAGAACCATTATCTAAATAGGATTGTGTTGTTTCACTATCACTTTCGATAACATTTTCATTTGGTAAGGTAGCTTTTATAGATAACGAAATACGCTCATTCTCTACATCTACACCAAGCACTTTGACACTTACGACTTGGCCAGGTTCTAACGCTTCACTTGGAGAACCAATATGTGAATGACTAATTTCAGAAATATGCACTAAACCTTGTACACCAGGTTTAATTTCTACAAATGCACCAAAGTTAGCTAATCTTACGACAGTGCCTTCGATTACATCGCCTTCGTTGAATTCACCTTTAATTGATTCAAATGGGCTAGGTAACGTATCTTTAATAGATAAAGAAATGCGTTCAGAATCTTTGTCTACAGATTTAATTTTCACATTTACCGTTTCACCAATTGAAACCACATCTTCAGGAGATTTTACATGTTCATGTGATAATTCAGAAACGTGAACAAGTCCATCAACGCCACCTATATCTACGAATGCACCAAAGTTTGTAAGTCGAGCGACTTTACCTTCTATAACGTCACCTTCATTAAGTGATTCCAATAATTCATCTTTTTTCTCTGCATTTTCCAATGCCTCTACTGCTTTACGACTAAGAATGACACGATTATTTGCAGGGTCTAATTCTTCTACTTTTAATTTAAGAACTTGACCTTCAAAATCAGAGAAATCTTCAATGAAATCTGTAGAAATTAATGAAGCCGGAACAAATCCTCTTTGACCAACATCAACCACTAAACCACCTTTAACAACTTCAGTGACTTTAGCTTCAATTGTTTGGTTATTGTCTAGTTGTTCTTGTAAAAATTCATATGATTTTTCAGTTTCAAGTTGACGTTTCGAAAGGATGTAAGCACCCGTTTCATTCTCTTCGTCATATTCTACTTTAGTAACATATGCACCAATTTCATCACCAACTTTGACAGCATCACTAGGATTATCAATATGATGTGTTGAAAGTTGACTTATTGGGATAATACCGTTAAATTTTGCACCATTAACAGCAACAATTACTTGCTTTTCTTCAATTTCTTGAACTTCGCCTGTAACTTTATCCCCTTCTTTAATGTCATTAATCATTGATTCGTTAAACTCTTCAGTCATCTTGTCTGCCTCCTTATTACACTACATATTTATAACATCTTATAATCTGACAAAATTGTCAAGAAATTCCACTTTAATTAAGGAATTCAAATATTAATTGTTAAAATGCTGTAAAATAGGGTCATTTAGCTAACTAAATTTTAAATAACTTTACCTATTTTTTACAATTTCACTTTATATGCAGCTCGTATTAGTATAAAAATTCATGTAAGTTTTATACCCGATAATTGTATTATATAACCTTTTTACACAATTTGGAAAGAAAGGGCTTTATATATCTAGCTATTATTTGAGATTAACTAATTTTATGAACAAGTGCTAATATTTCTTGTGTAACAATTTCTATGCTCTTTCCTGTTGTATCAACTGTAATCGCATCATCTGCTTTTTTCAAAGGTGATATGTCACGGTTCATATCATATTGATCTCGATCAGCAATTTCTTGCTTAAGTTGTTCAACATTGGAAACAATACCGCGTTCTTCATTATCTTTTTGTCTTCGAACTGCACGTTCTTCAACTGAAGCAATCATATATACTTTCAAATCTGCATCTGGTAATACAACGGTACCAATATCTCTTCCATCCATTACGATGCCTTTTTTAGCTGCTAATTCTTGTTGTTTGTTTACAGAAAATGTTCTAACCGCTTCTTTAGATGCAACATAAGAAACATGATTGGTTACATCGTTTTCTCTTAAATAGTCAGTGACATCTTGATTATCTAAAATAACTCTTTGACCTTTGTCTTTATCATAAGTTAAAGACAATTCAGTAGTTTCTATAAGTTGATCAAAATCTTCAGGTTTGTTTTGTTGTAAGTATTTGTAAGTTATTGCGCGGTACATTGCGCCTGTATCTACATAAATCATAGATAATTTAGCTGCTAATAATTTAGCGATGGTACTTTTTCCAGCCGCAGCAGGTCCATCTAGTGCGATATTTAATAATTTCATTTTTGTAACCCTTCCTTGTTGTTTTATGAATAATATTTTATCATAAATATGTATATTATAAATAGGAGGAATGCTAGCATGAAAAATGTTCTTGTTATACATACCGGTGGAACGATAAGCATGTCACAAGATGAAGCTAACAAAGTGGTGACAAATAAAGATAATCCTATATCTAATCATCAAGATGTGATTGCGCAATATGCAAATGTGACAGAAATAACACCGTTCAATGTACCTTCACCGCATATGAATATTGAATATGTGGAAAAGTTGAAAGAAATTATTGAGGAAGCAACTAAAAATGAATCTTATGATGGATTTGTTATTACTCACGGTACAGATACGCTAGAAGAAACAGCTTATTTACTGGATTTAACAACAGATATTTCAAAACCTATTACGATTACTGGTGCTATGCGTTCTTCAAATGAAATAGGTTCAGATGGTTTATATAATTTCATATCTGCGATTCGTGTTGCAACAAGTGACGAGTCTTCAGATATGGGTGTCATGGTAGTGTTTAATGATGAAATTCATACTGCGCGTAACGTTACGAAAACACATACATCAAATACAAATACTTTTCAAAGCCCTAATCATGGCCCACTAGGTGTTGTCACTAAAAATAGCGTTCAATTTCACCATAAACCATATGAGCATCTTATCTTAAATGAAATAGACCATACTTTAAATATTCCATTAGTTAAGGCATATATGGGAATGAATAGTGATGTGTTAACGTTTCATAGTGATAATAATGTTGATGGCATCATCATTGAAGCGCTTGGACAAGGTAATTTACCACCAACAAGTTTGGAAGGACTAGACAAATGTTTAGATAAAAACATACCTATAATTTTAGTATCTAGATCATTTAACGGTATTGTAGGACCAATTTATGCTTATGAAGGTGGCGGTGCAACCTTAACAGATAAAGGTGTTATTTTCTCAAATGGTTTAAATGCTCCTAAAGCTAGGTTAAAACTTCTAGTTGGATTAAGTAATGATTTAACATTTAAACAATTAAAACGATACTTTGAATCACAACTTTAAAATGATTAAGTATACTATTTGAATTATAAAAAGCTGAGACAATTTTTAGTTGTCTCAGCTTTTTATATCTTAGGAATTTAAGATTCTAAAGGTGTTTGTTTTTTTGATAAGATACTTTGTGTAATAATACCGCCATGGTATTTGCCATTTTCAATAAAAATTGTATTTGCATCATTACCAGCAGCTATGACACCAGCTATATAGCAATTTTCAACATTAGTTTCATATGTTTCTTTATTATATACAGGTGCAATACCATATTCATTTTGATTAATTTCAATGCCGATAGATTGTAAGAATTCGTAATCTGGGTGATAACCAATCATGGCAAACACATAGTCATTGGCTATCTCAAATGTTTGGCCACCCTGTTCATAGAAAACACTATCCTCAGTAATTTTAGTGACATTTGCATTAAATGCCATATCGATTTTTTCATGGCGTACAAGCGATTCGAAATTAGGAAGTATCCATGGTTTGATCGCTTTTGGATATTCATTGCCACGATAAATAACTGTGACATTTGCGCCTGCTTTTTCAAGTTCTAAAGCAGCATCGACTGCTGAGTTTTTACCGCCTATGATGACAACATTTTGATCGAAGTAAGGATGCGCCTCTTTAAAATAATGCATTACTTTTGAAAGTTCTGCACCTTCGACTTCAAGTTGATTGTGATGTCCATAGTATCCTGTTGCTACAGTGAGAAATCTACATTGATAAACATCTTTCGTAGTTGTAATTGTGAAACGGTTATTGATTTTTTTTACAGTGAGGACTTCTTCGAAAGCATTGATTCGTAACTGATGGTGTTTAACTACAGCTCTATAATAAACCAGTGCTTGATTTCTATGCGGCTTGCTTTCTTCAACTATAAAAGGTATGTCCCCAATACTTAATTTGTCACTAGAAGAAAAGAATGTTTGGTGTGTAGGATAATTATAAATCGCGTCTACAACATTACCTTTTTCAATAACTAATGTATCTATTCCTTTTTTCTTTTGCTCAATGGCAGCACTTAATCCACAAGGACCGCCACCTATTATGATACTTTCAACTGTTTGCATACTTTATTCGTCCTCCTTTTACCACCCATATATTATACCAATAGTTTTAAAAATTCCAAATGAAAGAATTTGAAAACTTTATAACAATTGAATTCATAAGGTTTATGCTTGAAAGAAAATTATATTATTTAATATTTAACTCGATAAATAAACATAGATAAACCCTACGCAAATATGTGCGCAGGGTTTATCTATAATTTGATAGCTACTCTATTTAATAGTTATCCATAAAAATTATCAGTAGTAAAGAAAATTATTGTGGTATCACAAGACGTTGACCATTATGAATATCGTTGCCTTGAATATTATTTGCTTCTCTGATTTTTTCTACATTTTCTGGAGTACCTTCACCATAGTATTGGATCGCAATTCTATATAAATTTTGTCCATTTACAACGTGAGTGCGTTGTCCAGAATTACTATTTGAAGATTGATTATTTTGTTGGTTGCTATCGTTTGATGCATTTTGTGACTGGTCTGATGAACCATTTTGATTGCTATTAGCTTGACCATTTTGTTGTGATTGATCGCTTTGTTGATCTTGATTGTTTTGACTATTTTGTTCATCTTGTGTGCCTTGGTTTTGATCGCTGTTAGCTTGATCTTGTGAATCGTTGTTACCTTGGTCAGAATCAGAATTGGCATTATCAGAGCTATCACTACTATCAGAATCTGTTGTAGCTTGATTATTGTCATCATCTTTAGCTTTGTCTTTATCTTTATCTGATTTACTGTCTTTATCAGAATCAGCATCTTTAGCTTTATCAGAATCTTTATCTTTGTTGTCAGCTACTTTTTTGTCATCGTCGCTGCCTTTATCATCGTTGTTACCTGTTAACGCCATACCACCAAAGATACCTATAGCGGCTAAGATTAAAATAGCTGCTATAATTGGGAGGAGTTTACCAAGTAAACCACCTTTTTTCTTGTTGTTATCTTCAGAATCATGGTTATTGTCACCATTATTACCATTTCCGCCGTTGCCGCCGTTACCATTACCACCATTGCCAGTACTTGATTTAGAATGTGAAGCAGCGGCAGCGCCAGTACCAGCAGCTGCTGCACCGCCTGCTACAGCAGCACCTTTTTTCTTAGAACCATGTTTTTCTTCGTTTTTAACGTCAGATTTGGATTCATTTTGTTCTGGTTCATTATCATTTTTATCTTTTTTGCCTTTATGCTTGCCAGCTGCATAAGCACCAGCTCCAGCAGCGGCAGCGCCACCTGCTACAGCAGCACCTTTTTTCTTAGAATCATGATTGTTTGTATTTTCATCTTGCGTTTCTGTCGAATCATTCGTTTGATTGGATTGTTCCCAATCTTGATTTTGTTGATGCGCTTTATCGTTATGGTCTTTAGAACTTGAAGCTGCATCGTTATGTTTACTAGCAGCATAAGCACCAACGCCTGCAGCACCACTACTGGCGATAGCAGCACCTTTTTTATTATTGCTATCTTTGTCAGATTGATCTTTTTCATTGTTTATATCATGACGATTTTCAGATTGCTGATTGTTTGATGATTCGTGAATCAAATTGTTATTTTGTGAAGGATCATTAGATTCTTTGTCTGCATTTGAATCTCTTGAAGAATTGTCTTCGTGTTGTAAACCATTATCACGATCACCAACTTCATTATTTTCGTTGTGATGTTCTTGGTTAGACTGCTCATCTTCTCTTTGATTTGTTGCTGTGTCTCTTCGACGTTGTCTGCGTTGAGCATTTCTAGGAGGAAATTGTTCATCTGATTTATCAGACACTTCCTCTTTTATATTGTCAACTGAATCGTTAACCGAGTCTTGAGTATTTTCTTGGTGTTCTTTTGGATCAATGGATTGACGATTTTTTTCAAAATCATCTTTAAAATTGTTGTTAGACAAATTCATCATCCTTCCTTTTTTTATTTAAGTATATACTGTTTTACCCTAAAAGATTGTAAATATGTATGACTTTTTGAAGAAAAATTACTATTAAACAAGTGTATACACCGTATTATAGCTTGATTGAAAATATGAAGTAAAGTAATTGTCTATTATTTAAATAAATTTTGTATTTTTTCATTAAAATCCATTTTTCTTTTAACTTTTTTTCTATTTAATATATTTATTGCATTAATTTCAGAATCATTATCACAGCACTGATTTGGTTTTTCGCTCAATTGTTCATTAAAAAATTCTATCATATAAGCACGTCGACATTGATCAAGATGCTTATAGCCTAACATGCGCATATATCCTAAATGTTTACGTTTGTATGAAATCTCGAATATATTACGTAATTGTTGATATGTATAATAGCTATAAAGTATTTGTAGAACTTCTGATTTTTCAGGAGGCAAAAATTGACCGAGTTCGAATATTTCAACATCCTCCATCGTTATCATATCGGTAAATAATAGTGTTTCTAATAAAAAGCGATCATCTGGTTGATAAAGACTAATGGCTTGACTTTGTCCCCCGTCACGACCAGCACGACCTATTTCTTGCATATAATTAGAAGGACTTGTAGATAAATGAAAATGGATAATTGTTCGGATGTCTTTTTTATTAATGCCCATACCAAATGCACTTGTAGCAACAATGATTGGGATTTCATTATTTAAAAATTGATGTTGTACCGTATGACGCTCTTGATAAGATAAGTCGCCATGATAAATACCAGTTAAAAAGCCATAGTTGTATATTTGTTGCGCTAATAATAGACACATTTTTTTAGATGATACATAGATAATTGTTGGACCAGCGTGTTCTAATGAAGGTAGTAACCATTTCAACTTCTCATCATCATCAGCAAAGTTTTTATGCGATAACGAAATATTATCTCTATTCATGGTTGTCTTTACGATATGAAAAGATTTATTTAATATTTGCTTTAAATCAAATGTTAAATAGGATGGTGCTGTTGCTGTTAAAGCTAATACAGTAGCGTTATGAAAATGGTTGACGATTTTGCCAACTAAGGCGTAATGCGGTCGGAAATCATAACCCCATTCTGAGAGACAGTGTGCCTCATCTAATACGATGATTCCTAGATTTATATGTTTTATTAATTTAAAGTTATGAGGTTGTAGTAGAAATTCAGGACTTAAGAAAATAAAGCGACTTTTCGTCAATTGTTTAATGTTTTGAGCCCTTTCATGTTCATCCATTCCTGAGTGAATGCAAGCTACATGATGCTCACCATGTAGTTTAAGTTGCATGACTTGATCATCCATTAATGAGATTAATGGAGAGATGATTAGTGTTGGTTGTTGATTTATATATGTTGGCAATTGATAGCATAGGCTTTTGCCACTTCCAGTTGGTAAAATACCTAATGTATCTTTCTTTTCAAGTACATGCGTTATGATTTCTTTTTGTCCAGGTTTAAAAGTATCAAAACCAAAGTGTTTTTTTAACGCTTCATTAAGCATGCAAATCACCTCTTTCAATGCCAACAATGATTAATTTAATTTCAAAATAACTAAGATCTGGAAATATAGTTTTATAATTTCTTAAACGTTCACTACGGTTTGACAAGTAATGTGGAATAAATTGTTCATAAGTTTTATGTATTAAAAATGAAGGATAATCTGTTAAATAACCTTTGATAAATAATTCTAAGATATGATCTTGTATCGTATTTTGTTTAACATTTTGTTGAGCTGCTAATTTATCAAAATGCATGCCTTGTTTTATACCTTCATAAGTTAATGTTGTCTTATGTAATAAAGCAGGTAATATAATAAGTTGATTTAATAAAGGATATTGTGAATCATCTTCTATTTCATACATTAAAGTAACTAAATCTCTTATTTCCAATTCATATAAGTGTTCTTGAGATACAGATTCAATTAAACTTACTTGTTGTCTAGTGTACATGCTTTCTTCAAAACCTTGTAAATAGTAATGGAGATAAACATGATTGTTTTTTTCTGATAACGTATGAAATAAGTTTGTAAGTTCTTCGATGAATTGAGATTTTAAATCTTCATCTGTTATTTTTTTATATAGTTGTTTAACTTGTTTTTGCACAGTACGATGTTGTGTGATCGGTACAAATTCATAAATAGCATGGCCAGTATTGGAAAGTGTCTGAGTTAACAATTGAATTGCATTAAACGTGTTCACAAGACTGTCGTATGTGTGTCGAGGATGATTAATGATACTTTGATATTGCGCTGTTTCAATGTTAAAATTATTAGAATATCGCTCAAACGACGGATATTTTAAATTAGGTAAGCTATGATACAATGACAATAGTTGTTGACTACAGGCGTCAAAAAAGGTTTGATGAGACTTTTTCCCTGTGATAATATTAAATATACTTTTTTCGGTTTTGTAATTATGTGCATTTGTGTATGCAAAATGAATTATATTATACATAGACGCTCCCTCATCTTATAAATCGAAAACATTTGAAAAAACGATAAACTGTGATTACAATAATATTTGTGTAATTATTGTAGCATTTTTGTCAAAGGAGGCGAAGAAATTGGCTAAATATACAATTGTAGATATGGATACATGCATTGCATGTGGTGCTTGTGGTGCCGCTGCCCCTGATATTTATGACTATGATGACGAAGGTATTGCATATGTTATTCTAGATGATAATCAAGGTACTGCGGAAGTGCCAGAAGAACTATATGAAGATATGGAAGATGCATTAGATGGTTGTCCTACGGATTCAATTAAAATTGAAGAGGAATCATTTGATGGCGATGCATTAAAATTTGAATAATGCTATTATTGCAAAATAGTATTTATATACAACCATGTTAGTAACGTCATCACTGTGACATTTGCTAACTTTTTATTTTTTTAAAGCGATAGATAAAACGAGTCGTGATATTAATATATCATGGCTCGTTTTGTCTATCTTTCTTTTATTTAATTTTATTTAGGTAAGACATTTTTTAGTCTGTTGTATAACAAAATAAATATGATAGAGATGACAATACCTTTAATGATGTTAAAGGGAATCACACCAGATACGATGACGATTTTTACATTTTCAACAACGTCAGATAGATTCATAATCATGCCATACAGTGGGAGTAAAACGAAATAGTTCAGTATACTTAATACAATTGTCATAACTACTGTCGCAATACTTAGTCCAACAATTTGTGACTTAATTTTATCTTTATATTTCGTTACAAAATAAGCTGTTAATAAAAAGCTAGATGCTGCTAAAAAATTTGCAACTGGTCCAACTGGATCACCTATGTTAAATAAAAAGTTGAGTAAATTTTTTATGAATTCTACAATAAGACCTGCTACAGGCCCTAAAATAAATGTTGCTAATAATGCGGGAACATCACCAAAATCTAACGTTAAATAAGGTGGCAAAAATGGTATTGGAAATTTTATAAACATTAAAATGAAAGCCACCGCACTCAACATACTTATGGTAATGAGTCTTTTTGTTTGTTGATGCATATTTAATTGTCTCCTTCCATTCATCTTACATAGAATAGGAGGAATAAATTGCACAACAAATCATGTCCTCCATCTTCTCCCATCCAGACTTTACTGTCGGCTCTAGATTTTCACTAGATCAGCCATTTTATTATATATAATAAAATGGGTCGCAGGCTTTATTTACTGCCGGTTGGGAATTGCACCCTACCCCGAAGATGAATTTCTTAAATTTTATAAATTTATCATAGCTTATTAGTCAGATAAAAACAATAGAATTGCTTAAAATAACTCATTGCCGAGCCATTGTGTGTATTGCGCATGGGATAAAATGATTAAAAATTAAATTAAATTAAATTCAAGATACCAACGAAAATAATCCGCCACAAGCCATAGTAGTACCATGCTTGTGACGGATTTGTAATAGATTAGAATTATTAAAGATAAATTAGTTTGTTTTAGGTTTTGGTAGAGTGATGATAAATGTAGTCCCTTTACCAAGTGTACTTTTAACATCTATAGTACCACCATGCTCGTGTATAATCATGCGACATATGAACAACCCTAATCCTGTTCCTTGTTTACCTCTTTTACGAGCAGTGTCTACTTTATAGAATCTATCAAATACTTGTTGTAAATGTTCAGGTGCTATGCCTGATCCAGTGTCACTAATATAAAGGATGTTTTCAGTTTGCGTTTCTCCAAACTCAATCTTTATTTCGTCACCTGGTTCAGTATATCTTGAAGCATTGTCTATAAGATTGGTTAATACTTGTTCAATTCTATCAGAATCATAATACCACATCTGATTGTGAGTATTTGGACTTAAATTCATATTTAAACCTAAATCTTTAGCATGTTTTTGATACTTTTGTTGCACCTTATCAAGCAAATGATCAATGGGTTGAACAACTTTTTTTACAGTTAATCCTTCTGCGTCCATACGAGCAACATTTAATAACTCATTCACTAATCTGTTCAAGCGTTTTGTTTCATCTAACACAATTGATAGTGACTCATGAATTTCTGCAGGTTCGGTGACGATACCATCAACGATGGATTCTGTATACCCTTGCAGTAAAGATATAGGCGTGCGTAATTCATGTGATACATTTGCAATAAAGTCTTTTTTCATTTGGTCCATATTATGTTCATTAGTCATATCACGAATGATAGCTACAATACCACTGCGACCATCAGGTTGAATTTGTTCGATATAGCTTGTAATAATTACAAAATAGCGCGTGTTAATTTCATAAACTTCAAATTGCGTTTTTTTATTTTTAAATGTAAGTTCATTTTGTTCATCAAGTTTTTCTAAAGCAAAATCATCTAACATTTGCAATGTAGTATTAGCCATTTTGTTTGAAATGATAATTTCTTTTTTATCATTAAAACCTAATACGCCTTCTACCATTGAATTGATTAGACTATCGCGGATATTTTTAGATGAAGATAACGCGTCAATGTGTTGCTGTATTTCGGAACTCATTGTATTAAATGCGCGTGATAATTCCCCTATTTCATCTCGCGAATTGACTGGGACAACTTGCGCATAATCACCTTTAGATACTTTTAACGCTTGTGTTCTTAAATTTCTTAAAGGCTTTGTAATTCTAGAAGATAAGAAGAAGGCAAAGATAGTTGTTATCGCTAAAAAGATAATCGCAATAATTAAAATGATAACGGTAATGACATTGTTTGTGTCTTCAATCGTTTTTAGGTCTTGATAAATGAATACACCACTAAACTTATTTGTGTGATTATCCGCTGATGAAATGGCTTTTGTAGGATAACCGATTAATACATAAGTTCGTTGATTTCCATTCATATTTAAGGTGACATGTTCAGAAACTTGTTTACCATTATTAAATACTTGATTGTAATCATTGCTTTTTTTAATTTCTTTGACCATTTTGTTTTTCGTTTTATCTTTATCCTGTCTATCTATATGCTTATCATTCATTATGATAAGTCCAACTGGTCCTTCGATTAATTTTCTACTATGTTGAATTGCAGTTTCTCTATTATCTGCGCTTTCTAAAAGTTGACTAATTCGTTTTGCATCTTTTAATAATGAGTCTTCTGTTTCTTGCGTGAAATAAGATTGTATAAACGTTATAAGCGCTGCACTTAATAAAATTAAAACTGTAGTCACTATAAAAATAATAGTTAACCACAGTTTAATGACGACGCTATTGAGTTGATTCATTATTTGATTTGATTTCAAATTTATAACCAACACCCCATACAGTTTGTATCATATGTGCAGCGTCCTCTGATACACGATTTAATTTCTCTCTTAAACGTTTAACGTGAGTATCTACAGTTCGTAAGTCACCATAGAACTCATAATGCCATACTTCTTTTAGTAATTGTTCTCTATCAAATACTTTATTAGGTGTTTTTGCTAGGAAGATCAATAATTCATATTCTTTAGGTGTTAAATTCACTTGACTACCATCTGCCAACACTCTGTGTGCATCGTTATCAATCACTAAGTGATCAAATTCTATTAAATCACGTGCATGTGGTTCGCTTTGTTCGGCAGTTGCCACTTGTGTACGTCTTAATAATGCTTTAACACGTAGGACCACTTCTCTTGGAGAGAATGGTTTTACGATGTAGTCATCCGCACCAGATTCAAATCCTTCTACACGATTTGTTTCCTCACCTTTAGCAGTTAACATGATAATGGGTGTTTCCTTATGCTCTCTTAATTTAGACGCAACGGTAATGCCATCCATTTCAGGTAGCATCAAATCTAATAAAATGCAAGCATAGTCATGTTCCATTGCCATTCTATATGCTTCATTTCCATCATTTGCTTCATGTATTTCAAAAGATTCTCTTTCGAGATATAGTTTCAATAATCTTCTAATACGATCTTCATCGTCTACAATTAGTATTTCGTTTGACATACGTATATACCTCCCACACGACTAACTTTCTAATTCAACCATATTATATCATAGCTTTAAGGTTAAAAGTGGTTATGAAGAAAAAGTTTGTGAAAAAATTATCATAGTTGATAATTTAAATTCAGATTAATTACCGTGTTCTGCAATTTGGCGTATCATTTTAACTTCGTGTGGCGTAAGTACTCTACCTTCACCAGCATTTAAACCTTTCAAGTTTAATGGTCCAAATTCAATGCGTTGCAATTTGGTTACTTGATGTCCAAAATGTTCAAACATGCGACGCACTTGTCGATTACGTCCTTCAGTAATAGTGATTTCAACTAATGTTGTGTTTTTATCTTTATCTTGATTTTTCACTTTAATTATAGCAGGTTGAGTAACACCATCTTCTAGTTGGACACCTTGTTCAAGCGATTTCACTTCTTCACGCATGAGATAACCTTTTAATTTTACTACATATTTTTTCTTTATTTTATAACGTGGATGTGTCATAAGATTAGTGAATTCGCCGTCATTTGTCAGTAATAATAAACCAGATGTATCATAATCTAAACGGCCAACTGGATAAATTCTTGTTTTAATTTGTTTAAAGTAGTCAGTTACAACTTTACGCCCTCTGTCATCTGAAACACTGGTGATGACTTGTGCAGGTTTATAAAATAGTATATATAATTTGTCTTCTTGTTCTAATTTGATACCCTCTACTTCGATGCTATCAGAAGGTTTAACTTTAGTGCCTAATTCAGTTTCAACTGTGCCATTCACTTTTACTTTGCCTTCAGTAATTAAAGTTTCTGCTTTTCTACGTGAAGTATAGCCACTGTTGGCAATACGTTTTTGAAGTCTTTCTGTATCTTTATTCATGATTATCTCCTTTTTGATTAACTAAGTTACTAAAGAACGCTTCGATTTCTTCATCTTCTTCGTCTGTAGTAGGTAAATCGTCTAAATGTTCAATACCAAATACGTTTAAAAATAGTTCAGTGGTATAAAGTTGATGACTTCTAGAATCGGCTTGCTCTTTAGCTTCTACTAAACCGCGAGCGATTAATGTTTTAACAGCGCCGTCTGAATTAATACCTCTAATTAGTTCAATATCACTGCGTGATAAGGGCTGATTATATGCAATGATGGATAAAGATTCCATTGCAGCTTGTGATAATTTCATTTTTGATTTTTGTTCAATTAATTGTTCGATATAATCAGATGCTTCTTTCTTGGTAGTTAATACATAAGTATTACCGTAGTGTTGAATCGTTAAACCGGGTGAATCATACGCTTCAATTAATTCTGTTAATGTTGTTGGTTCAATTTCTAAAATTTCTAGTAGTTGCTGTTGATCCAAACCTTCGTCTCCGGCTGTGTATAGTAGTGCTTCTAATATGCCTTTATCTTGCAACGCCATAGTTTACTCCTCTTAAAATATTAATATCATCAAAACTTTTTGCTTGTTCAATATTTACTATACCGGATTTCGACATTTCAAGTATAGCTAAGAAATGTGTCACTACCATTTCTATCGGTTCTGTAAAATTAAATAAGCTAAAGAAGTTAAAGGACTCATGCTGCTTTAATTTATCAGTGACTTGTGAAGTTGCTTGTTGTATTGTGAATGTTTCTTTACGTATATCTACTGTTTTAGGTGTATGGAACTCAACTCTGTTTTTTACTTTTTGATAGGCAATGATTAATTCTGTTAAATCAATTGTATTATCTGGGCTCCATGTTTCATTGGATTCTAAATGGGATAAATCCGTTGGATGTTTAGAAAAATATAAAGCACGTTCGACTTTACGTTCATTTAAAAATTCAGTGTAGGCTTTATAATTTTGATATTCGATTAAACGATCCACCAATTCGTCTCGTGGATCATCATCTAAATCTTCCACTTCATTCGTTTGAGGTAGAAGCATTTTACTTTTTATCATCAATAATTCTGAAGCCATGACTAAGTATTCACTAGCAATATTAATTTCTAATTGATTCATCGTATGTATATATTGCATATACTGCTCAGTTAATGCTTTCATAGGAATATCATAAATATCAATTTCAATTTTTTGTATAAGATGCAATAATAAATCTAATGGTCCATTAAAGGCATCTAGTTTTACTTCGTACATTTTATCTACCTCATATCGCAAGTTAAGTGCGTAATTCACTAAAGTATTATAGCATGTTTAATGAAAACATTTAAATTTGGAGCGATTTTTTATGGAAAATGCATTAAAGGAATTTTATTTTCAATTTCATACGAATCAACATTACTTTTTATGTCACGACATTTTAGAGGAAGCTTGGAAGGAAAATAAATCTTTCAGTAAGGATGACGCTGTCGTCAGTTTAATTTTATTTGCAACTGGATGTTATCACTTTCGTAGAGAAAATGATAAAGGTGCTATCAAATCTTTTAGAAAAGCATTAAAAGTTATTGAACCTTACAAAGAAGAAATCAATCTAGGTATTGATATCAAAGCATACCAAAAAGTGATTGCTGAATTAGTACATGCTATTGAAAATGGTCAAAAATTTGCACCAGTACAGTTACCAATCACTTCACAAATGCAACAAAAAATTTTAACAACGTATCCAAACTATATCATGACGGAATATGTTATTAGAGATAGTTACATTGTTAATCATCATTTAGAAAGAGATAGAACAGAAGTGAATGAGGCTCGTTTAAACGCATTATATCAAAAACAACAAGAAAGAAAATAAAAGTACTAAACCAATTGTTTGCATATAAAAACACAGGCGAGTATTCAACGAATCAACTTGTCTGTGTTTATGCACGTGGATGAAATTCATTATACATTTTTCTAATTTGTGATTTGGATACATGTGTATACAATTGTGTGGTAGATATATCAGAATGTCCTAACATTTCTTGAACTGCACGTAAATCTGCCCCATTTTCTAGTAAATGCGTGGCAAATGAATGTCTCAATGTATGTGGTGTTAATGATTTTGTGATATTAGCTTTGATAGCGTTTTGTTTAATCATTTTCCATATAGCTTGTCTTGATAAAGGTTTGCCATGCATATTTAGAAATAAGGTATTCGTCACTGTTTTCTTCAACAATTGAGGACGAATGGTTTCTATGTATGTCTTTAAATATTCTATTACTGTGTCACCTAAAGGTACAATACGCTCTTTATTACCTTTTCCAAATACTTTGACAAAGCCCATAATTAAATTTACATCTTCTAACTCAATTTGGATGAGCTCAGAAACACGCATGCCTGTCGCATATAATAACTCTAGCATTGTGCGATCTCGATACCCATTTATTTTAGCCAAATTGGGCGTTTCCAATAGTGCTAACACTTCATTTATTTCTAATACATCAGGTAATTTGCGATCATATTTGGGTGTCTCGATAAGTACAGTTGGATCTTTTGCAGCATACTTTTCTCTCAACGCAAATTGATGAAAACTTCTAATTGTTGAAATAAACCGTGCTAACGATTTAGCAGAAGCGCCATTATCATGTAAATACCCCAGACATTGTTGAATGGATGCTCTATCAATAAAATCAATATGACTAATCTTTTGTAACTCTAAAAAAGTATTATATTTTTTTAAATCTCTCCGATAAGCTCCTATTGTATTCGAGCTTAATCCTTTTTCTAATTGAATGAATTTCAAATATTCTTCAATAATCGTATCCAAGATACCACCTCTATCTTTAAAATGGTGTACGTAGCTGAGTTATTTACCCAATGCCTGGCAATCAGAACATACACCATGGAATGTCAAACGATGATCAGAAATTCTAAAATTAAAATCATTTTCGACACGTTCTTCAACTTGTGGCAATAAGTCTTCTTCAATTTCTTCTACTTTGCCACATTCCATACAAACAAGGTGGTGGTGAAAATGTTTTGCGCCTTCTTTACGTAAATCAAAACGAGCGACGCCATCTCCGAAATTAATTTTATCAACAACTTTTAATTCTGATAATAGCTCTAACGTACGATATACTGTTGCTAGACCTATTTCAGGTGCTTTGTCCTTCACTTTTAAATAAACATCTTCAGCACTTAAATGATCTTTTTCATTTTCAATTAAAACACGCAACGTAGCTTCTCGTTGAGGTGTCAATTTATATGAAGATTGTTGTAATTGTTGCTTCACGCGATTTAAACGTTCTTCCACGGAAGCCTCACTCCCCTACTAATAATTATAATCATTTTAATTTACATAATGATTTATATATAAAATACCAGTAATTGATAAAATACGCAAGTCAACTTGCTTCTTATTTATAATCATTATAATTAAGGAGTAAATGTTGTAATGCAATAATCGTTTTAGCATCTTCGAAATACTTATTTTTTAACATATCTTTAATGTCGTCTACATCGTAATATACTAATTCAATAAATTCATCATCATCGAGATGCATTTCTCCAACTTTTAAACTATTAGCCATATATATGGAAATTTTCTCATTTGAAAAACCCGGAGAACCGTACATTTCTGTAATTAGTTCTAACTCTTCAGCTATATAACCTGTTTCTTCTTCTAATTCACGCTTAGCTGCAGAAAGCCGTGCTTCGCCTTTTTCTAATTTGCCTGCTGGAATTTCTAATAATGGCTTTTCAGCTGGTTTACGAAATTGTTTTACTAAGATGACTTTGTTTTCAGGTGTCACCGGACAAACTGCGACTGCCCCATTATGATAAACTAATTCACGTTTAGATGTGTTGCCATCGGGTAATTCAACATCGTGGACTTCTAAATCAATAATTGCGCCTTTATAAATGGATTCTTTATGTATTGTTTTCTCATATAAATTCATTTTAATCACGTTCCTTTAATTTGATTTAAGTTACTGTTAAGATAAATACGTTAGTATATAGGGAGCAATTAAAATAAGTATTTCAAATGACTAATAAGTCGTATTTAGTAAAATTATTTTTAATCCCTATGATTTGAGTGTATCGAAAGGAGAAACGACATGCAAAAAAATGTTTTAAAAAGTGGTATTGAACTCTCAGAATTAGGATTAGGTTGTATGAGTTTAGGCACAGATATTAACCAAGCTGAACCAATTATAGAACGTGCAATAGAACATGGTATTACTTACTTTGATACAGCAGATATATATGATAAAGGTGTAAATGAAGATATTGTAGGAAAAACACTTAAAAAATATCAAGATAGAAGTGACATCGTCATTGGTACTAAAGTAGGAAATCATTTAGCTGATGATGGTTCTACGTTTTGGGACCCTTCGAAAGCTTACATTAAAGAAGCAGTAAAAGGTTCATTAAGTCGCTTAGGACTTGACCATTTAGACTTGTATCAATTACATGGTGGAACGATAGATGATCCTCTAGATGAAACGATTGCTGCATTCGATGAATTGAAACAAGAAGGCATCGTCCGAGCATATGGTATTTCTTCAATTAGACCCAATGTTATCGATTATTATTTAAAACATAGTGATATTGAAACACTCATGTCTCAATTTAATTTAATAGATAATAGACCGGAAGCGTTATTAGATGATGTACATGCTAAAAAAGTGAAAGTTTTAGCTCGTGGTCCAGTTTTTAAAGGATTGTTAACTTCTAACAGTAATCAAGCCTTAGATCGTAAGTTTTCAGAAGGTATTTTTGATTACACATATCCTGAATTAGGCGAAACTGTTGCATCTATTAAAGAAATCGAAAGCAATCTATCCAGTTTAACATTTAATTACTTAACCTCTCATGATGCGTTAGGTTCAATCATTGTAGGGGCAAGTAGTGTGAATCAACTGGATGAAAATGTTGAAAATTATAAACTGTCTAAAGATATCAGCTTAGAAAAATTGAAAGCAGCACGTGATCGCGTTAAAAATTTAGAATACACGCAACATTTAAAATAAGTTAACCAATTAAAGCGTATGAGTTATTTTAGATAGGAAAGTGAACTAAACTGTATCCTATTTAATCTTACTCATACGCTTTTAATATTATATAACCACTCATATTGATTAAGATTTGTTATTAAATAAAAAAGTGAAGTGCTTTTCAATAAATCGAGGTGCTAACTGATAGATACGTAAGAGATGATGCAACCAACTTGGTGCATTAATTTCTTCTTTTTGAGTGATTATCGCATTAACAATACGTTGTGCTAATTTATCGGAGTTTAGCATGATTTTTTTATATTTTTTTGAATATGTTAATGAAGGATCTGCTTTTTCATGGAATGGTGTTGCTATTGGTCCTGTATTAACTGTTAGTACATGGTAATTGGGTTTTTCAATACGGAGTGCATTTAGTACTTGATTAAATGCAGCTTTACTAGCACCGTAATGGGCAGCAGAAGCTTGTGTCAAAAATGCAGACTGACTTCCAATGCCTACGATTGTAGGCATGCGACTGAAATGTGGTTGTAATGTAGTTAATAATGAATTAAAGCTAATTACATTTAACATATATGTTTCTTGCATTTCTTCTATTGTGTGTTGATTAATTGATTTGAAATAACCTAACCCAGAACTATAGATGATACCATCGATGGATTGTCCTTTAAAATGGTTGCTAAGTTGGACGATTTGCGATGTGGACTGTAAATCACATTGGATAATCTTTAAATGTGAGGAGCCATATTTTAATTGAAGCGGCTTTAGCTTATTAACGTCACGTACCAGTGCAGTCACATAGACCTGTTTTTGTAATAGAATGTGTAAGATAGATTTACCTAATCCACTTGATGCGCCTGTTAAGACATAATGTCTACCTATCATATGTATCCCTACCCTTTGTTAATATATGGATAGTATATATGAAGTCATTACGTTATGCCATTTATTATGGAAATATTAGGCATATTGTGAAACTATGTTACTATAGATACATAAATGAAACATAAAAACTCAGAGGAAGTGAAATGTTCACATGAAACTAGTATTTTATGGTGCTGGTAATATGGCACATGCAATTTTTACAGGTATCGTTAATTCTAAAGTTATAGATTCCAATGATATTTATTTAACAAATCGTTCTAATGAAGTTGCACTTAAAGAATATGCTGAAAAGTTAGGTGTCAATTATAGTTATGATGATGAAGCGTTATTAAAAGCGGCAGATTATGTATTTTTAGGAACTAAACCTTATGATTTCGAATCATTAGCAGAAAGAATTAAACCATTTATAACAGACAAAAATAAATTTATCTCTATCATGGCTGGTTTACCCATTAGTTATATAAGAGAAAAATTGGAAGCGGACAATCCAATTGCACGTATTATGCCAAATACCAATGCACATGTAGGTCATTCAGTTACTGGAATTAGTTTTTCAAGTAATTTTGGTCCAAATTCTAAAGACGAAGTCGATGAATTAATTAATGCCTTTGGTTCAGCAATAGAGGTTCCAGAGGATAATTTACATCAAGTGACAGCCATTACAGGAAGTGGTCCAGCATTTTTATACCATGTATTCGAGCAATATGTTACAGCTGGTACACGCTTAGGTTTGGAAAAAGCACAAGTCGAAGAATCGATTCGAAACTTAATTATTGGAACAAGTAAAATGATTGAACGTTCTGAATTAAGCATGGAACAACTTAGAAAAAACATCACATCTAAAGGTGGCACTACTCAAGCAGGATTAAATGCCCTTTCACAACATGACTTAGAAAGTGTTTTTGAGGATTGTTTGAGAGCTGCAGTGGATCGTAGCGTTGAACTTTCAAGCCAGGATGAAGATTAAGGACTGACATTTTACAACAATAATAAATAGAAACATGTTTTTTCATAAAATTATAAACACCCTTTAAAGTAGAAGTTCTAAAAATTTCACTTTAAAGGGTATTTTATATATGGGATTTTAATTTCCACTATATTCATTATTATAAGCAAGTTTTAAAAAGACCACGAATCAAAATCTTTCACAAATTTAAATGGAGGTGTAGTGGGAAGTGATTTGAGTGATTTACTAATCGTTTCAACTTCTTCAATTGTGTAACGATTACTCATGTGTGTAATCAAGCTATAATCTACGTGGGCATTTTCTATTAGTGTAAATACATCCTCAATATGGCTATGATGATAATTGTTTGCTAATGATTTATCACCTTCTATATAAGTACTTTCATGAACCATAACATTAGCATGATCGGCGATGATTTCTTCATTTTGACACGGCATTGTATCACCAAATATAGCGATAACAGGTCCTTTCACAGCATCCCCTTTAAAATCTTTGGAATTATAAATAATGCCATTATATTCAAATGTTTCATTATTTTTTACATCTTGATATTTAGGCCCAGGCTCTAACCCAATTTCTTTAAGCGCCGATACATCTATTTTTCCAGATGTATAAGGTGCTTCGATACGATATCCGAAAGAAGGTATACCGTGATTTAACATATGCGCTTCTACATTAAAACCATTATTTTGATAGGATAAGTGGTTTTCGATTTCTATATATGTAATTGGATAATTTAATTTAGATTCAGATAAACGTAAAGTCGTTTCTATATATGCTTTAATTCCTTTAGGTCCAATGAGTGTTAGTGGCTTACCTTCACCACCTTGAAACGACCTACTCGTTAATAATCCTGGTAACCCAAAAATATGGTCTCCATGCATATGCGTTATAAAAATGTGATCTACCTTTCCTAATTTAATAGAATGATGCAATATTTGGTGTTGTGTACCTTCACCGACATCAAATAGCCAGATATTATTAGAATATGGTTCCAAGTTTAATGCAATTGCTTGTGTATTTCGTTCTTTTGTTGGTAGACCAGCACTCGTACCAAAAAATGTGATTTCCATGCATATGCCTCCTCTTCTTGTTCACATTTTATCATAGAAAAGAATAAAAAATATATTAAAATTTTCTTCTCTCAAGCAAAAAGGTATGAACTAAACAGATTATTGTTCTATAATATAAAGAGATTTATAAAAAGAATTGAGGTTTTGATCTTGAATACTAAAAATAAAGACATTCCATGCTTAATAACAATATTCGGAGCAACGGGTGATTTAAGTCACAGAAAATTATTCCCATCATTGTTCCATCTATATCAACAAGAAAATTTAAATGAACAAGTTGCTATAATTGGTATAGGTCGAAGAGAGTTAACAAATGATGATTTTCGTAGTCAAGTGAAATCATCTATTCAAGAACATGTTAAAGACACGAAGCATCTTGATAAATTTATGGAACATGTATTTTATCATAAACACGATGTAAGTGACGAAGCAAGCTATCAATCATTACTAGAAGTTAGTAATAAACTAGACACTGAATTTAATTTAAATGGTAATAGATTGTTCTATTTAGCTATGGCGCCAAAATTCTTTGGTGTAATTTCTGATTATTTAAAATCATCTGGATTAACAGAAACGACTGGTTTCAAACGTTTAGTCATCGAAAAACCATTTGGCTCTGATTTAGCCTCTGCTGAAGATTTAAATGAACAATTACGTCGTTCATTTAAAGAAGAAGAAATTTATCGTATTGATCATTACTTAGGTAAAGATATGGTACAAAATATCGAAGTGCTACGTTTTGCTAACGCAATGTTCGAACCACTATGGAATAACAAATATATTTCCAATATCCAAGTAACATCTTCTGAAGTATTAGGTGTAGAAGATAGAGGTGGTTATTATGAATCAAGTGGTGCATTAAAAGATATGGTACAAAACCATATGCTACAAATGGTTGCCCTACTTGCTATGGAAGCGCCTATCAGTTTACACAGTGAAGATATTAGAGCAGAAAAAGTAAAAGCGCTTAAATCATTACGAAAATTAGAACCAGAAGAAGTGAGACAGAACTTTGTCCGTGGTCAATATGATGAAGGTGTAATCCAAGGTCAAAAAGTACCAAAATATAGAGATGAAGATCGTGTTGCTGAAAATTCTACTACCCCTACTTTCGTAGCAGGTAAATTAACGATCGATAACTTTAGATGGGCAGGCGTACCTTTTTATATTAGAACTGGTAAACGTATGAAGAGTAAAACAATACAAGTTGTTGTTGAATTTAAAGAAGTGCCAATGAACTTGTATTATGAAACTGATAAAAAATTAGACTCAAACTTACTTGTAATCAATATTCAGCCTAATGAAGGTGTGTCATTACACTTAAATGCTAAGAAAAATGTACAAGGCATAGAGACAGAACCTGTTCAATTATCATATGCAATGAGTGCACAAGATAAAATGAACACAGTCGATGCATATGAAAACTTATTGTTTGATTGCTTAAATGGTGATGCTACAAACTTTACACATTGGGAAGAATTAAAATCGACATGGAAGTTTGTAGATGCAATTCAAGAAGAATGGAATCAAAATGAACCAGAGTTTCCTAATTATGAGTCAGGTTCTAATGGTCCGCTTGATAGTGATTTATTATTAAGTAGAGATGGTTTCAAATGGTGGGACGATATTCATTAAATAATATATTGCTAATCATACGAGCATCAACATTTGTAACTTTACAATGTTGATGCTTTTTTGTTAACTATTTTTTATGTTATGATTTAAGCTATTGAGTAAAAAAAGTGAATGCCAAATAACTTATTTACATTTTACCCTATTTAATATTTTTAAGATGTAAGCGGAATGAAAATGATGTAGAATATACTTAATCAGTTAAAAACATATTATATTATGTAGTCATTTTTTAAGAGTAGTAAAACACGGGATCATATGTTTTTTGTGTTATTCAGTTGATACATCGGCTGATAAATATAGAGGGTTACTTCGTGAGAAAAGTGATTCGTTGTGAATTTGATTCGTGCTCTATCAGTAGATAGTTTATGTTTTTTATTTGAATGGAAAATCTAGTTTAGGAGTGAAAGTTTTGGACGTTATCAAGCAAATACAACAGGCAATTGTTTATATAGAAGATCATTTATTAGTGCCTTTTCATTTGCAAGCACTCAGTGATTACGTTGGTCTTTCACCATATCACCTCGATCAATCGTTTAAAATGATTGTTGGTCAATCTCCGACAGAATATGCTAGGTCTCGTAGAATGACATTAGCAGCGAATGAAATTATAAGTGGATCTAGTCGATTAATGGATATTGCTAAAAAATATCATTACAGTGACACAAATGCTTTTGCAAATGATTTTAGTGACTTTCACGGGGTTTCACCTATTCAAGTCAACACAAAACGTGAAGAGCTAAAGATGCAACCACGTTTATATATTAAATTAACAACAACAGAAAAACCGCCCAATGCATATCGTTTAGAGGATGCAGCGGGCATAGCTTTAGTTGGTTATGCACAATTTATCGATTCAGAACATTTAGAGAATCCTTTTAAGGTACCAGATTTTCTTGAGGACTTAATGGAAGATGGAAAAATCAAGGAGCTACAACGTTACAATGATATTAGCCCACATGAATTGTTTGTAGTAAATTGTCCGCTAGATGAAGGTATGGAAATATTTGTTGGTGTGCCTAGTGAAAGGTATCCGTCTCATTTAGAAAGTAGATATCTTCCAGAAAGGCAATATGCAAAATTTAATCTACAAGGTGAGTTAGACTATGTTGTGAATGAGGCATGGTATTATATAGAAACAAGCTTACAAATGACTTTACCTTATGAACACAATAGTCTTTACGTTGAAGTATATCCATTTGATATCTCATTTGATGATCCATTTTGTAAAATTCAATTATGGATGCCTGTAGATCAAGAACAATACTTAGATTATGATGAAACAAACCGATAAAATATAAATAGATAGACCCACCACTCATTATTGTGGTGGGTCTATCTATTGGCTAAGCTGAGACGTTTGTAGGCTCAGTTTATTTTTATTTGTTTGTTAAATCAAGGACAAATGCTTCAAAAGGTCGTAATGCATTCATGTTAATAGCGCGGTCTTTATAGTTATGAAGTAAAATATGATTGCTATGATTGGACATATAATCAGGCATATTTAAAGATGTTATTTGATCAGTAAGATTACCGACAATTAAGATCTGCTTATCATCTAATGTTCTTGTATATGCGAATACTTGTTCATTATTTGTATCAACAAGATCAAATTTACCATATGTGTAGACATCATCAGATTTTTTCAATTGAATCATTGCTTTATAAAAATTGAGTATTGAATTTGGATTATCTTGTTGTTCAGCAACATTGATTTGTTGATAATTAGGATTTACTGGGAACCACGGTTGATGATCTGAAAATCCAGCATTTTTATTTTGGTTCCATTGCATAGGCGTTCTTGAATTATCTCTATTTTCCATTTTATGTTTTTCTAATAATGCAGACGTATCACCATTTTGCGCTTTTACAATATTGTATTCATTAACTACGGCGACATCATTAAAAGTCTCGATGCTTTCAAATGGATAATTTGTCATACCTATTTCCTGTCCTTGATAAATAAATGGGGTGCCTTGTTGTAAGAAATAAACAATTGCATGGCTTGTTGCAGATTCATACCAATACGTTTTGTCATCTCCCCATGTAGATACACGTCTAGGTTGATCATGATTTTCTATAAATAACGCATTCCAACCTACATTTTCTAGTTTCTTTTGCCATCTATTTAATATAGTTTTGTATGATTTTACATCAAATTTTACGTCACCGGTGTTCCATAAACCTAAATGTTCGAATTGGAATATCATGTTAAATTTGCCTTTATCTTCCCCTACCCAATCCTCTGCATTATCTGGATTAACACCATTGGCTTCGCCTACAGTCATAATATTATACTGACTTAGTGATTTATCTTTCATTTCCTGTAACCATGTTTGAATGCCAGGTTGATTCATATCAACATCAAATGCCGGTGCATATGTTTTACCTTCAGGTACGGATAAATCTCCAGCCTCGAATGATTTTTTTATATGTGTAATTGCATCTACTCTAAAACCATCAATTCCTTTTTCAAACCACCAATTCATCATATCAAATATTTCATTACGAACTGCTGGATTATCCCAGTTTAAATCAGGTTGTTTTTTACTAAACAAATGGAAATAATATTCTTGAGTTTGCTCATCAAATTCCCAAGTTGAACCATTAAATATGCTTTCCCAATTATTTGGTTCAGAACCATCTGATTTTGGCTTTTTCCAGATGTACCAATCTCGCTTGGGGTTGTCTTTGCTTGATTTTGATTCAATGAACCAAGGATGTTCATCTGAAGTATGATTAACAACAAGATCAAGGATTAATTTCATGCCACGTTTATGTACACCTTCTAGTAATTGATTAAAATCATGCATCGTACCAAATTCATCCATAATATCTTTATAATCACTAATATCATATCCGTTATCATCATTTGGTGATTTATACATTGGGCTTAACCAAATAACATCGATACCTAAGTCCTTTAAATAATCCAACTTTTCTATAACACCCGGTAAGTCACCGATACCATCGTTGTTTGAGTCATTAAAGCTTCTTGGATAAACTTGATATGCGACAGCTTCTTTCCACCATTGTTTATTCATAATGTTTCCTCCTAAAATTTTTTGGTTGAGCAACGATTAATGATATGCGTTGGTATGATTTTATTCATATATTCAATGTGGCTATCTTTTACTAATTTAATAATACTTTCACCTGCAGCTTTACCTAGTAATTGAGGTTGAATATCTACAGCAGTTTGTGGTGGTGCTGCGTATGCTGATATATATGAGTCATTAAAAGTTGCAGTTTGTATGTCTTCAGGAATAGTAATATTCAATTCATATAGTGCACTTAAAACGAGTTGATTAAGCATAGTGTCGGAGGTAATAATGATAGTTGGTAAAGCGTTTTCAGTAACAAGCGCCTTTAAGTGATTTATAATTTGTTGGCGACTCAAATCTGTAAACATTATACTCGGTTTTAAATTAGCAACCTTCAATGTTTGTTTATAACCTTTAATGCGATCTTTCACTACCTCATAATCACCCATCTCCGCTAAAAATAGAAACGTTTTATGTCCTAAATCTATTAAATAGCGCGTTAATAATTGTGATGCCAAAATATTATCATTATCTATATGTACCACATTTTCATTGTTGATTGGTTTACCTATAACAACATAGGGTATGGCATGTTGTTTTAATAAATTAGCAATCTCGTCGTTTTCTTTTGAATAAAGCAATATAAATCCTTCAACTGCATGAGACTGAATCATATGTTTTACTTCAGCTATGATTTCACTAGTTTGCTCACCTGTTGTAGATATGGTTGCATAATCATGGTATTTACATTCAATATAAACACCAGACAATACTTCTATAATAAATGGATTTTGTCTTGTTGCTTTGTCACCTTGCTTTTGAATAATACCAATTGTTTTTGATTTTTTTGTTATGAGCGTTCTTGCAGCATGGTTTGGCTGGTAATTAAAATCAGCCATTATTTTTTTCACTTTTTCCTGTGTGGCTACACTTATGCGACTATTACCACTAATCACACGGGAAACAGTAGAAGGAGACACGTTTGCTGCATTTGCAATATCCTTTATAGTTACCAATATAACGACATCCTTTAATTAACTAATAAAGCGCTTTCTCTTTCTAAAATAAATAATAAAGAAAATATAAACCAAAGTCAAAAGATTTGTGCAAACGTTTGCGCGAAAATATTTTTTCTTTCTCTAAAATCCACTAGCATATAAAAAAAGAGCCAAGACATTATTATTTAAACAATAATGTCTTGGACTCCTCTATGATACAAATACAATTAGAATTTTAAAATCGTATTATTCTTCAATCCATTGTGTATGGAAGACACCTTCACGGTCTTTACGTTCATAAGTATGTGCTCCAAAATAATCACGTTGTGCTTGAATTAAGTTAGCTGGTAAGTTTTCTGAACGATAACTGTCATAATAGTTAATACTTGCAGAGAAACCAGGTGTTGGAACACCATTTTGTACACCAGTTGCAACAACATCACGTAATGCGTCTTGATAATTAGTTACAATATCTTTGAAATATGGATCTAATAATAAGTTTTGTAACTCAGTATCATTATCATAAGCTTCTTTAATTTTTTGTAAGAATTGCGCACGAATAATACAACCTTCACGCCAAATCATGGCTAATTCGCCTAATTTGAGGTTCCATTCGTTATCTTCACTTGCTTTTCTCATTTGAGCAAAGCCTTGTGCATATGAACAAATTTTACTCATATATAGTGCTTTACGAATTTTTTCTAAGAATTCATCTTTATTACCTTCGAATTTAGCGTTAGGTCCATTTAATTGTTTTGAAGCATTTACACGTTCTTCTTTAATTGATGAAATGAAACGCGCAAATACTGATTCAGTAATAATTGTTAATGGAATACCTAATTCTAAAGCGTTAATTGAAGTCCATTTACCAGTACCTTTTTGACCAGCTGTATCTAGTATTTTTTCAACTAAAGCATCATCAGCGTTATCATCTAATTTTGTAAAGATATCACCAGTGATTTCAATTAGATAACTTGATAATTCGCCAGCGTTCCAATCTTTAAATGTTTGAGAAATTTCTTCATGAGACATACCAAGTAAATCTTTCATCATTGCATAACTTTCAGCAATTAATTGCATGTCTGCATATTCAATACCATTGTGGACCATTTTGACGTAGTGTCCAGCGCCATTTGGTCCAATGTAAGCTACACAAGCTGCACCATCATCAGCTTTAGCAGAGATAGATTCTAATATGTCACTTACTTTATCAAAAGCAGCCTCTTGACCACCAGGCATTAATGAAGGACCAGTTAACGCGCCAACTTCTCCGCCTGATACACCCATGCCGATAAAGTTAACGCCACTTTCAGCAAGTGCTTTATTTCGTCTGATTGTATCTTGATAGTTTGTATTACCACCATCAATTAATATATCATCATTGTCTAATAATGGTAATAAGCTATCAATTGTTGCATCTGTTGCTGGACCAGCTTTAACCATTAATAAAATTTTACGTGGTTTTTCTAGAGAATTAACAAATTCTTCTATAGAGTATGTTGGATGTATGTTTTTTCCTTCAGATTCCTTAACCATTTCATCAGTTTTTTCTGAAGAACGATTAAATACTGAAACACTATATCCACGAGATTCAATATTCCAAGCAAGGTTTTTACCCATTACGGCTAAACCTACTACACCAATTTGTTGTGTCATTTAACTAACCTCTCTTATTTAAGTTTTCTAGTATATTGTATCACAAAGCGATAATAATAATCACTTAATCAGTTCGTAGATTGTTGAGTAATTATTTCTACAATTTTAAGTAATTGTTTTGTTAATAAATTTAAAGAATTTATTGGCATGCGTTCTTCAGTTGTGTGAATGTTTTCATAACCTACGCCTAAAATAACAGTAGGAATTCCCAATTGATTAATGATATTACCATCTGATCCTCCACCTGCCAGCACAGTGTTAGGTTTTAAGCCTAATGCAGTTGCACTTGCCTTTGCTACTTGAGTTACTGTAGCTTCGTCATGAATTTTAAAACCAGGATAGCTCTTAATGATTTCAACTTCAGAAGTACATCCATATTTTTCTGCCGTTTCTTCAAACACTGTTTTCATATGCTGTATTTGAGATTCAATACTTTTATCTGAATGAGAGCGTGCTTCAGCTTTAAGTGTAACTTTATCTGCAACAATATTTGTAGCAGAGCCACCTTCAAATCGTCCAATATTTGCAGTAGTATAGTCGTCTATTTGTCCTAATTTCATTTCACTTACTGCTTTAGCTGCTATATTAATCGCGCTTACGCCTTTACTTGGGGTACTCGCATGTGCGCTCTTTCCATAGATTGTAGCATTTACTTTCATTTGAGTGGGCGCATGTGTCACAGTTGTACCTACGCCAACACTGGCATCAATAGCATATCCATAATTGGCATCTAATAAGGTTTGATCTAATGTTTTTGCACCCTCAAGTCCTGATTCTTCACTAACAGTAATAACGAATTGGATTTGACCATGAGGTATGTTTTGTTCTTTTAAAACGTTTATACATTCTAAAATAGCAGCTAACCCTGCTTTATCATCAGCACCTAAAATTGTAGTTCCATCAGAATATATGTATCCATCATCTTTAATTTGAGGTTTTACATTTAAACCGGGGACAACAGTATCCATATGACTAGTAAAATAAATTTTATCTATATGATCTAAATTTGATGTAGCAGGTAAAGTGCAAATCAAATTGTTAGCACCTAAATTTTCATTTTTACTAGCATTATCTTCTTGAACTAATAATCCTAATGATTCAAATTGTGATTTGAGATGTGATTGAATCATTTGTTCATTACCACTCTCAGAATTTATTTGGACTAATTCTAAGAATGTGTCTAAAAGTCGTTGTTCGTTAATCATCTATAATTCCCCATTCTAATATTTATATGTCTTATAGTTCAGTTTAACGAATTATATAGAGCAGTAAAACTAATATGATTCAACGTATGTAGATGCTATGTGATATAATATGTATATAAATATATATTGATGCGTATTTAATTATGTGCATGATATTGATGAAATTAGATAAGTTGGAGGAATAATTTTGAATAATAATAAAGTATTAAGAGTTATTATCGTAGTTATGTTAATAGCTGTCGTTCTTGCATTAATCTTGACGAGCGTCGTGCCATTAGTAAATTAATCGTTAATGTATTAATAAATGTGTGTAAGTAATATAATTTAATAATCGCATTTAAAATGACTGAAACATGAGTATGATCTTTACTCAAATCTCATTTGAATTATATGAGCGTAGTAATTTGCTATTAGAAAAGCATATTAAAAATATCATCAATTTAGTTACTTATACCTCAAATCAATGAAACAGGCCGAGACAAATTGTTGTCCCGGTCTGTTTCATTGATTTGTTTAAATGGTAACTTTTTGATCGCTATGTAACCTTAATGAACCGAATTGTGATTTAACAGCCAAATAGGCTTCTAATTCATTTAATAATTGTAATAAACTTGCTCTCGTTCTAAATGATTCGTGTGTTGTGGGTAACTCTGCCTCATTCAGTTCTAATCTTATTTCATATAAAGAATGTAAACGTAATGCAGTATAGTCATTGCTATTTACATTCGTAGCTACTTCGGCAAATAAATTAGAAATCTTAGTTAACATACAGTCCTTTGTTTCAATATTTTCTATAATTAAAGCCATACGATGCAATAATTCTAATTGTTCTTCTCTCATATCAAAATAATGATAATAAGAGTTTTCGTTTCTAACAAAATGGTTTTTAACATCTCTAAACGCAATAGATTTTGCTTTACGAATCGTGAATTTTAATTGTTTGAAAGAAATATCAATCGATATATTAGTTTTTTGACATGTTTCGCTAAATGTTTCAAAAATTGCTGTGAACTGTTGTTCAATTTGTTGTTTATAATGCTTTAAATTGCTATCTAAACTAGGCATAATACTATTCATTAAAAAAGCTATTCCTAATCCGACAACGAGCAATAAAATTTCATTTATAAATAAATGTAAATCGATTGTTTGAGCATTGAACACATGTAATAAAATAACACAACTTGTTACCACGCCTTCTTGAACTTTAAATACCACAGTTAGTGGTATAAAAAACAATACGATGATGCCTAATACGATTGCATGTTGCCCTAAAAGGCTGAAAGCAATAGAGCCAAATATTAAAATCATAAAGCAAGATACAAAGCGTGATACAATGGCTTGTAGTGAATGTACTTTCGTATGCTTAATGCATAAAACAACTAAAATAGCGCTTGAAGCAAAATTATCAAGGCCAATTAATTTGGCAATAATGATACCAAGCGCCATTCCAACAGCAGTTTTAATTGTTCTAAATCCAATTCTATAGGGATTTAAACTAATCATTTTTCACGCCTCTATTTTTCAACACAATAATTATCGAATAAATTTTGTAATTGTGTGATGACGTTCATTACGTCATGACCTTCTATTTGATGTCTTTCTATCATTTCAGTTACTTTACCATCTTTAATCAATGCGAATGAAGGACTTGATGGTGCATAACCTTCAAAGTAATCTCTAGCACGTTGAGTTGCTTCCTTATCTTGACCCGCAAATACTGTTACTAAACGATCAGGTAATTTATCATAATGTAAAGCATGTGTTGCTGCTGGTCTAGCAATACCGCCTGCGCAACCACATACAGAATTGACCATTACTAAAGAAGTGCCTTCTTGTTTTAATACATTATCCACTTCATCTGCACTAGTTAATTGTTCATAACCAGCTTCTTCAATTTCATTTCTAGCTTGATTAACAACGTCTGTCATATATAAATCAAAATTTAAGTCCATAATCAACTTCACCTTTCATTTCTAGATTAATACTTTTATTCTACTAATATATATAGAATACTTCAACAGGTGTGCGTTATATTGTATCATTTCCTAATATTTAAATAATCATTTTAAATCAAACCTGTTCATTTAATTAATGATATAAAAAAAGCACAATCACATGATATATAACATTAAGTTTGATATCACATGATTATACTCTTATCTAACATTGGTTAATTATTTTATATATTAATAAATGCTCGTATGTTCTATTGAATATTGTTCAATACGTGTTTTAACGAAATTCATAAATCTACCAGCTTGTAAGCCATCTAAGATACGGTGATCAATTGAAATACATAAATTGACCATATTACGAATAGCTATCATATCATCAATAACAACTGGTTTTTTAATAACTGATTCAATTTGTAGTATCGCCGCTTGAGGGTGATTGATGATACCCATTGATGAAACTGAACCAAATGTTCCAGTATTATTTACAGTGAATGTTCCACCTTGCATATCTTCTGAGCGTAATTTTTTATTTCTAGCTTTTTGTGCTAACTCATTTATTTCTCTAGCAATACCTTTAATTGATTTTTCATCAGCATTTTTAATCACTGGCACATATAATTTATCTTCATCTGCCACAGCAATCGAGATATTCACATCTTTATGCATAACGATTTCTGAATCTTGCCAACTACTATTAAGTAATGGATATGCTTTTAATCCTTCAGCCACAGCTTTAACGAAGAATGCGAAAAATGTTAAGTTGTAACCTTCACTTTCTTTAAAACTTTGCTTATGATAATTTCGCGTTTTTACTAAGTTAGTGGCATCTGCTTCTACCATCATCCATGCATGTGGTATTTCATTTACACTATTGACCATATTTTGCGCGATTTGTTTACGAACGCCATTTACAGGTATAGATGAACCAGGTGATGGTTCATTATATACTGCTTGTTTAGAAACTTTAGGCGAATCTTTAGGTGAAATGATATTAGAAGACGTTTTACTTGTACCTTCTTTGATTGCTTTTTCAATATCTTTTTTAGTTACACGACCTTCGAAACCAGTACCAACAACTTGCGATAAATCGATATCATTTTCAGAAGCTAATTTAAATACAACTGGAGAATAACGACCATTATTTTTAGCTTCACTACTTTGAGCATTAGCAGATTGATTTGTTAATTCACTATCCTGATGATCTTTTTCAATATCTTCATTTGATGTATTATCTTGTGTTTCTGATTCTGTCTCATTTTCAGTGGCAGTTTCAAGTGTTTGGTCGTCTGCATCTAATATGCAAATGACTTCGTCAACAGCAACAGTAGTACCTTCATTTACGATTATTTCACGAATTGTGCCGGCGTATGATGAAGGTACTTCTGCAGTTACTTTATCAGTAATAACTTCGCATAGTGGATCATATTCTTCAACTTTATCGCCTACTGAAACTAACCACTGTTCTATTGTGCCTTCATGCACACTTTCACCGAGTTTAGGCATTTTTATTTCCATTATAGTGCCTCCTTAGAATTCTGCGAGTTCACGCATTTTAATTTTTATCTTATCTGGATTAATCATAAACTCATCTTCAAGTGGTGGTGCGAATGGCATAGAAGGAACATCAGGTCCAGCAAGTCTCATAATTGGTGCGTCTAAATCGAATAAACAATTTTCTGCAATAATGGCAGCAACTTCAGAAATGACACTACCTTCAAGATTATCTTCAGTAACTAACAACACTTTACCAGTTAATTTGGCTCTTTCAATAATCGTTTCTTTATCTAATGGATACACTGTACGTAAATCAACTACTTCAACATTGATATCATCTTCAGCAAGCATATCAGCTGCTTGAATACAATAATTCACACAAAGTCCATAAGTGAATACTGTAATATCATCACCTTCACGTTTAACATCAGCTTTACCAATTGGCACCGTATAATAAGATTCAGGGACTTCCTCTTTTAATAACCGATAAGCTTTTTTGTGTTCGAAATATAACACTGGGTCATTAGACTCTATTGATGACAGTAAAAGCCCTTTTGCATCGTAAGGTGTAGAAGGAATTACGATTGTTAGACCAGGTGTGTTAGCAAAAATAGATTCGACACTTTGTGAATGATAAAGCGCACCGTGTATGCCACCACCAAATGGAGAGCGAATCGTAATCGGACAATGCCAATCATTATTTGAACGGTATCTCATTTTTGCAGCTTCACTCATAATTTGATTTGTGGCTGGTAAAATATATTCAGCGAATTGAATCTCTGCAACTGGTCGTTTACCTAACATCGCCGCGCCAATACTAGTACCAACAATATTAGATTCTGCAAGTGGTGTATCTAAAACACGTGCTTCACCATATTTTTGTTGTAAACCTAAAGTAACACCAAATACACCGCCTTTTTTACCAACATCTTCACCTAAGACGAATACGTCATCATCCTTAGCCATGGCTTGATCTAATCCTTGTTGAATTGCTTCTAAATAGCTTAATTTAGGCATTGATTGAGCTCCCTTCTTCGTAAACGTGAGTGTAAGTTTCTTCTGGAGATGGATAAGGTGCTTTTTCAGCCTCTTTTGTTGCTTGGTTTACGATTTCTTTATGTTCCGTTTCGATTTTTTCTAACCATGCTTCATCGATAATACCTTCTTCAAGCAGAAATGTTTTAAATTTGAGGTTACAGTCTAAAGATTTTAAACCATCTCGTTCTTCTTGAGTACGATACTTGTCATCATCATCTGATGAGTGCGCAGTCATTCTAGTACACATAGCTTCAATAAGTGTTGAACCTTCACCATTCAATGCACGTTCACGCGCTTCTTTCATCACTTTGTACATTGCAATGGGATCATTACCGTCAACATGTTCCCCGTGCATACCATAACCAATGGCACGGTCAGATAATTTTTCAGCACCATATTGCAAAGAATCAGGAACAGATATGGCATATTTATTATTTTCTATTACACAAATAAAAGGAAGATTGTGGACACCAGCAAAGTTAAGGCCTTCATGAAAATCACCTTGGTTCGAACTACCTTCACCAACCGTTGCCATTGCAATATTTGGTTTTTTATCCATTTTTAAAGCTAACGCTGCACCTACAGCATGTACAATTTGTGTCCCAACAGGTGAACTCTGTGATAATATACCTTTTTCTCTTTTCCCAAAATGAGAAGGCATTTGTTTACCACCAGAGTTTATATCATCACGTTTACCAAATGCAGCCAACATTGAGTCTAATGCTGTCATACCCATATAAGTTACAAATGCTAAGTCTCTGTAATAAGGTGAAGATATATCACCTTCACGCATAGCATATGCCATCCCAATTTGAGTAGCTTCTTGTCCTTGACAACTAATGACAAATGGAATCTTCCCTGCGCGATTTAATAACCACATGCGCTCATCTATTTTACGACCTAAGTCCATCCATTTATACATCGTTTGTAAGTCGGACGCTTCAAGTCCAACCGATTTATAATCAAACATCTTATTTCCTCCTTAATTAAACGTGAATCGATCTGTTTTCAACTTTTAAGCCTAGTTCCATTAACACTTCTGAAAGTGATGGATGGGCATGTGTTGTTAATCCAAGTTCTAAAGTTGATCCATTCATAAATTGCAACAATGACACTTCGTTAATTAATTCTGTTACGTGAGGCCCAATCATATTTAAGCCAAGTACAGTATCATTATCTTGATCGATTACGATTTCACAAAAGCCATTTTGATTTGTAACATTTTCAATAACTGCCTTACCAATCGCTTTAAACGGCACTTTAATAGCTTTTGCATTTAAGTTATTCGCTTTTGCTTGTTCTAGATTTTGTCCCATACTCGCTACTTCAGGTTGTGTGTACACACATTTTGGCATCTTATTATAATCCAATGATAAAGGTGATTTATCAAACATATGTTCAATTGCTGTAGTACCTTCTTTAGAACCTACATGAGCAAGTTGTAACTTTCCAATGCAATCACCTGCTGCATATATATGTTTGTCCTCTGTTTGTTGGAATTCATTGACGATAATATGATTGCTATTAGACAATTTTATTTTTGTGTTATTTAAGCCAATATCTTCGGTATTTGGTTTGCGACCAATTGCCACTAAAGCTTTTTCAAAATGAGTGACTTCTTCATTTAATTTAATATCAATACTTGTTGCTTCAATTGTAATTTGCGATTCAGTAAGTTGTGTATTTTCATAAAACGAAACACCGCGTTGTGTTAATTCTTTCTTTAATGTATTGGCAATTGATTTACTTTCAGTAGGTAAAATACGTTCTCCTGCTTCGATGACTGTTATGTCTACTCCCAAATCAGTCATTAAAGACGCAAATTCTAAACCTATAACACCCCCGCCAATAATGGCTAGTGATTTAGGTAACGCTTCTAATTTTAAGATGTCATCACTAGATAAGACAATTTTATGATCAAACGGCAAAAATGGTAAGTCCATTGGTTGTGATCCAGTAGCGATAAGTACATTGTTATTAGGTATTAATTCTGATTCACCATTTTCAAATTCTACAGATACTGTACCACTTTGAGGTGAAAATATAGAAGGGCCTAATATACGGCCAACGCCATTAAACACATCAATTTTATTATGTTCCATCAAATGTGTTACACCATTAAACATCTGATTGACGATATCATTTTTTCTTGATTGCATCTGAGAAAAGTTAACTCTAAAGTTATCCACATCCACACCATAATCAGTAGCATTGGATATTGTCCTCATAACTTCTGCGGATTTTAATAATGCTTTTGTCGGTATGCATCCTTTATGTAAACAAGTTCCACCTAAAAGCGATTGCTCTACAAGTGCCACTTTTTTTCCTAGCTGTGATGCTCTAATTGCAGATACATAACCTGCAGTGCCTCCACCTAGTATCACTAAATCATATTTTTCTTCTGACATTTTTTTGCTCCTAACTATAAACCTCAGCAATTTCAGCTATTGTTAATACTATTCATGTACCTATTGCCATAGTTGCCTTTGCGCTGTAACCTGGATAAATAGGTTCTATTGTAATCCAAGAAACTAAGATTTTAAATTTTTCTAAACCCTGTTCTTTAAATTTTAATGCTTCATGTAAACCATTCGACTCATTTCAGCTTAATACGCCTATGTAACTCCATGTAATGATTTTCACCTTTTGACTCACTCATATATCGAAAATATATTAATTATATGGCTTAGATACTTATTCAGTTGATTAGTAGTATTCAATCAATTGTTTAGAACACACTAATGAAACCACCTTTTTACTTAAAAAGTGATTCATTTCTTTAAGTGTAAAATTGTAATTGTATCATCTGGTTTTTGAACATTCCCGCTACATACATTTAAAAGTCATGTACTAGATAATTAATCATCGTTATCGAATATATTTTCAATTTTTTATGAACCAACTGTAATACAATTTCAAAAAAGTATGTCAATAATAGTGATATCAAGATTAAATCTTTAAATAAACATTACCTTTTAATCAAGCAAACACTTTTGAAATTAATACGTGAAAATGTCGGCATTCTTTTCCCTAAGATGTCTTCCTATCGTTATAATCATTAATGCCTCAATTACTATAAGCGCATCGGTAAAAAACATCATTAATGAACATCTAAAACCATAAACAATAATACCACTCAGTTTCGCTACATGTACACCATATTTAAAAATTTTAGGCGAATGATCAACTTGCGTTAAATAGAATGTCAGGACGTCCCATATCATAAACACAACTGTAATTTAATTTTTAATGTTATACGGAATACCTTGGTTCATTTAAAGTGAAAATATTGATTAATGCTACATGAATTCAAGTTTTAAGTTTTCAAAACTACGGTAATATTAACCAATTTATGATATCCATTTATATTTTACATCAATTAAAGGCATTATAAAATTAATAACCTATCCCGAAAAATATAATATGACACTTCAATAGAAAAATTACGTTAGTTTAACACTTTTAGCGCTAAAAGTAAGGAGTCTAATTTATTTTGCTTTGTATCTGAACGAGATGTTAATACGATTGGAAATTTTGCCCCTAATATTAAACTTGCAACGCGTGCTTCTCCGAAATAAGTAAATGATTTATACAATGCATTACCAACATCAATATGTGAAACGAGTAATGCGTCGGCGTCCCCTGCAACCGACGATTTAATATTTTTCTTAATCACGTTTTGCATACTAATTGCATTTTCAAATACAAAAGGACCATCAACGAATAAAAATTCCGATTGTTTCCGACTGAAAATTTGCTTTAATTTCACAGCATCCAAAGAAGATTGTATTTTTTTAATTGGTTTTTCTACAGACGAAAGCAAGGCAATTTTAAATTTTTCATAACCTAGTGACATTGCAAATTTTGATAAATTATTAATTATTTGTTTCTTCTCTTCAATTGTAGGACTAATATTAAAAGCTGAATCGCTCAGCATAAGCGTTTTGTGATAATTAGGGATGTGAAAACATGCTACGTGATTTAAAAAACCATGATAATCAACAAAATTTTTATTGCCTAATACAAATGTTAATAAAGTTGAAGACACAATATTTCCCTTCATTAATAAAGACGCTTTACCAGTAGCTAAATCATGTGCACACTGTTGAAATAATTTGTTCTCATCCTCAAATGTTAGGATATGAATTCTATTTAATCTTTGTACTTCGACGTCAAATGATCGGATAATTTCGGTAGGGTCTTGCGTATCATAGAGATAAACATCAATATCTGTTAGCAATAATGCATCTATAACTACAGATAACATTTTTTCATCGTTGGCAAATAAAATGGCAACATCACCTTTAACACTTTTTTAGGCTCAATTAAATGTTGATATTGCATGAAAATCAACACCTTTCTTATTTTATAAAATTAATTTTTATAATAAATTAAGAAATTACGTTTTGCTTATTCACGTAAACGTTGGTTTTGCTCAATCATTTCTTTCGCATTTTGACGTGTGAGTTCTGTAACGCTTGCGCCAGATATCATCCTTGCTATTTCCGTTACACGTTCATGGCCAGATAATTGTTGTACATGTGTAGTTGTACGGTCATCTGTAGTGTCTTTGCTTATAAATAGATGGTGGTCACTCATCGTTGCTACTTGTGGTAAATGTGAAATACATATAACTTGAATATAAGTAGCTAAGTCTTTCATTTTTTCTGCCATTTTTTGTGCAGCTTTACCAGAAACGCCAGAATCAACCTCATCAAATAATATTGCTGTTTGACCTCTTGCTTTGACAAAAATGGTTTTAAGCGCCAACATAATTCTAGATAATTCGCCTCCAGATGCGATTTTGTTTAAACTTTTAAGTGGCTCACCTTTATTAGGACTAATTAAAAATTCAACAAATTCAATACCTTCACGGTTTGGAACATCTAGTGGTTTGAATGAAATTTCTAGGTTAGCATCTTTCATTTGTAAGTTTTGAATTTCTTCTACAATATGATTTCTTAATGTTTGTGCAACACTACGTCGCTCTTTAGATAATTGTTCACCTAATTTAATTACTTTATCGTATAAAGTATCAATTTCTTGTCTTAATTGAGAGGTACTTTCTTCATAATTCTCAATTTTATCAATTTCATTAGCCAGTTTACTTTGGTAAGTAATAAGTTCACTAATATCCTTGCCATATTTTCTTTTCAAATCATTGAGTACATTCATTCTAGACTCTAGTTCATTTAAATATTGTTCATCAAACTCTGTATTCGTTAATTCATCATATAACTGATGTTTAGCGTCTTCTAAGGTGTAATAAAATTGATCCACCTCTTCTTTCAATGAATCATATTTTTCAGGTAAAATATGACTAATTGATTGTAATTGATTACTTAATTCATATAATCGATCTGTTATTGCATGTTCATCAGTTAATGTGAGGTGTGCATTATTTAATGCTAAGTTTAGGTTTTCAGAATTTTGTATACGTTTAATATCAGTTTCGAGTTGCTTAACTTCACCTTCAACCAAATTTGCTTCTTGTAATTCTTCATGTTGAAATTTCAACAAATCTAAACGTTGTAATAAAGCCTGGTCCGCAGACTCTAAATCTTCTAGTTCTTTCTTTTTGGCTTTGTACTGGTCAAAAGTAGCCACATACGAATTTAGTAATTTCTTATATTTGTCTTCAGCATAATTATCAAGAAGTTGCAGATGATATTTTTGTTTTAATAGTGTCTGTGTTTCGTGCTGACCGTGAATATCTAGTAATTCTTGCATAATCTTACGTAAATCTTGTAGAGTTACGATTTGATTATTAACTCTGCACATACTCTTGCCAGTACTGAAAATTTCTCTTTTTACTAGAAGAAAATCTTCGTCGATATCAATATCTAGAGCTTCTAATATAGAAATTGCTTCTTTGCTCTCATCAATATCAAAAATACCTTCAATAATAGCTTTTTTTTCACCATGTCGTACATAGTTAGATGAAGCACGCATGCCAATTAATTGACCAATTGCATCAATTATAATTGATTTACCAGCACCTGTTTCACCACTTAGGACAGTTAATCCATCACCAAAATGAACTTCGAGTTCATCAATAATTGCAAATTGTTTTATAGATAGCGTTTGGAGCATCCTTTTAACACTTCCTTATACTTATAATAAATTAAAGATGCGTGTTTTAATCTTCTCGCTTGCAGCATCATCTCGACATATAATTAAACAAGTATCGTCACCACAAATTGTACCTAATACATCTTCCCAATCGATTTGGTCTAATATTGCACCAATAGATTGCGCATTACCTGGTAGTGTTTTTAATACTAATAAATTACCGGTTCCATCAATATTTACAAATGAGTCAATTAAATAACGACCCAATTTTTCTAAAGGATGATATTTTCTATCATTTGGTAAACTATAAACATATTGTCCCGCTGGCGTGGGAACTTTTATAAGTTGTAGTTCTTTAATGTCTCTAGAAACGGTCGCTTGGGTAACATTTAATTCATATTCATTTAATCGCTTTACTAATTCATCTTGTGTTTCAATTTTTTCATTTGAAATTATTTCTCTTATTTTTATATGTCTTACCGATTTTTTAGCCATATATAGCACCTCTATAAACGAATATTTATACATTGATTTTACCACAAGCCATAGCATTCGACTACTAAAGACGGTTTGTAATTTTACTTACTTAAATGGATATTCCGTTGTAATTATAGTCTTGACAATACTTTTTCAGTGATTCTAAATATGAAGCATTTCAATCATGACTTATATCATATTATGCGTATGCTGAATATTTATTGAATAGTACAAAACTAAATAAAACAAGGAAATAAAAAAACGGAGACCGTTATTTTTCGTTGTGATGAATATAATTCGGAGTCAGCGACATTACGATAATCACATTATTGATTATTACTATAAATTAAAAAGCAGCCTCATGAGAAAACTCATAAGACTGCCATGGTAGCTTGTATGAATCGCTTGTTAAAAACAATTCATTATTTAGTTACCAATAATAAGCAATATGACTATCAAATGTCCCCACATTAAAATAATCATAATTACAAATATAGATTAACACCTTATTTAAAAATATTAAATCATAAGGTTTATTTAGTATACTTAATTTACTATATAACCAGTTGACTAATCGTAGGAAAGAGTCTGAAACATCCATTTTTGTCCCAGACTCTTAAATAAATACATTTGATTTTATGATTCACGATTATTAAAAAGTTCTATAATATAAACTAAATTGTCAGTATTATATTGTTTTGGTAATTGATTTAAACATTTGTAAGCTTTGTCTGTATGATGTTTCAATTTGTCTTCAGCCCCTTGTTGGCCTAAAAGTGAAACATAGGTACTTTTATCATTTTCAATATCACTACCGACAGCTTTACCAAGTTTTGCTTCATCACCATAAATATCTAATAAATCATCTTTGATTTGGAACATTAATCCCAAATGTTCACTATATGATTCTAAAGCATTGGAAACTTCATTTTCTGGTTCAGCAATATCGACTGCTGCCATGACTGCAAATTTTAATAGTGCACCTGTTTTTGCATTATGAATTTTCTCTAAAGTGTCTAGATCAATATTTGTTTCTGCACCTTCGCTTTGCATATCAAGCGTTTGACCACCTACCATACCCAGATGGCCACTAGCAAAGGATAAACGTTTAATTAATTTAACTTTAGCAACATCATTAAGTGAATCATCGTTTACAATCATATCAAATGCTTTAGTTAGTAATGCATCACCTGCTAGTATTGCTTTCCACTCTCCAAATACTTTATGGTTTGTTAATTTACCTCTACGATAATCATCATTATCCATTGGTGGTAAATCATCATGTATTAATGAATATGTGTGTATCATTTCTAGTGCAAGTGCTGATGAAAATCCTTTTTTATACTGATCTGTTAACATTTCTAAAGTTAACAGTAATAATACAGGTCTTATGCGTTTACCACCTGCTTCTAGTGAATAACGCATACTTTCTTCTAGATTAGTATTTAGTTTTGAATTTGGAATTGTTTCAGATAACAATTGATTAACTTCTTCAGTTAAATGTTCCATTTTTTTATTCATCATCACTATCTACCTTCTCAGTATCGTCATTATTGTCAGTATTTTCATCAGACATCAATTCATTTACTTTTTTCTCAGCATCTTTTAATGTTTCATCACAAGTAGCCGATAATTTCATACCACGTTGATATAGGTTTAAAGATTCTTCTAAAGAAACATTTTCATTGTCTAATTTTTGAACGATTGTTTCTAGTTCTTTCATCATTTCTTCAAAACTTTGTGTATTACTATTACTCATCATTACACCTTACTTTCTTTACTTGTGCATCAACAAAGCCATCTTTCATTGTTAACACAATATTATCATTTTCAGCCAAGTCTTTCGTACTGGTAATAACTTTATCATCCTTATTTACGATTGTATAACCACGCAACATAGTATTAGTAGGACTTAAATTATTAAGATTTTCTAGTTTTCTAGCAAGATTGTTTTTTTGATTATCAAGTAAATTATGCATGACTTTACTTAATTCAACACGTTTTTGATTATTTGTTAATTGGTCTCTTTTAATACGTTGTTTAAACGTTTTTAAATTGAAATTGTTAAAGAGTAACTGTAATTGTTGTTGCTGATTTTTAATTTTCAAATTCAAAGACAACTTAAGTTGTTTCTCAAGATCATCACGTTTTTGTATTTGTTGATCATAAAGTAGTGAAGGCGTTTGGAATTTATAATAAGATGCAACATGTTCCAAATGTTTTCGTTTTTGCTGCATATATTGTTTGATAAATCGAGTCAATGATAAATTAGCTTGCTGTAAATATTGACGTAATTCATATTGGTCCGGCGTAGCCAATACTGCTGCTTGAGTTGGTGTTGCTGCTCTTACATCTGCCACAAAATCACTTAATGTAAAATCAGTTTCATGTCCTACTGCGGAAATAATCGGTGTTTGACAATTATAGATGGCTTTAACGACATCTTCTTCATTGAAATTCCATAAATCCTCGATAGAGCCTCCGCCACGACCGATAATAATTGTATCAACATTCAAAGCATCAGCTTGATTAATTTTTTCAATAATGTCGCTTTTAGCTTGTTCTCCTTGAACAAGTGTATTGATCTGAACTTGTTCTGCTAACGGATACCTACTATTAATAGTCGTATGAATATCTCGTATTGCAGCGCCAGTTCCGGCTGTTAGCACAGCTATTTTTTGGGGGAATTTAGGTATCACTTTCTTATGATTTTGATCAAAAAAGCCTTCTTTAGTTAATTTCTTTTTTAACTGCTCTAATTTTTGATAAAGATTACCTATTCCATCCATATGCATTTTATTAACATATATTTGATAATTACCACGACGTTCATAGACAGAAACACGTGCTTCTAATAGCACTTCGTCCCCTTCTTTAGGTTCAAAATCAATTTTTGATGCATTTCCTTTAAACATCATTGCACTGATGACACTGTTTTTATCTTTTACATTAAAATACAGATGTCCACTACTATGCTTTTTAAAATTAGATAATTCGCCTTTAATCAATACGGATTGTAAATGAGGATCTTGATCAAATTTATATTTAATATATTTAGTTAACGAAGTTACACTTAAATATTCTGACATGTTATATCACTCTTCTATTCAATATTGCTCAATACACCGTTTATAAATTTGTAATGATCATCATCACTGAATTGTTTTGCTAATTCAACAGCTTCATTGATAATTACTTTTTGTGGTGTTGAACTATGTAACATTTCAAATGTAGACATTCTTAAGATAATTCGATCAGATTTTAACAATCGTGCTAAAGTCCAGTCCTTTAAATGAGGTTGGATTTTTTCATCTAGCACAACTTCGTGATCTTTAACACCAGTTACTAACCAACTGATGAATTCGAATTCTAAATCTGGATTATCATCTTTAATAAAACTGATTGCTTCTTCAATTGTTAAATCGCTATTTTTCATTTCAAGTTGAAATAGAGTTTGAAAGGCTTGCGTTCTGGATTCTTTTCGACTCATTATAAACTCCTTCAAGCATAGTATTATAGTAAACCATTAACGAAAAGAGATGCTTAAAATAGAAGCAATCGCTTTTCGCAAAATGAATTTAAAGTAAATTTGCTTTTATAATTTTAATTTATTGGTTCTATATGTGTAATATGAATATTGATTTGACTAGGTTCAATTGTTGTCATCGTCGTTAACGAATTATAAATAGCTTGTTGAATTTTTTTAGCAGTTTCCGATATATTGATACCATACGCTAATGAACAATATACATCGATATAGATGCCTTCATCATTTGTATCTACTTTAACACCGCGACTAAGCTGTTTTTTGCTAATGTTTTCAATGCTGCCTTTTTTTAATTCTTTAAAATGCCCTTGTATACCTTTTACTTCTGAAGTGGCAATACTAGCTATGACTGTTAATACCTCGGGTGCTATTTCTATTTTACCTAATTGGGAATGTGAGGTTTCTGAAACTTTGACCATGTCAATTACCTCCTATTTAGATTGATCATCCATAATATTATGTGTTTCTAAAAACTTCGTATTAAATACGCCGCTTCTAAAAATATCATTATTTAGTAAACGAATATGGAATGGGATTGTTGTATCAATGCCAAGAACAAGATACTCACCTAGTGCGCGTAAACCTGTCATAATTGCTTCTTCTCGTGTTGGTTCATGAACAATGAGTTTCGCTACCATAGAATCATAATAAGGTGGAATCGTATAATTAGTATAACAAGCTGATTCAATTCTCACACCAAAACCGCCTGGAGCTAAATATTGAGTGATTTGACCTGGAGAAGGCATGAAATTTTTATATGGATTTTCAGCATTGATTCTGAATTCCATTGCATGTCCCTCGATTTTAATATCTTTTTGTTTGAAAGGAAGTTTTTCACCCATTGCAACCTTCAATTGTAGTTTAACTAAGTCTACACCCGTAACCATCTCTGTAACTGGATGTTCAACTTGAATTCGCGTGTTCATTTCCATAAAATAAAAGTCATTCGTATCTAAGTCATAAATGAATTCTATCGTCCCAGCATTTTCATAATTTACGGCTTTTGCTGCTCTGACTGCTGCATTTCCCATTTCTTGGCGTTTTTCTTCGGTAAGTATCGGTGAAGGAGCTTCCTCAACTAATTTTTGCATTCTTCGTTGAATTGTACAGTCACGCTCACCTAAATGTACAACATTACCAAAGCTATCACCCATAATTTGTATTTCAATATGACGGAAATTTTCAATGAATTTTTCTAGATATAAGCCATTATTGCCAAATGCGGTTTCTGCTTCTTGTTGTGTCATTTTAAAACCAGTTTCAAGTTCTTTTTCGTCACGTGCCACTCTAATCCCTTTACCACCGCCACCAGCAGTTGCTTTAATGATTACTGGATAGCCAATTTCAGTAGCGATTTTTTTAGCTTCATTGATATCTTGAACTAACCCCTCGCTACCAGGAACTACAGGTACTTCTGCACGTTTCATTTCTTCTTTAGCTACATCTTTAATCCCCATTTTTTGAATTGATTCATAGCTAGGTCCAATAAATTTTAACTGGCATGCTTCACATAATTCTGCGAAATCTCCATTTTCTGCTAAAAACCCGTACCCTGGATGAACACCGTCGCATCCAGTAGAAGTTGCTATTGATAAAATGTTTGGGATGTTTAAGTAAGAATCTTTAGATTGAGTTGGGCCAACGCAATATGCTTCATCAGCAATTTGAGTATGTAGTGCGTCTTTATCTCCTTCAGAGTATATTGCCACTGTTTGCAATCCAAGTTCATGACATGCACGAATGATTCTTACTGCAATTTCTCCTCTATTTGCTATTAAAATTTTATTCATTATTTCACCTTAAATAACGGTTGGCCATACTCTACCATTTGACCGTCTTCTACTAAAATTTCTGCAATTTCCCCAGTTACTTCGGCTTGAATTTCATTAAATAATTTCATCGCTTCTAATATACAGACAGTTGATTCGTTTGTAACAGAATCACCAACTTGTACGTAAGCACTTTCTTCTGGTGATGGCGATTTATAAAATGTACCTACCATTGGCGCATTAATAGTTTGTAGGTTATCGTCAGTTGTACTTGCATCGCTAGTAGTTTCTTCTGTACTACCTGTAGCTACTGGATTTGATGCTACACCTTGTTGCGGCGCTAATTGTTGCATCGGTTGTTGTGAAATTTGTGGTGTAATGATTTCAGTTTCTTTTTCTTTTTTTAAATTAACAACATTGCCCTTGTCTTCTATATTAATTTCAGTCAAACTTGATTGATCAAGAATTTCAATTAATTCTTTAATTTCTTTAAAATTCATAAATACTGACTCCTTCAGATTGTTTTCATTTACCTAGTTTATTTTACTTTAGAGATATGCTCAATTCAAGCATATACATACTTTCTATATTAAACTGATTCACTTTTGTAGTGTTCCATATAACTATACCTTATTTCAAAAGTAAACTATTAGTGCAATTTTAAATAATATTATTTGATTCTATCTATTTTAACATAATAAAAACCTTTCCAAAGTATAGCGCATTGGAAAGGTTTTTTTAAATGTAATTTCGATAAGTAAATACAAAATTAAACTATTATGCTCTTGAGATGTAACTACCGTCACCAGTATTAATCACAAGTACATCGCCTTCATTTACAAATAAAGGTACATTTAACGTATACCCTGTTTCTACTGTTGCTGATTTAGTTGCACCATTTGCAGTATCACCTTTGATACCAGGTTCTGTTTCAGTTACAGTAAGTTCAACTGTTTTAGGTAATTCAACACCTAATGTTTCATTTTCATAAGACTGAATTTGAACTTCCATATTAGCTTTTAAGAAGTTAAGTTCATATTCTAAATAGTCAGCTGGTAATTCTGTTTGTTCAAACGTTTGATTATCCATGAAAACATGTGTATCACCATCTGCATATAAATACTGCATACGACGGTTTTCAATTAAAGCAGTTTCTACTTTCTCTCCGCCTCTAAATGTTTTCTCCTGGATTGCACCCGTTCTTAGATTACGTAACTTAGAACGTACAAAAGCAGAACCTTTGCCTGGTTTTACGTGTTGGAAATCTAATACTTTCCAAATACCATTATCTACTGATATTGTTAAGCCTGTTTTAAAATCATTAACCGAAATCATTCAGTTTCCTCCTCGATTATAAGGTCTTCTATAAAATAATAAGGTTTTTAGAGCATTTAGTAAAGCGTTCACAGCCATTTTCTTTAATTAAAATGTCATCTTCTATACGAACGCCACCTAGACCATCTATATAAATGCCAGGTTCAATTGTAACACAATTATTGACGTCTAATTCAGTTTCAGATTTTCTAGAAAGATTGGGACCTTCGTGAACATCTAACCCTATACCGTGACCTAACGAATGTCCAAAGGCATCTCCATACCCTTTTTCCGTAATGTAATCTCTTGCTACTGCATCTAGAGCTTTACCTGTAATGCCTTTTTTAGCTGCTTCTATTCCTTTTAAGTTCGCTTCTAAAACAATATTGTAGATTTCTTTAAGTTGTGGGTCTGGCTCACCGATTGCAAATGTTCGTGTAATGTCTGAACTATAGCCCTTGTAATAAGCACCAAAATCTAAGGTGATCATTTCACCATGATTAATTACTTTATCGCTAGCTACACCATGTGGTAAAGCTCCTCTTACGCCTGAAGCGACTATGGTATCAAACGATGTCCCTTCTGCGCCTAATTCTAACATTTTACTTTCTAACTTTGCTTTTAGTTGCTGTTCCGTCATACCAGCTTTTGCAACAGTTAATATATACTCAAATGTTTCATCAACAATGTCTGAAGCTTTTTGTATTAGCTGAATTTCTGCTTCATTTTTTACTTCACGAATTTTTTCAATTACACCACTAATACTAATTAAACTAATGTAGGCTATACTCAATTGTAAGTAAGTATCATAACTAACTAGATTACCTTCAAATCCGACATTTTGCACACTTAAGTTTTCAAGTTGTTGCTTTATTTCATCAATTAAGGAACCTTGTTGTTTGATGATTTTAAAATCTGGTGCTTGCGCAGTGGCTTGCTCTATGTATCTAAAGTCAGTAATTAATAAATTTTGTTCTTTCGTTATTATTAATGCACCACTTGTACCTGTGAAACCGGATAAATATCTTCTGTTAAAATCTGATAATATGACTGCTGCTTCTAAATGTTTTGTTTCTAAGGCAGAATTTAATTTTTCAATTCTAGTCATCTTTCTTCCTCCTATTTAATAAATTTGTACATTTTCCATTTATACATTAAAATGATAGCATAATTATTATATAAATTTATAGTTTTTGAATTAGGAGCGTATTATGAAGAAAAAAATTGTAGCTATTTTAGGTGCTTCATGTTTGTTAGTTGGTTGTGGTAGTCAAAATTTAGGGCCACTAGAAGTAAAGACCACGCAACTTCGCGATGAAAATCATAAGTTGAAAAGTAACATTCAGGATTTAAAACAACAAATTAGTAAAGAAAAAAGTAACATCACAGCTTTGGAAAAAGATAAAAAAAACATAGCTACAGCTAAAAATAACAATAAGAAAGTTACAAACTTAAAAGCATCTTCTACATATTATCAAGACATTGCTAAATCTATTAAACAGTACGATGTAATTGAAAGTGATGTCACGAAAAATAAAGGTGATAAAAAAATTCAAGAAAAACTTACCGATATCACTAATAAAATTGATACAGCCTTTACTACGTACAAAAACGATATAAATAAAGAAAAAATGAGTAGTGATGACAAGGAAAAAAATAAAGACATTACTAAACTCAATAAAAAATTAAGTGATGCAATGAGTGATATTAGAGAAGGTTACAATGGCAAAGATAAGAAAAAAATTCAAAAGGGACAAAATGCTTTATCAACTATAAGTATCAATAATAGTCAAAGTTAGAATCACATAGGAGTGTTTTAAGTGAAACAAGCGATATTTTATATTGTCATCGCCGTGGCAGTAGTTGGATTAATTCTTAATTTAGATGCATTTATTTTTAGTTTTGTAAGAATGGCAATTAGCTTAGCGGTATTTGCTGGAATTATTTACGCAATTTATTATTTCTTCTTTTTGACAGAAGATCAACGTAAATATAAGCGTGCGCAACGTAAATATAAAAGACAAAATAGAAAGAAAAAATAAGTGCTATTTTAAAAGCGCAACGACATTGAATGTCGTTGCGCTTTTTAATACTTTTTCATTTATTTTCTATAATTCCATTCATCCGATTTATACTTTTCAATTAAGGTATTTATTTCTTCTTTTTGGTTTTGATTAAGCTCTAGTGGTTTGAAATTGATGTCTAAGCCTTTTTTAAATCCAATTTCAAAAGCTTCTTCCATTTCTTCTAGTGTAATATATCGATCTGAAATATCATTAATGGCGACTGCTTTGTCTACAAAGGCTTGTTTCATTTTATCTTTTAAACGCTCATTTTTGAATATAAACATGTCAAATAGATCGTCAATGTCCACATCTTGCAATAACGAACCGTGTTGTAAAATAACACCTTTTTGTCTAACTTGGGCGCTACCTGCTATTTTTCTACCTTCTACTACTAATTCATACCAGCTCGGAGCATCGAAACATACAGCACTTCTTGGTTGTTTGAGTTTAGCTCTTTCTTCTTTCGAGCGAGGAATGGCAAATGAAGCATCAAAACCTAAATGCTTAAACCCTTCTAACAATCCCTCAGAAATTACTCTATAAGCCTCTGTAACCGTCGAGGGCATGTCTGGATGTGATTCTGGAACAATGACACTATAAGTTAATTCTTTGTCATGTAGCACACCTCTACCGCCTGTTTGACGTCTGACAAGTCCATATCCTTTTTCTTCAACTTTATCGATATCAATTTCTTTTGTAAGCCTTTGAAAGTAACCAATAGATAATGTTGCAGGATCCCAAGTATAAAATCTAATGACAGGATCTATTTCCCCTCTGGAAACAAAATTCAGTAAGGCTTCATCCATCGCCATATTAAAATAAGGATCTTTACTCCCAGTATTGATAAAATTCCATGTTTCTGTCACATTCAAAACTCCAATCGCTAAATTAAATTGTGATAACATATATTTTGTGTTATCGTTTTCAATAATTGTATAAGTTTGTCAGTCTTTCTTATTAATCAAAAGCAAAAATATTTTGATAAATTGGGCTAACAGTCTTATAATATATAATATCGGTTAATTAGGGAGGATGCAAGATGAGTAATTTTTGGTTTATAGCGTTAGCAGTTTTAATAATTATTATCGCTTACATGCTAATCAATTATCTTCTTAATAAAAGAGCAGTCACAGAATTAAACCAAAATGAATTCCATAATGGTTTGCGTAAAGCTCAAGTTATTGATGTAAGAGAAAAAGTAGATTATGATTACGGCCACATCAATGGTGCGCGTAACATACCAATTACTATGTTTAAACAAAGATATCAAGGTTTGAGAACAGATCAACCTATTTATCTGTGCGATGCTAATGGCATTGCCAGTTATCGTGCCGCTAGAACTTTAAAGAAAAATGGGTATAAAGATGTTTATATGCTTAAAGGCGGATACAAAAAATGGACTGGTAAAATCAAATCTAAAAAGTAGTTTAAATATTTCACTTAATAATAAGCGAGTCACTATATTTCATGTATAGTTACTCGTTTTTTATTAAAATAGACAAAAATAAATCCGGATAATTAATTATCCGGATTTATTTAATATAATACTTATTCTTTTTCAGAACGAAGATTTTCAAATTTTAAAACAGGTTGTCTAGCTGCTTTAGTTTCATCTAATCTATCTATGATTGTTGTATGTGGTGCTTCTAAGACTTTATCTGGATCTTCTTTTGCTTCATTTGCAATTTCAATCATTTTATCACAGAAATAATCAAGGGTTTCTTTAGATTCTGTTTCAGTTGGTTCAATCATCATACCTTCCTCAACATTAAGTGGGAAGTAAATTGTTGGTGGATGAACACCGAAATCAAGTAATCGTTTAGCCATATCTAACGTTCTGACACCGTGTTCTTTTTGTTTTGAACCACTTAATACAAATTCATGTTTACAATATTGTGGATAAGGGATTTCGAAATGATCCTTCAATCGAGCTTTAATATAATTTGCATTTAATACAGCTGCCTCAGAAACTTCTTCAAGTCCTTTATTCCCCATCGTACGAATATAAGTATAAGCTCTTAGATAGATACCAAAATTACCGTAAAAAGGTTTTACACGTCCTATAGAATTTTCGATATCATTATCATATTTATATACATCGTCTTCTTTGACTACCATTGGTTTTGGTAAGAAACTAGCTAATTCTTTTTTCACACCGACTGGTCCAGAACCTGGTCCACCGCCACCATGAGGTCCAGTAAATGTTTTGTGCAAGTTAAGATGTACCGCATCAAACCCCATGTCTCCTGGCCTTACTTTGTCCATAATGGCATTTAAATTCGCACCATCATAATATAATAATCCGCCAGCTTCATGAACAATATTTCTTATATCCATAATATTTTTTTCAAATATACCTAATGTATTAGGATTTGTAAGCATAATTGCTGCAGTGTTTTCATTTACAACTCTTTTTAAGTCGTCAATATCAACTTCACCGCGTTCGTTCGATTTAACTGTAACCGCTTTGAAACCAGCAAATGCTGCAGAAGCTGGGTTAGTACCATGTGCGGAGTCAGGTACAATAACTTCATCACGATGTCCTTCACCATTTTTTTGATGGAATGCCTTGAATATCATCAATGCAGTCCATTCACCATGTGCACCGGCAGCTGGTTGCAACGTTACTTCATCCATACCGGTTATTTCTTTAAGTTCTTCCTGTAAACTATGAATTATTTCTAAAGAACCTTGAACTTGTGATTCATCTTGCAGTGGATGTGACTCGGCGAATCCTGGTATTCTTGCTATTTTTTCATTGATTTTTGGATTGTATTTCATTGTACATGAACCTAAAGGATAAAATCCTGAATCAACACCAAAGTTTTTATTAGAAAGCTCAGTATAATGACGTACTAAATCTAATTCAGCGACTTCAGGTAGTTCTGCTTTATTTTTTCTTATAAATTTGTCGTCTAATAATTTTTCTACTGCACCGTTATCTATTTCTTTTTTGGGTAACGAATATGCATAACGACCTTTTTTAGAACGTTCAAATATTAATGGACTAGATTTACTTACTACCATTTAATTCACCTGCTTTCTTAACAAATGTATCTATCTCATCTTTAGTTCTTAATTCTGTTACTGCTACTAACATTTGATTTTCATAATCCTTTGAGACTTCACTTAAATCAAAACCGCTAATAATATCTTGTTGTAGTAATGCATCATTAATATCTTTTACAGGTTTATTAAACTTCACGACAAATTCATTAAATGATGTGCCATTTGAAACTTCTAAACCAGCTTCTTTAAATTGTGCTTTTGCATAATTAGCATTTTCAAAGTTTTGTACTGAAATGTCATAAATACCTTGTTTACCTAATGCGGACATGCAAATTGAAGAAGCTAATGCATTTAATGCTTGGTTTGAACAAATGTTTGAAGTGGCTTTATCTCGACGAATATGTTGTTCACGTGCTTGTAGCGTTAAAACGAAACCACGATTTCCATCTCCATCTTCAGTCTGTCCAACCAAACGTCCCGGTATTTTTCTCATTAATTTTTTCGTTGTTGCAAAGAAACCACAATGCGGACCACCAAATTGCGCTGGTATACCAAATGGTTGTGTGTCTCCTACAACAATATCCGCTCCAAAACTACCTGGCGGTGTCAATAAACCTAAAGCAAGTGGATTGGCATAAACAATAAACAGTGCCTTTTTGTCTTCAATAAATGAATGTATTTTTTCTAAATCCTCAATAGATCCATAAAAGTTTGGATACTGCACAGCAACTGCCGCTGTATCATCGTCAATTGCATTTTCTAATTTTTCTAAATCTGTAATTGTACCATCAAGGTCTACTTCTACAACTTCAAATTCTTCTCGAGTTTTAACGTAAGTTTTTAATACTTGCAAAGCTTGATAATGTAGTCCTTTTGAAACAACTATTTTATTTTTACGCGTTTGATTAAATGCTAAAATACATGCTTCTGCGAAACTTGTAATACCATCATACATAGATGAGTTTGCAATATCCATATCTGTTAATTCGCAAATTAATGTTTGGAATTCAAAGATAGCTTGTAATTCACCTTGCGAAATTTCTGGTTGGTATGGAGTATAAGCAGTATAAAATTCAGAACGAGAAATCATTGCATCTACAACTGCTGGTGCGTAATGATCATAAACACCTGCGCCTAAAAATGAACTATGCGTTTCTTTAGTTACATTTTTGCTTGCAATTCTGCTTAAGCGTTTTGTCAATGTCGTTTCAGCTTCACCATCTGGTATGGCCAACTCTCTATTTAATAAAATATCTTTTGGAACATCTCCAAATAATTCACTTATAGAGCTTGCTCCGATTGTATCCAACATTTCTTTTTTATCTTGTTCAGTTAATGGAATATAACGATGACTCACAGTAACACCCCTTTGATTTATTTACTAATCTGATTTTTTTTAACAATTTTAGCTTTAACTTGTCTTTTTCTAACCTGTACAACAACTTCTTTTCCCATTTCAAAAGCATCTCGATTGATTAGGGCTAGTCCAATTGATTTACCAGTTAAAGGTGATTGCGTACCTGAAGTAATTTCTCCAATTTGATTACCGTCTAAATCATATACTTCATACCCTGTTCTTGGAATACCTTTGTCGATCATTTCTAATCCTACTGTTCTTCGTTTAGAACCATTCTCTTTTTGATCTTTTAGTACTGATTTACCAATAAAATCGGCTTCTATTAATGGTTTTGCAGCAAATGCTATACCCGCTTCATATGGTGTGATTGTTTCGCTTAAATCTTGACCGTGTAATGGCAGTCCAGCTTCTAATCTTAATGTGTCTCTAGCACCTAAACCGCATGGTGTCACATCATTTTTTAGAATTTCATCCCACAAATATGGTGCATCGTCTGCATTACAGTATATTTCAAATCCATCTTCACCTGTGTATCCAGACTGTGACAGTATTACATTTTTACCAAAGAATTCAACGTTTTGTTCAAATTCAAATGGTTTCATTTCAGATACATCAATATTTACATATTGTTGGACTAAATCACGTGCTTTTGGCCCTTGTATAGCTAGTTGACCATATTCAGTTGATACATTAATAACTTCAGCATCAAATGCTTTAGCTTTTTCGTACATCCACTCAAAATCTTTTTCAGTATTTCCAGCATTAACAACTAAAAGATAAACATTTTCTTCTAATTTATAAGTAATTAAATCATCAATGATGCCACCTTGTTCATTACATAAAGCTGTATACTGCGCTTTATGCGTTGTTACATTGTCAGTATCATTTGAAAGCAAATACTGTACTAAATTAGAAGCATCTGAACCTTTTATGATAATTTCTCCCATATGACTTACGTCAAATAAACCCATTTCAGTTCTAACTGCATTATGTTCTTCTTTAATACTAGAAAATTGGACTGGCATAGCCCATCCACCAAATTCTACGATTTTAGCCCCACTATCTACAAAAGTTTGATATAGTGGTGTTTTTTTAAGTTCATTGGACATGAAGAAACCTCCTAAAGATTATATAATAAAAAAACAGGGTAGCCTAAACTACCCTGTTGTAATATTTCAGGAATGCGTTACAGTATTATCCTTTTGCCTGAGAGTTTCGTAAAAACTTGCACCTTCGGCGATGGACTAAAGTTAAGTTATATTAAGTATAACTACCATTCTCTCTAATACTGATCATTCGCAAACAATCGCTTCCATGATATCATTTTGTAAATCTGAAAGAGATTGACTACTATTTACTTTTATGAATGCGATTTCATTATATCTTGAAACCCTAGATGAATACAAGCTTTTTAATTCAAATAACGATTTATTATTTGCATTTGGTCTATTGCTGTCATTTTTAATTCTTTTGTAAAGAATTTCTATATCACAATCTAACCAGATTACTTTTGGCTGTTCTTTTAATATTCGGAATGATTCATCGCCTTCTATTATACCACCGCCGGTTGAAATGATATCATAACGTTGAACACATTCTTGTAGATATTCATTTTCTAATTTTCTAAATCCTTGCTCACCAATGGCTTCGAAAATTTCAGGGATAGATTTATTTTCCTGTATTGCTATATGTTCATCTAAGTCAATATAGGAGAGTTGATTATTACTTGCTAGAAATTGACCCAAAGTTGTCTTACCTGTTCCCATAAATCCAATAAGTATGAGTGGTTCTATTTTATTATTCAAAACTAACTTCCTTTTTTATGTATGTGTTTATTTGATCTTTATAATACGATTCAATATTATCTAAGATTTTTAATTGTAATCCAATTTGAAATGTATAAATCGTAATTAAAGATAAATATAGCATAAATATGACTAGCATAAAAGGATACATATAAGCAGGATGATTAGAAAACAATTTTCTTTTCATAATAAATACCTTTCTCAAAAATTTTAAAATTAATTACTACAGATTTATCATTAACAATTTTGAACTTTGCACTAACAACATTATGTAATGTAGTAATGTTTCCTTTTCCATCTAACGTTTTAATTAATTTGTTATTTTTAAATTCATAAATGATGTTTCTCTGTTTATTTCTAATTACAATATGGTGTTCATCGGATTGATTTTTAAGAACATAAGCATTTTCTTTAATTAAATCTTGTGTCAAATCTCTTGAGAAAAATGCCAAGTCTACTTCTTGAGCATTCATAATTTGCTCATTGATGGTGCCTGTCGTTCTAATTAATGCGGGTAATATTGAAAAAATGAGTATAGTTATAAAAAGTGCAAACAAGACTTCTATATATGTAAAAGCTCTAAATTTATTTGAAGAAACATTTTTCATATGCTTCTCCCTTTTTGAAAACACAAATTTTGTCGTTACTCATTTTAACGCTATAATCTTCAATCATAATTCCACTTTTCAATTCCTGTCTTTTATAGTGGTAAAGTGAATTAAGTAATATTCTAGTTAGATCTATTTCATGGCTTTTGTGTTGAATATCCAACTTTAATTGCAATATCATAGGTATAAATAAGATACAAATCAGTGTGATAATTGAAAAAGATAAAAGACTATCCATCAATAACGAGGCATTAACATTAAATTTTCTCATATCTAATACGTCCTTTTTCAATATGAAATATGATTTTATAAAGATTTTTATTCGTTTTTAGGTAGACACTTCCAAATTTGTTTGTTTCTCCAATTTTATTAAATGTTATAAATTTCAAATTTGTTCTTGGATGTATAAAGCTATTTAAAGGGAGTATTATTGCTTTGGCGCTTTTATTAGAGGGGAATTGTTCATTAATAATAATTTTATTAGAGTAATCATTAAAGACCAGTGTAATTGATTGGTTATCTTTAATCGCTTTAGATTTAATATAGTTGAATTGCATAATTAAATTATTAATTTTACGTTGTTCTATTTTGTTATTATTAGTATCGAAAGCACTGATATTAAATAGTTGGAAATATAAGAGTAAACTAATAATACAGACCACAAAAAGCATTTCTATATAAGTAAATGCGCTTTTAATTTGCAACAGCTTCACCATTGTTAATAGTGATGGCTGCACCAGATTTACATGACTTTTGATTTTCTTTAATGTATCCTTCTGTAACTAAGTCTTCTATAGACGATGGCTTTTTATTAAACTTTAAAGCATACGCTTCAATTTGGCTATCAATCATTTTAAGTTGTGCCTCACATCCAGTATTTTGCAAATGAGACGATTGTTTAGCTATATTGGGTATAATTAATATTAATAATAAGCTAATTATTAATAATACAAGTAACATTTCTATTAATGTAAAAGCATTTCTATTAATTTTTAGTTTTTTCATAATTGATTTAACTTCCTCTATTCGTAATTATTTAATTGTTTGCATTAAATCAAACATAGGCAACATAATAACTAGATATAATGACACTATTAATATAGCAATTAAAGAGAAAACAATAGGTTGTATGAACTTTATGATTAAATGAATCAACTGTTCTATTTGAGACAGTATCATTTCACTATATAGTTTCATTTCTATCTCTAGCCTCCCTTTTTTCTCACCTTCTTCAACAAAAATAATCAAATTTTTTTCAAAACACTGTAAATGCTTTAATACTTCACTTAAATTTAATCCTTGTTGTATCCCTTTTGAAATTTCATTTGCTAAAAATATTAAATATTCATCTTGCTGTTTAGCGTATATTTCAACAATCTTTTGTAAAGTTATACCATTTTTATAAAATAAAGATAATTCAGAAGCTAAGCAAAATGTTTTATAATACTTGAAAAATTTCGAAATAATGGGTATTGATAAGAGGATTTTATGCTTTATTTCTATAGATGACTTTCTATATATGATGAAAATACCTAAAATGATTAGTATAAAAATTATTGAACTATATAGGAAATACGATGGGAGGTTTGTGATGAATAAAGATAGATAGAGTTGTAATGGGGAAATACTTACATCCATACTACTATATAAATTTTGAAACTCGGGGATGATTGTATGGTTTAAAATAATTAACATTATCAAAAAAACGATAAGTAACAACGCGGGGTATTGTATTGTTTTTAAAAAGCGTTGCTTCGATTTATAGTTTTTTACTAAATATTCATAAGCGTGTGGCAAAGTAATAGTTAAATCTCCAAATATTTCTGCAAAATTGATTAACGTTACGATGGATTTAGGATAATTTAGTAACCTTAATATTTTTGCGCAGCCAGCACCATTATTTAATTCTGTTTCAATTTGCAACTTTAATTGGCGATTTTTAATGTTTGTATATTGAATTAAAAAAAGACATGCTTCACTTAGCGTATAACCGCGGTCTAACAAATCTTTTAATTTTATCAATAACGTTATTTTGTTTTTTTCTGATAAATTGAAAATATTTTTAAATTTAAATATAGCGCTCCATAGTTTCCTCACAAATAACACCTGCTTTGGCTAATTGAGTTAATTGAGTAGACAAATTAGAAAATGAACTAGGTAATGTATAGTCATTGTCTATTAAATGATTTATTTGTGCTTTAGTAAGTTGTTCATATACAAGTTTTCTTTGATTATTATAAGTCGTAATTAGTCTTTGGTTTAAAACGGTTAATAAAGCTTGTTTCATTTCTTGCATCGTTAGTCCCATTTCTTTAAGCCTTAATAATGGGCCTTTACAGTTATTAGCGTGAATTGTTGTTAATACTAAATGACCACTTAGACTCGCATGCATTACTTGTTTAGCTATTATGGCATCTCTAATTTCACCAATCAAAATAATGTCAGGATCACATCTTAAAATCGCTTTAAAAGTATTTGCATAATTGATACCTGCTTTTTCATTAATCGATACTTGTGTAATTCCAGATACTAGCTGCTCCACTGGATCTTCAACTGTTATGATATTTAAATCTAACTGCTCTTTTGCATGCATGACCATTTGATACATTAAAGTGCTTTTTCCGGAACCAGTGGGTCCACTTAATAATATAAGCCCCTGTTTTTTATTCATTAATTTATATAATGTACCTAAATTACTTGTATCACTTCCTTTTTGAAAATACTGTGGAACAATTCTGATAACACAACTTTCTATTCCCAGAGATAAAGGTAGCGTGGATATTCTTAAAAAGTAAATTTGCTTGAATTTGTAAGTATATCTACCACTTTGAGCAACATTATGTTTAGACACATCTAAACCAGCTTGATATTTCATATAGGTTAATAATTTCAAATAAATATGTTGCTGTATGGATTCAATTGGTGCAAGCGTATCTTGAACTCTGAATTTAATATATATTTTGTCATTTGAAGGAATAAAGTGCACATCAGTGGCCTTTGTACTAATCGCTTTTTTAAGTATATTATTAAATAAAAGTTTCAAAAAATCCACCTCCTACTTATATACACGTAAGAGATGGATAAATTACTTCTAATCTACTTATAAAGTTTGCGTTAAATTGAAAGCTATTCACCCATGCAAATATGGGTTAAGTTGTTCATCTTCAACAGTTGTATATGGTCCATGTCCAGGGAATAATGGTAGGTCCTCTTCAAGCGTAAATAATTTATCAAGTATCGAATCTACTAAAGTTTCATAATCTCCTTTATATAAATCCGTTCTACCGATACCTTGTTTAAACAAGGTGTCTCCTACAACTGCAAAATCTTTAAATACAAAAGTTAAACTACCTGGTGAATGACCTGGCATATGCAGGACATTGAACTCAAAGTTAGCAATATTTGTCTGGCCTTCAGTTAATGATTGTGGTGTCACTGAACTAATAACTTGTGGAAGGCCATATTGTTTGAATTTTTCTGAACCGTTTTTTTGAGTATCTGTTAAAAAATCAAATTCTGCTTTATGCATGTACACGGGTACTTGATACTTTTCTACAATAGCATCTAATGCACCTATATGGTCAAAATGTGCATGCGTTAATAAAATTGCAGATAATGGCTTATTAATTTGATTTAATTTTTTAATAATCAAGTCGCTATCACTTGCAGGATCAACTAAAAGTACATTTGTCTCATTTTCTATAAAATAAGCATTTGTATCGACCAATCCTAAAGTTAAACTTGATATTTTCATTATGCTTACCCTCCATTATTCAAATGGTTTTCCACAGATTTTAGTTTATCATTCATTTTACGTGATTTATCTCTTCTATCATCAATTCTAATATTTGTACAAACACGATCTAATCCTTTGTCAAAAGGTAACTCATGAATTGCTTGCACAACTTCGAATAGATCTTTCAAGTCACCTTCAATTAAAGTATTCATAGGTGTCAGTTGATAATCTATTTTCCCTTGATTTTTATACTCTTTTAATTTCGTTTGTATTTCAGCAATATATTTACTTACACTTGGCCCTTCTGTACCAACTGGTATAACGACTACATCTACAATTGCCATTATTTTGCACCTTCCTTTTCAATTACATAAGTATATATTAAACCTGCAGCACCTGTAATGCCTGCATCATTGCCAAGTTGCGCTTGTACGATTTCAGTATCTTTCTGTGCTGGAGTGAAAGTTAAATTATGATATTCCGTTTTAATGTTTTCAATCAAAATAAGTCCCGCAGTTGACATACCACCACCTAAAACAATGTATTTAGGGTTACTCGTTACACTTAAAATACTACATAAATAAGCAATATAATTAGCAACGCGTTCTGTGATAAATATGCAGAATTGATCTCCTGCTTTCGCCGCATCAAAAACAGCTTTTGCAGTTACATTATTTTCTTTTATTAATTGGAGTATAGATGACTTAAAAGTTAATTTTGGATAATAAAAGTTAACAAGATTAACTACGCCTGTAGCAGATGCAACTGTTTCAATACAACCCGATTTACCACAATTACATTTAAAACGTTGGTCATGGTCTACTCGGAAATGACCAATTTCAGCTCCTGAACCATTGTGTCCATGTACGATTTCGCCATTCGAAATAATACCTCCGCCAAGTCCTGTGCCAAGTGTAATTGCAACTACATCATCAACACCATTACCTGCACCTTTATGTTTCTCTCCTAGTGCAGCTACGTTAGCGTCATTATCAACATAAACTGGACAATCAACAAATTGTTTGAAAATATTCCTAACATTTACTGGTTCCGTCCAATATAAATTGACTGCACCGTTAACTTCACCCGTTTCAAAATTAACAGGACCAGGAACTCCTATACCAACACCGATAACATCAGAAAAAGTATAATCAGATTGATCAATATATGCGACAAAAGCATTATAAATATTTTTCAACAATTGATAACCCGTTGTATCTGATGTATCCGTGTTAATTGACCATTTTGAAATACGATTTAAATTTTCATCAAAACAACCTAATTTACAAGTTGTACCACCTATATCTGCTGCTAGTATGATTTTATTCATATATTACTTACTCCTTCTCTGACTAATGATTAATCTGCATTTTAAATATTCATCTTTTGATATAAGATTATAATCATATAAAGATTTTATCTCTTGTTCCATCATTTCATACATATCCGCTTTATCTTTAAAGTATATAATAAAGCCGAATTTTTTTAAAAGTTGCTGAACATCGTAAAATGAATTAATTTTCTGAATCACTATTATCGCTCAATTCTTTATTTAAATTAATATAATCTCTATTATTTGGATTAGCTTTTAATGCATTTTTGATATACTTTTTAGCTTTATCATTATTATCCAATGATCTATTTGCAATTGCGAGTTGGTAATTTAAGATACCTGAATTAGGGAAATATCGTAAGCCACGTTCCCAAGATGCGATGCCCTCAGCTTTAGAATTTTGTGTTGTTTTAATCAATCCACTTAAATAATATGTTTCATCATCTGCATAGCTTTTATTGATTGTACGTTGAACCATATTTTTCGCTTCATCATAATTACCTTGTTTCATTTCTTTAGTAATAATGCTGTTATAGATATTATCTTCCTTAATGGTGAAAATTCTAACCTGAGCAGCTAAAAATAAAACAAGAATAGTAATTAAAATAATCCAAAAACGTGTTTTATTCGTTTTGAAATAATATCCCATTAATGTAATCAATAATCCGCCAATAAATCCACCAATATGGGCCACGATATTTATATTTTGCATAAATAAAGATAAACCAATCATAATGACAAGTACAATTAATAATTGACCGATAAGCTTACGATTAAATTGTTTGCCTATATACATAAATGTGAAAATTGCACCAATAAGGCCAAAAATCGCACCGCTAGCTCCTACCGAAACGGTATCAGTATTAAAAGATAAAGAAGCAAAGTTACCAAATAAACCAGCTACCAAATAGATAACGAACATACGCCAATGACCTACAATTGATTCAACTATTTTACCAAATATGAATAAACTCAACATATTCATTAATATATGTTCAAAATTATAATGTAAAAATATAGATGTTATCAAACGATACCATTCACCATGAACAACATTAAAATGCACTAATCCACCAACATCTAAAAGCTTTAAATCTGAGGAACGATTTAAAAACAATACCATAAATAACCAAATCACAACATTTAATATGATTAAAGCATAGGTCACTGGAGAAAACTTCAACATGTGTTTTTCAATTGGATTCGTATTTAAAGCACGCTGTTTATAATACCCTTTTGTTTGCTTTGTATTTCTTTTATATAATTGTTTGATAAAGACATTAGGGAGCAAGCGTTCCATATGATCTACTTCTCTAATTATCTTGACCTTAAATTTTACTGGATGATTTTCATTTAAATTTTCATCTGTAAAATGCTTATCAGTAAAAATAAACAATTCATAATTATTAGGTTCAAAACCTAGAAAAGTACTGATATCTTGCTGATTTTCTTGGATTCTGCTTTTATCAAATCTCACTTCTTGTGTTGAATTTGCTCCATATTTGAAAATAACGATACTACGCTTACGTTGATTCGCTAACCAAACTTCGTTAGTTTCTTGATTTTTATGTACAACATGATAATTTAGATATTTAATCCAAGTGTAAATACACTTCCAATAATGCTTTTCTGTAATCATTTTCCCCTCCATTATCTTGTTGTCGCTATGATTAGTTTTTCTACAGGTTGATCATGTGTTTCAACTTTAAAGTCACTTAATTGAAAATCATAAATTAAACTCATCGTTAGTTGATTATATGTACTGATAAATTTATCAAAGTAACCGCCACCATAACCAATTCTATAGCCACTATCATTAAAAGCTACCCCAGGAACAACTAATAAATCTAATTCATTGGATATTTCAGTCTTTGTATTTATATGATTTATCCCTTTAGCATCTTTATCAATATGCTTTAAATCGTCAATATGTTTAAAAGACATTTCACGCAATTGGTAATTTGTTTCAGGTACAAATACTTGTTTACCATCGTCTAGCATCTGTTGAATCAAAGTATATGTATTAACTTCGTGTGGCATGGATAATACAATACCTATACGAGAAGCAGTGCGGTATTCATCGGTATTAAAAAATTGATTAGCTAAAAACTGATCTGCTCGTTGTTTTTCCTGTTTGTTTAACATAAAAGATTTCATTAATTCAATATGTTTTTTTCTCAATAATTTTTTATCCATTTTGTACACCTTCCCGTAATTCATACTTTTATCATTATAACGTTAATGAATTATAATGTCATTAAACTGCAATTTGAATCACAATTTTTTTATAAGATTTAAGTTATGAAAATTTAAAATGTTAATTATAAATTGATTTATTCACTCATTTTAATAAACCAGATAAAAATAACCAGATTCTAATAGAATCTGGTTTAAATAATATTAATTATTTTGTTTCACGGTGCATAGTGTGCTTGTTATCACGTGCACAGTGTTTTTTCATTTCTATACGTTCAGGATTAGTACGTTTATTTTTTGTAGTGATGTAGTTTCTTTCTCCACATTCTGTACAAGCTAGAGTTACGTTTACGCGCATGCTAATTCCTCCTTACCTTTTCAAAATACGACTAATTAATCATACCATTTAGTTATAAAATTGAAAAGTATTATTTTTCAATAAAGGCGACTATACCAGTATTTTCAATAAAATTGATGCTAAAATATTAATCTTTTGACTTTTCTTTGAAATAGTAATTAATAACATCTCGTCCTAAATCGCCACCATTTAACCATGGCTCAGGTACTGGTTGGTTTGTATATACAATAGAAAATGCAAGCTGTGGATTTTTGATTGGCGCATAACCAATGTAAGTTGAATTAACTCTTGGTTCGCCATCTTGAAATACTTCCGCAGTTCCAGTTTTACCAGCTGATGGTACTTCTGTATCTTTGAAACTTTGATAACCAGTTCCATCTTTTTCGTTAAATGCCATTTTGAATCCTTCTTGTACTTCGTTCACTTCATTTTGTGTATTATTAACTTTATTCAACACTTGACCTTTCACTTTTTCTTTAACTGGCCCAAGCGTTTCTTTGTTAGTCGCTTTTCTAATTTCTAAACCAACATGTGGTTGAACTCTATAACCATTATTACCGATTGTTGAAACGTATTGAGATAATTGCATAGGAGTGTAGGTATCATATTGTCCTATGGCTAAATCAAGGTAATTACCAGGATTGTCTGTTAATGGCTCAATTTGTCCGTTTGTTTCATTTGGTAAATCAATACCTGTTTTCACTCCTAAACCAACCTGATTTAAACCTTTACGCAATTTTTGTCCAGCGCTCGTAATATCGGTTGGTAATGACATATTCGGAGTATAAGGTGATCCGGCTAATTTTAATGCTGTTTTGAACATATAAACGTTTGATGAATGCATGAGTGCTTCTTTATCGTCAATTCTTACTTTACCATCTTGGTTGAAATAAGAATGTTTTGTTAAACCACCAGCGAATTTAAGCGGCTCATCAATCATTTCTTCTCCAACTTTAATTGCATTATTTTGATAGCCAGCAAGTAGCGTGCCGCCTTTTACTGAGGAACCAACTGCATATTGAGAAGTAAATGTTCCAATATCATAATCTGTTAAATCACCATTTTTATCTATTTGCTTACCTGCCATTGCTAAGATATCACCATTATTTGGGTTTTGCACAACAATTAATGCATTGTCCATATCTTTAGCGCCTTCACTACGCAATTTTGAGATTTGCTTTTCTAAATATTCTTCAGTTTTCTTCTGTAAATTTATATCAATACTTAATACAAGATCATCGCCACGTGAACCTGGATTAATTACTTTAGAGTCTATAACTTCACCTGATTTATCAGTGGTATATTTCATTTCTTTTTTCTTACCTTTTAAAATATCATCATATTGATATTCTAAATATGATTTACCTACACGATCGTTTCGAGAATACCCTTTGGCTAAATACTGCTCAGTCAATTCTTTTGGAATACCTTCTTTAGTCGTAGAAACGTCACCGAAAATGCCTCTTAACGTATCACCATATGGATATTTTCTATCCCAATCCATAGTCGTATTTACACCCGGCATATCAGATAATTTTTGCGAAACGGCTGCATACTCTTCATCACTTACATCTTCATTTTTAATTGTTTGTGGATCAAGTGCAGAACCAGACATCATTTCTCTATAAATAGCAAGGATTTGTAAATCTTTATCATTTAGTGAGTTGATTTGATTTTTACCTACTTTATTATATAAAGCATCATCATATTCATCTTGGGTAATATTACCGTCATCTAACAATACTTGCTCGTTTTTCATTAAACTTTTAGCTTTATTTGGATGAAGTTGTATCCAATAATCTTGTTTATCACGATCAGTAATTTTATCTGTATCCATTTTAATAAGTTTTGATAATTTTTCAGCAGTTTTCAATACTTCTGATTGTGAAGTTTTTCTTCCTCTTGCATATGTAATCGCTTTTTTAGAAGCATTGTCGACAAGGACTTTGCCATTCCTATCTAGAATACGACCTCTAGGAACAGCTTCGTTGACTGTCAGGTTTTCACTATTTTTAATAAGTTGCTTATAATGAGAACCTTGTGCAATTTGTAAATATCCTAATCTTAAAACAATTATCGCAAAAATGAATACAATGATTCCAAATATAAAGCTAATTCTTTTATTCATCGTATTTCTAATTTTTTCATCATTTGATTTTTCTTTTAATCTTTTTAGCAAAACAGCATACCTCTATTCAATAGTTCTCACTACAAATGATATATGAAATCAGTCAATATTTCTATTATTTTAGTTAAAAAAATGACGACCTTTGAAAAGGCCGTCATAATCGTCCGCGCAATTATTTTGCAGCGTTATATAATTCGTCAACTTTTTCCCAATTAACAACATTCCAGAAAGCACTAATATAGTCTGGACGTTTATTTTGGTATTTAAGGTAATATGCGTGTTCCCAAACATCTAATCCTAAGATTGGTGTTTTACCTTCAGTTAATGGGTTATCTTGGTTAGGTGTTGTAACGATTTCTAAGTTACCGTTATTCACAACTAGCCATGCCCAACCTGAACCGAAACGAGCTGCTGCTTTGTCAGCAAATTCTTCTTTAAATGCATCTAAAGAGCCCCATTGTTCTTTAATTTTATCAACAACAGTACCTTTTTCTTCTGAGTTTGGAGTTAATAATTCCCAGAATAGTGAGTGGTTTAAGTGTCCACCACCATTATTTCGAACAGCTGTTTGAATATTTTCTGGAACACTGTCTAAGTTTGCAACAATTTCTTCGATTGATTTAGATTCTAAATCAGTTCCTTCTACTGCTGCATTTAATTTAGTTACATAAGTGTTATGGTGTTTGTCATGGTGAATTTCCATTGTTTGTTTATCAATGTGTGGTTCCAATGCATCAAAACCATAAGGTAAATTTGGTAATTCAAAAGCCATAAATAATCATCCTCCTAATTAATCTTTAAATAAAGCATAACAATTATTAATGATGACAACAATTAATATGCTTAAACATTAATTGTAATGTCATAATATAGTATTTGTTATCTTTAGTTACTCTATTAGTATATCTCAAAAACAGCTTATTTAAACATGTTTATCAAACAATTTTAAAAATTCACTTTAATTCATACTAATGACCTATGTTTAAAAAGAGATAAGCTTGTAGAAAGAATGAATTTGTCACGTTTTACATTAAATCAATTACTCATATATTATGCTTTTTGGCACGATTCGCATATGCCATAAACTTCTAATTTATGTGTGTGAATATCTACTTTTGGTAAAAATGCTTTAATTTGATCAATTGGACAAAAATCTATTACTTTTGTATCGCCACAGGATTCACAAATAAAATGATGGTGATGATGATCAGTACATGCAATTCTGAATTTCATTTCTCCATCTAATTCAGTACCTTCTACAATACCTAAATCTTTAAATAAATGTAAGTTTCTATAAATTGTATCGAATGAAATGCCAGGGTAATTTTTGTCCATTTTTTGTTGTATTATTTTTGCATTGATGTATTTATCTTCTTCTACAAAAATATCAATCATTTCACGTCTTTTATTTGTATATTTGTGTCCATGATTTTTAATAATGCCAATAGCTTCTTCAGTCTTCATCTTTAGCAACTCCTTTAATCGATTTTACTTTTAATCTTTGATACATCATCGTTATTGCTAAAATAAGTACAAGTAGTACTACTATTACACCGCCAGGAGATATATTCATATAAAATGCTAGAACAAGTCCAGCGATAACAGAAAACTCTCCAATAATCACGCTCAATATAATTAATTGTTTAAATCCTTTAGTTATTCGCATTGAAACTGCTACTGGTAACGTAATTAAAGCACTTACCAATAATATGCCTACAACACGCATAGAAGCAGAAATTACCATTGCAACGATAATTATAAATAAAAATTGTATCCATTTTGGAATTCCAATTACTTTACTATATTCCTCATCGAACGATAATATAAATAGTTCTTTATAAAATGAGAAAATAAATATGAGTACGATAACTACAATCACGATAATAGTTGATAAATCACTTAATGTAACAGCACTGATTGAACCAAATAATAGCCCAACTATTTCTTGGTTAAATCCATCAGCGAGTGATATAAAGATAGCACTTAATGCAATACCTGCGCTCATGATGATAGGTATCGCAATTTCCTGATAATTACTATAAGATGTTCTTAAATTCTCTATAAGTAAAGCGCCTATAATAGCAAATAAAATACCAAACCACATTGGGTTAATAAATACAAATGCTGGTATCACCGTTATAATGAACATGCCAAAGGAAATACCTCCCAGTGTAACATGACTGAGTGCATCGGCAATGAGTGACAATCTTCTAACAACGATAAAAGCACCAATAAGTGGTGCAATGAAACCAATTAATATACCACTGATAAGTGAATATCTCATAAAATCAAAATTCAGTAGGGCTTCTATCATGATGAACAACACTCCCTACTATGTTGATGATCAACAAATTGTATTGGATGACCATAAATTTTTGAAATTTCTACTTCGTCTAGAGATTTAAATGCTTCTGTTGTTCCATGGAAATGTAAATGTTTATTGAGACATGCAACCTCTGTAGCTGTATCGGCAACCACACCAATATCATGCGTTACTAGTATAATTGTTACGCCTTCATTTTTGAGTCTTTTCAACGTTTCATAAAATTCACTAACATGTTTTGCATCAATACCACTGGTCGGTTCATCTAAAATTAATACCGAAGGCTCACTTATAAGTGCTCTAGCTATTAAGACGCGTTGTTGTTGTCCTCCGGATAATTCAGCAATGTTTTTATCTATTAAATGTTCTATATTCAGTCTTTTTAATACAATTTCTACTTTTCTCTCATCTTTTTTATTGAACCATTGAAACAGTCTTTTACGTTTAGTTAGACCACTTATCACAACTTCTTTAACACTTGCAGGGAACCCCGCTTTAAAGGCTTGTGCTTTTTGTGAGACGTAACTTATTTTTAACAATGATTGTTTGCCATTATAATCTTTTCCATCCACATATATTTGACCTTTTTGGATAGGTAATAACCCTAGGATAATTTTCAATAGTGTTGATTTTCCAGCACCATTGGGTCCTACAATTGCAACAAACTCTCCTCGATTAATTTTTATATTTATATTTTCAAGTACTTGTTTGTTATCAAAATAATAATCAATATTTTTTAATTCGAATACTGGTGTAGTCATGTTTTCACCTCGTTCTATACTATACAACGTCGAACCCAATATGTAAATAGTAATGTTTCCGAATTAACAAAAAAGAGTAAGCACAAATAGCCTATTTTATATCTAGGATACTTACGCTTACTCAATTCAATATATTAGTTTAATTTTAAACAAACATTATTGTTGTAATATTTTATTTTTTAAATCTTCATCAAATTTTTGCTGTTTTAACATTTCAATTTCTAATTTATATGGTGGTTTTTTATTTTTTTTATCTTCACCTACATAAGGTGTTTCTAATATCTTAGGTATATCTTTAAATGTATCATGATGTACGACATAATTTAATGCATCAAAGCCAATATATCCAAAACCGATATTTTCGTGTCTATCTTTATGTGCACCAATATCATTTTTACTATCATTGACGTGTACTACTTTAATTCTATCTACACCGATAATTTTATCAAATTCATTTAGTACACCATCAAAATCTTCTTTAACATTATAGCCAGCATCATGTGTATGACATGTGTCGAAACAAACCGATAAACGATCATTATGGTTTACACCATCTATAATTCTTGCTAGCTCTTCAAAGTTTCTACCTACTTCAGAACCTTTTCCAGCCATCGTTTCTAATGCAATTCTTACATTATTATCGTTCGTTAAAACTTCGTTTAAACCTTCTATAATTTTTTTAATACCAGCATCTGTACCTTCTCCTACATGAGAGCCTGGGTGTAAAACAATATCTTGTGCACCAAGTGCTTGTGTTCTTTCGATTTCACTTTGAAGAAACTCTACACCCAATTCAAAGACATGGGGTTTAACAGTATTTGCGATATTTATAATATAAGGTGCGTGAACAACAATATTGGAAAGACCATGTGCTTTCATTATCTCATGACCTTTTTCAATATTTAATTCTTCGATAGGTTTTCTTCTAGTATTTTGAGGTGCACCCGTGTAAATCATAAAAGTAGATTCGCCAAATTTATGTGCTTCTTCAGCTGAACCTTCTAACATTTTTTTACCATTCATAGATACATGTGATCCTAATAACATAAAATTCACCTATCCTTTTCTATTTTTTCTATCTTGACGACTTTTCTGTTTACTAAATTGTTTACGTTCCTTACGTTTTAAATCATCTAAATCTCTTTTGAATTTTTTCTTATAGCCTGGCTTTACTTTTTTCTTATTCGTTTTAACTTTATATTTCAATTGATTTGTTAAGTGATCGTCTTTATTATTACGCGTTTGTCGCATATTATGCGCTTTTATTGGTTTTAATTCATCGTCTTTGATATCTACATTTTCGAATTTATAACCTCTTTGCTCAATTAATGCAATATTATGCTCTTCATCAGGACTGTACAATGTAATTGCTACACCTTTGTATTGACCACGTCCTGTACGTCCAACTCTATGTGTAAAGAAATCAATATCATTAGGCACATCGAAGTTAATTACATGGCTTACACCGTCAATATCTATACCACGTGAAGCTAAATCACTTGCAATCACAAATTGGAATTCTAAATTTCTAATTCTTTTCATTTGTTGTTTACGTTCTCTAGGTGTAAGACCACCGTGAATCATCCCTAATTTTAAACCAGCAGCATTTAATTGTTTTGCTAATTCATCTGCACTATCTCTACTGTTACAGAATATAATACATAAATATGGATTTAATATATCGATCAGTTTTAGTGTTTTTTCTATTTTTGCTTCACCTTTTGTAGGTATTAAATAAAATTCGATATTTTTCTTATTTTTTTCTGTGTTTTCAATTTCTACAAATTCTGGATTTTCTAAATATTTATTTAAAAATGGGTGCAATGACTTAGGAATAGTTGCACTAAATACTGCAATATGTGCATTTTCATCTAGTCTTGTTGCTACGTAATCCACTTCATCTATTAGTCCTAAATCAATCATTAAATCTGCTTCATCAATCACCAAATAAGAAGCTAAGTGTACATGTAAATCCCCATGTTTAGCTAAATCGTTAATTCGAGTTGGTGTGCCTATGATAAGTTGCGGTTGGTTCTTAACTCGGCTACGATCTTTTTCGATATCTGTGCCGCCAATGAAGAGTTTTACAGATACGTCTTCTTTGAATCTTGTTAAATGACTTGCTACATCAAATAGTTGTTGTGCTAGTTCACGTGTTGGTGCAACAACTATTGCTTGTGGTTCTTTATAGTCTGTATCGATTGAATTTAATAATGGTAATAAAAACGCATGTGATTTTCCTGTGCCTGTTTGTGATTGACCAATTAAATTCACTTGTTTAATTATCTTTGGTATGACACGTGTCTGTATTTCAGTCGGTTGATTAAAATTCAAATCTTTCACAGCATCTATAAGACCTGCTTCTAAATTAAATTTTTCAAATGGGTGATTTGCCATGTCTTGGCCTCCTTAAATCTTCATCTTGTCTATTATAAAGCAAAACACTATAATTTTGAACTAAATTATTGATTTGGAATCTGACTTTGAACCTTTAAGTAGTCTTTGTAGAGAAATACGCACCTTATCAAAATAATTTCGCAGAACAATCTTACTTTTTACTCTACAGCATTTAAAATGGTTGAGATACTTATTTATATCTCAACCACTTATTAACTTATTTAGTGTATCTACCATAAAAAAGTATCCCTAATAATTCATATAGTATTTTACTATTTGTTGTTTCTATTGATTCGGGCATATTTTGGTTTAAGATAACCTATAAATTTTTAAAATTTTAATTATAGATAGTTGAAGGGATCTGTATTAAGTTTTGACGCTATAATTTTAAAATCTTCTGTTTCATTATTTAACCAATCTACTAATAACTCACATAAACCTTCTTTCATTACATATTCACTGTAATGATTAATATCTAATAGATTCATACCTGCGATTTTTGCATCTAAAGCATCATGGTGTTTTATGTCTCCTGTTACAAATATATCTGCACCTTTATTTATAGCGTCAAATTCAAATCCAATACCTGAACCACCAATAATTGCTACTGTTTTAATGTCTGCATCTAAATTACCTGTAAATCTAACACTAGGCATTTTCAAATTCGTTTTCACATGGTTTACAAATGCCATTGTATTCATCGTTTCTTCCAATTCACCAAGCATTCCCAAGCCATAATCTGCTTCTTTTTGTAATTCTATAAAATCAAATACAGGTGTTTCATATGGATGGTGTTGCATTATAAGTTGTTGAGCTAGTTGTTTCTGATTATAATCAATCATAAATTCTAATTTATATTCTTCAACAGATGAAATTTGGTCTAATTCACCAATGTGCGGATTGGCACCCTCAATCGGTTTGAATTGTCCATTTCCTGGGGTTTCAAAGAAACAATATTGATAATCCCCTTCTTCTGCTAATCCTGCTTCACTTAATTTATTTTTAAAGTCTATTAAATTTTCTTTAGGAATAAAGACTTGAACTTTATAATAGGAGCGTAACTCAGGATTTAAAATACGTTGATGATTTAACTTAAGTTTATTGGCAAGCATTGCATTAACGCCTTTAGGGTAAACATCTAAATTTGTATGTAGTGCAATGACATTCATATCATGTTTAATTAATTTTCTTAAAATTGCACCATAACCATCATCTTGTGTTATTTGTTTGATTCCTTTGAAGATAAGTGGATGGTGACAAATAATGGTATTACAGTGATTTTTTAATGCGTCATCTACTACTTCTTCAGTACAATCAAGTGCAGTCATAATGCCTGAAATCGTTGCGCTTTTATTGCCAATTAACAATCCTACATTATCCCAAGATTCAGCAGAAGCAAATGGAACATGCTTATTAATGATATTCAGTAAATTTTCTATGTTCATTTAAATCACCTCATTAATTAAATTAATATCCTTATCAATTTCTCTTAAACGTTCTGTATGTACATTTGGATTCAAATTACTTTTTATTTTTAACAATGCGTCATGTTCGCGTTTCCATTTTTTATAAAATAATGGGGTTTTATTTTGGAGTAATTTTGGGCCAAATTTTATTTCTTGTTCAGTCATAGGTTCACAATGATTATTATAATCAGCAACAAGTATTTCATAGATGTGACCTTTTTCTTCCAAAATTTCTTCTGCGATTATAGTGTAGTTTAACTTTAATAGTTGCTCACGTATTGCACTAGATTGAATATTACTTTGTAATATCAGTCTAGGTTTGTTTTCTAATTTTTCAGTGCCTTCATTTAATATTTTAGCGATTAATGGACCACCCATGCCACAAATTGATACAGAAGTGACATGGTCTTCGGGTCTTATAACAGTTAAGCCATCTCCGAGCCTAACATCAATTTCATGACTCAGTTTATAATCTCGTACATTGCGAATAGACGCATCAAATGGTCCTTTAATCACTTCCCCAGCAATTGCAGAATCAATTAAATGATTTTCAATGGCATAAATTGGTAGGTAGGCGTGATCTGATCCAATGTCAGCTAAACAATTACCTTGAATAAAAGTACTTACTTTTTTTAATCTCTGATTTAATGGAATCATATTGTTACTCCTCTGATATATGTAAAAAAGGAGCGGGATTGAAATCTAAAAATGTAATTAGATTTCGTATGCCCGCCCCCTACAAAGATAAATTGATTTCAAAATACTTAGCGTGAGTGAATTTAGAAATCAGTCAGTCATTGCTTTAACAATTTATACACAATAACGTGTGGTTTCCAATTTATGTTTATATTACTTGTTAGTCCATAAAGTCTTTTAGACGTTTACTTCTGCTTGGGTGTCTTAGTTTTCTAAGCGCTTTTGCTTCTATTTGACGAATACGTTCTCTAGTAACGCCAAATACTTTACCTACTTCTTCTAATGTGCGCGTACGTCCATCATCCAAACCAAAACGTAAGCGTAGTACATTTTCTTCACGGTCCGTCAATGTATCTAAGACATCTTCTAATTGTTCTTTTAACAATTCATAGGCCGCATGATCAGAAGGACTTTGAGCCTCTTGGTCCTCAATAAAATCACCTAAATGACTATCATCTTCTTCACCAATTGGTGTTTCAAGTGATACAGGTTCTTGAGCAATTTTTAAGATTTCTCTTACTTTTTCTGGTGGTAAATCCATTTCTTCCCCTATTTCTTCAGGTGCAGGATCTCTACCTAAATCTTGTAATAATTGTCTTTGAACACGAATTAATTTGTTAATTGTTTCTACCATGTGTACCGGTATACGAATTGTACGTGCTTGGTCAGCAATCGCACGAGTGATTGCTTGACGAATCCACCAAGTTGCATAAGTTGAAAATTTAAATCCTTTATTAAAATCGAACTTTTCTACTGCTTTGATTAAACCCATATTACCTTCTTGAATAAGGTCAAGGAAAAGCATGCCACGACCTACATATCTTTTAGCAATACTTACTACAAGTCGTAAATTGGCTTCAGCTAATCGAGATTTCGCAACTTCATCGCCCTGCTCAATTTTTTTCGCCAATTCAATTTCTTCTTGAGCGTTTAATAAATTTACTCGTCCGATTTCTTTTAAATACATACGCACTGGATCATTTATTTTTACGCCTGGAGGTGCACTTAAATCATTTGGATTTAATTTGGAATCTTTATCTGAACTATCTTTTTCATTAACTAAACTTATGTCATTATCAGTTAATTGATCAAATAATTCGTCCATTTGATCAGAATCCATTTCGAAATTTTGCAGTTTTTCTGCAATTTCTTCATGACTAAGGTGCCCTTCTTTTTTACCTTTTTCAATTAATTGTTTTTTTACATCTTCTAAAGTTAGAGATGGATCAATCGTTTGTTTTTTAACTTTAACGTTATTTCCAGACATGAAATGGCCTCCCGAATATAATATCAAATTGATATTAAAATATTTTTATAGATAAAATTAGTGAAATCTACTCAAAATATTTACTTAGTATACATTTTAGCAACCCCATATAAATAAATATACAGACAAATACATAAAAAATTAATTCATTCTATTTTTATTGTGATTTACAATTTTTTCTAAATAATATTTTTGCAGTTCTAAATCACCTAACCTTGAAGCTTCCCGCAACTTTTGATTAAGCGATTCAATCGTTTCTTCATTTCTATTAGATGTCAGTGTATTTATATAATCGTCAATCTCATATTCATAAGGTTCTTCATTTATCATATAATTATCTAATGATATAAATGCTTCTTTGATTTCATTGATATCGATATACTGTAACACATCACTAATATTAAACGTATCATTTTCAGAGTAAAACTCATGTAAAACATTAAATATACGCTTAAAATATTGATTTGTAAAGTCCTCTGTTTGAAGTAATTTATGATAATTCAAGAAAGTGTCTTTATCGTTCATAAAATGTTTTAATAAAGCACGTTCTGCTTTTTCATGTTTGCTCAAATTATTAAATTCAGGAACAGTGGGTATTTGATAATTGTGTGGCTGATAATAATCTTGTTGCTGTCCTACTTCATTATTTAGACTATCCAAGCTAACTTTAAACAATTCAGATACTTCTTGCAATATTTTTTTGCGTAAAATCGTTGATTGCATAAATGAAATATCATTAGTTATCTCTTTTAAATATCTTTCATATGCTAGATCATTGTTTTCTATTTCGTCTTGATGAGTGTGAATTTTGTAAATGATGAAGGACTTCTTCTCATGTTCAACATAATAATTAAAAGCGTCTGCGCCATGTTTACCAATATATTCATCAGGGTCCATATTTTTAGGAAGTTGTACTACAAAGACGTTAAAGCCTTGTTGTAATAGAGCCTGTCCTGATTTCAAAGTAGCTTCAGTACCCGCAAAATCACCGTCGAACATCAAAGTGACATTTGTTGTTAATTTCTTTATAAAGGCAATATGTTCATTTGAAATCTGTGTACCCATACTAGCAACAACTTGTTTCAATCCTGCTTGATCTGATTTGATTACATCCATAAAGCCTTCTAATAAAATAATTTCATCATTTTTACGTATTGATTTTCTTGCTTTATCTACATTGTAAAGTAATCTTCGCTTTTGAAATATGGGTGTTTCTGGACTATTTAAATATTTTGGCTCTTGATTTGTATATGTTCTACCAGAATAACCAACAGTTCTTCCTTGTGCATTATTTAATGGAAACATGATACGATCACGAAATCGATCATAATAACTAAAATTCTCTTCATTTCGTGACAACAAACCAGATTCATAAGCTAGTTCAATGTCATATTCTTTTTTCTTTAAAAAATCATGACAGAAATGCGCATTATTAGGTGCATAACCAATTTTTCTTGCATCTATTAATTCATCTGTAAAACCACGTTCTTTTAAATAATTTAATGCCGCTTCACCTTCAACAGTTTTCTTCAGTGCGTAATGGTAATAATCTTGCATTAATTCATGCATTTCAATCATTTTTAAATCATCTGAAGCGACTTGATGCCCATTGTCTTGATTAGCATAACTTTGATCGGTTTCAACTTTAATATTTACACGTTCACCTAATTCTTTTACTGCTTCTGTAAATGGGATATCTTTAATTTCTTGTGTGAATTGAAAAACATTACCACCTTTTTTACAACCGAAGCAGTGACAAATTTGTTTATCTTCAGAAACTGTAAATGAGGGTGTTTTTTCATCATGAAAAGGACACAAACCTATATAATTGCGTCCTCTCTTCTCTAACTTCACATACTCACTAACTAAATCAAGTATATCCGTTTTATCTTTTATTTCATTTATCGTGGATTGATCGATTCTCAATATTATCACCTATTAAACATTAGTCATACTATTATAATTGTTTTCGTTAATTTTTGAAATTATTTTGCTCAATAAGACTGATAATATCATTTGCTGTTTCTTCAATAGCCTTATCTGAAACATCAATTATAGGACAACCAATTTTATCAACTAATTCATGGAAATAATTCAGCTCTTCTTCTATGCGTTGTTCAGTAGCATATCTTGCACTTTCACCTAAGCCAAGTTGTCTGAGTCTTTCTTTACGAATTCTATTTAATTTTTCTTCACTAATTTTTAAAGCGATACATTTAGAAGAATCTATATTAAATAAATCATCTGGAGGTGTTACTTCAGGTACGATTGGAATATTCATAACTTTGTAACTTTTATGTGCTAGATATTGTGATAACGGCGTCTTAGACGTTCTTGAAATCCCTAACAATACAATGTCAGCCTTGAATAAACCTTTTGGATCTTTACCATCGTCATATTTAACTGCAAATTCAATTGCATCAATTTTTTTGAAATAAGCTTCATCTAGTTGATGGACTAAACCTGGTTCAAAATACGGCTTTTCATCTATTTGATCTAATAAAATATTCATTAGTGGCCCCATAATATCCACTGCTTTAATTTTAAATTCTGCTAATTTCGCTTCCATGTATTTTCTAATTTCTGGTTTAACTAGTGTATATACCACTATCGCTTCGGTATCTTTTGCTACTGAAATCACTTCATCCACATTTTCTAGTGCTTCTATATAGGGATACCTACTTATTTCACTTTCACATTGTTTAGGATTAAATTGTGAAATGCAAGCTCTTGCTACAAGTTCGGCTGTTTCACCTACTGAGTCGGATGCCACGATTATTTGAATATTTTTCATTTACTTAAAACCACCTATTCATTTAGTAAGGATACAAAGATTTTAGTGATCGTAGTTTTAGAAATACGACCTTTAACTTCATATTTATCATTATCTTTCTTTACTACAATTGGTAATGAATCAATTTCTTTTTCGATCATAAGATTTGCTGCATGTATGACTTTCTCACCTTCAAGTACAAAACTCAAATTCGGCATTCGTGTCATAATAATATTAACTGGCATTGTATGTATATCATCACCAATCATAGAAGCTCTCAGTAAATCTTTACGAGAACAAACACCCATAAAGTCACCATCACTATTAATAACAAACAATGTGCTGACATCTTCTAAAAATATGGTGCAAATTGCATCATAAACTGACGTCTCACTTTTAACGACGACAGGGTGAGACGCATAATCTTTCACAACATATTGCTTCAATTCATCCGCAATTAATTTATTCTGAGGTTTGCCAGAATAATAATAACCTACACGTGGTCGAGCTTCTAATATGCCAGACATTGTTAATATGGCTAAATCCGGTCGCAATGTAGCTCTAGTCAAGCTCAGACGATCAGCAATATGTTCTCCTGTAATAGGCCCATTACTCTTTACTATTTCAATTATTTGTTGTTGCCTTTTACTTAGTTCTATAACACTCACCCCTTTATTCATTCTTCTTAATTATACATTGAATTTTTAATTGCTACAAATACATATATTTACTTGCTTATAAACTATCAATACATTAAAATTAGACTTAAAGCGAGTTAAGGATGGTGAAAGCTTAACAAGTAACAATGGCTAAAATTAAATGATAGTTAAAAGCGAGTGTACACACTAATTTGGGTGGAACCGCGGGTTAACATGAATCTAGTAAATAAACACATATATTACATATGTGATTAAAAAGATTAACTCGTCCCAAGATATAGATTAAACTTTTTGGCTTATTCTGTGTCTTGGGGCGTTTTTATGTAAAAAAGGAGAGTTATATTTAATGACAAAAGATATGGAAACAATCGTCTCATTAGCAAAACATAGAGGTTTTGTATTCCCTGGTAGTGACATTTATGGTGGTCTATCAAATACATGGGACTACGGCCCACTTGGTGTCGAATTAAAAAATAATGTTAAAAAGGCATGGTGGCAAAAATTCATTACACAATCACCATATAATGTTGGTATTGATGCTGCAATTTTAATGAACCCTAAAACTTGGGAAGCATCAGGTCATTTAGGTAATTTTAATGATCCGATGATCGATAACAAAGATAGTAAAATTCGTTATCGTGCAGATAAAATCATTGAAGACTACATGTTAAATGAAAAAGGTGACGAAAACTTTGTCGCTGACGGTTTAAGCTTTGATGAAATGAAACGCATTATTGATGAAGAAGGTATCGTTTGTCCTGTAAGTGGCACAGCGAATTGGACTGATATTCGTCAATTCAACCTTATGTTTAAGACTTTCCAAGGGGTTACTGAAGATTCTACTAACGAAATTTTCCTACGCCCTGAAACTGCACAAGGTATTTTTGTTAACTATAAAAATGTACAACGTACTATGCGTAAAAAATTACCTTTTGGTATAGGACAAATCGGTAAATCATTCCGTAATGAAATTACGCCTGGTAACTTTATCTTTAGAACACGTGAATTCGAACAAATGGAATTGGAATTCTTCTGTAAACCTGGTGAAGAAATTGAATGGCAAAATTATTGGAAAACATTCGCGAGTCAATGGCTTAAAGATTTAAATTTAAGCGAAGAAGCAACGCGTTTACGTGATCACGATGCAGATGAATTGTCTCACTATTCAAATGCGACTACTGATATCGAATATCGTTTCCCATTTGGTTGGGGTGAACTTTGGGGTATCGCGAGTCGTACGGATTTTGACTTGAAAAAACATAGTGAACATTCTGGTGAAGATTTCCAATATCACGATCAAGAAACAGGAGAAAAATATATCCCTTACTGTATAGAGCCTTCATTAGGTGCTGACCGTGTTACTTTAGCATTTTTATGTGATGCTTATGATGAAGAAGGAGTCGAAGGAAGCAAAGATTCAAGAACAGTACTTCACTTCCACCCTGCACTTGCACCATATAAAGCAGCTGTATTACCATTAAGTAAAAAATTATCAGGCGATGCAATTAAAGTGTTCGAAGAATTAAGCGCTGATTTTGCAATTGATTTTGATGAATCACAATCAATTGGTAAACGTTACCGTCGTCAAGATGAAATTGGAACACCATACTGTATCACTTTTGATTTTGATTCTTTAGAAGATGAAAAGGTTACAGTTCGTGACCGTGATACAATGGAGCAAGTTCGTATGCCAATCACTGAATTAAAATCATTCTTAGCTGAAAAAGTTAAATTTTAATTTTAAGAATGATATATTCAAAATCAAATAAAACTTAAATAGCAATTTAAATATTTATGGGACAAGAAACTAAGATTATTTCATTGTAATGGATTAATTTTTCTTGTCCCATTTTTTTATATAAAAAAAACAAACCTATGGTCTGGGCCAATAGGTTTGAATATAAATAATTATTATAAGTTATCTAATCGATATAATTGATTAATTAGTTTTTGACTTTTGAAATACATACCCGCATACTCTTTATACAATAAGATAACAAGTTCTGACATTTCATCGACAATTGTTTCGTGTATGCTCAATGAACTCATTTGATTAATTGGTAACTTCTGAAGGATATCTAATAAATACAACGTTTTGTTTGATAACTGAAATGCGTGTGTATCTTTATATGCAACATTTTCAGAAATTGCACCATCATATTTAAAACTATAACCGACTAATTTTGATTGATCTTCACTTTGAGTTATCACACATCTGTCAAATACTGCATTAAATCCAAATTTTGTCATACATTTTAACAATACAACAACTGACATGAGTTGTGCTGAAATCCCCTGCCTAATCTTATCTAATACAAAATGCAATAATTCGTAACTATTTTTAGAGATTTCATCTGTTTCCATGGAACGGTCGATCGTTTCAGTACACAAACTTGCATAGCTACTTTCATATATATCTAGTCGCAGATGGTAATTTTGGTCAATGACATCAACTGAACTTAAGGTGCCCATACCTTTCCACTTTGAATAAATAAACAAGCCATACACAAATAATTGCGTATTAGCCTGCAAGCCGCTCTTACTTTTCTTGGCTCTTCTTACCATAAGTGGGACTTTAGCACCATATTCATTTAAGATAGTTATAATTTTATCGGATTCGCCATAATCAATGGTTTTTATAATAATCCCTTTTTGTTTGATTAACACACGAATTCACCGACTTTCAACTTTAACTTAATCTCTATCTTCTAAATAACCCATTTGGCGAATGAAATTAACTTTATTTCGCCAGTCTTTTTGTACTTTAACCCATAGTTCCAAGTAAACTTTCGAGCCTAATAAACGCTCTATATCTTGACGCGCACGTTTACCAACCTCTTTTAATTTTTTACCGCCTTTACCAATGACAATCCCTTTTTGAGAATCTCTTTCTACGTAAATAGTAGCTTCAATTCTCACTCTATCTTCATCTTCTTTAATCATACGGTCTACATTAACACCAATCGCATGAGGAATTTCTTCACTTGTTAAATGTAAAATTTTCTCTCTTATCAGTTCTCCAACAACAAATTGTTCTGGATGATCTGATATTTGATCATCAGGATAATATTTAGGGCCTTCTGGTAAATATGATTTTATAACATTAATAAAATGATCTACATTTAAGCCTTCAAGTGCAGAAATAGGTACGATTTCTGTAAAATCCATATATTTTTTATATTTTTCAATTCTAGGCATTAATTCATCGGGATGAACCAAGTCAATCTTATTTAACACTAAAAATACTGGCGTTTTGATTGTTTTTAGCATATCCATAATATATTCGTCGCCTCTACCAATATCCTCATTGACGTTTACCATAAACATAATGGCATCTATTTCAGATAGTGTATTCGTCGCAACGCGCATCATATAATCTCCTAATTTGTGCTTAGGTTTATGAATACCTGGTGTATCTAGGAAAATAATTTGCGCATCTTTTTGTGTCATGACACCTTGAATTTTGTTTCTAGTTGTTTGTGCTTTATCGGACATTATCGCAATCTTATGTCCTATTACACGATTTACAAAGGTTGATTTACCAACATTGGGTCTACCAATGATAGATATAAAGCCTGATTTGTGTTCTGTCATTAATTTAAATCCTTTCCTGAAAATCCTAAAGGCAATAACTCGCCTACTGATAATTCTGTCATATCACCTTTATGATTGGTCATATAAACTGGCATTTCGTCATCACAAAGCTCTTTCATTACTTGTCGACATGCGCCACATGGTGAGGACGGTTCATCTGCATCTACAGTTACAGTAATTGATTCAAAATCTCCTGGGCGGTATCCATCAGCAATTGCCGCAACTAAACTTGATCTTTCAGCACAAATCGCCATTGGATAAGCTGCATTTTCAACATTACCACCGTAATAAGCTTTGCCATCTTTCGTTCTTAAATACGCACCAACTTTAAAATTACTGTAGGGTGCGTACGCATTTGCCTGTGCTTTTCTTACTTCTGAAAAATAATGTGGTTGGTATGCCATTGCTTCATCTCTCCTGTTCAATATTCAACACCATGGAAATGGGTGTATAACTATATTTTATTAAAAGCTTTATTCATTAAGTATAAACAACTTTTGTGAATTTGCACTATTATTTAAAAATATACGGTAAAAAAACAATCAGCCCAATTAAGACAGCTATAATAGCCGCAATAATCACGCTAAAAGCAGCAACGTCTTTCGCTTTCTTAGCTAAAATATGATAATCCGTTGTTACCAAATCGACTACATATTCAATAGCTGTGTTTATCGTTTCAAATGCTAGCACAAGTCCAATCGCTAACAATATAAAAAGCCATTCCACTTTTGTAATATGAAATATAAATCCACAAACAATGACTATCAAACCAAAAATAAGATGAAGTAAGAAATTCTTATCTTTTTTTAATAAAACTATCATGCCTTGAAATGCATATTTAAATCTATCCATACGCGCCTCTAATCTCTAGTTAAGCCGTATGCATTAAGAATTTGATCTTGGCGTCCGAACATTTGTTTCTCATCTTGCTCATTCATATGATCATAACCTAATAAATGTAAAAAGCCGTGTAATGCAAGGAAGCCCAATTCTCTTTCAAATGAATGTCCGTACGAGTCTGCTTGTTCTTGAGCAACATCAGTACAAATAATAATATCGCCTAAAACTCTCGGCATTTCTATACCAGTTATTTCAGGTTCATCTTCCTCTAATGCAAAAGATATAACATCTGTGACTTTGTCTTTATCTCGATACATTTTATTAATTTCTTGAATCTCATCTTTATCTACAAAAGTAACTGACAATTCAGCCTCTTCTTCGATATTTTCTTGTTCCTTTGCAAACGTTAGCAGCTTGTCAATTTGTGTAAACCAATCCTCTTTCACTAAATTAGTATGGTCACTAAAATCTATCGTAAACATTTATTCATCTCCCTCATAACGATCAATAATTTTACTTACTAATGGATGACGTACCACATCTGTTTGGTCTAAATGATGAATACTTAAACCTTTAACGTTTTCTAATTTTTTAATCGCTTCTTTCAAACCACTCTTTACACCTTTTGGTAAATCTACTTGTGTTTTGTCACCAGTGACTACCATTTTTGATCCAAATCCTAATCTAGTTAAGAACATTTTCATTTGTGCATGTGTAGTATTTTGAGCTTCATCTAAAATGACAAACGCATCATCTAATGTTCTACCTCTCATATAAGCTAATGGGGCAACTTCAATGATACCTCTTTCTATAAATCTAGCAGTTTGTTCTCTACCTAAAACAGTATTTAACCCGTCATAAAGCGGTCTTAGATAAGGATCTACTTTTTCTTTTAAATCTCCTGGTAGAAATCCTAAAGATTCGCCAGCTTCAACTGCAGGTCTTGTCAAAACAATGCGTTTTACTGACCCTTTACGTAACTGTTTAGCAGCATAGACTACAGCTAAAAATGTTTTACCTGTACCAGCTGGTCCCACACCAAAAACTAAATCATTATGGTGCATCGCATTTACGTATAAACGTTGTCCCATTGTTTTAGCACGAATCGTCTTGCCAAATGCATCTTTAGTAATTTCATCTTCATATAAATCTAATAAGTATTGAATCGTACCATTTTGTGCCATTTTCACTGCTGCTTCAACATCTTTAATCGATATTGTTACACCTTGTTGTATGACTTTTAATAAATTAATTAGTACGGATTCCGCTTTTTCAACATGCTCAACTTGCTCTCCTTTTACAGCAATTTCTTGACCACGAGCATGTATAATGACATCAAATCCTTCCTCAATTGATTTAAGGTGTTCATCATTATTACCAATGAGTGCTTGCGCTTCATTGATGTCATTTATTTGAATAATTCCAGGCATATAGGTGCTCCTTTACAAGTATATTCGTTTCTTTTATTTTATCCTATTAGATTTTAAGTTACAAAATGATTGTTAACAAATAAATAATCAGCTTGTATAAAAATATACAATTACTGTTTAAAACTATTGATTATACATCTCTATTATATCACGAATACTCAATATATTATTTTAAAGTGAATTGAATAGGACAGAATTTCATTAATTTTAACAGAAGATTTACATTCTATCTAATTTTATAATAAAACGAAAGCTTTATAATGTATAAATATGATTGTGATAATCAGATAAATAAAAGTTCTTACTACGATTATAATATTAAAAACGCCTTATAACATCAAATTACATTGATTTATAAGGCGTTAACTTAAAACATTATATTATAATTGTTTCGGTCTTTCTAATACTTCTGACCAAATAATACCATTAACAACTTCGTCCTCAGCAAACCTGAATTGTTCATTTGTAGCTGTTCCTTGTATCGCATGAGCATTCATAAGTTGTTTTAAACGAAAACGCTTTGTTCTTTCTGATAAATATTTATCAGCTATAATTGCACGTGCTTTTCGTTCAGTTCGTTGCAACTTCTTCTCAGTTTCGCGATCAATTTCACTACGTACATCTTGCATTTGTCCTATTAAATCGGATTCTAATTCTTGTTGTAATTTATCATCTTGCTGTTGTTGTGAACGTTTTGCTTTTTCAGCTTCAGTTTCATTATCCGTTCTCATCGTTCTTGATGAGCGCTCAGGACTCGGTGTTTCCATTTTTTCTGCACGTGTTTCAACCGGTTCTGCTTGTGTCTTAGTAGGTTGAGGAGCGCGTGGTTTTTCACGTTCTTGCGACATAGGGTCTTCATTTAATTGTTTCTCTATTTCTTTAAATGTTTTTCCTATTTCATCAAAAAAGCCACGTTTCTGTGGTTCTCCTCCATGGTCATTTGACCGTTTGTTGACTGGTGGTTTTTGGTTTTGTCTTTCTTTATGGCTATTATCACTAATAGCACCAATTATTGTCACAATCACAGATATTACAAAGATAATAATACCTATACTCATTTAATCACCCCTAATTATTTATCCGGTGATTCATCATCTTTTTGATTCGTACGTTGATTAATAGAATTTCTCATGCCTGTGTCAGCTTCAACATTTTTTAAATTGTAATAATCTTTTACGCCTAAGTTGCCAGAACGTAAAGCTTCAGCCATAGCCAATGGTACTTCTGCTTCTGCTTCAACCACTTTAGAACGCATTTCTTGTACTTTTGCTTTCATTTCTTGTTCTTGAGCTACAGCCATCGCACGACGTTCTTCTGCTTTAGCTTGTGCAATATTCTTGTCTGCAAGCGCTTGTTCAGTTTGTAAATCTGCACCAATATTTTTGCTAATATCAACATCAGCAATATCAATTGATAAAATTTCAAATGCTGTACCAGAATCTAATCCTTTACTTAAAACAGTTTTAGAAATATTATCTGGATTTTCAAGAACTTGTGTATGGTGTTCACTTGAACCTATTGTTGAAACAATACCTTCACCAACACGTGCGATAATTGTTTCTTCACCTGCACCACCAACTAAGCGAGCAATGTTGGCACGAACTGTAATACGTGCTTTTGCTTTAACTTCGATACCATTCATTGCTACACCAGCAATAAATGGTGTTTCAATGACTTTAGGATTAACTGACATTTGTACAGCTTCTAATACGTCACGACCCGCTAAATCTATAGCAGCCCCACGTTCGAATGGTAAGTTGATATCAGCTCTTTGCGCTGCAATATTAGCATCAACAACGCGATCAACATTACCTCCAGCTAAATAATGCGATTCAAGTTGATTTGTAGTTAAATGCAATCCAGCTTTGTGCGCTTTAATTAGCGGTGAAATCACTTTACGTGGAGATACTCTACGTAATCTCATACCTACTAAAGTACCGATGCCTACTTTAACACCAGCAGCAATTGCTGAAATCCATAATCCTACTGGAACAAATGAAAATAGCAACAACAATGCTACTAATACAATAACGACGATTATAATTAATCCGATCATACTTTCTCTCCTTTATGATTCGATTTCTCTTACAACAACACGTGTACCTTCAACTTCTAAGATGGTAACCTGTTTATTCCTTAAAATAAATGAACCATCTGAAACAGCATCGATTCTTTCATTATTTAATGTAATAATCCCTGCTGGTCTTAAGTCCGTTGATGTTGTTGCAGTTTTTCCAACTAAATGAGAGCGATCTTCATGTGAAGTGTAACCTGCCTCTGCATTTGTAGAATCTTTCAGTACAACTTTGTCTAAAAATGGAATTTTGCGTTTAAATCCTTTCACAAGTATCACCCACTCAATAATAGATAAGATTAATGCAAAGACAACATTAGCAATCATGAAGATTAAATTGTCTCCTAAAGTAATAATACTGAAAATAATAAAACCCATACCAATGATGCCAATAACCGCACCGACAACAAATAATTCAATGATAACTAATATGACTCCTACTCCAAAAAGTATCACAGAATAGAAATTAACGTCGCCTTTCACAAAAAATCCTAAGAAAAATATCAATAACGCTATCGTTGATATGATACCAACAACATTAATCTTATTAGAATATAATTGATATAGAAAACCAAGAAAGATAATACATGTTAAAATCAAAGCGCCAATTGGATGTACTATAAAGTTAGCTATATTATCAATCCAATTTCCATCCTCGACTAAATTGGAAGGAAAAATTGTATGTAAACTACTTGAAAGAATCACTCTATCACCTCGCTCTCAATTTGATTATACATGAAACTAATATGCGATTATACCGTTTACACTATAAAAAACTATTATCTTCAAAGAAATTTTCATTATTACTTTTTGCTTTAATAATGGTTAAGTACTACATGCTATGTATAATAAAAAATATGTTGATTTAAAAAGTACAATGGTTTTTTATAAAAAAATAATAGCCTTAGCTGTATATAACAACTAAGGCTATTATGGTTTATAATTAATGTTGGTGTTGAGGGAGTCAACGAAACTATTAATTATTTGAATTTACGTTTACGTGCAGCTTCTGATTTCTTTTTACGTTTAACGCTAGGTTTTTCGTAAAATTCACGTTTACGTACTTCTTGAATAGTACCGCTTTTAGAAACTGTACGTTTGAAACGACGTAACGCATCTTCAAGTGATTCGTTCTTTTTGACTACTGTTTTAGACATGTGTATTTCCCTCCCTCCAAATATCAACGAAACTTTATTATCAATACACGGTATGAACCATGTATAATCTAGTATAATATATCTGATTAATGTGGTCAATTACTAAAATTCAGATTTTGTTATTTTGAATAAATTCTATTAATACATGATTAAATTTATCCGGTTATGGATTTTTATCGTTGTATCATCTTATTCTTTATAATTCATATAACACGCTATTAGCACACATCAATACATTAAACTAATTGTGTAAATCCTTTTCGAAACTCAAAGCACTTAAAACATATAAAGGTGCTGTTTCAGCCCTTAAAATTCTAGGACCTAAGCCAATTTGGTAACCAACATCTTGTAACAGTGAGACTTCATCCTCATCAAGGCCACCTTCAGGTCCAAATATAATTAATACTTTATCATTTGGTTTAAATTGTTGAACTAACGATTTAAATTGACTTACTTCACCACTTTTAGCGGCATCCTCATAGGCAATTAGAATATAATCATACGTTTTGGTACTTTTAAGTACATCGTTTAATGTTGCTTGATATTGAATCGTTGGAATAGCTAATCTATAACTTTGTTCTGCAGCTTCTTTGATAATCTTCTGCCAACGCTCTAATTTCTTTGCAATTTTATTTTCTGTAAGCTTGACAACAGAACGTTTCATACCTACAGCAATAAATTCACTTGCACCTAATTCCGTTGACTTTTGTAGCATCCATTCATATTTGTCAGACTTGATTAGTCCACTACATATCGTTACATTTTGTGGTAATTCTGTATCCACATCAATACGTTCTTCTAACGAAACCATGATACCTTCTGCACCAATATTAACAAGTTTACATTTATAAACATAATGATCAGCAAATGTAATAATGATATAATCATCAACTTGATGTCTCATGACGTTTGAAATATGATGTATATCACCTTGATCAGTTATACAAAAACGCTGATTTACATCAGCGTTTTGATCTATAAAATATCTTTGCATGTCAATCGCTCACTTTCTGTCCGACGATACAAACCCAACTATTGTCATGGTTAATAGAAACTATTTCAAATCCACTGCGTTTCATATGTTCAACAATAGCCTCGTGTTTTTCTTCTATAATACCAGAAGTTATAAAATAACCGTCTTTATTAAGTGTATTATAAGCATCATCTATCATTTCTTCAATAATATGAGCTAAAATATTAGCGATAACAACATCAAATTTTTCAGTTTCTTCTTTTAATAAATTACCTGGGACTGCTTCAATAGCATATTCACAGTTGTTTTTTTGAAAGTTTTCTTTAGCTACTCTAACAGCCATTTCATCTACATCAAGTGCTTTTATACGTTTAACGCCTAACAAATGTGCTGCAATGCTCAGTATACCTGAGCCTGTGCCGACATCTATAACTGAATCACTAGACTTAACATATGCTTCAATTGCTTTTAGACACATACTCGTTGTCGGATGATCACCTGTTCCAAATGCCATACCTGGATCTAACTCAATGCATAATTCACTATCATCTTCCTGTTGGTATGTTTCCCAACTCGGAACAATTGTGAATTTTTCAGATGCGCGAAATGGATGAAAGTAATGCTTCCACTCATTCTCCCAATCTTGCTCTCTAATTGTTTGCTCATCAAAGCTAAACAAATCTAAATCAAGACTTTCAATGTCTTTTAATGATTGAATTAATTTTTCTTGAAAATCTTTTGTATACTTAATTTCATTAAAATATGCTTTAACTCTCACACCTTGTGTAGGATAATCTTCTGCATTTAATGCATATATTTCACCATACTTATCTTCGAAATCATGTGTTAAATCTTCTGAATCTTCTATAACAACACCATTAGAGCCATAATCTTCGAGTAAATTGGTTATGATTGGTGATACCTCATGGTTAGCAACGATTGCAACTTCAGTCCAGTTCATAAGTTATTCTCCTTTGAAGAATCTTTTTGCTTTATCTCTAAAATTTGATGGCTGCTCAGAAAGCTCCTCGCCATCTATTTCAGCAAATTCTCTAAGTAATTCTTTTTGGCGATCGCTAATTTTTGTAGGCGTAACTACATTGATGTTAATAAATAAATCGCCATAACCGTAACCATGAACATTTTTAATGCCTTTTTCTTTCAGACGGAATTGTTTTTCAGTTTGTGTACCGGCAGGAATTGTTAGCATGACACTACCTTTAAGCGTTGGTACTTTAACTTCATCACCTAAAGTGGCTTGAGCAATACTGATATCTAATGAATAGTAAATATCATCGCCGTCTCTTTCAAATTTTTCAGATGGTTTGACTCTAAACACAATATATAAATCACCTTGAGGCCCACCGTTTTCTCCTGGAGCACCTTCACCAGCTAATCTAATTTGTTGTTCATTGTCTACACCTTCAGGAATCGTCACACTAATTTTAACATTTTTATTTTCAGTACCTTTACCATGACAAGTTGGACAAGGTTCTTCAAATTCTTGGCCTGAACCACTACATACTGGACATACTTTTTCAGTTCTTACTCTACCAAGAATAGTATTTTGTTCAACTGAAACATGACCAGAACCATTACAGTAATGACAAGTTTTTTTCTTAGTTCCTGGTTTAGCACCTTCACCATCACATGTGTGACAAGCAACATCTTTGCGAATAGAAATTTCTTTTTCGCTACCAAAAACAGCTTCATCAAATGTGACAGTCATCGTATATTGTAAATCGTCACCTTTTCTTGGGGCATTTGGATCTCGTTGCTGTCTGCCACCACCAAAGAATGAACTAAAGATATCTTCGAATCCGCCACCGCCGAATCCACTAAAGTCTTGGCCACCGAATCCTTGGCCGCCAAAGCCACCTTGTGGTCCATCGTGTCCGAATTGGTCATAATTTGCACGTTTATTTTCGTCACTTAATACTTCATATGCTTCTGAGATTTCTTTAAACTTCTCATCAGCACCCTCTTCTTTATTTATATCTGGATGGTATTGTTTTGATAATTTACGATAAGCCTTTTTAATTTCATCTTTAGAAGCGCTTTTGCTAACACCTAAAACTTCATAATAATCTCTTTTGGCCACTCATACCTCTCCTTTCACGGTTTTATTAAATCTATTATAAAAAGGAAAAAGTCAAAGCCAATGTTCAATTGACTTTGACTTAATTTGGCTAAGCAATTGTGTCATATATTTCTGTTAATAACAATTATTTAGTCAATGACTCGACTTATTTTTGGTTATCTTGGTTGTCATCATCTTTAACTTCTTTGAAATCAGCGTCTTCAACATTACTATCTTGAGAAGCATTTGCATCTTCACCTTGAGCTTGTTGTTGAGCTTGAGCTGCTTGTTCATAAACTTTTGTAGACAAGTCTTGAACTACTTTTTCTAAGTCTTCTTTTTTAGCTTTGATATCATCAATATCTTCGCCTTCTAGTGCTGATTTAAGTGCTTCTTTTTTGTCTTCAGCATTTTGTTTATCTTCTTCGCTGATGTTTTCACCTAAATCAGTAATTGTTTTTTCAACTTGGAATACTAAGCTATCTGCTTCGTTTCTCAAGTCACTTTCTTCGCGACGTTTTTTATCTGCTTCAGCATTTTCTTCAGCGTCTTTAACCATACGATCAATTTCGTCGTCTGAAAGTGCAGAGCTAGATTGAATTGTAATATTTTGTTCTTTGTTTGTACCTAAATCTTTTGCAGTAACGTTCACAATACCGTTTTTGTCGATATCAAATGTCACTTCAATTTGAGGTACGCCACGTGGAGCTGCTGGAATATCAGTTAATTGGAATCTACCAAGTGTTTTGTTATCTGCAGCCATTGGGCGTTCACCTTGTAATACATGGATATCAACTGCAGGTTGGTTGTCTGCTGCTGTTGAATAAACTTGAGATTTAGATGTTGGGATTGTAGTATTTCTTTCGATAAGCGTATTCATACGTCCACCCATAATTTCAATACCTAATGATAATGGTGTTACGTCTAATAATACGACATCTTTAACATCACCAGTGATAACGCCACCTTGAATTGCTGCGCCCATTGCAACTACTTCATCTGGGTTCACACCTTTATGAGGATCTTTTCCAACTTCTTTTTTAACAGCTTCTTGAACTGCTGGGATTCTAGTAGAACCACCAACTAAGATAACTTCGTCAATGTCAGAACTTGATAAACCAGCATCTTTCATTGCTTGACGCGTAGGTTCCATAGTTCTTCTGATTAATGAATCTGCTAACTCTTCAAATTTAGAACGAGTTAAAGTTAATTCTAAGTGTAATGGACCATTCTCTCCTGCAGAGATAAATGGTAATGAAATTTGTGTTTGAGATACACCAGATAAATCTTTTTTAGCTTTTTCTGCAGCGTCTTTAAGACGTTGTAACGCCATTTTGTCTTTAGATAAATCTACACTGTTTTCTTTTTTGAATTCTGCAACTAAGTGATCAATAATTACTTGGTCAAAGTCATCCCCACCAAGTTTGTTGTCACCTGCTGTAGAAAGCACTTCAAATACACCGTCACCTAATTCAAGGATTGATACGTCAAAAGTACCGCCACCTAAGTCGAATACAAGTACTTTTTGATCTTGTTCAGTTTTGTCTAAACCATATGCTAAAGCAGCTGCTGTTGGCTCATTAATAATACGTTCAACTTCTAAGCCAGCAATTTTACCAGCATCTTTAGTAGCTTGACGTTCACTATCATTGAAATAAGCTGGAACAGTAATGACTGCTTTATCTACACTTTCACCTAAATAATCTTCAGCTGTACTTTTAAGATTTTGTAAAACCATTGCTGAAATTTCTTGTGGTGTATATGATTTTCCATCAACATCAACTTTATAATCAGTACCCATGTGACGTTTGATAGATTGTATTGTATTTGGGTTAGTAATTGCTTGGCGTTTTGCAACTTCACCTACTTGAGTTTCATCATTTTTGAATGCTACTACAGATGGTGTAGTTCTAGCGCCTTCAGGGTTTTGAATTACTTTTGGCTCATCGCCTTCTAAAATTGCAATACATGAATTTGTTGTACCTAAGTCAATACCTATTACTTTACTCATAAATAAATTCCTCCTGATATATTTAAAAATTTGGTGTTTTCAACAATAAAACGAATTATTGATTTACTTTAACCATTGAAGGTCTTAAAACTCTTTCTTTCAATTTGTATCCACTTTGTAGTTCTTGAGTGATTTGACCTGATTCGAAATCAGGATTGTCATCTTGAACTACTGCTTGATGTACATTCGGATCAAATTGTTGACCTTCTGTCTCAATTTTTTCTAAACCATTATTTTTTAATGCATTTAATAGACTTTCATGAACCATTTCTACACCTTTTTTAAGTGATTTAAATTGTTCATCTTCGCCATCTATTTGTAAAGCACGTTCAATGTTATCTATTGTTGGTAAAATATCATTTAGTACATCTTGTGCTTTATATGCTTTCATTGTTTGATTTTCTTTTTGAATTCTACGTTTATAGTTTTCAAACTCAGCGTATAATCTTAAATATTTTTCTTCATTTTCTTGAACATCTTTTTTTAATTGTTGAATTTCTTCATCTTTAGGATCTACGTATTCTGCAATTTCTTGTGAATCGTCCTCCTGCAGATTATCTTGTGATGTTTCTGTAGTTTCATCATTGTTTTCAACTGAATCGGTTTGTGAAGTTTCTTCATTAACTTCTTCATTTTCGTTGAAAGCTGATTCGTTTTGCTCTGTCATAGTCTGCCCTCCAATACAATTCTTAATTACCAAATCGTATTTAGTAATCGAATTACGTTCTGATAATTCATTGCTGTTGGTCCGATAACCGCAATTTGACCTTTCAGCCTATCATCAATATGATACTCACTTGTTACGATAGAAATATCACTTAAACTTGATTCAATTTCATGTCCAATTTTCACATTGATGGAAGTATTGGACATTTCATCAAGTAGTTGTGTGATTTTGTTCGATTCTATATACTGTAGAATCGGTTGAATAGATGATACGTTTGATTCATTCAACGCATCTATGAGTTTAACCTTTCCGCCCATAAAAATGCCATTACTTTGATTATCAAAATGAATATCAATCATATTTAGCATGTCTTTTATAAAATCTTTTTCAGTATCAGATTTTACAAAAGCATTTAATTCATTTTCAAAACGGTGGTTATTCCATTCATTATATTTAGCAGTAACAAAATTTGATATTTTGGTTAATTCGTCATTAGATAATGGTACTTCAGATGCTAAATGTAAATGTTCAACATGACCTGATGTAAACACAACCACCATAATAACCAAATAAGCATTTGCTCTAATCAAATGAATATTATTGATTATATCTTGTTTATGATTTGGACGCATTACCAGCGTTGTATATTGTGATGCAATTGAAAGTTCATTAGCAAAATCACTCAATGTAGAGGAAAGGTCATAATGATTTTCAATTACCAAATCTTTTAAACGCTGCATTTTAGTTTGTTGTTGATGAGATGTTTCTTGTAATAATTGATTCACATAATATCTGATACCTGATTCTGATGGATATCTTCCTGATGAAGTATGTGTTTTTTCTATTAGTTCGAGATCTTCTAATTGTTTCATCTCATTTCTAATAGTAGCAGGGCTAACATTTAATTTATGTCGTTCAATCAGTGTTTTAGAACCAATTGGCTGACCTAAATCAACATAATCTTCAACAATTGCATTTAATATGCTTAATTGTCTATCACTAATCATGTTTTCACCTCATTAGCACTCTTTTGTTTCAAGTGCTAATTATAATTTATCAAATTGGTCAAAGTAAGTCAATGTTAAAGCCTCGGTTTTTAATAAAAACTTATACATTTAGTAAAAAAGACTCAAATACAAGGTTTCCGATGACTTTCCCTCTCTCAGTCATTGAAATAAAGCCTTGGTTATCTACAATAAGTTCTCTTTTAAGTAAATCCTCAATTGTTGTGCCATATACTTCATCTATAGATAAATCAAACTTTTCTTTAAATCTAGCTTTATTGACACCTTGGTTCATTCTTAAACCTAAAAACATTTCTTCTTCCATTTGTTCATTTTTTGTTGGTCTCGTGGACTCTAACAAAGGTCTTTCATTGTTCTTTATTTTCTTTATATAGTGATTTACAGGATTAACGTTACTGTACCTTTCACCGTCAACATAGCCGCTTGCACCTGCGCCAAAGCCATAGTAACCTTCATTTTTCCAATAAACTTTATTATGCTCTGATTCGTGACCCATTTTTCCAAAATTAGAAATCTCATATTGATGTAACTCAGACCTTTGCATGCGTTCTAAAAGATATTCATACATTTCTTCCCCGATATCTTCATTAGGTATTTTCAATTTGCCTTTTTTATACATATTATAAAATTGAGTTTTAGGTTCTAAAATAAGACCATAACTAGAAATATGATCAATATCCATCGCCAATGCTTTTTCTAAACTATCTTTAAAATCATCGATGGTCTGTTTTGGTAAGTGATACATTAAATCTAAACTAATAGAAGGAATACCTACGGCTCTCGCATTTGTAACTGCTTGGTATATATCAGATGTATTATGTGTTCTTCCTAATATTTCAAGCAGCTCTGGTTTAAAAGTTTGAACGCCCATAGATAATCTATTCACACCAAAATCCTTTAATAATTGAACTTTTTCCAAAGTCAATTCATCTGGATTTGCTTCAAAACTAAATTCTCCTTTGATTTCGAAAATATCAGTAATAGCTTTAAGTAAACGTTTAAGTTGTTCATAACTAAGTGCCGTTGGCGTTCCTCCACCAACAAAAACAGTTTCTAACACCTTCGTTTTACTATATTGCATTTCTTTAATTAAACAATCTAAGTATTCATCAACTGGTTGGTTATGAATAAAATATTTATTGAAATCACAATACGTACATATTCTTACACAGAAGGGGATATGTATATATGCACTTTTCACTTCCATATTGTGTTCACCTACTTCCCTATTTAAAAACATGATGTTTCATAAAAAACTGGGGCATAAATCGTTCGGATTTAAGGCCCCAAGTTTAAAGTATTATTAATCTTCATCCATTTTGAGTACTGCAAGGAAAGCATCTTGTGGAATTTCTACATTTCCCACTGCTTTCATTTTGGCTTTACCCGCTTTTTGTTTTTCTAATAATTTTCTCTTACGTGTAATGTCTCCGCCATAACATTTAGACAATACATTTTTCCCCATAGATTTAATGTTTGTTCTCGCGACAATTTTTTGTCCTACAGCAGCTTGTACTGGTACTTCAAATTGTTGTCTTGGTATTAATGTTTTCAACTTATCGACAAGAGTTTTACCACGTTCGTATGCAAATTCTTTATGCACGATAAAGCTAAGAGCATCGACTTTTTCACCATTTAATAAAATATCCATCTTAACCAGGTCACTTTCTTTATTATCAATAAATTCATAATCAAAAGAAGCATAGCCTTTAGTATTAGATTTTAATTGATCGAAGAAATCAAATACTACTTCTGATAATGGAATTTCATAAATAATATTCACTCGAATATCATCCATGTATTCCATATTAATAAATTGACCACGTTTACGTTGACACAATTCCATTACAGCACCGACATAATCATTTGGTACCATCATAGTCGCACGTACAAACGGCTCATAAATGGTTTCTATTTTATCGCGATCTGGCATATTCGCTGGATTATCTACAGATACTTCCTCACCAGATTTTAATATACATTGGTAAATTACCGATGGCGCAGTTGCGATTAATTCAATGCCGAATTCACGTTCAATTCTTTCTTGAATAATTTCCATGTGTAACATACCTAAAAAACCAGTACGGTAGCCAAAACCTAATGCTTGAGAAGATTCTGGTTCAAATTCTAATGAGGCATCGTTTAATTGCAGCTTCTCTAAAGCTTCTCTTAAATCGTTATAGTCTTTGTTATCAATAGGGAATAATCCACAGAATACCATTGGATTCATTTTTTTATAACCTTGTAGTGGCGCTTCAGCAGGTCTCTCTGCATGCGTGATTGTATCACCTACACGGGAATCATCAACATTTTTAATACTAGCAATGATATAACCTACATCACCCACTGTTAATTCATCTACTGATAATTGTTTTGGGGTGTTAATACCTACTTCAGTTACTTCAAATTCTTTTCCAGTAGCCATCATTTTGATACGATCTCCAGCTTTAACAACGCCTTCCATAACACGTATGGATGAAATGACACCTCTATATGGATCATACTCAGAATCAAATATTAAAGCTTTTAAAGGTGCTTCTGGATCACCTTCAGGTGGTGGTACTACCTCAACTATTTTTTCCAATATATCTTCAATACCTATGTTTGATTTTGCACTTGCAAGTACGACATCCTCTTTATCAATACCAATAACGTCTTCAAGTTCTTGTTTAACGCGTTCTGGCTCAGCTGCAGGCAAATCAATTTTATTGATAACAGGTAGAAGCTCTAAATCATTATCCAGTGCTAAATAGACATTAGCTAGTGTTTGTGCCTCAATACCTTGTGCTGCGTCCACTACTAAAATAGCACCCTCACACGCTGCAAGTGATCTAGATACTTCATATGTAAAATCTACGTGTCCTGGTGTATCAATCAAATGGAACGTGTATGTTTCTCCATCCTTCGCTTCGTATTTCAATCGTACTGCGTTTAGTTTTATAGTAATACCGCGTTCTCTCTCTAAATCCATAGAATCTAGCAACTGTGATTGCATGTCTCTTGTTTCAACTGATTTAGTATTTTCTAAAATTCTATCAGCTAAAGTAGATTTACCATGGTCTATATGTGCGATAATAGAAAAGTTTCTTATATTTTTGCGTCGATTATAACGATCTTGTTTATCCATGTATTATCCTTCTCACTTTCATAATTCTAGCCCGTTTGTATGTATGACATTCTTTGATATAATAACGTTTTTACAAGTTAATTGCAAACTTGCAAAGCCATTAGTTTATAATAATTCAAAATATTAATTCACTTGTTAACACTTTATCAGAATATTTTATAGAATAAGTGTTTCATAACTTTATACATTATTATATCATTTATATTGAATTTACGGGCGGCTCATAAATAAATGATTGCAGAAAGTCGCTTGTTTTGATAAAATATTTCTTGTTGTAATCAAATTCATTTTGATAGCGAAGATCACTTTTAGGAGGTGACACACATGCCAAACATCAAATCTGCAATTAAACGTGTTAATACAACACATACTGCTGAAGAACGTAATATTTCTCAAAAAAATGAAATGCGTACAGCAGTTAAAAGAGCTCATTCAGCTTTAGAATCAAATGCTGATAACAAAGCTGACTTATTGAGTTTTGCTTTGAAAAAAGTAGATAAAGCTGCACAACGCAACTTAATCCACGACAACAAAGCTGCTCGTATTAAGTCATCATTAATGACAGCTGCTAAATAATATTAAAGTTCAAGCAATTGCTTGAACTTTTTTTATATCTTTTTTTAAATAAGTATCCTTTTAAAATACTCCCAATTTAATGTATGCACAGCGGGATAATATTGCTTTGTTTAAAACTACAGCGATAAAATAAATAACTCTAATATGAGATGTTTATCCATATAAGATGATTTTAATTTATAATCCGTCTCAGCACAGGAATCTATAATATTTAGCAAATTTTCAAGTTGGTAGTTTCTTGCTTGATTAAGCGCTAATTTTACTCTGTATGGGTGTACATTTATTGTCTTGGCAATTTGTTGACCACTATAACCCTTTTGACTTAATATTTTAGACTGATAAAAAAGTCGATAATTACTGGTAATTAATGCTAATAACTTAATTGGTTCTTCTTTCATTGCAATCAGATCATTAACCAATTGAATTGCATTTGATTTTTTATTTTTTTGAATATAATCTGTTAGTAAAAACACATTTTGTTCTAAACTTCTATTAACAATTTGGTACACATCTTGTTTATTAATTGTTGATCTGTCACCTAAGAAAAGGATTAATTTTTCGAGTTCTTGTTTAACAATATTAAAATTAACGCCTGTTAATTCTATAAATAGGTCAAGTGCATCTTGTTTGATATCTTTAAAATTTTCATGAAGCTCTTTTTTCATCCACTGCATAATTTCTTCTTCTGACATTTGCTCTATTTTTTTTAATTGGGCATTCTTTTTTAATGTTTTCACCAATTTCTTACGCTCATCTAATTTACTATGATATACCTCAAAAATAATCAACGTATCTCCATCATATTTTTCAATAAATTCAATGAGTTGATCTATGTTATGATTCAAATCTTTAGGAGGTTTTTCACCAGTGAATAGGTATGCATTTTGAACAAGTACTACTTTTTTATCAGAGAAAAAAGGCATGGTCAATGATTCTTCTATTACGGGTGCCAAATCATGTTCGTATAAATTATATTTTACGAAATTAAAATCATCTTTAGGTGCATTTAAATAGTTATTTATTTCTTCTGCTGACTTTTTTTCTATAAGTTCAGGTACTTCTCCGTAAATTGTTATTATATTATTGCTCATATATAGCACCCTTTCATCTCTATTACACATTAAATTATTATATCACGCAGTATTTGTTCTCTCTACCCAAATCATTTACCAAATTGTGATTTAATTTGTATCGAATTTGATAAAGTAATTGTGACTTCCCCAGAGAGACTTGTCATATATATTTTAGATCCTATTGCTTTCAATCTAGTAATAACTTCGGTACTAGGTAATTTATATCTATTATTTTGTCCAACTGAAATTAAGCTGATTTTAGGATGCATTATATTGACAAAGTTAGAACTAGAACTTGTTTTACTTCCATGATGACCTACTTTTAATACATCCAAATTATTAAGTTTGTACTTATTAAGTAAAAGAGATTCATTATGTTTTGAAGCATCGCCCATAAATAACATTTTATATTTATTATATTGTATGTAGGTAATAATAGAATGTTCATTTAGATCGTCTGAATTTTGTATTGTAGCATCTAACAAACGAATATCTGCTTTGCTAAGTACGATATGATTAAAAGTTTTAAAATCTAATAATTTAACCTTATGTTTTTTACATTGTAACGTTAGCGCTTTTAATTGTTCTAAGCTAAAGCTATTTGCATTTATTATTATATGATCTATTTGATATTTTCCTATTAGATAGCTTAATTCTCCCATATGATCAACATGTGGGTGTGTAATAATCAAATAATTAATTTTAGGTAAACCATGCTTTTTTAAAGTGGGCAGAATCTTTCGTTTTGATAGCATGTGGTTGTCTTTCATACCTTTTTTAATCAATACACCCCCAGTATCTATAAGCATAGATTCCTGTTTATCCGTTTCAAATAATATAGCATCTCCTTGGTTCACGTTTAACATAGTTAATCTGTAATCATTTGATTTCGGTAAAATGGTTAAAATGAAAAATATGCTTATTAGAATCAATAAAAAAAGAAAATAATGCTTATGAACGAATAAAATAAGTGCAACAATGATAAGAAACACAGCAATCGCAATAAAAAATGAAGATAATTCGGGGGTGAACCATTTTAAAGTAGAGAATTTCATAAAAATAGAAACAAAGTAATCATGAATCAAGAGCAATATATTTAGGCATTTTGTAAAAATTGTAACTTTAATAGGAAAATGAAGCGAAGCAAAATAAATTAACGAGGCAGGAAATAAAATAAATGTGTAAAACGGAACAAAGAATAAATTAGCTAAGATACCTATCCATTGGATTTGATTAAAATGGGCTGCACTAATAATGGAAGATGAAAGTTGTGCTATAACACTGACAAAAATCATGCTTTTGACGATATTAGCGTCTTTTAAAATCGGGAGTGCAAAAAGAATACAAAAAGTTATAAAAAATGAAAACTGAAATCCAATATTATATATTAATTGTGGAGAAATTAGTGTGATTAAAATAAAAACACCAAAAAGAACATTCATAGAATGTTTGTACAACTTTTTCGGAAGTAATAGAAGAATAAGCGCAACTAACACTGCACGAATAGCACTTGGAGCCATACCAGTGTAAATAGTATAAATGGGTAACAAAATAAAAATAATAGCTTTTATCAAAAATAAGGGACATCTGACTTTAGTCAAAGTATAAAAAATAATACTAACTAAAGCTGTGATATGTGTCCCACTTATTGCTAGTAAATGATAAATACCAATTTCTCTAATTTGATCTAATTGATGGTCTTTTATCTTGGAAGTATCTCCCGTAATCAATGCAATTATTTTACCTGGATCATCGTTGTGTTCTGTAACAAGACGCTTATAAATATATTGCTTATGTAAATCGACCAGAGACATCCAACCCATTGATATTGACTTACAACTTGATAAATCGAAGCTTTTTATATTGATATATAATTTTCTACTTATTCCTTCCCCATTAAATTTAAAAGCACCATGGATTTTACAATCGCGTCGGTATAATTCAGACGAATCCGAAGATTTAACTTTTCTGTTCGGCTTAAAATAATATTGATAATAATCGCTATCAATTTGGAGTTTACCACTTAGAGTATTGTCGCTAATGACAGGTTTAGTGATAAATTTTGCATTAGCAATTAAAGATTTACTTAACATATCATTTTGAAATTCTAACGTTTGATGATAATACCTATAAAATAATCCAAAAGCTATAAAAGGAACAATTATAATCATAATAACTTGCTGCCATTTGAACTGCTTTATTTTAAGTAAAAATATAAGGAATATAAAAAGAAGTATTGAAAGAAATTTGAGATGTAGCCAAAGAATGCCAACTAAATATGCTATGCCATAATAAACCGTGGCTATTTATTTAATAAGTATTGTGCTACATGCTCTTGATCAAATGAAATTTTTTTATACTCAATACCTGCTTGTTTCAATAACTCCAATGCATATGTATGGTTATGATAATCTTCGGCATAATATATTGTATCAATACCAGATTGTATGATTGATTTTGTACAGTTCAAACAAGGGAAATGAGTAACATAGATTGTAGCGCCATCTGTAGAAACACCTTGTTTAGCACATTGAAGTAAAGCGTTCATCTCAGCGTGTATTGTTCTGATACAATGGCCATCCTCTAATAAACACCCTTCATCAATACAATGAACTTCACCTGAAACCGAACCGTTATAGCCCCCTGCAATGATTCTATTATCTTTCACTATAGTAGCACCAACTGACAAACGTTCACACGTAGAACGCAAAGCCAAAAGATGACTTTGAGCCATAAAGTATTCTTCCCATTTGATACGATCCATGATGATTTACCTCCATATATGTATTATATTTTTTGATTAATTATAGATTAATTTGAATTGAACCATAATGCAACTAAAAGTTATATAGTCAGCTTTGAACCGATTTTTTCTAAAGTCTTAGCTCCAATACCATTTACGTCTTTTAATTGCTCTACAGACTCAAAAGGGCCATGTTGTTGTCTATATTCTATAATAGCCTTAGCTTTAGTCGGTCCAATCCCATTTATCGTTAATAACTGAGATTCTGTTGCATCATTAATATTTATTTGTTCTGAGTTTATTGTACTATTACCTTTTTTACTATCTTCTGTGTGGTTATTCTTTAAAGCAAAATGATTCATATTAATGTCTTTTTGATCTTTGTCACCAATTTTCGGAATATAAATGACTTTCTGGTCTTGTAATTTTTCAGCTAAATTCACACTTGAAAGATCAGCATCTTTTAATAAAATTGCTTTGTCCACTAATTGCTTAACCCTATCCGTATCTTTCATCTTATAAATATCAGGATGCTGTACAGCACCTTTAATATCAACAAAAATAAAGCTACCCTTTTTATCATTTTTTACTGATTTTGCATTATCATTATTAGTAGCAATTGTTTTACTATTGGTACTTTGTTCATTAATTAATGTGGAATCATCATTTGTACTTAAGTTTGCATTGCTGTTGTCATCTGTATTGCTGACATTTAAAAATTTATAACAACAAATAGCAAGCAATAGTACTAACGCGCATCCAACTATGATCACTAATTTATTTTTCTCAAAAATTACTTTCCATTTTGACCAGTCTAATTGCAAAAAATCACTCCTTTATACTTAACACGTATAAGGGAGTGATTTTACTTTTATTTTTTAGCTATGAAAAATAATCTATAACCATTTTCAGTGTGATTGTTTATGTCAAAGTCAACAAAAGTCTGTATATGGTTAAAACCTACTTCTTTTAACATCGCTGTATATTCATTTTCAGTATAAGTTTGCTGATAATGTGATTCATCAAACCTAGTATAATGCGTACTATCTTGTTTAATAAAAAACGACATATCGTGCCAAACACTCAGAGGTTCTTCGCCTTGGACAGCTTCCCACCCTAAGAAAACATCTTCGGATTCGTCAATATAACTTTGATTATTAAACAATGTATTCATTTTATAAGCTGTGTGAACATCAAACATAAAGACACCATCTTGAGATAAATGTCGATAAACATTTTTAAATGTATCTGAAACATTTTCTCTTTCAGGTAAATAATTCAAAGAATCACAAAATATTGTAATGACATCAAAATGTTGTTCAAGCTCAAAATCAGTCATATCTGCTTCAATCCAATTAACAACATTAGATTTTTGAGCAGCTATAGCTAACATATCAACACTAAGATCCATTCCTGTCACTTGCTCAAATTCAGTGAACAGCGATGTTAAACTACCGGTTCCACAACCAATATCTAAAATAGAATGCTTTTTACCTGCAAAATGATTAACAATGCTTAGCCAATCTTCATACGGTTGATCTAAGGTTAGCTGATCATAAAACAAGCTCATTTCTTCATATTGTGCCATTTTTAATAAACAGCCTGTCTGTATGATTCAAGAGGTGCATCTCTATACAGTTTTTCAATATTATAATAATCTCTTTCATCTTTATGGAATACGTGTACGACTACATTTGCCAAATCAATAAGAATCCATCTCGCATCATTAAAGCCTTCCATTCGTTTAACTTCAATTTCCGCTTCATTAGCTGCATCTTTGACTGCACGTGCGATAGACTGAACTTGTTTTTCATTATTTCCGTGGCAAACCACAAAATAGTCTGTCATATCACTAATACCTTGCATATTTAAAGAAATAATATCTTCTGCTTTTTTATTCTCAGTTGCTTCCACAGCTAATTTTAATAATTGATCTGATTTCATTTAATCATCCTTTACTCTTTCGTCACTGTAATTGTAATAATTCAAGCATGCAATCGTCGCGTCATAGACATTAATATCTTTATTAATTAAATATAAAACGGTACGCTTAGATATTTCATATATTGTTTTATCTAAGCCACCTTTATTGTATGCTAAATCTCTAATTTCTTCAACGCCTGGGGTTTGACGCCCAGGTTCTATATAGTCTGCAATAAAGACAAGTTTCTCTGTTTTTGTCATTTGAGCACGACCTGTCGTATGGTTTTTTATCGCTAATAATACTTCTTCATCATCGATACCATACTTCTCTTTCATAATAACCGCACAAACAGGTCCGTGTAAAATTTCCGAACCATAACTTAATAGATTGCTATCTAAATCATGTTGCGTAACAACTTGATACATCGTTCCTAAATCATCATATTTAGAATAATCGTGTAATACACCCGCAAGTTCTGCTTTATCTTTATCACCATCATAAATATCTGCTAATTTAACCGCAGTTTCAGCCACTCTTAATGAATGGTTAAACCGCTTTTCAGGCAATTTCTCTTTGACAATTTCTATTGCTTCATTAACTTTCATATAATCCTTCCTCTCGGATATATTGTTCAACACTTGGAGAAACGAGTGCTTGAATATTCTCTTTATTCTTCACTCTTTTTCTAATTAATGTTGAGCTTATATCAATACGTGGAATTGTTATCGATAGCATTTCTGATTCGACTTCTTGTGTCGTTTTATCTCTATTGACGATTACAAAAGTAATGTACGATTTTAATTCATTAATCTTAAACCACTTATGCAGTTGATTATATTGGTCTGTCCCTATCACAAGATAAAGTTTTGCATCAGGATGCTTATCTAAAATGTACATCACTGTATCATAGGTATAACTTTGTCCTCGTCTTTCTATTTCATTTAAACAGATACGACCAAAACCCAGATCATCTATAACAGATTGAATCATATCAACTCTATATCGACCTTCCAAATAATCTGTATGTTCTTTTAGCGGAGATATAAAACTAGGTATAAAATAAAATACGTCCGGTTTTATAAATGCGTTAACTTCACTAGCTACGACCATGTGGGCGATATGAATCGGGTTAAATTGCCCACCATATAAGACAATCGATTTAGCCATTATGGTAACTGAATTTGTTTATTATCTTGTGATTCTTTGTAAAGTACAATCATCGACCCGATTACTTGTACAATATCACTACGTGTTGCATCACTTAATGATTGTGCTAAGTCATTTTTATCTTCAAAGTTGTTTTGCAATACATGTATTTTAATTAACTCTCTATTTTCTAGAATATCTTGTATTTGCGCTACCATATTGTCATTAATACCAGCTTTCCCTATTTGAAAAGTTGGATCTACGTTATGGGCTTTACTTCGTAAAAATCTTTTTTGTTTACCTGTTAACATAATTCAATCTCCTTTTATAAATATTTTAAAACAGTGTCTTTCATTATTTGAATTTGTGGTAATTCACCTGTCCAAATTCTATAACTTTCAGCACCTTGGTATACGAACATATCTAATCCATTATGAATAGGATTTCCTTTAGCTTCTGCAATTTCTAAAATAGGTGTCTTAAATGGTACATAAACGATATCACTCACTAACGTGTGACTATCCAAATTATCAAGGTTAATAATAACCTCTTTATTTTGATTCATACCTGCTGGCGTTGTATTGATAATAATATCAAATTCTGATAATGCTGCTTCAGCTTCTTGTAAACTAATTTTATTCACTTCTAATTGCCAACTTTCAAATCGATCCATAGATCTATTGGCTACTGTAAGTTTGGGTCTAACGAATTTTTTTAGTTCATTAGCGAGCCCTTTACTCGCACCACCAGCGCCTAAAATTAATATATATGCATCTTCTAAATCTGGATATACTTGTCTTAAACCTGTTACATATCCAATACCATCCGTATTGTAACCAATCCATTTCCCGTCCACAATTTTCACCGTATTAACTGCTCCAACTGTTTTTGATTGTTCATCGATTTCATCCAGATAGGGTATAATACGCTCTTTATGTGGTATTGTAACGTTAAATCCAGAAAGTGCTTTGTCATTAATTATCTCTTTGATACGATGAAAGTCTTCGTTTCTAATATTAATCGCTTCATAAGATGATAAATCATTTAAAGCTGCAAAATTTGCATTATGCATAACTGGTGATAAAGAGTGATCAATAGGATTGCCTATCACTGCGTACTTCACATTAAACCCGCCTTACATTATAGAATTTCGTAATACGACATCGACATTTTTAGGTACACGAACAATGATTTTAGCACCTTCATCAATGGTAATAAAACCTAATCCAGAAATCATAACATCACGCTTTTCTTTACCTGTTTCTAGACGTACGGCTTTAACATTTTGCAAATCAAAATGATCTGGGTTATTAGGGGGCGACAATACATCCCCTAATTGATTACGCCACAATTCATTTGCATTTTCCGTTTTAGTTCTATGGATATTAAGATCATTTGAAAAATAACATACTAATGGTCGTTTACCACCACTTATATAATCAATACGTGCTAAACCACCGAAAAATAATGTTTGTCCTTCATTTAATTGATATACACGTTGTTTAACCTCTTTTTTAGGCATAATTGTTTTTAATTCTTTTTCCGTTACGTAATGCGTCATTTGATGTTCTTGAATCACACCAGGTGTATCATACATGAACGAAGTGTCATCAAGTGGTATATCAATCATATCTAAAGTTGTACCAGGGAATCGAGAAGTGGTAACTACATTCTTTTCACCCACACTGCGCTCTATCAATTTATTAATCAGTGTAGATTTACCTACATTTGTAGTCCCTACAATATAGACATCGTCATTATTTCTCAAAGTATTAATAGCATTCAATAAATCTTCGATACCCTCATTTTTTTCAGCAGAAATTAAAATGACATCTTCTGCATCTAAGCCGTATTTTCTCGCTGTTTTCTTCAACCATTCTTTTACACGGCGTTTATTAATTTGTTTCGGTAATAAGTCTAGTTTATTACCTACTAAAATGATTTGTTTATTTCCAACAATGCGTTTGATTGCATTAATAAAAGATCCTTCAAAGTCAAAAACATCCACAACATTTACAACAATACCTTTTTTGTCTGCTAAGCCATTAAGTAAATTTAAAAAATCTTCACTATCCAAGCCTACATCTTGCACTTCGTTGTAATTTTTTAACCTAAAGCATCTTTTACAAATAACGTCTTCTTTATAAAGACTACTTTCTGGAACATATCCAGGCGCATCTAAATCTTCAGATTGTAAGGGTGCGCCACAACCGATACATTTTAATATCTCAGTTTCTGCCAATCAATTTTCCTCCCATTTAATATAACCTTTTTTTCTAAAATGCTGTAGTAATCTACGTTCAATCATGCGATTAAACTTCGTTATAAATCCATCTGTTTTTTTCACTGGGACAACCATAATTGTGAATAATCCGCGTCTATTTCCGCCAAACACATCTGTTAGCATTTGGTCTCCAATGACAACTATTTCTTCTGGATTCAAATTCATTAATTTAGATGCTTGATTAAAGGCGCGACCTCTGGGTTTTTTTGCTTTAAATATATAGTCCACATTTAATGATTTTGAAAAATTGCCTACGCGTTGTTCGTTGTTATTTGAAACAATTGTTACAGTTATGCCGAGTTCTTTTGCTCTATCGAACCATTCTTTTACTGCTTCTGTTGGATCAGCTACATCCCATCCTACAAGTGTGTTATCTAAATCTGTAATTATACCTTTTACGCCTGAATTTGCGAGTTTTTCTATATCAATTTGAAAAATAGATTGTACATATTCGTTTGGCATAAAATAGTGCTTTATCATACCCATGTTTTATTTCACCTTTTTATATAGTTTTAATTAAACGATCAACAATTTGACTTGAAGCAATTGCTGCTTTTTCTAAGAATGCTTCGAATGTTATACCTGCATCACCATCTGCTAAATCAGAAATAGCACGTGTAATTATGAATGGTAGGTTAAACTGATAACATGTCTGGGCAATCGCTGTTGCTTCCATTTCTGCTGCCATGGCTTGTGGAAAGTTTGTTTTGATATCTGCGCGTTGTTCTGCAGTGCCAATAAAACTATCTCCACTTACAATTAAACCAGATTTAGCAACCCATTTTTGATCATTTATTGCTTCTTTTGCTAATTCAATTAAATGGCTATCCGCAACAAATTGTGCAGGCATTTGAGGAATTTGACCCAATTGATAACCAAATGCTCTTGCATCTGCATCGTGATAAGCTACCATGTCACTTACTATAATATCTCCGACACCAAGTGATTTGTCTAATGCACCCGCCGAACCTGTATTAATAATTAAATCTGGGTGAAAACGATTTATTAATAAAGTAGTAGAAATTGCAACATTTACTTTTCCAATACCACTTTGAGTCAAGATAACTTCTTTATCATGTAAACGCCCTTTATAAAAAACAACATGAGCAACATTAATTATTTCTAAGTTAACAATTTTATCTTTTAAGATAGCTACTTCTTCTTCCATAGCACCTATAATACCTATCATTATATTTCACCTCATTTTAAAATCCTAGCCTTTGTTATTCTACCATATTTGAACACATAGCTCGATAATAGTTCAATGTTTTTGCATAAAATAATAATTATTGAAATTATTTAAACTTTTTAATTATATTAACTATCATAAATTCGTTTATTTTAAAAATTTAACATGAAAAATACCCTGAACTTAATGTATTGTAACCATAAGTCAGGGTATTATCTATTTTCATTTAGCTACCAAATAATTCAGTTAAACCTTGAAGCGAGAAGATACCAATTACAATCGTTACGACTACTGCAACAATCCCGAACCAAAGCATCCATGTCGGGTGTTTGTAATCTCCTACGATTGATTTACGTTTACTAGCAATTAATATCGTACCTAATGTAATAGGTAAAATCAAACCATTTAGTGCACCTGCTACAATAAGTAACGTGACAGGTTTGCCTAAGAATAAAAATACTAACGTTGACACTACAATGAAACTAATTACAATAATATTCGTTTTATTATAAACAGATTTATGTAATGTTTTTAAGAATGTTGCACTTGTATATGCAGAGCCAATAACTGAAGACATTGCAGCCGCAAATAGTACAATACCGAAAATATTTCGTCCTATAGGTCCTAACACATGTTCAAATACAGAAGCAGGTGGATTATCAGCATTCAATGTAACGCCCGTTACTACTACACCTAATACAGCTAAGAATAATAATGTTCTTAGTACACCAGTTGTTAATATACCTGAAATCGCAGCCTTATTTACAAATGGTAAATAATCTTTACCTTTAATTCCAGAATCTAATATTCTATGTGCGCCAGCAAAAGTAATGTATCCGCCAACCGTACCACCAACTAATGTGATAATTGGTAAAACAAGCGCTAGTGGTTGCTCTGGCATCACTAAATGTTTTGCAGCCTCAGCATAGGGTGGATTGGCTTTAAACATAACAAAAGCGACAACGATAATCATCAATACACCTAAAAACATTGTTACGACGTCCATTATCTTTTGTCCACTTTTACTAATAAATATTGCAATTGAAAGAACGGCAGTAATTGCTGCACCTATTTTAACATCTAACCCAAATATCGCATTCAAACCTAATCCAGCACCGGCTATGTTACCAATATTAAAAGCTAGACCACCAATTGCAATGAGGATTGATATAAATGTACCCAGTCCATTAAAAATTTCATTAGCTACTTCTTGTCCACGTTTACCTGTAACAACGAGTACACGCCAAATATTAATCTGTGCACCAATATCAATTAATATAGATAGTAAAATTGCAAATGCAAAACTAGATGCAAATTGTGCTGTAAATACAGCAGTTTGTGTTAAAAATGCTGGTCCTATCGCGGATGTTGCCATTAAAAACACAGAACCTAATAATAACCTTTTGTGATTTTTAGTAAACTGGAAATCTTTTTCGTCTGACCTTAATTTTTCTCCCATTGCTTAGCCCCCTAACCTTGTAATTGAAATGCCTTCTTTCGTTAATTGTTCTCTAATTTGTGTTACAAATTCAATTGCATGTGCCCCATCGCCGTGCACACAAATAGTATCTGCTTTAATATCTATTGTATTGTTATTTTTTGTAATTACTTTTTGAAATTTAACCATATTTATCACTTGTTTAATCGCTTCATCTGTATTGGTAATCAATGCATCAGCTTCTTTTCTGCTTACTAACTGTCCATCGTCTTCATAACGTCTGTCGGCAAAAACCTCAGAAGCTGTGGACAATCCTAAAGCCTGTGCTTCTGAAATTAATAAAGTATTAGAAAGTCCCACATAGATTAAAGTCGGATCAAAGTCATAAACTGCTTTTGCAATAGCATGCGCAATAACTTTATCTCTTGCTCCCATTTGATAAAGTGCACCATGCGGTTTAACATGATTAATCTTAACGTCATGAATTCTACAAAAACCATTCAATGCACCTAATTGATAAACAACAATATCATAAACTTCTTCAGGAGATAAATCCATATTTCTTCTGCCAAAGCCTTGTAAATCAGGAAGTCCTGGGTGTGCGCCGATACCTATACCGTTGTCTTTTGCAAGTTTAATGGTATCGTTCATCACATGTTGATCGCCAGCATGAAAGCCACATGCAATATTTGCTGATGTTATTAAAGGAATAATTTGATTGTCACCACCAAATGAATAGTTACCAAACGCTTCTCCTAAATCACAATTCAAATCTACTTTCATTTATACTTCCTCCTTTAAAATTTGATGTCTATCTAAAAATTTAATGTCTACTTGGCTTGCATCACCATCAGCATATTCAGGATAAGATAATACAGCATACAGAAAATCAGCAGTTGTCGTAAAACCATCGATGACCATTTCATCAAGTGTTACTTTTAATTTATTAATAGCAAGTTGTCTAGTGGAAGACTTCACAATCACCTTTGCAACTAATGAATCATAATATGGTGAAACTTTATATCCGTGATATAACAAACTATCAACACGTATATTAAAGCCTTGTGGCAGATGTAAAGCTTCTACAGTGCCTGGTGTAGGTTGAAATTGTTTCTCTGGATTTTCTGCATTGATTCTTGCCTCAATGACATGACCATCAAAAGTAATGTCTTCTTGTGTGAATGGTAGTTCATTATGTTGCATGAGATACAATTGTGCTTGTAATAAGTCTCTGTTTGCTCTCATCTCTGTTACTGTGTGTTCAACTTGAATGCGTGCATTCATTTCTATAAAGTAATACGCATCATCCGTAACTAAATATTCAATGGTGCCTGCACTGCGATAATGAGATGCACGCGCCACTTTAACAGCATCATTACACATTGCTTCTCGCATCGACTCAGAAATTGCAGCGCATGGTGATTCTTCAATTAACTTTTGATTTTTCCTTTGTACAGAACAATCTCTTTCACCTAAGTGAATAAAATTATTTTTGCCATCACCGATAACTTGAACTTCCACATGTTTTGCAATAGGGATGAAAGCTTCAACATAAATACGGTCATCATCAAAATACTTTTCACCCTCACTTTTAGCTTCTTTAAAAGCTTTTTCGAGTGACGCTTCTTCTTTGATAATACGTATACCTTTACCGCCACCACCACTCGCTGCTTTTAACACAAGTGGATAACCAATATCTTGAGCAATAGATTTCACTTCACTTATCGAATCAACAGCACTTGTAGAACCCGGAATAATAGGAACACCGACATTATCAACTGTTTGTCTAGCAGTGATTTTATCCCCCATCATTTCCATAGTTGTCTTAGTAGGACCAATAAAATAAATCTCGTTCTCTTCAACTTTTTGGGCAAACGATGCACTCTCCGATAAAAAGCCATACCCTGGATGAATCGCGTTAGCTTGTGTTATTTTGGCTGCGCTAATAATTCTGTCTTGGTTTAAATAACTTTCAAGTGGATTTGCCTCACCTATACAAACAGCTTGATCTGCTAAACTTACATGCAAACTTGATTCATCACCTATCGCATAGATTGCAACAGTTTCAATATTTAGTTCTCTGCACGCTCTTATAATACGTACAGCAATTTCTCCTCTATTTGCTATCAGACAACGATACAATGCAAACACCCCTTTATTTGACTTATTTTACGTTAACAATCAGTTGATTGTATTCTACGCTCGAACCGTGCTCAACTAAAATTTCTTCTACAACGCCTGAAACATCGCTTGTTACTTCATTAAGCACTTTCATCGCTTCAATATATCCGACTGTATCTCCTTTTTTAATTTCGTCACCCACTTGTATAATAGGGTTTGTTAACTCTTTTTCGTCTTGTAAGAAAAATGTGCCTACCATTGGAGATTTAATTTGTTGATATGTATGCTCATTTGTTGAATCATTCTCTTCATTTTTAGCATTATCTATTTTATTACTATCATTTTTTTCTGCTTGGTTTGATGTAATATGATTTGCATCATTCTCAGTAAAATCAAGTTCGATTTCGTTTTCATAGTCTTTATATTTAAATTTTTTAACGTCGTTCTCTTTAACTAATTTAATTAACTGTTCTATTTTTTCAAAATTCATTATAATTCCCCTTTTAATAAATTTTTGATTCGTGACGCTGTTGGTCGAAGTTGTTTTATTTCAAAAATTGGATTTTTTATTATTTCTTTTCTTTTTTCAGAAAAACATTTTTCTTTTTGCTTTAGTGTCTTGATTGCATCTTCGACTGATATCCATTGGAATCGGATGGTTTCACCTGGCTGTTTTTGTGCCAGTATCGATAAATCAGCTGCACAAACTGTTGCAATTTTAGTATAGCCTCCCACAGTTTGCTTATCATTCAGTAAGATAATGGGATTACCATCGTTAGGCACTTGAATACTACCAAGTGCTACTGGTTCTGAAATGATATCTGCAGAATTGGTTGGCGCAATATTTTCGCCTTGTAAGCGGAATCCCATACGGTCAGATTTTTCTGAAATTTCAAACGATTCAGATGTTAATTTTGCTTTTACTTCTTCTGAAAACTGCTCTATTTGTGGCCCTTCTATAATATGAATCGTGTGTTGTTCATCGTTTTCATTTTCAATACGCGCACTTATACCTATCTGAGATAAATAGTGATCGTTTTGTTGAATAGTCAATACATCACCTTTTTTTAAAGCTCGTCCTTTATAGCCGCCAATTTGATTACGGGTGTGTGTGGCATAACTATTAGCTATCAAAGGTACATTGATAGGTTGTCCAAAAGCTATGTATCCTCTGGCACCATGTAACGCTGAATTTAACTTTAATATATCGCCTTTTTGTGCTTTAATAACCGTTTGATGAGATATAGGTTCATCATTAATAGTAGCGTCAAACTGAGCACCTGTTATAACAAAGGTATTATCTGCTGAAAATTGAATGGACGGGCCGATAATTGTAACTTCTATTGCAGGTCCTTCATTATTAATTAATGTTTGTGCAAGTCTATACGCATAGATGTCTAATGCACCAGCTGTTGAAAACCCTTGATTTTGATAACCAATTCGCCCTTCGTCTTGGATTGTACTAAACAAACCGGGCGTTAATATTTTAATACTCATTACTTACTGTCACCCACTTTTCAATATCAAATTGATTACTTTTTTGTTCCTCTTCAATCTGATTTAAGGTTTGTTCATTAATAGCATAAAACTTAATATAATCTCCTGAGTTGTATAAACACATTGGATCTCGATTTATATCAAACACTTGTATAGGTGTTTGTCCGATAATTTGCCAACCACCTGGAGAAGATTTTGGATATAATCCTGTTTGGTTATTTGCAATACCAACAGAACCCGCAGGAATACTTGTCCTCGGTTCCTCTCTTCTGGGTGTATGTAATTGTTTATTTAACCCTCCTAAAAATGGGAAACCTGGCATAAAGCCCAGCATATATATTAGGTAGGTATTTTCAGTATGTAATTTAATAACTTCTTCTGAAGTTAATTGATTATGTTTCGCGACTGTTTCTATGTCTGGGCCACGGTCACCACCATAGTATACGGGTATATGTAAAATTTTAAATTGTGAGTTTGATGTCAGTCCTGCATCAACATCAACATTGCCTAAGTCCAAGCTGTTTATGATTTCTGTCGCATCGCTTTGAGTGATATCGATAGTCAACATAATTGCGCGATACGAAGGTATTATTTCTAAAATAGCTTTATTACTTTGATCCTTAATATACTGTTCTATTCGCTGTACTTCTTTAAAAGTATCAGGATCAATCTGTTCATCAAAATAAATCATGATGGTTTGTTCATTAATGATTTTATATTCCAGAAACGTTGCCCCCTTTGTTAATTATCACAACTTATTATAAAAACAAACTAAGTTGTACATTCAACATTTCTATTATATCATTTATTATAAATTTCTGTTTAATAGCAAATAATTATCATAGATTATAATAAATAATGAATTCGGCTTATATGAAAAGAATCAATATAGATAGCCTAAATAATTTTATAATTGTTATCAATTTATCAGAATATAGTCTGCAAGTATAGAAATATTTTAGCAAAGTGTAAAATCCCCCCAGACATTTAACATGTGTGGGGGGATTTGCACTAAAATTTATTTGATATTTACGATTTTAACATTTATTTCTCCACCATTTGGTAGTGGAACACGTACTTCATCGTCTAATTTTTTGCCAATTAAACTTTTGGCCATAGGTGATTCGTTAGAAATTTTACCTTTAAATGCGTCTGACTCTGCAGAACCAACAATTTGATATTCTTCTTCTTCTTCACCAGGTAATTCAACAATCGTAACTGTTTTACCTAATTGTACTTCGTTATTATTACCTGTATCTTCGATAATAAGTGCATTACGTAACATGTTTTCTACACGTTGGATATCTTGCTCAATAAAACCTTGTTCATCTTTTGCCGCATCATACTCTGAGTTCTCTGATAAGTCACCAAAAGAACGGGCAATTTTAATTTTTTCAACGACTTCAGGTCGTTTAACAGTTTTTAATTCTTCAAGCTCATGTTCTAATTTCTCAAAACCTTCTTGCGTCATTGGATATTGCTTTTGGTTTTCCATTATGTCATCTTCCTTTACTTATAAATACTATTGTTTACTAACTAAAGTTTGAATCTTCGTCGTCATTATATCGATAGCTACTTTATTACTTCCGCCTTCTGGTATGATAATATCTGCGTATCTCTTAGTTGGTTCTATGAATTGATTATGCATAGGCCGAACTACATTCAGATATTGATTAATAACAGATTCCATTGTACGTCCTCTTTCTTCGGTATCACGAAGCAGACGTCTTAATATGCGCAGATCAGCATCTGTATCAACATAAATTTTGACATCCATTAAATCTCTTAATGTTTTGTTTTCAAGTGCAAATATACCTTCTACGATGATAACATCTTTTGGCTCAAATGCAATCGTTTCCTTACTTCTCGTATGATTTGAGTAGTCATATGTTGGCACTTCAACCTGCTTACCATTCCTCAAGTCATTCAAATTGTCAATTAATAAATCATTATCAAATGCAAATGGATGATCGTAATTGGTTTCTAAACGTTCATCAAAAGTTAAATGTGATTGGTCTTTATAATAATAGTCTTGAGCCAATAGTGCAACACTATGACCTTCTAAATTTTTCATTATTTCGTTTGTAACGGATGTTTTCCCCGATCCTGAACCACCGGCAATGCCTATTATTGTTGTACTTTTCATTATCCAATTTCCTTTCTCATCATGTTATTCGCATAAATTGGATGAGCGACTTTAATTTGAACTATCTGCAACGGATGGCGTGCAGCATCAAGTTCATTTCCCTCTTCATCATAAATTGTTTCCACAACTTGTCGAAAAGTATCAATTTCTGGTCCAAAAAATTCAATTTCCTGTCCAGGTTCAAATTTATTGCGTTGTTGTACTGTAGCAATTTTAGTCGCTTTATCATAATCTAACACTAACCCACAGAAATCATAAGCAGAATTTTTCTTATTTTGTTGACCAAACATTTGCTCTTCATAACCTGGTGTACCTTCTATAAATGCAGATGCAGTATCTCTATTAGCGCATTTGTCTAGTTCAATCAACCATTCTGGCTTAATCTTAAAGTTCTCTGGATCACTTGCATATGCGTCTATAACTTTTCTATAAATTGAGACTACTGTCGCAATATAATGTATGGATTTCATGCGTCCTTCAATTTTTAAAGAATCTACACCAATATCCATCATATTAGGAATCGATTCTATTAATTTCAAATCTTTAGGGCTCATTGCAAAAGGTGCAACCTCATGATCACCATAATATAAATCTAATTCCCCATCAGATTCAATATGTAATAAATCATAATCCCATCGACAACTTTGACAACACCCACCACGATTTGAGTCACGCGCAGTCATATGATTACTTAATGTACATCTTCCTGAATAAGCAATACACATTGCACCATGTATAAAAGATTCAATTTCAATATCAACTTTTTCTTTCATCTCTTTCATTTCCATAGCACCTGTCTCACGTGCTAAAACAACCCTATCTAAACCTTCTTCTTTCCAAAACTCAACTGCTTTGTAATTAGAAAGTGATTGCTGTGTTGAAAGGTGGATTTCCAATTCTGGCGCTACTTTTTTACAAGTTTCAATTATAAGCGGATCAGCAACGATAATACCAGTTGCACCTGTTAATGCTAAATCGCGTAAATAGGTGTCTAAGCCGTCTATATTTTCATCATGAGCAATTATATTAGTGGTTACGTATATTTTAGCACCATAACGCTTTGCAAATGCAACACCCTCTTGGATTTCTGGCATTGTAAAGTTATCTGCATTAGATCTCAAACCATATTCTTGTCCACCGAGAAAAACAGCATCTGCACCATAATGTATAGCTATTTTAAGTTTCTCTAAATTACCAGCAGGGGCAAGAAGTTCAGGCTTTTTCATTTTAGGTTTATTTTGAACATTAATTTCTTCTAAAATTTTCACGAGTTAACCTCCATTAGTATACTGTTTGTTTATATAAGAAGCCTTCGTCAAACGGGCGATGTTCCGGTTGTATTGCTTCTATTGGATCGACAAGCATGAATTTTTCATCTTCATATGCATCTGGGTCCTCATTATACAGATCTATTGCTTCTCTGTATTGTTCAGTACAAATATTGATATAACTTTCTGACTGTAAGATGCCGTCTATTTTCAGTGAATCTATACCCGCTTCAAGTAATGGTTCCAATTCTTCTATTAAGCAAATATCGTTTGGTGACATAATATGTGTTCCATTATAATCTTCATAAACTGGGTATTTATTATCACGTTCTTCGTCATATAATAATAAATCATTCGTTTCATCGTTACGGGAGATCTTCATTTGACGTTCTTGGAAAGTGTAATAATTACCTAACAACATACGCTTAGATTGGAACATGCAAGTCATACCATGAACTTGAACTTCAATTTCAACATTCGCATGGGCTTTGATATTAAGGATTTCGTCCAAACTCAATTCTCTAGCAAGTTGTGCACGTGCAGCTCCTTTTTCTCCCCAATAATTACATTGAAAATAATTAGTCACCAGTGCTTCTGCATCCCAATGTAAAGGAATTGGATCTGTGTGTTGTTTAACATACATAACAACAGCTGGGTCTCCAAAGATAATTCGATCAACTTTTATTTCATGAAGAAAATCAATATAAGCTTCAACTGCACTTAAATGATAGTTATGGAATATACCATTTACTGCAGCATATGCCTTTTTACCATTACGATGAATCATATCCACTGCTTCAATCATTGCTGCTTTATCAAATTCTCCTGCTAATCTCAAACCAAATTTTTGCTCGCCAATGACAAAGGCATCAGCACCTTTTTCAATTAATGTTTCGATATGTTTAACCGATTTGGGTGTCACTAATAATTCTGTCATTTAGATTCTCCTTTAATTGAAATGGCTAATCCATCATCAATATTTAAAAAGTTAGTCGTATAAGCTTCGTTATTCATAAGCCATTCGTTATATTCAATCACCTTTTTAACCATTTGGCGCACATTGCGAGTCCGCACAACTGAAATATCAGAAACAAAGCCATGATAGAGTACATTATCCGTAATAACTACGCCACCTTCTTTTAATAAAGGTGTATATAATTCAAAGAATTTCTTAGACTGTGCTTTAGCAGCATCAATAAATATCATATCGAAACTTTCTTGTTCGACATTATGAAATTGCTCTAACGCGTCACCCTCAACCAATGTCACTTGATTTGAAAAATCGTATTTCCTAATATTTTCTTTTGCTTGCTGTTGCATATCTGAATCACGTTCAATTGTCGTAATATGTACATCCTTAGATACAGATGCAAATTGCATTGCACTATAGCCAATCGCTGTACCAATTTCTAAAATATTTTGTGGTTTATGCAGCCTAATCAATTGCTTAATCATTTCTAAAGTAAGTCTGTCTACAATAGGGACGTTATTCGCTTCTGCATATGGTCTCAAAGACTCTATCGTTTCATCGGTTTGTTTATGTAAATTTAATAAATAGGATTGATTATTATCCATTTTCAAAACTTCCTTCGTTATAATATAATACATAAGTTTTAACAATAAAATAGGGAGTAGTATAGAAGCCTTTTGTACATAAGGTTCCTTGCCCCATCCCGGCAAAAATGGCCAATTAAAAACTCAAAATACTTATAGATTTGCGCTAGAATGCGTCATTTTATGTATGACCATCATATTTTCTTTAGAAATTATGCTTTAACATCTATTATCATTGTATTTTCAACTTAATCAGTTACCGCACAGACTATCAATCACACTAGTCATTGGTGCTCGTGCTAGTTTAATTTTAGTAAAGATGAAAAATATATTTACATATAACATTTATATGGTCTATTCCATTATTAATAAATGCAATTTCAAAATCGTATGTGTTTGAATTTAACTTTATATATTTTACCATAAACACCCCGATAATATAAGCATAAATTCCGTAGTTAGTTAACTCTTAAATATATAATTATCATTAATCATTCGATTTTTATTCGTTTATTTACAGAAAAAAACCATACTGCTTTTCCAGTATGGTTTACTTCATAGTGACTTATATTTAAAGAACGATTTTTTAATTATTCGTGGTCATGATCGTGGTCATGATCATCCATTTCTGTATTAACGACTTCTTCAATCATATCCCATTCTTCGTCAGTTTCCACTGGTAAGAATTTGCCACCTTCACCATTTTCATCTGGCTCATTAATCATAGGCACCAATTCAATTAAATCGTCATCATCTGATTCTGCACCTTCTTCAGCAAGAATAACGTATTCTTTTTTGAATTCTGGGTGGAAAAATTCTAATACTTTACGATATAAGACTTCATTACCTTCTTCATCATATAATGTAAGTAATTCCTCTTCATTGTTAATTTCTAATTGAGAATCATGGTTATGCTCTGTCATTATTAAAAGCTCCTTTTTATTGTAATGAGTCTAAATAGCCTTGCAATATAAATACTGCTGCCATTTTATCTATTACTTTTTTTCGTTTCTGTCTAGAAACATCCGCTTCAAGTAATGAACGCTCCGCAGCCATAGTGCTTAGACGTTCATCCCACATAATTATTTCTAATGATGGCAGTGCTTCTTGAAGTTGCTCCTTGTATTGTAACGAAGCCTCGCCTCGAAATCCAATAGAATTGTTCATATTTTTTGGTAATCCAATAACTACAGTACCAACGTTATCTCTTTTTATAATTTTTACTAATGCTTCAATACCTAATTCATTGTTCTCTTCGTCTATACGGAGTGTGTCTAATCCTTGGGCTGTCCAACCCATCAGATCACTTATTGCAATGCCAACAGTCTTACTTCCTACATCTAATCCTATAATTTTATGCTTTAACATAAACTAATTCGATTTCTCTTGCAAATAGTTTGAAACTAATTCTTCCATGATATCATCGCGATCAATACGACGAATTTGATTTCTAGCTTCGTTATTACGTGGAATATATGCAGGATCTCCTGATAATAAGTAACCAACAATTTGGTTCACAGGATTATATCCTCTTTCTTCTAAGGTATGATAGACATTTTGTAATACTGTTTTGACATCTTCTTTTGGAATTTCATCATAATTAAATTTCATTGTTTTATCAAAATTTTCCATTGTTCTTACACTCCTTTGTATCGAGTAAAAAAAGTTCTTACTTATATTCTACATTAGAATCGAATCAACTTATAGAGATTTAATGTAATCTTTAATGAAACGTAATGATTCTGTTATGTTCTTTGGTTCAGTACCGCCGCCTTGAGCCATATCAGGGCGTCCGCCACCTTTACCGCCTACTACAGGAGCCATGTTTTTAATGATATCTCCTGCTTTCACTTTATCAGTTAATGCTTTTGGTACGGTAGCTACTAATGACACCTTACCATCTATATTACTAATAAGTACAATAACAGTATCTTGTAATTTTGATTTAAAATCATCCATAGTTTCACGTATTGCTTTAGCATTAGGAACGTCTACTTCCGTTGCTAAGACTTTCAATCCATTAATTTCTTCTACTTGATTAGTGATGTCACCCATTTTTAATGATGTCACTTCTTTATTCTTTTGTTCAAGTTGTTTTGTAAGCTCTTTTTCTTCGTCTTGCATATGAACGATTTTCTCTAATACTTGGTCATCTGATTTTACTTTTACTTGCGATTTAACTGCGTTAAATTGAGATTGAATCGTTTCTAAGTATAAGAAAGCTGATTTACCAGTCAATGCTTCTATTCGACGCACTCCAGCACCTGTACCAGACTCACTTACTATTTTAAATAAACCGATTTCTGCTGTGTTGTTCACGTGAATACCACCACATAATTCAATTGAAAATGGGGCCATATTTACAACTCTTACAATTTCACCATATTTTTCACCGAAAAGTGCCATAGCACCTAGTTGTTTTGCTTCAGAAATTGGCATTTCTTGAATATCTACTTCAATACTGTTCCAAATTTCTTCATTAACACGACGCTCAACCGTGTCAATTTCCTCTTGTGTCATTGGGCCAAAGTGTGAAAAGTCAAATCTTAGACGATCTGCTTCAACAAGTGAACCTGCTTGATTAACGTGATCTCCAAGGACTTCTTTTAATGCAGCGTGTAATAAATGTGTTGCACTATGGTTTTTCTTGATTGAACGACGTTCTTTGTGATTCACACTCGCTGAAACTTCAGCATTCTTCTTAACAGTACCAAATTGAATCTCACCTTTGTGCAAATTCTGACCATTTGGTGCTTTAGTCACTTCAGTAACTGCGATTTCAAAGTTTTCATTACTAATTGTACCTTGGTCTGCCACTTGACCACCACTAACAGCATAAAATGGTGTCTCACGTAAAATAAAGTAAATCGTCTCTCCTGCTTCTGCAGATTCTACAAGTTCACCATTTTGGATAATATCTGTGATGACAGAGGCTTTGTCCATAACATCATACCCAACAAATGTGCTATCTGTGGTAATCTTTTTCAATACTTCACTTTGAACTTGCATAGATTGTGAATTTTGTCTTGCTTGTCTTGCTCTGTCTCGTTGCTGTTGCATTTCTTCTTCGAATGTTTGCATATCTATTGATAAATTTTCTTGTGTCGCAATTTCTTCTGTTAACTCAACTGGAAAGCCGTAAGTGTCATATAATTTAAAAGCGTCTTTACCACTGATTTCATGGGTAGATGTTTTCGCTTGTGCAACTAAGTTATTTAGAATAGCTAGACCTTCTTCTAATGTTTCATGGAAGCGTTCTTCTTCTGATTTAATGACGCGCTTAATAAAGTCTGCTTTTTCTTTAACATTAGGATAATATGGTTCCATAATGTCAGCTACAATATCAACTAGACGATACATAAATGGTTCATTAATATCTAATGATTGACTGAATCTTACTGCTCTACGTAATAAACGACGTAAAACATATCCTCTTCCTTCATTAGCTGGTAGTGCACCATCTGCAATGGCAAATGCAATTGTACGAATATGGTCGGCAATCACTTTAAATGCCACATCATAGTTATCATTTTCCAAGTATGTTTTACCTGATACTTTTTCTACTTCATGAATGATAGGCATAAATAAGTCTGTTTCATAATTTGTACGCACATTTTGAGCAAGTGATGCCATTCTTTCAAGACCCATGCCGGTATCAATATTTTTATTAGGCAGTGGTGTATAAGTATGATCTTTATTGTGATTGAACTCACTAAACACTAAATTCCATACTTCAAGGAAACGTTCATTTTCTCCCCCTGGATACATTTCTTCTGCAGGATCATCTTGTCCAAAATCTTCTCCACGATCATAGAAAATTTCCGTATTTGGACCTGATGGGCCTTCACCAATATCCCAGAAGTTGCCTTCAATGCGAATAATACGACTTTCCTCAAGTCCAATGTCTTCATTCCAAATTCTATACGCTTCTTTATCCTCTGGATGTATTGTCACATATAGAAGTTTAGGTTCCATTGCCATCCACTTTTCACTTGTTAAAAATTCCCATGCAAATTCTATAGCTTCTTGCTTAAAGTAATCCCCAATTGAAAAGTTACCTAACATTTCAAAAAATGTATGATGACGTGCTGTGAAGCCAACATTTTCTATATCATTTGTACGAATTGCCTTTTGAGAATTAACTATTCTTGGTTTTCTAGGTGTTTCTCTACCATCAAAATATTTTTTCAGTGTAGCTACACCAGAATTAATCCATAATAGTGAATCATCGTCAATAGGGACTAATGGTGCAGAAGGTTCTACCATATGGCCTTTTTCTACGAAATAATCAATAAAATTTTGTCTAATTTCACTTGCTTTTAAGTTTTTCATACTTAAAATTCCTCCATCTCAACTCATGTTAGTTCTTTAAATAATTAAAAAAGAAAATAAAAAACGCCCATCCTCATAAAGGGACGAACGTTTCGCGGTACCACCCTAGTTATAAGTGTTAACAAATTAATTCAATCTTAATTGTAAGTATCACACAGATCAAACGACTGACTTTAATTCCCTAACATACACTTATCACTTAATTAGTTATTATGCTTGCTGACACAAAGTAGCATTCAACTATACCGACTGTACTTTTCACCAACCAGTACATCTCTTTTCGCTCAGTATAATTTACTCATCTTTATGTGAAGTTAATTATATTGTATTTATTTTCTTGTCACATGTCAATCTTCAACGAAGTCATATGGGGAAATATCTCCCATATTAATCATTGGGTTAATTTTAAAAATATTGTCTTCAGTTAGAATGATATCAGCATCAAATGTGTCGCTGATTTCTTCTTCAGTAGATGCATCGTTATTAAAGTAGGCTTTTAAAAATGTGCATAACTGTGTCATTCTCACTTGTCCATGCGTTTTTAAACCAATATCAAAGGCTTGCGGATCACCTAAAAAGACAAGGGATTGTTTAGCCCTTGTTAAGCCAGTATATAATATGGGCTTTTGTAGCATTCTAAAGTATTGTTTTACCATAGGCATGATGACTATTGGGAATTCAGAACCTTGTGATTTATGGATCGACGTACAATAAGCATGAGTTAATTCTATTAAATCTTGACGAACAAAAGTAATTTCATTACCTTCAAAATCAACGACTAATACATCTTTGTTCAACGCATTTTCTTTTGCCCAAAAAACACCCACGATTACACCAATATCACCGTTGAAAATATTATCATTAGGCCTATTTACAAGTTGCAAGACTTTGTCACCTTTTCTAAAAAACACATCACCAAATTCTATTTCACGTGTATCTTTATCCTTAGGATTTAAAATATCTTGTAATACCATATTAAGTTTTTTAATGCCTGCTGACCCTTTATACATTGGTGCAAGCACTTGAATGTCACTCATATCATAGCCTTTATTCACAGCGCTTGAAACAACTTTTTCCACAACTGTCGGAATCTGATCTGTATTACAATTTATAAAATTTCGATCATGAAAACGTTGGGTTATATCAATCGGTTCACCTAGTTTCATCCGATGCGCTAATTCAATAATACTAGAACCATCTTGTTGTCTATAAACTTCTGTTAAATTAACACGAGGTATCACTTTTGAATCAATTAAATCTTTAAATACTTGACCAGGACCTACAGAAGGCAATTGATCTTCATCACCTACTAAAATGATTTGTGCATCTATTGGAACTGCACTTAAAAATTGGTGAAACAGCCAAGTATCAACCATAGACATCTCATCAATGATAATTAATTTTGCTGATATTTCATTATCTAAAATATCTTCCGGTTGTGTATCCTGATTCCATCCGATTAAGCGATGAATTGTCATGGCTTCTAAACCTGTCGACTCTGCCAAACGCTTTGAAGCTCTTCCTGTAGGCGCACCTAATACGACTGGATAATCATCATTTTGATAATCATCATAATTTAATGAGAGACCATGAATTTCTGCATATAATTCTACAATACCTTTTATCACAGTTGTTTTACCTGTACCAGGGCCACCTGTGAGCAGCATAATTTTAGAATTAATAGCAGTCTGTAACGCATCTTTTTGTGAATTTGCATAATTAACTTGATTGCGCTCTTCAATTTCTCCAATCTTCATTAAAAGATCAGACTGTTCTATTTGTTTGAGTTTATTCTTATACGCATAATTGCGATAAAGATTCTGCACACTTTTTAATTCTGAATAATATAAACTCGGAATTGCAACTTCATTTTCTTGTTGAATGAGTTTGGTATCATTTACCAATTCTTGTAATACATGATTCAATTGTTGCATTTCTATTATTTCACTAGGTGCTTGAGAAAGCATATCTTGAGTCATTTCTAATACATTTTGAGTAGGTAAATATGTATGTCCTTGCTTAATACATTCCTCTTCAAGTACATATAACAAACCCGCTTTTAGTCTTTCTGTATCATTGAACTGGATTCCAACATTACGTGCTAAGGTATCAGCTTTATTAAATCCAATTCCTTTTACATCATATACGAGTTGGTAGGGTTTATTTTCAACAACATTAAGTGTTTCTCCTAAATACGCTTGGTAAATCGCCATAGCTAGTTTTGGTCCAAACCCTAAATCATGTAAGCGTATGATAATTTGCTCCGTCTCTTGATTACTAGCAATTTGTTCAGCAATTTGTTTTTGCTTTTTCTTAGGTAAACCAGGTACTTGCTCTAATACCGACGGGTCATTCAAGATATCGTTTATAGCATTTTCACCTAGTTTATTAACAATACTTTGCGCAGTTTTTTTACCAATACCTTTAAATAAATCACTTGATAAATAACTAATAATTGCCTCTTTAGTTTGTGGTAATTCTTTTTCAAACGTTTCAGCTTTAAGTTGTTTACCATACTTTGGATGTGTAACAACTTGGCCTTTGAATGTATAAACATCACCTTCAGCAATTTCTGGGAAAAACCCTACAATCGTAGGCATTGAATCAAATGTTTCACTTGACTCAATTGTATCAACTTTTAAAACCGTATAAAAATTTTCTTTATTTTGAAATAAAATCGCATCAACGGTTCCTTTAATCATTGAATTATTAAATAGTGTAGGGTCTCCCATCAGTTATTCCTCCTCTGCGATAGATTTAAATGTTTTTATAGCATGCTGACTCATAACATGTTCTGGATTTGCGTCTACAGCAGCTTCAAAATATTCAATTGCTTGTGCTGTATCTTCAGTCTGCATATAAGTTGCCAAACCTAAATTATATAATGCATCTGAATGTTTATTATCCATTTCTAACACCAACTTAAGTTGCTTTATCGCTTGCTCAAACATTTCTAAATGACAAAGTACAAGCCCATACTGAAATTGAACCTCAACATCATGACGGTCATCTTGTTCTGCTGCAGTCATTAAAAAAGGTAAAGCCTCTTTAAATGCTTCTAATTGATTAAATGACATGCCAATCATATAGTTAGTATCGACTTGATCAACGTTAAATTTCAACGCTTGTTGATACAATTTAATCGCTTCATTAAAACGGCCTTCATTGTAATATACATTCCCGAGATTATAATAGATTGCGCCATTTTGCGGATCTAAAGTAATTGCACGTTGAAAGAATTTTTCTGCTTTATCTACTTCGTTCGCTTCAGCTAATAAAATCCCTGCATTTATGTAATTTTCCACTTCTTTTGGATTTGCTTCTATGTTTTCAAATAATGCTTTTAATGCTTCTTCAAAATTGCCTTGTTTAATTAAATTATATATCTGTTCTTGATTCATTTCTAACCCTCATTTCTGACTACTTATTATAACATTTACCACGGTATTTGAAATGATAATTTCAAAAAAAGAAATCGTTAGTTACTATTTTGAATAGCTTTCTAACGATTTCGAATAAAATTCAAAAGTAATATTTATACAACGTAACTTAGTTGACCAGATTCTTTATAAACGTCATCTATCGTTGCGCCACCTAAACATACATCACCATCGTATAAAACGACAGATTGGCCAGGTGTAATGGCGCGAACTGGTTCATTAAATATCACGCGTATAGCATTTTCGTTTTCATTTTTTACAAATACTTTCGTATCTTTTTGACGATATCTAAATTTAGCAGTACATTCGAAACCATTTTCTAGATCTACATCATTTACGAAAGAGATATCAGATGCTATAAGATAATCGCTGTATAATGCGTCATGATGGAATCCTTGTTCCACATATAAAATATTGTCATCTAAATTTTTACCTACAACAAACCATGGATCACCATCGCCACCAATACCTAATCCGTGACGTTGACCAATTGTATAATACATCAAGCCAGCATGAGTGCCGATTTTTTCACCTTTTAGTGTTCTCATTTCTCCAGATTGTGCTGGTAAATATTGTGATAAGAATTCTTTGAAATTACGTTCGCCAATAAAACAGATTCCTGTTGAATCTTTCTTTTTAGCTGTAGCTAGGTCTTGTTCTTCTGCTATTCTGCGTACTTCTTTTTTCTCTATATCTCCTATTGGGAACATCACACGTGACAACTGGGATTGAGATAACTGATTCAAGAAATATGTTTGATCTTTATTATTATCAACACCTCTTAGCATTTCAACATGACCATCTTCATGACGACGCACACGTGCATAATGCCCAGTTGCAACATAATCTGCACCAAGTTTTAACGCATGTTCTAAAAATGCTTTAAATTTAATTTCTTTATTACACATAACATCTGGATTTGGTGTACGCCCTTTTTTATATTCGTCCAAGAAATAAGTAAACACTTTATCCCAATATTCTTTTTCAAAATTAATTGCATAATATGGAATACCTATTTGATTACATACAGCGATGACATCATTATAATCCTCTGTTGCAGTACAAAATCCATTTTCATCTGTATCATCCCAATTTTTCATAAAAATGCCAATTACATCATATCCTTGTTCTTTTAAAATATGTGCTGTAACTGAACTATCAACGCCGCCTGACATGCCAACTACTACGCGTGTATCTTTATTTGACAACTACATTTCCTCCCTAAATTTATGGTATATTTTGTGAATTTCTGAAACTATATATTTAACTTCTTGTTCTGTCGTCTGTTCATTAAAGCTAAATCTAACTGAGTGCTTCGCTCGCTCATCATCACTATACATTGCTTGTAACACGTGTGATGGCGTCGTTGTTCCTGCTGTACATGCCGAGCCTGATGATACATAAATATTTGATAAATCTAATAATGTGAGCATTGTTTCAACATCTACAAACGGTAAATATAAATTAATGATATGTCCTGTTGAATCTGTCATGGATCCATTGAGTTCAAATGGAACTGAGCGCTCTTGTAACGACACTAGAAACAAATTCTTTAAATTCATAAGATGCACATTATTTTCATCTCTATGCTCATTAGCTAACTTGATTGCTTCAGCTAAACCTACAATTTGTGGCACATTTTCAGTACCAGCTCTACGTTTTGCTTCTTGTTCTCCACCTAATTGTTGATACTTCAATTTAGTTTCTTCTTTAAGCAAAAGTACGCCGACACCTTTTGGACCACCAAATTTATGCGCAGTAATACTCATAGCATCCATATTAAAATCATGGAAATCAATTTCTAAGTGTCCAATAGCCTGAACTGCATCAACATGGAATAATGCATTTGATTCTGAAATAATTTCTTCAATATCATACATAGGTTCAACAGTCCCAATTTCATTGTTAACAAACATAATTGAAACTAAAATGGTTTCTTCAGTAAGTGCATTTCTTAATTGATTAAGGTTAATCAATCCTTCTTTATCCACTTCTAAATAAGTAACTTCAAAACCTTCTTTTTCGAGTTGTTCAAATACATGAAGTACAGAATGATGCTCAATCTTAGTAGTAATGATGTGTTTACCTTTGTGCATGTGCTCATAAGCAATACCTTTAATTGCAGTGTTATTTGATTCAGTTGCACCACTAGTAAAGATGATTTCACTTGGCTTAGCATTAAACGATTTAGCAATTGTACGACGCGCATCATCTAAGTATTTTCTGGCATCCCTACCCATGCTGTGAATTGATGACGGATTACCAAAATGTACTGAATAGACTTCCATCATTTTATCAATAACTTCTTGTTTGACGGGTGTTGTTGCAGCATAATCTGCATATACTTCCATGTTTGACACTCCTTAAATTTTTATCAATGTTCCAATAATAGCACCATATAATTTATTTTTCTAGTCGTCTGTTTCAAAATGGCCATTTTCATCTATATCTCTGAAATCATTTAATAAATTCAACGTATTCTGCGTATTAATCTTTTGTTCACTATTCATTGTAACATTAAGTAATTGTTTGTTTTTTACAACCCAATGTGTCGCATCAAAATGCTTTTGCAAATATGAATCATGTGTAACAATCAACACTTGTCCTTTGAACTGTTTGATCATATTTAAAATTAAGTCTTGCGTTGTAATATCAAAGTAATTCGTTGGTTCATCTAAAATGAGTAAATTAGCATTTGAAAAAAACAATAGTACAAATTGCAATCTGCTTTTTTCACCCATAGATAAAGAACGAATCGTTTGTTGTATTTTATCTTTATCAAAACCGAACGAAGCCAAGATTGTTTGAGCATAACTACGTGTCATATGATCTATTGACATGACCATATCTAATGGTGTTTGTCTGTAATTCAAATTATTATTTTGTTGATCAAAATACGCAATTTTTACTGAAGCCGTTACATAAACTGTACCTTTATCCGGTTTCACTTGTTGTCTCATAAGCGCAATTAGTAATGATTTACCACTACCATTCGGACCAGTTAATAAAATATGTTCATCTTTTTTAATTTCAAAATTTGCTTTGCTATAAATTATTTTTTGTTCAATACTTATACATATATCTTCTAATTTCACTAATTCTCGATTACGCACTAATTGTTCATCATTAAAATGAAACTTTCTATCTTGTTTATCCGGAGACTCAAACTGCTTTTCATTTAATTTATGTGTTAACTGAGCATTTTTTACTTTTGCTTTTTTAGCTAGTTTGCTAAGACGCTTTTGTTGTTTAGGGTCACGCACACTGGTCGTAGCTTTGGCAGTTGAATGCCATTCATTCACGCGTGCAATTGATTCTTCCAGCGCTTTGATTTCTTTTTGTTGCTTATCATATGCATTTTTATGAGATTGAAATTCTAATTGTTTGACTGAATGGTATTGATTATAATCACCTTGAAATTTTCTCGATGTTTTTCTAGTGATTTCATAAACATGACTCGCAGTCTGATTTATAAAACCACGGTGATGTGAAACGTAGAGTATCGTTTGCTTAGACTTATTTATTTCTATAATTAAATTATCTAACATTGCTTGATCAAGATGATTTGTAGGTTCATCTAATATAATTAGCGGTTTTTCAGATATAAACGCTCTGATTAATGCAACGCTTGTTTGTTGTCCGCCACTTAATAATCGTATTGGCTTATCTAAATCTTGTTCACTTATATTAAAACGCTTTGCGGTAGTAATTATTTTTTGTTCTATCTCATAACCATTTAAAGCGATATAATCACTTATCTTGTCATAATCGGTTACAATTTGCGTTTTCAAAGTTGCAACCTCAGGAATTATTGAAATGATAAAGTTCATCGCGGTTAAATCAAATACTTGCGTCAAGTCTTGCTTCATTAAATATGATTGCGTTTCATATTTTAAATTTAAAGCATTTAACAATGTTGACTTGCCGACACCATTATCACTAATCATTGCAACATGCTCACCTAGTTCGATATCAATATTTACGTCTTCTATCAATATTTTACCAAACTGTTCAAATGGTTTTTCTGAAAAATAAAAAGACATATCATCTTCCTCGCTTTCAATAAGGACATGACACATCTTTAAATATTATAACTGTAAAAGATTATAAGGTGCTTTCACATAAAAATACTAACCAGACAATGCCTATCCCATAATAGTTTTATTTTCTTGTACATCGTTGATATTTACCTTATGAGCATTATCCATAGTATTTTTCTTAAGCCACCTCTCGTTTTAATTTCATTAATTATAACAGTGAGCAATTTCTTACGCAAGTTTAAAAACCACTGTTATAATTCTTTATATTAGTTATCTAAAGGAGGATTACGTTAATTATGAAAGACTTAAAGTTATCGGCACTTAACTTAGTGCCAATTCGTGAAGGTCAAAATGACCAGAATGCCATAGAAGATATGGTGACGTTAGCACAACAATTAGAATCCTTAGATTATGAGCGTTATTGGATTGCCGAACATCATAACGCGCCTAATCTAGTCAGTTCAGCGACCGCATTGTTGATCCAACACACTCTAGAACATACTTCAAAAATACGTGTTGGATCTGGAGGAATCATGTTACCTAATCATGCACCTCTGGTTGTCGCTGAACAATTCGGTACAATGGAAACAGTGTTTCCAAATCGTGTAGATTTAGGTTTAGGTCGTGCACCAGGAACAGATATGATGACGGCTAGCGCGTTAAGAAGAGACCAGCATAATGGTGTTTATGAATTCCCTGAAGAAGTTGAACAATTGGCAACTTATTTCGGACCAGCAAATAAACAGGCTTATGTTCGCGCGTATCCTGCAGTAAACAAAAACGTTCCTATTTATATACTCGGTTCTTCAACTGACTCGGCTCATTTAGCTGCGCGTAAAGGACTTCCTTATGTATTTGCGGGTCACTTTGCTCCTCAACAAATGAAAGATGCTATACAAATATATAAAGACTTATTTGAACCCTCAGAGGTATTGAGCGAACCTTATGTTATCGTTTGTTTAAACGCCATCGTCGCAGATACAGATGAGCAAGCTGAATATTTATCAACGACACAAGCGCAAGTGATGGTCAGTATAACTAGAGGAAGAATGCAGCCAGTTCAACCACCAACAGACGATTTAAGAGGTTTATTAACGCCTACTGAATTTGAATTAGCGAAACAGCGAATGGCACAATCACTCATAGGTTCAGAAGAAACTGTGAAAGCTAAATTAAATTCATTTATAGAAGAACATGGTGAGATAGATGAACTAATGGCAATCAGTTACATTTACGATCAAGATGCACAGGTAGAATCTTACCGTAAATTAAAACATGTGATTGAATCTCTATAACAGTATGTATATACAACGCTAATAAAATTCAATGCACTAGAGCGCGTAAGTGTACTATACATTGGAATATCAACTCAAGTAACAATTAAAAAGCACAACTTACTTTATAAAAGTAAGTTGTGCTTTTTATTTAATCGAATAAACTATTATTTTTCGTCTTTTTCTTTTTTATAATCTTTATTATCGTTATCACTGCCACCAGTGAATTTATCGATTTGTTCAGATGCTTGTTTAGCTTTTTCATTATCTGTATCTTTTAATTTATCTGATACTGTTTTTGCAGTTTCTTTTGCTTTTTCAAAGAAATTTTCAGCCATATGAATCGCTCCTTTTAATTAATTGAATTAGTGTAAATTATTTTTTGAATTTATCGATAACTTCATTAGCTTTATCTTTTGCATTTTCTACAAACTCTTTAGCTTTACCTGAAGTTTTATCTTCTTTACCTTCGTTTTCTAATTCTTTATTATCAGTAACGTTTCCAACTGTTTCTTTCACATTACCTTTTGCTTGTTCAAATTTATTTTCATCTGCCATAATAATTACCTCCTTGCGATATATAATATACATACCACTCAGTAAACTAATAAAACATACAAATAAAAAATTTTTGTTTTTTACTAACATAGATATATAAACTAATAAAAAATGATGGCTTACACATTAAATATAAAACATATAACCGTCTAAGTTATTAGTTTCTTTATACTCAGCTAAATATTTTAAAGATGTATTATCAAGTACATCTCTTACCGCATCTCTCATTCTGATCCAAAGCTGTTTCTGTGCAGGTGGTTCAGACTCTATGCTTTCGACAAAGGTAATTGGTCCTTCAAGTAAGCGTATAATATCACCAGCAGTAATTTCATCCGCTGGTACTCTTAATTGATAGCCACCTTTTGCACCACGAACACTTCGAATTAATCCGGCATTTCTTAATGTACCTACTAATTGCTCTAGATACAGATCACTTAAGTTGTTTTCTTCTGCTATCGATTTTAATGACACACATCCTTGACCTTCTTTTTTGGCAAGCGATATCATTAATGTTAACCCATATCTTCCTTTTGTTGAAATTTTCATTATATTACCTCACTTAATTCGAATACTATATATTAACATTCTATCATTTTTTAAGTTAATATAGAATAAGAAAGGTGTGAAAGATTTTGACAAATGAACCATTAGCTTCAAGAATGCGTCCAAATAATATCGATGAAATCATTTCTCAAGAACACTTAGTTGGACCAAAAGGAATTATTCGAAGAATGGTTGAAACTAAAAGACTTTCTTCAATGATATTTTATGGACCTCCTGGTATTGGTAAGACGAGTATCGCGAAAGCCATATCAGGAAGTACTCAATTTAAATTCAGACAGTTAAACGCTGTTACAAATACTAAAAAAGATATGCAACTCATTGTAGAAGAAGCAAAAATGTCTGGACAAGTTATTTTATTACTAGATGAAATCCACCGTTTAGATAAAGCGAAACAGGATTTTTTATTACCACATTTAGAAAATGGAAAAATTGTGTTAATCGGTGCTACGACGTCAAATCCCTATCATGCGATAAATCCTGCGATTCGATCTCGTGCTCAAATTTTCGAGTTATATCCACTTGACGAAAACGATGTCAGGGTATCATTGGATAGAGCATTAAATGATTCTGAAAGAGGTTTAGCTAGCTACAATCCAAAGGTCGATGAAAACGCTATGGCTTATTTTACAACCCAAAGTCAAGGTGACGTTAGGAGTGCATTAAATGCCTTGGAACTAGCCGTATTGAGTTCGGAAAATATTGATCAACAACGACATATTACTTTGCAAGATGCAAAAGATTGCCTACAAAAAGGCGCTTTTGTAAGTGATAAAGATGGCGACATGCATTATGATGTGATGAGTGCATTCCAAAAATCAATCCGCGGTAGTGATGTTAACGCTGCGTTACACTATCTTGCCCGTTTAATTGAAGCTGGGGATTTACCCACAATAGTTAGAAGATTACTTGTAATCAGTTTTGAAGATGTTGGACTAGCTTCTCCAAGTGCAGGTCAACGTACACTAGCTGCAATTGAATCAGCTGAAAGATTAGGTTTTCCTGAAGCTAGAATCCCATTAAGTCAAGCAGTCATAGAACTTTGTTTATCTCCAAAATCAAATTCAGGTATCAATGCGATTGATGCAGCCCTTTCCGATATTAGAAAAGGTCATGTTGGTCAAATACCAGATCATCTAAAAGACGGTCATTATGCTGGCGCAAAAGAACTTGGTCGTTCTATTGGTTATAAATATCCACATAACTATGAAAATGGTTTTGTCACACAACAATATCTACCAGATAAATTGAAAAATAGAATATACTATGAACCAAAAACAACTTCAAAAAGTGAGCAACAATTTAAAGCTGTGTTCGATCATATTAATCAATCGCAGCAAAAAAATAAAGGCTAAAGCCACATTACCTCAAATATGATGAAATCACTTTCTATTTTAATCCTTACAAATATGAAAAGCGCTAACCCAATGAAGATGGATTAGCGCTTTTTAATTTAGGCCTTATTATTACTTTTAATTGTTTAAATTAAACATCGCACAAAAATAGTCTTTTGTAGCACTTATTATTTTTTATCCTTAATTCTAGTTACAGGTATATCTTTTAAAATGTCATTAACAACGTAACTAGCACTAATTAAACCCACTACACTCGGTACAAAGGCATTAGATGAAGGTGGAATTTGTGCCTTTCTTGTTGAAGCATTTGCGTCTCCAACAGTTTCTTTAACATCTTCTCTAATGACGATTGGACTTTCATCAGAAAAGACCACTGGTATCCCTTTGGTTATACCTAATTTTTTTAATTTTCTACGAATGATTTTAGCCATAGGATCCATATATGTTTCTGAGATATCGGCAATTTGGAATTTTGTAGGATCTGTTTTATTTGCCGCACCCATGCTCGAAATCACAGAAATCCCTCTATCCAAACACTCTTTCATAAGATGAACTTTATACATAATTGTATCACTTGCATCGACAAAATAATCGATATCATAATTATTAAATAATTCCTCATATGTATCCTCAGTATAAAACATATGTAGAGGTGTCAACTTACAATCAGGATTAATAAGTTTAATGCGTTCCTCCATCAATGTTACTTTACTTTGCCCAATGGTTGTTGTCAAAGCGTGAAGTTGTCTGTTGACGTTAGTAATATCAACATCATCTTTATCTATAAGAATAATATGTCCAATATTAGTTCTTGCAAGTGCCTCAGCTGCGAATGAACCTACGCCACCTACACCTAAGATAACAACAGTCTTTTGTTTTAAAAGCGCCAGGCCTTCCTGACCGTATGCTAATTCATTTCTAGAAAATTGGTGTTTCATGTCATACTCCTTATTCATAAAAAATTATTTATTTTAAAAATCATATTGTCAAAATTATATTTTCGTCGTTCATGTATTTTAAAAGTATAGTTTATCGTTTAATATCAAAAAAATACGCAAGACCGAAGTCTTGCGTACCGATAGAGTCCGTTAGTGCCGTAGTTATAAAATGCTTGATCATTCGGCCTGCTTATAACAGGTGGGTGCCCTGTTTCTTGTTTTGCAAGTCCTCCTAAATGAGGCGTGTGCGCTGCAAGAAAACCCATTGGGCTCCCGGATCAAAGAGTGTTAGGCCCAAATATGAAGCAAACTTACGAACACTACAGATGACTACCTTATGGAATAATCATAACACAATATTAAAATATAGCAAGAATTAAAACTTCGTAAACATATTAATGACGTATACGTAATGATAGTTCTTCTAATTGATTTTCAGAAACTTCACTTGGTGCATCTGTTAATAGACACGTTGCTGAAGCCGTTTTAGGGAATGCAATCGTATCACGTAAATTCGTACGACCAGTTAATAGCATAACTAAACGGTCAAGTCCTAACGCAATACCACCATGTGGTGGTGCACCATATTTGAATGCATCAAGTAAGAAACCAAATTGTTCCTGAGCTTGTTCTTCAGTAAAGCCTAAGACTTCAAACATTTTAGCTTGCAGCTCTCCGTTATGGATTCTGATTGATCCGCCACCTAATTCGTAACCATTTAACACAACATCGTATGCATTAGCTTGTGCATTTTCAGGTTCGCTATCTAATTTTTCAATATCTTCTTGTTTTGGTGCTGTGAATGGATGATGTGCTGCAGTATAGCGTTTGAGATCTTCATCATATTCTAATAATGGCCAATCTGTTACCCACAAGAAATTCAATTTAGATTCGTCTATTAAGTCTAACTCTCTTGCAAGTTTAAGTCTAAGTGCACCTAAACTTTGAGCAACAACATTGGGTTTATCAGCAATAAATAATACTAAATCTCCAGATTCTGCATTTGTTAATGATTGTAATTTTTCAATATGTGTTGTTTCAAAGAATCTAGCGATTGGACCACTTAAACCGTCATCAACCACTTTGACCCAAGCCAATCCTTTAGCGCCATAAATATTTACAAATTCAGTTAATGCATCAATATCTTTTCTAGTATATTGATCAGCTGCCCCTTTTGCAACGATTGCTTTAACTTGGCCATCATTATTAACGGCATCTTTAAATACTTTGAAGTCCATCTCTTCGCCAAGTTCAGATACATTAATTAACTCCATTTCAAAACGTGTATCTGGTTTATCTGACCCATAACGTTCCATTGCTTCATTATATGTCATTCTTGGGAATGGACGTGGAATTTCAACATCTTTGACATCTTTTACGACATTTTGCAACATTTCTTCACCCATATCCATGACATCTTCTTGATCAACAAAGCTCATTTCGATATCGACTTGAGTGAATTCTGGTTGACGGTCGGCACGTAAATCTTCGTCACGGAAACATTTGACGATTTGATAGTATTTATCAAAACCACTAATCATTAATAACTGCTTAAAAATTTGAGGTGATTGTGGTAATGCATAAAACTCTCCATCATGTACACGAGAAGGTACAAGATAATCACGCGCACCTTCAGGCGTTGATTTAGTTAATACTGGCGTTTCGATATCAAAAAAGCCTTCTTTATCTAAATATTGTCTTATTGAACGTGTTGTTTGATGTCTCATTTTAAAAGTTTGTGCTAATTCTTGTCGTCTTAAATCAAGATATCTATATTTCAATCGAATGTTTTCATCAACATTTTGATTTTCTTCATTAATAGCAAAAGGTGGCGTTTCTGATTTATTAATGATATTGATTTCTGATACTTGCACCTCTACTTGACCCGTTGCAATTTTAGGATTGACTGTTTGAGGGTCACGTTTTTTAACTAGACCTTTAACCTCTACAACATATTCCGATCTTACAGTTTCAGCAGTTTTCAATGCTTCTTCAGAAAAATCTGGATTAAACACGATTTGTACATAACCTTCACGGTCACGTAAATCAACAAAAATTAATCCTCCCAAATCTCTACGGTTGTGTACCCAACCCTTTAATGTAACTTCTTGATCTAATAAAGATTCTGTTACTAAACCACAATATGTTGTACGTTTACTCATTTTATCTTCTCCTTATTTTTTAAAATAATTAACTAATTTATCTAAATCAACGCTTTCACTTTCACCTGTTTGCATATTTTTAACGTTAATTTTATTTTCTTGTAATTCTTGCTCACCAATAACAATTGTGTAATTAGCATTTAATCTATCCGCTTGTTTCATTTGACCCTTAACTTTACGTTGTAAGTAATCTTTATCTGCCTTAACACCATTTCGACGTAAATCATTAAGTAATTTAACTGCATATCGATCTGCTTCTTCACCCATCGTAACAATGAATAAATCAAAGTCATGTTCAGTATCTAGTTCAATGTTTTCTTCATCAAGTGCTAACAGTAACCTTTCAATACTTAAAGCAAAACCTATACCTGTTTGGTGAGGTCCATCTAATAACTCTAATAATCCATTATAACGACCGCCACCACATAAAGTTGTTATCGCACCATCATAGTTAGGATTATCAATCATTAATTCAAATGCAGTATGCGTATAATAGTCTAGGCCTCGTACCAAATTAGGGTCTTCAACATAAGGTACACCTAAGTCATCTAAATGTTGTTTGACATCTGCATAATACTGCTTAGATGTTTCATTTAAAAATTCTGTAATTCTAGGCGCAGTTTTCACTGCTTCTTTATCTTTATCTATTTTACAATCCAATATTCTCATTGGATTCGTGTGCAATCTTGATTGACAATCACTACAAAAGTCGCCAATAACTGGCTCGAAATGTTTAACTAAAGCTTCGTTATATTCATGACGTGAATCGATATCACCAATACTATTAATCACTAATTTTAAATGTTTTAACCCAAATGATTGATAAATGTGCATTGCCATAGCTAATACTTCAGCATCAACACCAGGGTTTTCAGCACCAATTGCTTCAACTCCAAATTGTGTAAATTGGCGATAACGACCTTTTTGTTTGCGTTCATATCTAAACATCGGACCATTATAATAAAGCTTAATAGGTTGATTTGGTAAACCTTGCATTTTATTTTCAATGTATGAACGAACTACTGCAGCAGTCCCTTCTGGACGTAACGTAATGCTTCTATCACCTTTATCTTTAAAAGTATACATTTCTTTTTGTACAACATCTGTAGAATCTCCTACACCACGTGCAAACAATTCAGTACTCTCAAAAATAGGTGTACGAATTTCTTGATAATTATATACTTCCATTAATTCATCTAATCTTGCTTCTATAAAACGCCATTTTTTAGTTTCATTTGGTAAAATATCTTGCGTCCCTCTAGGTATATTGATCATAGAATCTCTCCTTTTATGCAATAAAAAAACCCTTGCATGACTAATAAGTCATACAAGGGACGAATTTCCGTGTTGCCACCCTAATTGGTTATAAGTTGTAATTTATAACCCACTTCTTACGATTAACGCTCGTTACGCGGCTTTTTAAAAAGCACCTGTTCTTGTGTTATATATTTCTAACTTAATTTGCATAATTTTTCAGCCATGAATTATGTCTCTACACACTTAAAATGCTACCATTTCAATTAGAAATTTCAAGAATCATATCGGTTTTAATATAGAATTCATATTTAATGATAACGACTTTGTTAAAAATATGCAACCATTTTATTCTGAAAAATACGCCCGTAGTCCTTCAACAATTGCTTGTTCTACAATATGACGATGTAATTTTTCTGTAATCATATCTTCATCTGTTGGATTACTAATATAACCTAGCTCTAATAAGACAGCAGGGACGTTTGTTTGTCTCAATACTTGGAAGTTTTCTTGTCTTGCGCCTTTATTGGTTAATAACGCTTTCTTCTGCAAGCTCGCACTTAAGGTTTCAGCTAATACTTTTTGATTGTCTTTAAACCAATAGACTGTACTTCCATTTGCTTTGGAAGATTTAAGTGAATCATTATGTATACTAATATAAGCATCACCTTTAATATTACGGTCATCAAGTGTTACATAAGTATCAGACTCACGCGTCATACTTACTGTAGCGCCTTCTTTCTCAAGAAGTGCCTTTAATTCTTTAGCCGTTTTTAAAGTATATACTTTCTCTTTGCTTTTTTTGTGGGTATTACTTGATGCACCCTGATCACTACCACCGTGACCAGGATCAAGTACAATTGTTTTATCTTTTAATGGTTTAGCATTGGGATTCTTATCTGCTTGAATATTCAAATTGGTATGCCAACCTGCTACCCAACCTTTTTCTTTGTTATTACTGGATACAACTTCTATCCATTTACCAGTTTTGCCTATTTTATGGAAATTTTGTCCTTTGTCAATTGAATGTATTTCAGGATAAGCAGCGCTAGGTCCTGTTCTCAATTCAGCATCTTCAGTAATATAAATCGTACTACTGTCTTCGTCATTATGATTTAAGAAAGCAATGGTCATAAAAACAAAGAGTACAAATGCAACAACGACAATAAGTGTGGGGATGTTTCTAAGATTATGTTTTTCTAACCAATCATTGAACTTCTTCATATGATTTTGCCATCCTGACTTTCATAAATAATCGTTACAGGACCATCATTGGCAATATCAACAAGCATGTCTGTACCAAATTCACCGGTTAATACATTAATACCATATGAGCGTAAAGTATCATTGAATTGTTCATATAATTCATTAGCGCAATCAGGTGACATCGATTGTGTGAATCCTGGTCTATTTCCTTTTCTAACATCTGCATACAAAGTGAATTGTGAAATAGACAATATTTCTCCTTCAACTTGTTGTAAGTTTAAATTTAATTTACCATCTGCATCCTCAAATAAACGTGCATTAACAATTTTTTTCGCTAATGTAGCAATATCTGCTTCAGTTGATGATTTTCCTACACCAACTAATAAACAGTAGCCTTTATTTATTTTATTATCTACTGAGTCATTTGTGACTGAAGCGTGTTTCACTCTTTGAACTACGATTCTCATTTGGTTGCACCTCTAATTCCATACTCTAGTGACTGTGTATACATCGCCGAGCTGTTTAATTTTATCTACAACTTGGTAAACTTCATTTACATTTTTTACCATAACACTAATATTAATCACTGCATTTTTGTCAATATCTGAACGGCCTGAAACTTTGACTAAGTTGCTTTGTGTTGAATTGACAGCTTGTAATACTTCATTTAAAAGACCGTTTCTATCGTAAGCAGAAACTTCTAAATCCACTTGATAGCGTTGCGTTGAATCCTTTGAGCGTACCCATTCAACATGTATCAATCTTTCTTTTTCATTCTTGATATTTGGACAGTCCGTTCGGTGAACTTTTATGCCATGACCTTTAGTGATATATCCAACGATATCATCTCCGGGTATAGGATTACAACATTTTGATAATCTAATTAATACATTTTCAATACCTTCTACATATACACCACTATCGGTTGTAATATCATCTTTAATTGGTACAGATTTAGTAATTTCTTGTGCTTCATTCAAGGCTTTTTGTTTATCGATAATACGTTGTTTTTCAGTTAATTTATTGACTATTTGTAGTGCAGTTACGCCACCAAAGCCTACAGCTGCAAATAAATCATCTTCATTTGCAAAATTATATTTATCATTAACGACAGCGATATTATCATCCGTTAGCACGGTATCAACTCTAAAGCCTTGGTCTTTAATTTCCGCTTCAATCATGAATTTACCTTTTTCAATATTTGAAGAACGGTCTTGCTTTTTAAAGAAACTACGTATTTTACTTTTAGCACTAGATGATTTTACTATTTTCAACCAATCTCTACTAGGACCATAAGAATGTTTACTCGTTCTGATTTCTACTATATCACCAGTTTGTAACACATAATCTATCGGCTCAATTTTACCATTTACTTTTGAACCAATCATCTTATTACCTACTTCACTATGTACCGCATAGGCAAAATCGATAGGAACCGCACCATATGGTAATTCAATTACATCACTTTCTGGCGTAAATGCGTAGACTTTATCACTTTGCAAGTCAAATTTAAGAGTTTCCATAAACTCTTCAGCATCAGAAGTTGTATTATTTGTTTCAGCTAATTCCTTAATCCAATTCAATTTATTATTAAAATTTTGTGACTTCTCAGTTACTTTCTTACCTTCTTTGTATGCCCAATGTGCTGCAACACCGTGCTCTGCAATTTCATGCATTTCAAAGGTTCTTATTTGAATTTCTAATGGATCGCCATTAGGGCCCACGACTGTAGTATGTAATGACTGGTACATATTCTGCTTCGGCATAGCAATATAGTCTTTAAATCTGCCTGGCATTGGTTTCCATAATGTATGCACTAAACCTAACACAGCATAACAATCATTAATTGAATTGACGATGATACGTATTGCTAATAGATCAAAGATTTGATCAAATTGTTTCTTCTGTTTAACCATTTTTCTATAAATGCTATAGATATGTTTAGGACGACCATTAATATCCCCTACAATATTCATACTAGTTAAATCAGACTGAATTTGATTAATCGCGTTTTGAATATACTCTTCTCTTTCACTGCGTTTCTTTTTCATGAGATTCACGATTCTAAAATATTGTACAGAATCTGTATATCTTAAAGCCGTATCTTCTAATTCCCATTTAATCGTATTAATCCCTAATCGATGTGCTAATGGTGCATAAATTTCTAATGTCTCTTTAGAAATTCTAATTTGTTTTTCCCTTGGCATTGCTTTTAATGTTCTCATATTATGTAATCGGTCTGCTAATTTAACTAAGATAACTCGAACATCTTTAGCAATAGCAATAAATAATTTTCTATGATTCTCTGCTTGTTGTTCTTCTTTAGATCGATATTTCACTTTTTTTAATTTTGTTACGCCTTCAACAATTACTGCAATTTCTTCATTGAACATGCCTTTCACATCATCAAATGTATAAGGTGTATCTTCAATTACATCGTGTAAGAAACCTGCAACAATCGTTGGACCATCTAAATGCATTTCCGTTAAGATACCTGCAACTTGAATTGGATGCATAATATAAGGTAATCCATTTTTTCTAAATTGGCCTTCATGTGCTTCGTAGGCTATATGATAACTTTTTAATACAAATTCATAGTCCTCTTTTGATAAATATGATTTTGCTTTAGATAGTACTTCATCTGCACTATATGGATATTCATTGTTCACTTAAGACACCCCTATACTAAATATTAATCGCTATTAGATACCCAGTATTATATTTCGTTAGCTTCAATAGCTTCTATTCATTGTATTATTTTCGATTATAACGTTTTTTTACGTTATTAGGCCAAATTTTGTATAATAGTTATATAATACTACATGTTATTAAATAAATAAATGCGTAGGCCATACGAATAATAAAATCCAGTTTAAAATTATTCTAATTTTCATTTCAAAGTATCATTTAGAACAGTCTATATTTGAATAAATAAAAAAGCCAGATAGCACATGCCTTAAAATGTGCATATCTGACTTCTTTTACTAGATTAATTTAATCTTCATATGAAATTAAACTCATTACATCATAGTCTTTAATTTTTTCAATACCGTTTAAGTATTTTAATTCTATTATGAATGCGATGCCAACAACAATGCCACCTAATTTTTCAACAAGTTTAATAGCAGCTTCAATTGTTCCACCTGTAGCAAGTAAATCATCCGTGATTAATACACGTTGTCCTGGTTTTATAGCATCTTTGTGCATTGTTAACACATTCGTGCCATATTCTAAATCATATTCATAACGGATAACTTCGCGTGGAAGTTTGCCTTCTTTACGCACTGGTGCAAAACCAATGCCCATTGAATATGCCACTGGACATCCAATGATGAAACCACGCGCTTCAGGTCCAACAATAATATCTACGTCTCTAAGTTTCGCATATTCAACAATTTGATCAGTAGCGTAACCATACGCTTCTCCATTATCCATAATTGTCGTTATGTCTTTAAAATTCACACCCGGTTTTGGCCAATCTTCAACTTCAGATACATATTGTTTTAAATCCATTCAAACTTCCTCCTATTTATCTACCAGTTCAGTTTTAATCCATTTTTTTAAATTAGCGAAATCATCATAGAGAAGCACTTTTTCAACTTCTATTCTATCTAGTCTGCCTTGATAGTATTTACTAGATTCTATTTCTCTCTTTGTTGAAACACTATTCATTTTAATTATACCATTTTCATCTTTTATAAACTCTAAATCAAGAAAAACTTTTAGAATGAATTTAAGCATACTTGGTTGTATATTTAAAAATTGGCATAATTGCATGCCTTCTTTAGCTAAATCTGTTTCTTTTTTAGTTGCCAATGCTTTAAAGCATTTTTTGAATGTTTTCATTTTGGGCATACCTTCAAAATAAATTGAGCGTTCGTGATTAAGCACCAAGTATATTTGAGAAACATCAACTGTTTTAAGTGTTGTTTTTATAGCTTGAATTGAAGGTGGTAAATCTCTAAATACATATTTATCATATGATTGGTCAATTGTATCACCATAGTAGTAATAATTATCATCTAATTTTTCACTCTTGTTATGAATGAGATATGCAACGTTACTTGAGTCTTGTTCAAATCCACTCACTTTACTTTTGCTTCTATAATCTAAAATTTGTAAATTATTACTTGCTAAATCTTGAATCATAAATTGTGGAGATTGAAATCCGTTCCATTCATTTATTTGAAGTGTACCTATTACATTTATAGGTTGCTGTTCTCCTAGTTCTTTCACAAGATGACCATTCTGCCAAAAAATAGCTTGCAATTGGCTATCACCTAATACCATTTTCAAATGTTTTTTATCTTGGCCAATGGCTTTAGCTTGATTGACTATGACGCCTTCTAATTCAAAACATGGGCTTGAAAAGTCAGTACCAAATGGTCTAAGTCTTTGAATATCTTGAATATTCTTGATTGTTATATCTGTTTCTGCTACTTTAACATCCACTTTTTTACGCGGTTCTAGTGATGTTGTTGATGCTAATTGTGCCATCCAATCATTTAAGCCTTGTCTTAAACTTTCGATATTTTCAATTGGCATTGTGATTCCAGCAGCCATATGATGCCCACCAAATTTTGAAATTAAATCTGAATGTGCATTTAAAATTTCAAACATTGAGACTTGTTCTATACTGCGTGCAGAACCTTTCGCATGATCTTGTGCTTCATCAATATTTAAAATCAATGTTGGTAAGCTATATGTTTCTACTATCTTAGATGCAACAATGCCAAGTACACCTTCATGCCAATCTGCCTGTGCTAAAAGTAAAAACTTTGTCCCTTGTTTGACTTGATCCTCAGCAGCAGCTAATGCTTCTTCTGTAATTTGGGCAACGATATCTTTTCGTTCTTGATTAAAGAATTCAACTTGTTCTGCTAAAAATTCTGCTTCTTCATCATTATCAGTCATCAATAACTCAGCAGCTAATGCTGCATCTTCGAGTCTACCTACCGCATTCAATCTTGGGCCAATAATAAATCCGATCGTTTCTTCCGTAATTACATCATTATAACCCGCTTGTTTAAGTATTGCCTTAATTGATGCTGGACAATGATCGTTTAGTATTTCTAAACCTTTTTGGACTAAAGCTCTGTTTTCATCAGTTAATGATACCAAATCGGCAACCGTTCCAATAGCAACTAATCCAAGAAAATAAGCTGGCGGTTCATCTAATAAATTTTGCGCTAATTTATATGCAACACCAGCACCACATAAATATTTAAAGGGATAGTCAAACTCAGGATGCATTGGATGGACAATAGCAAACGCACTAGGCATTGTTCTACCAATTTCATGATGATCTGTAACAATAACATCGACACCTAAATCTTGAATCATCTGTATTTCATCATGACCTTGTATACCATTATCTACTGTTATTATTAAGGAAATACCTTCCTCATGTGCATTTTTAAAAGCCATTTCATTGGGACCGTAGCCTTCTGAAAATCGATTGGGTATATACCAACCAACATGTGCGCCTAATGCTTTTAATGTTTCTACTAATATTGTTGTTGATGTTACACCATCTGCATCGTAGTCACCATAAACTAATATTTTTTGATTTTGATCGATGGCTAAATTAATACGTTCTATGGCTTTTTCCATATCGCTCATCAACCAAGCATCATGCATAACTTGTTTATTTTTTAATAATTGATCTATCGCTGCTTTATCGGTAATTTCTTTACTCTCTAATATTTTTTTTACAATAGGAGTTAGTTTTAAATCTAATGAAACATCCTCTGTAATTTCATTTTCTGGTGATTTAACGTCCCAAGTATATTTTGATTTAATCATACTATTCTCCCTCATTTCCACAAGTCATTATACAAAAGAAATCCAAAAATAAAAAGTGGTTCCATTTAAAAATAAAAATCAAGTGCCTGAACAAAGATATAGTTACTACTTTGATAAAGAAAAACGACCTTCTACAATTTATGCAGAAAGCCGTTTCACTATAATTTCAATGACTGATTGTTTATACTAAAATCTTTTCATCATTTGATTTTTTCTCTTTATGAACAATGATTTTGTTATTGTCTGATTTCTTAAGCTGTCGTTTCTTCATAATACCCCATAGCGGTACTGCAATAAATACAGATGAGAATACGCCTGAAATTAATCCAATTAATAAAGCTAATGAGAAGTTAAAGATACTTGGCGCACCGAAAATCAACAATGCAATTACAACAATAAGTACAGTTAGTACAGTATTAATAGAACGTGTCATTGTTTGACGTATAGATCTATTAACAATGTCATCAATTTGTTCATTTTTAGTAATCACTTTTACTTTGTGTAAGTTTTCCCGTACCCTATCGAATGTAACAATCGTATCATTGATAGAATAACCAATTATTGTAAGAACTGCTGCGATAAACGTAATATCGATTTCTATTCTAAATAGACTGAAGACGGCAACTATCATAAAGGCATCATGTAGCAATGCAAGTACAGATGACAGACCCATTCGCCATTCGAATCTAAATGTAATATAAATGATGATACCAATCGCTGCGTAAATGAGTGCTAACATTGCATTTTTAGCTAATTCTTGTCCTATAACTGGTGATACAGTGTTCACAGTCGGTTTATTACCAAATGATTGGTCTACCGTATCTTGAATTTTAGAAACTTCGTCTTTAGACAAGTCATGCTTAAATTGTACTGTTGCGTTTTTATCATTTTCACCAAGAGAAACTTGATCCGGTTTAAAGCCTTTACTTTCTAAAGTATTTGTAACTTTATTCTCGTCGACTTTATTATTAGATTCAAAATCAACTCGAGTACCACTTGTAAAATCAATACCTAAATTTAATCTGAAAATAAATAATATGATAGCACCCACAACAATAATAAGCACGCTTAAACCTAATAAAGGTTTTGCTAATTTCATAAAATCAATGCGCTCGTATGGTGTTTTCAAGTCATGTATTTCTTTTTCTTCATTAGCGTTATGGATATTTTTCTTACTAACACCAAATAGCCATTTGGATTTCTTAAAGAAATTAGATGATATTAATAACGATAATAACCATCTTGATAAGAATACTGCCGTTACGAAAATCATTAGGATACCTAATAATAACATCGTTGCGAAACCTTTAACAGAACTTTCACCAAAGAAGAATAACACTGCTGCTGCAATGACTGTAGTCAGCTGTGCATCGACAATAGTTAAGAAAGAGCTCTTATTAGCTTTTTTATAGGCTTGTTTAAGCGTTCGCCCAATCTTCAATTCATCTTTGATCCGCTCATACATTATAATATTAGCATCGACTGCCATACCTACACCAAGTACTAACGCAGCTAATCCTGGCAATGTTAATACACCAGAAATAAAGTTAAACGCTATTAATGTTAAATAAATGTAAGTTGTTAAAGCGATAACTGCAACTAATCCCGGTAAACGATAGAAACCTAACATAAATAGGTAAATAACAGCAATACCAATTGCAGCCGCTAATACAGTTTTATCTAAAGCGTCTTGACCAAATTGTGCACCTACAGAATTTGAGTATATTTCTTTAAGGTCTACTGGTAATGAACCAGAATTTAATAAATCAGCGATTTGTTTTGCTTTCTCTACGCCTTCTTCACCATTGAAACCACCAGAAATTTCCACACTATCTGAGTTAATCGGTTTGTCTACAGACGCTGCAGAAACGTATTTAGGATCTTTTTTATCCATTTCTTTATGGTAAGTATCACCTTTTTCATGATCTAACCATACAACCATGACATTTTCATCTTTTTTAGAAATTTCTTCAGTTACTTTTTTAAATTTATCGCTATCTTTTAATTTAAAAGTAACTGCTGGTTGATTTGTATTTTGCTTGAATTCTTGTTTAGCTGACCCTTGTTGAATATCTTTACCTGTCAGTTTGACATTGTCATCAGCATCACGAATCGTTAAATTCGCTTGTGAAGATAAGATATCGCGGGCTTGAGATTGATTTTTCACACCTGCTAGCTGCACACGAATTCTATTATTATCTTCGACTTGTATTTTAGGCTCTGAAACCCCTAAGACATTGACACGGTTTTCAAGCGTCTTAGCTGTCGCTTTTACCGCTTTATCATCTATCTTATCGCCTTTTTGTAAAGGATCAACTTGATACAAGACTTCAAATCCACCTTGTAGGTCTAATCCAAGATTGACATCTTTAACTACGTTCTTATATGTAAGTCCCATGCCTGCAAACAACAGAACTACAAGTAATATGAACGCAACTATTCTACTACTTTTCTTCACTTGAACACCTCATTGTAAGCTTATGTTTTAAGAATACTCGATTAAATTATATTAATGCAAGTTTAATGAAACTAGAAAATTTTACTCAACAACCTTATATATCTTAACATATTACAACGAGTGTAAAAACTAACTCAACTAAATTAACCTTGTATATTTCATTGTAACGATAGCAAAGCCCAGTTTTGACTAACATTCGTATAATGTTAAATATATGGTATTACATTAAATTATAACACTCTATAGCGTTAAAGGTCTTACTTGTCATTATAACTAGCTGAAGGTAACCTAATAACCAACATCATCTTATTATATATTAGATCAATTTGATTAAAAGATATAAAAAAAGAACTGATATAAACATATCAGTTCTAACATTTATTATGAAGGATCAACTTGTTTAATAGCTGGTTTTTCTAAAGTGATTTCAGTACCATTACCATTTAAAGTTAATACAACTGTTGTTTCGTCAACACTACGAACCGTACCTTTGATACCGCCGATTGTTGTAACACGTTGACCTGAGCTTACTTGACTAATCATTTCACGATGCTCTTTAGCCTTTTTTTGTTGTGGTCTAATTAAGAAGAACCACATTAATACTAATAATAATATTGGTAATATCAATGAAGTAAATTGCATTATTTTTTCTCCCTTTTAAAAGTTTTTTGGGTTTTCAACATTAAGTCCATACTGTTCAAAGAATTCTTCTTTAAAATCTAGAAGGCGATCTTCACGAATTGCTTGTCGGATATTTTCCATTAATTTCAGCAAGAAATGTAAATTATGATAAGTAGTAAGACGTATTCCAAAAGTTTCTTCTGCTTTTATTAAATGTCTTATGTATGCCCTACTATAATTTTTACAAGTATAGCAATCGCAATTATCATCAAGTGGTCCCAAATCTTCAGCGTATTTGGCATTTTTAATGATTACACGACCATGAGAAGTCATACAAGTACCATTACGCGCTATACGTGTTGGTAATACACAGTCAAACATATCCATGCCTCTAATACTACATTCTATTAATGCGTCAGGCGAGCCAACGCCCATTAAATAACGTGGTTTATCTTTGGGCATAAATTGTTCCGTATGGTGTACCATATCGTACATCACTGGTTTAGGTTCTCCTACAGACAATCCGCCAATCGCATATCCAGGAAAATCTAAAGCTACTAACTCCTCAGCGCTTTGCTTTCTAAGATCTTTATATTCTCCACCTTGTATGATACCAAACAAGGCTTGATCCTCTGGTCTCGAATGTGCTTTAAGACAGCGTTCTGCCCATCTTGTTGTTCTTTCAATCGAGTCTTTCACATATTTATATTCAGCTGGCATAGGTGGACATTCATCAAATGCCATCATGATATCTGAACCTAAGTCATTTTGAATCTGCATAGATTTTTCAGGACTTAAAAATAGTTTAGATCCATTTGTATGATGGCGAAATTCTACACCTTCCTCAGTAATCTTTCTTAAATTACTTAAACTAAATACTTGGAAACCACCAGAATCTGTCAGTATTGGACCATTCCAGTTCATGAACTGATGTAACCCCCCACTCTTTCTGATAATATCATTTCCCGGTTGTAACCACAAATGATATGTATTACCTAGTATAATCTTAGTTTCCATTTGATGTAATTCTTCTGGACTCATTGTTTTTACGGTTGCTTTCGTTCCAACAGGCATAAACATTGGTGTTTCAAACGAACCATGAGGTGTATGAACGATACCTAGTCTTGCACCTGATTGTTTACAAGTTTTAATATGCTCATATGTAACAGCTGGCGTTGGCATATAAAATCCCCTTTCATTCCCTAAATAATTAACATTGCATCTCCAAAACTAAAAAATCTATATTCTGAAGCTACAGCGTGATTGTAAGCATTAATGATATAATCTCTAGAACTAAAAGCAGACACAAGCATAACGAGTGTTGATTTTGGTAAGTGGAAATTGGTAATTAATCCGTCAATTGCTTTAAAATTAAATCCAGGGAAGATAAAAATATCTGTCCATCCACTTTTAGCGACAAATCTATCACTTGATTGCATAATTGTTTCTAAAGTTCTTGTAGAAGTCGTACCAACAGAAATAATTCGATTACCATTGTCTCTTGTACTATTTAAAAGGTTTGCTGTAGCTTCATCCATTTGATAATATTCACTATGCATTTCATGATCATCGATATTATCTACACTAACTGGTCTAAATGTTCCTAGACCTACATGTAATGTAATAAAAGCTATATTTACACCTTGAGCTTTAATACGTTCTAACAATTCATCTGTGAAATGCAATCCTGCAGTGGGTGCTGCTGCCGATCCTGATGCTTTAGCATATACAGTTTGATAACGTTCTTGATCATCTAACCGTTCTTTAATATATGGTGGCAATGGCATTTCACCTAGCTCATCCAAACGCTCTTGAAGGATACCATCATAGTGCAATCGCATGATACGACCACCTTGATCCAGTTCTTCAATGCATTCGGCTATGATTTTCCCTTCACCAAAGGTCAATTTGTTACCAACCTTAATTCTTTTAGCTGGTTTTAATAATACTTCCCAATCATTGCCTTCGATTTGAGTAAGCATTAACATTTCTACCTTAGCACCTGTTTCTTCTTTCATTCCAAATAAACGTGCTGGCATAACCCTTGTATCATTTAATACAAGTGTATCCCCTTCATTAAGGTAATCTGTGACATCTTTAAAATGTTTATGTTCAATATTACCAGATTGTCTGCCAAGAATTAGCAATCTACTTTCATCTCTGTTCTTCAGAGGTGTTTGTGCAATTAATGCTTCAGGCAAGTGATAATCAAATGCTTCAATATCCAAACTTATTCCTTCTTTCTATTCTTCTTGCTAAAATGTTCAAATGCATAAGGTGTCGCTTTTCTACCTCTTGGTGTACGTTCTATAAATCCTTTTTGAATTAAAAATGGCTCGTAAACATCTTCGATAGTTACACGTTCTTCACCAATCGAAACTGCAATCGTATCTAAGCCAACAGGGCCACCTTTATATTGTTCTAAAATACAATTCATCATTTTATGATCAATATAATCTAAACCTTCATCATCAACTTGAAGTAATTGTAATGAAGCTCTTGTTGTGGCAATACTTATTAATTCATCTTCGTTGACTTGTTGGAAATCACGCACGCGTTTCAACAACCTATTTGCTACTCTTGGTGTACCACGACTACGTTTAGCTAACTCAATTGCACTTTCGTCGTCAATGGAGGTACCTAAAACTTCTGCCGTACGTACGATGATTTCTTTTAATTCAAGCTCTTGGTAATACTCAAGTCTTAAATGTACACCAAATCTATCTCGTAATGGTGCAGTTAAGCTACCAGCTCTTGTTGTGGCACCAATTAGCGTGAAAGGCGGTAAGTCAATTCTAATACTCCGTGCTTCCTCACCTTTACCAATGACAATATCTAAAAAGAAATCCTCCATCGCCGGATACAATACTTCTTCAACAACGCTACTCAATCTATGAATTTCATCTATAAATAGCACATCTCCAGGTTGTAAACTTGAAAGAATTGCAGCCAAATCACCCGGCCGTTCTATAGAAGGGCCTGAAATGATTCTGATATTTACTTCCATTTCATTGGCTATAATATTTGATAATGTTGTTTTACCTAAACCAGGGGGACCAAATAATAAAACATGATCTAACGGTTCTTGTCGCATTTTGGCAGCTTTAATAAACACTTCTAAATTTGACTTAATCGTAGATTGTCCAATATATTGGCGTAGTTTCGTTGGTCTTAAAGATAACTCAAATGAAGATTCTTCATCATGCATAGATTGATCAACCATTCTATCATCCATTTTTTTACCCCCTTTTTAAATATAATTGTATATTTATGCTATAAGTAATTGTAAGCCTCGTTTAACCGCATCGTCTACTGAGTCAAATGTTTCTTTACTCAATGATTTTTCAACTTTTGTTAATTCTCGTTTAGAGTACCCTAAAGCTTCTAGAGCAAGCAAAGCTTCTTTAATAATCGGTGCATTAGCGTGGTCCTGAGTATCCATATTTAAAATTTGGCCACTGTCTACATCATTAATTTGGACCTTGCCTTTAAGATCCAATACAATTTGTCTCGCTGTTTTTTTGCCTATGCCAGGAAATTTTGTTAAGTAAGCATCATTTTCATTTTCAATTGCTATTTTGACATCGTTTGGTGAACTACTTGCGAGTATAGCCAATGCTGATTTAGGTCCGATGCCAGTTACCTTAATTAGGCTTAAAAACATATCTTTTTCTTCTTGATTTATAAAACCGTAAAGCAATTGTGCATCTTCTCGCACGATAAGTGATGTATGTACAACCACTTCATGGTCCATGTATTTCTGAAAACGATAAGAATTTGGCGTTTGTATTTCATAACCAACACCTGAAGCCTCAACAACTACGTGTGTAGGGTTTAATTCAGTTAATGTGCCTTTAATATATGCGTACATGAATACACTTCCTTATATAGTCATACTAATTAATTCCACTTTAGAAACATGATCAACGATTCTTAATGCTTCCATTACATCATCAATCTCTAAATCGGTACTTGTAGCATCCAATGAAAGTGTGATGGTTGCTCTACCTTCCATCGGTATACTTTGATGAATTGTCAAGATAGATAAATCTAAATTCGATAATGTATTCAGTACTTCTGCTAACATGCCTACAATATCATTTACGTATAATATCAACGTAAACTCTCTTGTTGATTCGATTTTTTCATCAATTGGAAATATCGTATCTCTGTATTTATAGAATGCACTTCTTGATAAATCAAATTGCTTAACAGCTTCAAATATGGACAGTGATGGATCATTTTTTAAGACTTCTTTTATCTTTAAAGTTTTCACAACAGATTCAGGTAATACATCCTCACGAATTAAGTAAAACTTTTTGTAATCTTTTTTGTCCATATTATGCACTCCTATTCAACAAATTCAAATTCTCCACCTAAAATTCTCACGATATCACCATTTCTACAACCACGTGCTCTTAAAGCATCATCAATACCCATTGAGCGCATTTGACGTGCGAAACGACGTACTGCTGGATCACTATTGAAATCAGTCATCTTGAACATTCTTTCAATTGCCTTACCACTAACAACGTATGCAGCATCATCATCTCTAGTAATAGTGAATTTATCTTGACTAGGCGTATGTTTATAAACAACTCTATTCACACCTAAATCTTCTTCCTCATCTTTACTGAAGTCAATGTCTTTAACTGCTTCTAATTTATCAGCAATCGCATAAAGTAATTCATCTATGTGGTCATGCTTAAATGTAGAAAGCGGTATAATGTGTACTGAATCGTCGTTTATTTCTTCTTTGAATAAAGCTAAATTATCTTCTGCATTCGGCATATCCATCTTATTTGCTACCACTATTTGTGGTCTTTCTTCTAAACGATGTTCATATGCGCTTAATTCTTCGTTAATTACTTTATAATCTTCATAGGGATCTCGTCCTTCAGAACCACTCATATCTATCATATGTACGATTACTTTAGTACGTTCAACATGTTTTAAAAATTGATGCCCTAATCCAACACCTTCGGAAGCACCTTCAATCAGACCTGGTAAGTCAGCCATAACAAAGCTTCTTTGATCTTTAGTAGATACTACACCTAAATTTGGTTTAATTGTAGTAAAGTGGTATGCTCCAATTTTAGGTTTAGCTTTAGAAACGATAGATAACAATGTTGATTTACCGACACTCGGAAAACCTACAAGTCCAACATCCGCAAGTAATTTCAACTCTAAGGTTACTTCAATTTCCTCGCCAGGTTCTCCGTTTTCACTAAAATCAGGCGCAGGGTTTCTTGGTGACGCAAATCGAGAGTTTCCGCGTCCTCCACGTCCCCCCTTAGCTACAACGGCACGTTGGCCATTTTCAACTAAATCTGCTAATACTTCTTCAGAATCTGCACTTTTAATAATAGTGCCTGGTGGTACCTTCAAGACAAGGGGTTCAGCGTTTTTACCGTGCATATTGCTGCTTTGACCACCGTCACCTCTTTTAGCTTTGAAATGTGTTTGGTATCTAAAATCCAATAAAGTTCGTAAGCCTTCATCAACTTCAAATATAATAGACGCGCCATCTCCACCGTCACCACCGGCTGGCCCACCAAATGGTACATATTTTTCTCTGCGATAAGCTGTAATACCATTACCACCATCGCCTGCTTTAAGCGATATTTTAACTTGATCAACAAACATGATTTCACCTCTTTTTTTCAAATTTTAAACTTCTATATCTTTTTTATTATATCATTATCTCATTAACTAGAAAATAAAGACAAAAAATAAACACCAGAAGTGATCACTTCTGGTGTTAACGATGACAAAAATTACTCAGCTGCTGCGTATACAGAAACTTGTTTTTTGTCGCGACCTTTGCGTTCAAATTTAACAACGCCGTCGATTTTAGCGAATAATGTATCGTCGCCACCACGACCTACATTTTCACCAGGATAAATTTTAGTACCACGTTGGCGGAATAAAATAGAACCACCTGTAACGTATTGACCATCAGCACGTTTAGCTCCTAAACGTTTTGATTCTGAGTCACGACCGTTTTTTGTAGAACCAAGTCCTTTTTTAGATGAGAAAAATTGTAAGTTTAATTTTAACATATTCTTGCACCTCACTTATAATTTAGTCTAATATTTTCTTTATATTCCTCTTCAATTGTTTGCAATGATACGAGCATTGCTTGAAGAATTAATTGCGCTTGTTCATTTGTAGTGTCTACACTTCTAACGTGGAAATATCCACCGTCATCATTGTAATCAATGTCGGGCTTCTCACTTGTTAATCCCATTATAGCATTAACACTTCCGAAGAGAACTGCGGATGCACCTGCACAAACTATATCATGTCCATATTCGCCATGTTCTGCATGACCATCCATGATAACATCAGTTACTTGACCGGCATCGTTCAATGTAACATCAACAGTAATCATAATTACGCGTTGATTTTGTCGATTGTTAATTTAGTGTAAGGTTGACGATGACCTTTTTTACGTTTTGAGTCTTTACGACGTTTGTATGTGAATACAGTGATTTTTTTACCGCGACCTTGTTTTTGTACTGTAGCAGTAACTGAAGCACCTTCAACAGTTGGCGCACCAACTTTAACTGCATCTCCACCTACAAATAATACTTTGTCAAAAGTAAATGAATCACCTTCGTTAACATCTAATTTCTCAACGAAGATTTCTTGTCCTTCTTCAACTTTAACTTGTTTTCCACCTGTTTCAATAATAGCAAACATACTTTGCACCTCCTAATAATTTAAGTCACGCCAAACTCAGGTGACATACATGTACTTTAACCTGAATCCGAGCGGTTGTATGTAGCTAAAAACTACTCAACTACTGCATTTTAGCATTACGATTACTTACTGTCAATCTTCATTTGTACTTTTCTGAAGAATTTAGTAATAATTGGATATAGTATCACTAATAAAATGAAATTTAATATTAGTGTTGGTATTAGTCTGAAAACAATAAAGTCTATAAAATTAAATGCAATTAAACCTAATATACTATAAATGATTGCAACGTATATTTCTAAGAATATCGTACTTAACCAAACCGTAATAAATAGCATCGTGTTATCTCTATAAAACGTTTTAAAGAAAAAGTCCATGATGACAACAAATAAAATGAAGCCAAATAAATATAATCCGTAAAAACTACCGAAATAAAGGTCCGTTACTATTCCAAATACAGCAGCTAAAATCATAGCAACACCAAAGCTTCTGTAAACACAAATTAATAGTAAATACATAAGCGTCAAATGAGGTACAAAAACAATGTCCTTATCCCCTATTTGCATTGGAATGACTAACCCAATAACTGTGTCAATATAGAATAAAACTATACCGATTAGAAAGTAGTATAAAGCTCGCATTAATTATCCCCACTTCCATCGTCAGGTATCGTCTTAGGATCTCTTTTAGCTACATAAACATGGTTTAAGTCTGATAAATTAGCTGCCGTTTTAACTCGAACCTCTTTCGATAGCCCATACTCATCATTTTCAACTTTAGATACTTCTCCTATGTAAATACTGCTAGGTAGTTGATCCGCTAAACCACTCGTAACAACTTTATCTCCTTTTTTAATGCTATCTTTGTTATTAATATCAGTAATTACTAATTCTTCACTTTTCGAATCATAATGATCAATTAAACCAAAGACATTTTTACTATCGTGTTGGATATTTACTGATAATCGATTGGCACGTGTATTGGTTGAAATCAAATCAACCTGAGATGAAAATTGATTAACTTTAGAAATACGACCAACTAAGCCTTCTGATGTCATGACAGCCATATTATTTTGAATGCCATCTTTAGACCCTTGATTAATGATTAATGTATTCATCCACTGATCTGGATTCCTAGATAAAACCGTACTAGAGATGGGTTCAAACTTAGATATATCTTCAATATCCAATTCTTTTTTATACTTTTTATTTTCACTTTCTAATCTTTCATTTTCAGCTTCTAATTGCTTCAATTTTTTCGATTGCTCTTTTGAACCATCGTTTGAAAATAGATTATTAATTGATCCAGTCACAAATTGCACAGGATAACTTACCGCTTTTTGTCCAAACGCTACAGAATCCCCTACGTATTGTTCTACCGGTGATTGCGATTGCGAACGTAAAGACACGCCTATTAAGGCAATAAACACAATGATTGCACACAAAATAACAATCAATTTGTTGTTTTTAAAAAACTTTGACAACCTAAACACCTCTATTACACGACTATTTTATGTTCTTCTATCATTTTATATTACTCATAGTTTGAAATAAAGCACGAACCTCAATAATTTTCAAATCAGTTCTTTTTGTTTAGGTATTCTACAAATACAAACTTTAACAAACTACTTTTAATTAATATATAAGAGAACGATACATTGTATTATAACAATTTTCAACGTGAATAGTGTATTAAAATGATCCATATTAAATAAATAAAGTGCTAAGACGTATTATCTATATAAAACATAGTATAGTTACCCACCCATTGTTCAAATCTGAAACTACAATTCAAACAAATAAAAGTCGTTACATTATAATAAAATAAGCCTGAAACGTTTTGGTTTCAGACTTAATTACCTATGAACTAAATATTATGATTTATCTTCTTCTGAAGTTTCAGTGTTAGCGTTCTTTTCGGCTTCTTTTTCATCTTCTTTATATAATGTTTCTTCTTTTCTCCAACGTGCAAATAGATTTTGTGCTTTAGCTTGCTCATCTACTTTTTTATCATTAGATTTTTCTTCACTCATAATTAGACACCAACCTTTAACGTTTTTACTTATATAAGGCTAACGCATTTTAGCATAGAATTCAAACGCCTTACTCGTAGCTTGAAGGTGGTAATAGTTCTATATGTTCACCCAGTTGGTTTAAATCTTGCTCCATCTCTATTTCTGTTCTATATACTCTGATTGAATCTGAGCCAAATTTATAAATAATAAATTCATCTCCGCGCTGACCAGCTAAATAATCATCACTGTATCCCATCCTGTATATGCCAGATACAGACATGAATTCTTTTTTATCTATCCAATCAAAAACATTTTTAGTTTGGCTGAGTGGCACGTTATTCAATATATCATTATCTTTAACAGTATAACGTTGACCTCCAGCTAAATCTTTTTTCGTTTGCGTATGGTTTACAGATGGTTCATCGTTACTAACTGGATTCCATTGTTGGTCTTTTAAAAAAGGTGCATATTTAAGCGCAAAGAATACAATAATAACGATTGCTATAATTGCTACAATATTTTTAATGATGCTAAATATAAAACGCATGAACCATCCTCCTATTAAGTCATGTTAAATTATAAAATTTTACCCATAAAAAATCATCAGTCTGAAGTAGTATTTAAAAAGTTCCCCATAGACTGATGAATAGTCATTCAATTCATAGTACAATTAAAAGCAAAGGGAGTGAACATAGAATGAATATTTTATCTATAATCCTGCTTGCCCTCTTGGTTATACTATTATTTAGAGTAGGTTTATCTTTATTAAGAGTTTTAATATATATTGGAATCATTGTATTATGTATCTACTTAGGATATCAAGGAATTCTTTGGATCATGGATCATTTTAACTACTATTTCAACTTTATAAATTAAATTAATATTTATGAAATTGGAAAACAGTGAATAGATTCATTTGAGTAAGATGCATGTGAATAATCTGAGCCTGAGGCATGAATAGATGCCTCAGGCTTTTTTAATGCATAGTGATAAACATCTCTACGTTATAAAACTGTTTTTAACTCAAAATTAGCGATGGTTTTGCATGCGCTTTAGTTTATAGATGAACCGTAACATTGTCATCCATTCTTGAATTGGAGCATGAAATGATTAATCGAAATTTTGATTTTAGCTTTCTACATCAAATTATTTTTATAATGCATTCATGGTTAAAATTTAATCATACTTAATTCAGTCATACATCAACTATTACTATATTTAAGAGAAACAACTTATTTTTTTACATTATTAGAAAGTATTTGATAAACATAATAACACGCGCTTAATAATAATGCCCATACGATTGATACAATGATTGCACTGATAACAGTATGCCATATCTCAATTTTCGCATGATTAAAGACAATAAATAAAATGGTTACTATTAAAACACTAATGATCGAGATGACAATTGTATTTATTGTCCGTTTCAAATTAATAGCTACTTTCTTTTTTGTCAGTTGCATTAAATATACAAATGGAATTAATAGCCCAATTAAAAATAAAATCCCCAAACATTCTCCCTCCTTAGTTAACTATTTCATTATACCTCATCTATTTTATAACAAAAAATTGAAATTAGACATTCTATTATATGTCAAAGTAACCTTCTTCAACCATACTTAAATATGTATGATCACCAATAATGACATGATCTAATAATTGTATGCCTAATATATCTCCACATTCTCGTAATCTATCTGTAGTTTTAATATCCTCTAGTGATGGTGTAGTATCGCCTGAAGGATGGTTATGAAGGACAATAATTGCATTACTTGCACATTTAACTGCTTCACTGTAGATTTCTCGAGGATGCACAATAGCACTATTCAATGTCCCCATAAAAATTGTTTTTTGCTTGATAATGATATTCTTAGAATTTAAAAATAACGCTATAAATTTTTCTTGAGTTAAATGTTCCATTTTCCCCATCATAAAGTCTGCTGCATCTTTAGGGTTATTGATTTGAATTTTATCATCAACACTTCCAGAATGCATTCGTTCACCTAATTCAAAAGCAGCTTTTAAAGTGAGTGCTTTGTATAGTCCAACGCCTTTGATTTTATTTAAATCATTAATTGATAGATGCTTTAATTCTTTTAAATTCACAATAGATTTAAGTAATTCATTCGCAATATCTAAACTAGAATATCCTTTTCTACCAGTATTAATTAAAATTGCTAGTAATTCAGCATGTGATAGATGAGAGGCACCATAATTTAACATACGCTCCCTGGGTTTTTGATGATTTGCGAGATCATTTATTTTCATAAGAACTTCACTCCGTAGCTTATACTTTGTTGGAATATGATTGTGAGATTAAATGCAAAAAAGATAAAAGGAATCAGTGGTACACACTGTTTGGTATTTCTAAAAAATATGAAATGAAATAACGCAAATACGCCACCGATAATAAAAGTAAATAAAAAAAGGTATCTAAATAAAGAAAACGGCAGTGCTAATGCTAATACAGAGAAGACAAGAATGTCTCCGTATCCAATTGATTTATTACAAAAGAAATATATTAAATGAAGTAAACTACTTACGAGTAAAAAAGAAATGAAGTGTATCGGTACTATAACACAAATACAAAATGTAAAAATAAACAGCATATGTAAGGGGATTGAAAAGGTAGCAATATCATAAAGTGCAAGCACAAGTAAGAATAAATAAATGAGTAAAAAAGTGGAATAATCTATGTTTAATAAAGTGTTATATTGTAGTACAAAAAATAATGGTAATAAAGCAAGACTTTCACCAACGAAATAACAACGATTGAGTTGTTTATTACAACATGTCGTTTTACCTCTTTGAAATAAAAAGCTAAATATCGGGATCATTTCATAAATTCGAAGTTGTCGATAACAATAATCGCAATGCGAACGTAATTTAAAGTAAGTCAAATCAAGCTTCTCTACAAAACTTAACTGATATAAATAACTAAATAAAATAGGGCAAATTAAAAACAATAGAAACACTTAAGCACCTCCTATCACCCATTATAACATGATTTATTTATTAAATAACAAAATTAACAAAAACAGATAATATTAATATAATCTTAAATTTAAATTTATTTTTTGTTCTGAAATGAAAGTTATAATTAGCAATAGTTTGTATATACTCACTAAAATAAAGAAACAGCAATCAAATATAAATTTGATTGCTGTTTCTTTATTAATTCTAACTGAGACATTTTTAATGCATCATTAATCTTTTTGTATTTCTTCAACTGTTTCTTCTACTTCAGAACGTGATATTTTTTCACGTCCATTTTGCATCGCTTTAAGCGATTTATGTGCAAGTGCCAATGGTAAGCGACAAAATAATAATATTGTCTTTTTATTAATGTCTTTCATATAAGCATCAGCTTTAGCTAAATTATCTTCAGCATATTCGAACAAGTCATCTCTGGCCCAATCATCTGGAACAAAACTTACGCCTCGTTCTTCATAATCTTCATGTTGATTTCTCAGAATATTTACAGCTTGTAAACCTCGACCATATCCTATAGCTAAATCTCGGTCTGTTTTAACGCCAGCGCAAAGATCCCAAAGTTGTGAAAGCATCACACCAACAAGTCCTGCAACATAATATGTATAGTCATCTAAATCCGCTTTAGTATGGATATCCCAATTGGCTTTCGCCCATTTTGCCATACCATACGCCATCTCACTTGAAGCCTCTAATACAACAGCTCTCGTATGTTCTGGACAAGCATCTATCCATTCGCCTAATCGTATTGTAACTTCAGGCATGTCATTTTTAACAGGCGCTAAAATTTGTAAATATTTATCCTCGTCGAATGTTTCCTTAAATAATTCACTTATTTGCATGAGCGTATTGTATTTCATATCGTTACTTAATGCTTCATGGTCTTCAATTTCATCTATTGCTCGTAATACGAGATACGCAGAAGCTACCGTATGCTTTAATTCTTTTTCTAAAAAAGTAATCGGTATATAAAAAGTTCGGCTTGTCTCTTTTAAAACTCGCATTGCATCTTTTGGGAATTTCTTGTCTGCCATTTTATTCTCATACCTCCCCTTCGTAAATACTATCATATAACACCAAATTTAAATAGGAAATATATGTTTCATTTTTAGACGAAATTCAATACGCTTAGCGCCCGTTTACTACGTTGAATTTCTATCATAAATACATATTTTCTTCATAATAATATATTACCTCACACGTATATCATTGAAACTAAAACAACAACAGGCTGAAACATCAATGATGTCTCAGCCTGTTAATCTTAAAGTTACGCTTCACTAAAGAACTTTAACATTAGTAAACCATATAGAATTTTAGTAGCACTTACGAATAAGTTTCAGTTTAGGTAGTATTAAACTCAAGCTCATATAACTAGACATATTGCTATACTTTAAAATATGCATCATTTATGTCCTAATTGCTCTCATTAAAATTCACTTTAGATTTTACTTCGCTAATAAAGTATAAACTGCCAGTAATGATTAAACCTTCACCCTCATAAGTTTCTATAAACTTAACATAATCATCAACAAGTGCTTTTTGATCGTATCTGACGTCTTCAAAAATCTCTTCTTTTGTTAAGGCTTTCGGGAAATCAAAATCAGTAATATAGAATGTCGATGCAATCGTTTTAAGTTGATCTACCATGGCATTGATGGGCTTTCCTTTAATTGCTGAAAACAAGATATCTATATTTTCTATGTTGTAATATTGCTTAATTGTGCTAATTAACGCTTCTACGCTTTCTACATTATGCGCTCCATCCATAATCATTAAAGGCTGATCTTTTACTTGTTCAATTCTACCAGTCCAACTTACGGATTCTATACCATCTATCATTTTATTGAAATCTAAATCAACGATACCATCTTCATTTAATTCAATTAATGCCGTAATCGCTAGAGCTGCATTTTCTTTTTGATGTTCACCGACCATATTCAGAAGTAGTGTTTCTAATTCATAATCTTTATAGCGATAAGTAAATTCTTCATCTTCTGAAATAATACTAATATCGCGATCTAATTCGATGCCTTCAGCCTCTTGTTGCTCAAAATAATCTCTAATCACTTTAAGTGCTTCATCGTTTTTCACGGCATAAATAACAGGTGTATTAGGTTTAACGATAGCGCCTTTGTCTTTCGCGATATCTACATAAGTATCACCTAAAAGGTCTGTATGATCTAACCCAATACTTGTAAGGATTGATAATATTGGTTTAAATACATTAGTCGAATCATTTTTAATACCTAATCCTGCTTCGACTATAACAAAATCTACTGGATGAATTTCTCCAAAATATAAAAACATCATTGTTGTTATAATTTCAAATTCGGTAGCAGTGCCAAGTTCTGTTTCTATTTCTAATGCTTCACTGACGGGTTTGACGTGTTGAACGAGTGCAACAATCTCATCATCACTTATTGGATTCCCATTTAAACTAATGCGTTCATTGAAGGTCTCGATAAATGGTGAAGTGAATGTGCCCACTTCATATCCGTTATCAACAAGTGCTGATCTCAAATATGAAACGGTCGATCCTTTACCATTTGTACCACCTACATGAATACCATTTATATTAAATTGTGGATTATTCAAGCGCTCTAGCATCCATTCCATGCGTTTGACGCCTGGCTTTATACCAAACTTAGTTCGCTCGTGTATCCAATATAAGCTATCTAGGTAATTCATCTTAAGGACTCCTATGCTTTTAATTGATTAATTCGTAATTTAACACCATCATATTTCTCTTGATAGGTTTGCTTTTTCTCACGTTCTTCATTAATCACTTTTTCAGGTGCTTTATTGACGAAGTTTTCATTTGCTAATTTTTTATTTACTCGATCTAGCTCTTTTTCCCATTTTAAAAGTTCATTTTCTAAACGTGCAATCTCTTTATCCATATCAATCAAACCTTCTAATGGAAGTACAACTTCACCGGCTGTCGTTACAGATGTCATTGCTTTTTCAGGAATTTCAATTGTTGTATCAATCGTTAATACACTTGGATGACAAAATCTATCTATATAATTTGAATTATTCAACAATGTTTCTTTAATATTTTCATCTTTTGCTTTAATGAAAATTGGAATCGCCTTAGATAAAGGTGTATCCACTTCTAAGCGTGACTGTCTCACAGATTTTATAATTTCAACGAGTTGCTGCATTGTTTCTTTACTGTCATCAAAAACAAGCGCTTCGTTTACTTTTGGCCAAGCAGCTTTAACAATTGTTTCACCTTCGTGAGGTAAATTTTGCCAAATTTGTTCAGTCACAAATGGCATGAATGGGTGTAGCATTCTCATCGTATTATCTAGTACATAAGTAAGTACAGAGCGCGTGATTTGTTTCTGTGCTTCGTCTTCACCATTCATTGGTATCTTACTCATTTCAATATACCAATCACAGAATTCATCCCATATGAAATTATATAACGTTCTGCCTACTTCACCAAACTCATATTTATCACTTAATTCCGTTACATTCTCAATTGTTTCGTTTAAGCGAGTTAAAATCCACTTGTCAGCAAGTGATAAATCACCTGATAAGTCAACTTGTTCTACCGTAAAGTCTTCACCAATATTCATAATACTGAATCTCGCAGCATTCCAAATTTTGTTAATAAAATTCCATATAGACTCCACTTTTTCAGTAGAATAACGTAAATCATGACCTGGTGACGATCCTGTGGCTAAGAAATAGCGTAAACTATCAGCGCCATATTCATCAATAACATCCATTGGGTCAACACCATTACCGAGCGATTTACTCATCTTACGGCCATCTTCCGCACGAACCAATCCATGTAATAATACATCATTGAACGGACGTTTTCCAGTAAATTCTAATCCTTGGAAAATCATTCTAGCTACCCAGAAAAAGATAATATCATAACCAGTCACTAAAGCATTTGTTGGGAAATAACGTTGGAAGTCATCTGCTTCGACATCAGGCCAGCCTAGTGTAGAAAACGGCCATAAAGCACTGGAGAACCAAGTATCCAAGACATCTTCATCTTGTACCCAGTTTTCAATATCTTCTGGTTCATGCTCACCTACAAATATTTCACCAGTTTCCTTATGGTACCATGCTGGAATTTGATGCCCCCACCAAAGTTGTCTAGATATTGTCCAATCTCGAATTTCTTCCATCCATCGATTAAATGTTTTTTCAAAACGGGCTGGAACAAAATCGATTCTGTCGTCTGTTTTTTGGTTATTTAATGCTTGTTCAGCAAGTGGTTTCATCTTAACGAACCATTGTGTAGATAAATAAGGTTCTACGACTGCACCAGAACGTTCAGAATGACCAACTGAATGTTCATGCTCTTCAATTTTAATGACTAGGTTTTCCGCTTCTAAATCTTTTACTAATTGTTCACGACAATCAAAACGATCCATGCCTTGGTATTTATCAGCTTTGTCATTCATCTTACCTGATTCATCCATGACAATAATACGCTCTAAATCATGTCGATTACCTATTTCAAAATCATTTGGGTCATGCGCAGGTGTAACTTTCATCGCACCACTACCAAATTCAATATCTACATATTCATCAGCCAATATTGGTAATTCTCTACCTACAATAGGTAAAATAACTGTTTTACCTATTACGTCTTTATAACGTTCATCATTCGGGTTAACCACAATTGCAGTGTCACCTAACATCGTTTCTGGACGCGTCGTTGCAATTTCAATATAACCATTACCATCTGCATAAGGATATTTAAAATGGTAAAATTTGCCTTGCACATCTTCATGTATAACTTCAATATCAGATAAAGCCGTGCGCGCAATAGGATCCCAATTAATAATATATTCGCCACGATAAATCAAACCTTTATTGTACATATCAACGAATACTTTTTTAACTGCTTTACTTAAACCTTCATCCAATGTGAATCTTTCTCTACTATAATCTAGACCAAGACCAATTTTAGCCCATTGTTGTCTGATAAAGTTTGCATATTCCTCTTTCCAGTCCCATGCTTGCTCCAAGAATTTTTCTCTTCCTAAATCATGTCGAGATAAACCTTGTTCATTTAATTTTGCTTCTACTTTAGCTTGTGTCGCAATGCCTGCATGATCCATGCCTGGCAGATATAAGGTATCGTAACCCTGCATGCGTTTCATACGTGTCAATATATCTTGTAATGTTGTATCCCAAGCATGACCAAGATGTAATTTACCAGTTACATTTGGAGGCGGAATAACGATTGTATATGTTTCTTTAGATTGATCATCTTTTGCTTTAAAATATCCACTGTTTACCCATTGGTCATAACGTCCAGACTCAACGTCCCTTGGATTATATTTTGGTTTCATTTCCATGTGTTAAAATCCTCCTTAAAAATAAAAATATCCGCCCTATCAAAATAGGACGGATATTCCGTGGTACCACCTAAATTCAAGAAATTACAAACTAATTTCAAGCACTTAATTACATGATTAACGCTCAAGCACGCTTTAACCTATTAAACAGATATCTTCATATGATTAGTGTTCAGTTAAAGTTCAATGTGGGCTACCTTCAATAAGTTAAATTGTACATTTTCAGCATTCTTGTACTCTCTGTTAAATTCAAGCCTATTTACTCTTCCCAGTAGACAATATTTATTTACTTAATTATAGTATAATGGATGTTAAAATAAGTCAATAAAATGGAGTGAAATTTATGAACGACTGTGCATTTGGTACCAAAAATCCAATCTATTTAAAATATCATGACGAAGTATGGGGGCAACCACTATATGATAGTCTCAAATTGTTTAAACTCTTAGCACTAGAATCTCAACATGCTGGTCTTTCATGGTTAACAATATTAAAGAAAAAAGAATCCTATGAACAAGCATTTTATGATTTCGATCCTCATCAAATTGTAAAAATGACAGATAAGGATATTGATCAATTAATGACTTTCCCTAATATCGTACATAACAGAAAAAAATTAGAAGCAATTGTAAGTCAAGCAAAAGGTTACTTTGAAATTGAAAAAGACTACGGTAGTTTCAGTGATTATTTATGGTCAACTGTTGATTATGAACCCATTAATTGTGGTTACAAACAACCTAGTGACCGAATTACTGTAGATGAACGTGCAACAAAACTTTCAAAATCTTTAAAAAGTTATGGGTTCAAATTTTTAGGTCCAGTAACAGTTTTTTCATTTTTAGAGGCTGCTGGATTGTATAATGCGCATTTGCAGTCTTGTCCAAACAATCCGATTTATAACCATAACTAAATAATTAGATGATTAAAATTTGTTAAACTAAATTACTTGTAAAAGTGACTCGTATATATTCATAACCTATATGCTTATTTTTAAATAAAAAAATACTTTTCAATGATTTCATTTGTTATAAGTAAAATGAAATCATTAAAAAGTACATCGCTGTTTCATAATGTAATTAATAGATTATTTATTTTGTTGGCTTTCTGAATGCTACCATAATGAATCTTTAGGGTTTTCAACAGCTATTTTAAATTCTTTTTCATTAGAAACAGTTGGATAAGAGCCTTTTAAAGACTGTTTTGAAGTGTCTTTAAATAAAAACACGACAACTATAAGGCAAATAATACTCACTATTAACCAATAAAAGCCTGGGGCAAGGTTGTTTCCAGTTTCATGTACCAACCATGTCGCTACTAAAGGTGTCGTACCACCAAACACAGACACTGAAATGTTAAATGTCCAAGACAGTGTTCTATAACGAACATTTGAAAAGAATAGTGTCGGTAGTGTGCCTGGCATTGTGCCTTCGTAGACTGATAATACGATACCGATCATTAGTAGACCTATAAATAAGAATATTAAGTTACCCATATTTAAAAATTGGAATGAAATTAATGATAATCCCCTTAAAATGTCTGATTATTATTTTATGCATTTTGTTTTCATTAAAAAATAACCTTCTATTCATAGAAGGTTATTTGTGAACAATATTTCATTTTAAAATACCTAATCAAACTCAATAGTAAATCAATAAATTCTAATAGCTCTAAGAATGTGATCTATCTATATATTTGAGTAAATGACCTAATAAAGGTGCAATTAAGAATAAAATAAAGAATATCCTAAAAATATGATAACTCGATATCAGCGCCACATCGGCACCTGTTTCAATTGCTACTAATACGATTTGGCTCATGCCACCAGGTGCAGCACCAAGGAACAATTCATTTACAGAATGATTAGACACCATCGAAATTAGCAACACCATGATAAAGGCAAGTAATATCAAAAGTACATTTTGAAATGCAATCGCAACTGCAATTCTCCCTTTCATTTGATCTAGCAACTTAGCTATTTGTAGACCAATGCGAATCATATAGATCACCTGGGCCGACGCAATAATATAATTATCTAGAGTAAATGTTACACCTGTAATTAAATTCCAACTAATAAGTACTATAATCGGTGCTAGTAACTGTTTCGTTGGAAAATTAATCTTACTCATTATGATATAAACAATAAAAACTGCTAATGCTAAAAGTAATATTTGGGGAATTGATACTGCATCTGTCAGTACCTTCGTTGTCGCCTTTTCAAGGCTACCATTACTACCATTATCTCTGAAAAAGTAAGAAATAAATGGTACTAGAATAACTACAAAAATAATCCTTGAAGTTTGTGTCAAACTGACTACCATAATATTTGCTCTTTTATTTTCTTCCGCCATGATTAACATTTGACTTAAAGCCCCTGGAATCACACTAAGAATAGCAGTTTCCGTATTAACTTTGGCAATTTTTTTGAAAAAGAATGCTATCACTAATGCTAGGGCTAACAACATGACAGTAATCAAAATAATCGTTAACCAATCATCTTTAATATCTAATATTACATTTTTAGTGAAAGTTGAACCAATTTGAACACCTAGCAAAACCAAACCTATCTGACTAAGCCAAAATGGCCATTCAATCTCTAGACGAAAGACCCTCACACAAATCACACTTGCAATAATAGGACCAAACATGAATGGCAACAATATATGCGCTGCGTTTAATATCAAACTTAATATCACGGCGAACAGTAATACGATCATATTATTTCTTAATTGCTTATTCATGTTCTCACAACTTTCATCATTATCGTCAATCACAGTCAATCCAAATAAAATGCCCGCTCAACACATTGGTTGCTCGGGCATCATTTAAACTTTATACAATTCGACTTAATGCTGTATCAAATGCTTGTATGGTTTTGTTAATATCTTCTTCAGTATGTGAAGTAGAAAGGAACGTTCCTTCAAATTGTGAAGGTGGTAAAAATACGCCCTCTTTTGCCATTTCTCTATACATTTGGCTAAACATTTCTAAATCGCTATTGTTAGCTTGTTCAAAATTCGTTACTGGCCCTGCATTTAAGAAATATCCTATCATAGAACCAGCACGATTTACAGTGATTGGCACATTATGTTTGGCAAAAACATCTTTTAAGCCTTGCTCTAGTAAATCACCTAATTTATTGAAATAGTCATACGTTTCAGGTGTTAATTGACTTAATGTTTCGTAGCCGCTCGTCATGGCTAATGGATTACCGGATAATGTACCAGCTTGATAAATATCACCTGTTGGGGCAATTTGATCCATAATTTCTTTTTTACCTCCGAATGCACCTACTGGCAATCCACCACCGATTACTTTACCTAAGCAAGTTAAATCAGGAGTGACATCGAAGTATCCTTGTGCACAGTTATATCCTACACGGAATCCAGTCATTACCTCATCGAAAATCAATAACGAACCATACGCTGTTGTGATATCTCTTAAGCCTTGTAAAAAACCTTCAACTGGAGGTACCACACCCATGTTACCAGCTACAGGCTCAACAATTACGCCTGCGATATCGTCACCGAATTCTTCAAACGCAACTTTGATTGCATCTAAATCATTATAAGGTACTGTAATTGTGTTTTTTGCAATACCTTCTGGCACACCCGGTGAATCAGGTAATCCAAGTGTTGCTACACCAGAACCAGCTTTTATTAAAAGTGAGTCACTATGACCATGGTAACAACCTACAAATTTCACAATTTTATTTCTACCTGTATAACCACGAGCCAAGCGTAATGTATCTAACGTCGCCTCAGTACCTGAAGATACCATACGCACTTTTTCTATAGATGGTACACGTTCGATAACAAGTTCAGCTAATTTATTCTCCTGTAATGTTGAAGCACCAAAACTTGTTCCTTTGTCCACCGCTTCATGTATCTTTTCAATGACTTGTTTATTTTTGTGTCCTAAAATTAAAGGACCCCAACTTAATACATAATCGATGTATTCATTACCATCAATATCATAAATTCTTGAACCTTCACCATGATCCATAAATATGGCTGGTGTATCAACAGATTTAAATGCTCTTACTGGACTGTTTACACCACCAGGCATTAATTCTTCGGCTTTAGCCATTGCTTTTTCTGAGTTACTGTAACGCATTCACATAACCTCCTAATCACTATTGTTCGTCTAAATAACGACAAATATCTTTTGAAAAATACGTAATAATCATATCCGCACCAGCACGTTTCATGGAAGTCATTTGTTCCATAACAACTGCTTTTTCGTCTATCCAACCATTCAATGATGCGGCTTTAGTCATACTGTACTCACCACTTACATTATATGCAACAACTGGAACGTTCGTAGTATTTCTAACATCTCTAATAATATCTAAGAAGCTAAGGGCTGGTTTAACAATCATCATATCTGCGCCCTCACGTAAATCACTATCTAGTTCTCTCAATGCTTCTCTACGATTAGCTGGATCCATTTGATAAGTCTTACGATCTCCAAACTGTGGTGTTGATTCTGCAGCATCACGGAAAGGACCAAAGAAACTTGATGCATATTTAATTCCGTAACTCATAATTGGGACATTATAATATCCAGCGTCATCTAGACCTGCTCTGATTTCAGCAACAAAGCCGTCCATCATATTACTAGGTGCAATGATATCCGCACCAGCTTCAACTTGTGATATAGCTGTTTTCACTAATAATGGTAGTGATTTATCGTTATCTACATCTTTCGTTTGTTCATTAATGACACCACAATGACCGTGGTCTGTATATTCACATAAGCATGTATCTGCAACAACTAATAAGTCATCATACATAGCCTTTGCTTTTCTTGTAGCTTCTTGAACAATCCCATTATGATCATATGCACCTGTTCCTATAGCATCTTTTTCATTTGGAACACCGAAAAACATAACACCTCTAATGCCTAAATCATATGCTTCTTTAATTTCTTCGTCTAATACATTTAAGCTTAATTGGTAAACGCCAGGCAATGATTTAATTTCTTCTTTAACATTATCACGTTCTACTACAAAGATTGGATAAATTAAATCTTCTTTGTTCACATGTGTTTCTCTAACTAAATTTCTCATTGATTTACTACTACGTAAACGTCTATGTCTATCAAATTGCATTTTCTTCCCAACTTTCTAAAATTTTATTAACTAAAGCATCTAATGTCTGTATATCAGCAACGATACCTTGTTTTTGATAATGATTCAATGTATCTAGCGTTTGTTGCCCTATCACAAAATAATTATTAAATGATACGTTTTGATTATCTTCAAAAAAATAACGCACTGCGGATGAACTTGCGAATGTAATTGCATCCACTTTGCCTTGCTCAATCAACATTTTAACATGCTTAATATGCTTTGTATGTGGCACAGGCTCATATAAATCAATCTTTTGAACATTATAATTTTGTTGTTTCAATCCTTCTTCAAGCGTGGACCTAGCAGCTGCACTAGAAGGTAATAAAATATTGCTTTGTTCATGTGTTTTAAATGCTTTCAGAAATCCTTCTTGCGAATAGTCTTTAGGACAAAATGATACTTTCAATCCAATTGAAGTACAATAATCTGCAGTTTTTTCACCAATCACAGCAATTTTTTTGTAATTCAGTTTAGATAAGTAGGGTTTGAAGTATTCCACAGCTTTTTTGGACGAAAAAATAAGCCAGTCATAATTAACATCGAGTAAATTCAGATTAAATGATAATGGTTCTACATTTATGAAAGGTTTATGTAGTATACATACATCTGATTTATAAAATTCACTCGTTTGAGTCATTACTATAACTGGTCTCATTTATTTTCACCTCGAAGTATTATTGTTCTTCGTTTAGTGCTTTAATTATTTCATACGCGCCTTGTTCATTTAATACTTTAGTCACTTCTTCACCTAATGCAACAGGATCTGTGCCGCGTACAGTGTGCTGATATCGTTCTTTACCATCTGGAGACATGATTAACCCTGTAAATTCGATTGTGCCATCAGCTTCTTTTGTTGCATAGCCACCGATTGGCACCTGACAACTACCATTCATACGAGTTAAGAACGTACGTTCAGCAGTGACACAATCAGCAACATCTTGATTATGAACTTTGCTCAATAGTGATAAAAGGGTCTCATCATCTGAACGACATTCAATGCCTAATGCACCTTGACCTATTGCTGGAATTAATGTTTCTTTGTCTAAATAGCTCGTGACGATATCATCAGACCAACCCATACGTTTTAATCCGGCAGCAGCTAGAATGATTGCATCATAATCTTCTGTTTCAAGTTTATTTAAACGAGTATCAATATTTCCTCGTATCCATTTAATTTGTAACTTAGGATATTTTGCAAGAATTTGTGCACCTCTGCGTAACGAACTTGTTCCCACAATGCTATTATCAGGAAGTTCATTTAAAGGAACATGATTTTTTGCAATATATGCATCGTATGGATTTTCACGGTCAGGGATACACCCTAAAGTTAACCCATCAGGAATGACGCTAGGTACATCTTTCAAAGAATGTATCGCCATATCGATGCCATGATTAAATAATTCATTTTGAATTTCTTTCACAAAAAGGCCTTTTCCGCCTACTTTCGATAATTGTTTATCTACGATGAGGTCACCCTTTGTCACTATTTCTTTAATTTCTATTTCTAAACTTGGGTCAATAGCTTTTAATTTATCTATAAATTGTCGACTTTGTGTTAAAGCCAATTTACTTCTTCTTGAACCAACGACTAACTTACGCATTTTGCGTAACCTCCTAGCAATTTAGCGTTTTATCATTTATATTTAGTATCTCTTTAAATCCCAGTCCATTGATGAAAATCAGAAACATGGGAAGTGAATAATAAATTAATCATGTTTAAACAAAATAGAATGATATTAATATAAATCAACTTATGTTTTGATATCGACTGCCTTACTCTTAATAATAAGTATAAACCATACAATATCGTAATAATTACAGACATAATTACTTTCGGATCTACAAAAATATCCATCCCAATCGTATTGATGCCCCATTGAGCACCTAAAATAATGCTTAATATGATAAATAAAAAACCCACTAAACTATTATAAAATACAACTTTTTCAAGTGTAGCTACACTACTAATTCTAAAGTATTTTTGAGTAAATCGCTTTTGTTTCAAATTTTTAAATTGAATTAAGTATAAAATGCTATTCACAAATGCAAAGGCAAAAACAGCATAACTTATTATCGCAAACGTTACGTGTACAATAAGTAATTCATTGATTACATTCAATTTTTCACCAGCACCTTGATAGTGCATAGGTTGAAATGTACTAATTGCGATAAAAACGAAGCCAATTATATTAAATAAGAAAATGGATATATTGACTTGTTTAATCACACTAATCACGATTGATATCGAAATAATCAACCACGCAAGTGCAAATAATACATCAAAAACATTGCCCAATGGCACTTGATTTGTTGCGGTTACATAAAAAGATAAGGAGATTGTTTGTAACACCCAAACAATCCCCAATGTAACAAATCCAATGTTTCTAATCTTATAAAACCTTTTAATAAAATCAAAAAAATAACAAGCAATACTAAATAGATAAATTAATAATATTAGTTCATTTAACCTTATGAATAATAGTTCTTGCATATTATCACCATTTGCTAATGCTTATTCAAAACTTAAGATTTGACCTGTTTTCATATTGTTCTTTTGCTTTTTAGCTTCATATGCATTTTCAGCTTCAATATCAAATATGCTTTGAAATAGCTCTAATTTTTCGTTACTTTTCTTATCACTACTCAATTCTTTAGCTTGTTTTATAGGATCTTTCAACATTTGGTTTATAATGCTTTTTGTATGTTTTGAAATGATTTTGCGTTCTCTTTCAGATAATCCAGGTAATTTTCTGTCTATACTATCCATTGTATCCTCTTGAATTGACATGGCCTTTTCTCTAAGTGCGCGAATAACTGGCACAACACCTAACATATTAACCCATTCATTATGTGCTTCAATTTCATTTGGAATGTTTTGTATAATTTGTTCTGCTGCTAGTTGGCGTTCTCTCAGATTAGCATCTACTAAACCTTTCAAATCATCAACATCATAGCTAAACATATCATGGATTGTATCTATATTCGGTTCAATGTCCCTAGGAACCGCAATATCAATCATTACTAATGAATCGTGTTTACGTTCAGTGCTAATAGATTGCAACATTTCATTTGTCACAATATAATTTTCTGAACTTGTTGAACTTATTACTATATCTACGTCTGCTAAAAGTCTTGGTAATGATTCCATTGGTTCAAATTTAACATGATGTTTCATTGCTAAATCTTGAGCTTTACTCAATGTTCTATTTACAATTGTGATATCAGTTACACCTGAACCAATTAAATTTAAGAGTGATAATTCACTCATATCCCCTGCACCTATAATTAAAGCTTGCTTATTATTGACTTTGCCAAACACTTTTTTACTCAGTTCAACAGCCGCATACGAAACACTTACTGCATTATCAGCAATATCAGTCTCATTATGTGCTTTCTTCGCAAAAGTAATTGCTTGTTTAAATAGATGATTAAAGATAGTGCCTGTTGTATCTTCTTCTTGAGCTAAAAAGAATGCGTTTCTAATTTGCCCTAGAATTTGTGTCTCACCTAGTACAACAGAATCTAAACCTGAAGTGACTTGCAATAAATGTTTTACTGCTTCGTCCCCCACTTTTACTTCAGTCATATTTTTAATATCCTCAACATCTAATCCAAATGATCTCGCTAAGAATCTCTGTATATAATAGCGACCCGTATGAATTTGATCTGCAACAGCATATACTTCTGTTCGGTTACAAGTTGATAGTATAACGTTTTCTAAAATAGATTTCGTTTCATATAAATCAACATTGGCTGAACGTATGGCATCATCTTTGAAAGCAACTTTTTCTCTAAGTGCTACATCTGCAGTACGATGATTAATGCTTACCGCAATTAAATGCATTTATAACGCCCTCCATACATATTACAATAAGTTTATTATAACACAATTATGACATGCGTTAAGTAACTCGTCCTGTAAATTAGAAGAATTATAATCTGTAGTCATATTGTTGTCATAATTATACTTAATTTTCTATTATATGTAATGATAAAAAGCCTGTTCTTTATAATAATTACAAATACTTTTCTATAACATTCCAAATTTGTTGTTGTTTATTATTTTTCACAGATGAATAACTTATAATTTCATCTTCAGGTTCCATTTCTAATTTTTGTTGAATATTTGCTAAGTGTTTTTGTACTTTGCCTTTTGCAATTTTGTCTTCTTTAGTTGCTACTACAAATGTAGGAATTTCATAATATTTTAAGTAGTTATACATTAAAATGTCATCCTCTGTTGGGTTATGTCTTAAATCTACAAGTTGAATGACTAATTTTAATTCTTCTCGCTGTGAAATATATTTTTCAATCATTTTGCCAAAAGCTTCACGTTGTTTTTTGCTCACTTTAGCGTATCCGTATCCTGGTACATCGACAAATACAAGTTGATTATCTATGTTATAAAAATTAAGTGTTTGTGTTTTCCCAGGTTGTTGTGACGTACGTGCCATATTTTTTCTACCAATCATGCTATTAATAAATGTAGATTTTCCTACATTAGATCTTCCGCTTAAACCAACTTCACTTAGACCTGTTTCAGGATATTGTTCTGGTTTCACCGCACTTATCAATAATTCAATCTCGTTAGGATTAACTTTCATTTTCGTCCCTCTTTTCTGTTAAACTCTCTGATTCATTATATTACACAAATTATTAAATGAATATGTATTCTCACTATAAAGTGGTTATTTTGAAAAAAATAAAAATAGGAGTGGGTTAGCAATCTCAATTAACTTTGATTGCTTAGTCCCACTCCCAGTTTACTACTTAAAATATATTAAGCAGATGTTTGTTCTTTATTTACAAGATTTCCATCTTTATCGTAAAGTTCAGGTTCATTTTCATCATTAATCGTTTCTGCAGTAATTACTACTTTAACAACGCCATCAGAAGATGGTACATCGTACATAATATCAATTAATGCTTCTTCGATAATTGAGCGTAATCCACGCGCACCTGTTTTACGTTCTATTGCCTTATTACTAATTGCTGACAATGCTTCATCTGTAAATTCTAATGTGACATCATCTAGTTCAAGCATTTTAGTATATTGTTTAACTAAGGCATTTTTCGGTTGCGTTAAGATGTTTTTTAATGCGTCTACATCTAATGTCTCAAGGTTCGCTACAATTGGCACACGTCCAATAAATTCTGGAATTAAACCATATGATTGTAAATCTTCTGGTCTAATTTGTTCAAGAATCGCATCTTCATCATACTTAGATGCTTCGCTACTAGAGAAACCAATTACTTTTTCACCTAATCTACGTTTGATTACTTCGTCAATACCATCAAAGGCACCACCAAGTACAAATAAGATGTTAGTCGTATCAATTTGAATTAACTCTTGGTTTGGATGCTTACGTCCGCCTTGTGGTGGAACACTTGCTGTTGTGCCCTCTAAAATCTTAAGCAATGCTTGTTGGACACCTTCACCAGATACATCACGTGTAATCGACGTGTTTTCTGATTTTCTGGCAATTTTATCAATTTCATCGACATAAATAATACCTTTTTCAGCTTTATCTATATCAAAATCAGCAGCTTGGATTAAACGTAGTAATATATTTTCAACATCATCACCGACATAACCAGCTTCTGTTAAACTTGTAGCATCAGCAATTGCAAATGGTACATTTAATGTTTTAGCTAATGTTTGTGCTAGAAGTGTTTTACCACTACCAGTTGGACCGATTAAAGCAACATTACTTTTTTGTAATTCCACTTCGTCTTCGTTAGGTCCTAATTGTTGAACACGTTTATAATGATTATAAACAGCAACAGCTAATGATTTTTTAGCTTTTTCTTGTCCAATAACATAATCATTTAATTTGTCCATAATTTCTTTAGGTGTTGGTAATTCAGTTAGCCCTTCAGGCTCTGATTGAGCTAATTCTTCTTCAACTATTTCTGAACATAGCTCGATACACTCATTACAAATATACACGCCACTTCCTGCTACTAGTTTTTTAACTTGGTCTTGATCTTTACCACAGAAAGAGCATTTTAAATTTTCTTCATCTTCATTGAATTTGAACATTCTATTTACACCCCTATTCCCTAAAGACTATACTAGATAGTATTTTAATATGCAACTTACACCTTTCACAAGTTATTTGCATAAAATAGTGTAGCAGACACATTATTTGAATGCATCTGCTACTAGTTTACTATATTAAACGACTAACATATAATTCACAAAACAATTTGCTCTATTTATATTTAGTTACGCTTCTGAGTCATCTTTAGATGGTTCTACTAATTTAGCTTCATCAACTAATAAGTCGATAACTTTTTGAATACGTACATCATTTTTAACGATATCCGTATTACCTAGTGTTTGTTTAATATCTTCTACTGAAATATTAAATTGTTCACTCATTTTTTCTAATTCTTTATCGATATCATCATCTGAAACTTCAATATCTTCTGCATCAGCGATAGCAGTTAATGTTAAGTTTGTTTTAACACGTTCTTCTGCATCGTCTTTCATTTGTTCTCTTAATTGTGATTCATCTTGACCAGAAATTTGGAAATAAGTTTCTAAATTAAGACCTTGTTGTTGCATACGTTGTCCAAATTCTTGAACCATGCGATCTAACTCAGTATTAATCATTGCATCTGGAACATCAATTGAAGCATTGTTTGCTGCTTTGTTAATTGCTTCTTCTTTTTGATTGTTTTCAGCATCTGTTTCTTTTTGTTCAGTTAGACGTTTACGTAAGTTTTCTTTATATTCATCAACAGTGTTTGCTTCTGAATCTAATTCGTTAGCAATTTCATCTGTTAATTCTGGAACATCTTTATATTTAATTTCATTAACTTTTGTTTTGAATGTAGCTTCTTTACCAGCTAATTCTTCAGCATGGTATTCTTCTGGGAATGTAACGTTAACATCTTTTTCTTCACCAGTTTTAACACCTACTAATTGTTCTTCGAATCCTGGAATAAATGAACCTGAACCAATTTCAAGATCGTAGCCTTCAGCTTGTCCACCTTCAAATTGTTCTCCATCAACATAGCCATCAAAGTCAATGTTAACTGTGTCGCCATTTTCAATAGCGCCATCTTCTTTAACAACCATTTCTGCTAAATGACCTAATTGATGATCAATTGATTCTTGTAATTCTTCATCAGTTAATTCAACATCTTGTTTTTCAACTTCTAAACCTTTGTAGTCACCTAATTGAACTTCTGGTTCTACAACAACATTAGCTTCAAATGTCATTTCTTTACCTTTTTCAATTGATGTTACATTGATTTCTGGTTGGTCAACTGGTTTAATTCCAGTTTCGTCAATAGCTTCACCATAAGCTTCTGGTAATAAGATATCAACTGCATCTTGATATAAAGCTTCTACACCAAAGCGTTGTTCAAAAATTGGACGTGGAACTTTCCCTTTACGAAAGCCAGGTACATTGATTTGTTTAACTACTTTTTTGAAAGCTTGATCAATTGCTTTGTCTACTTTTTCTGCTGGAACTGTAACGCTTAATACACCTTCGTTACCTTCCTTTTTTTCCCAAGTTGCTGTCATGTATAAAAACCTCCATGATTATCCTATTTTATTTTTTCAACTTCACTATTATAGCATAGGACTATTCACTACACAAACCCTGTGCTTATAACATTTTATTTTCCTGTGAAATTGAAATTATTTGCTTTATTATAACACTATTTTTTACAATTACCCGAAATACAAATGATTAATTATTCAATTTATCTATTTCAGTAATAAATTGAATGGCCGCATTAGACTCATCTAATGATTCTAAACCTATCATCGCTTTAAAGTAATTTGTATATGCCTCAACCCAAACATCTATATGAGCGATTCGCTCGATATCCAATGGATAAAATAAAATGGCATGATTATTCATTAAATGAAGCGCTTCTTCTATCAATTGCGCAGCATCTTCTTCAATGTGCTGAATCACATTTGGAATGATGTTAAGTTTAAATTCAGTATGTTCTAATCCTGGTAATTTGCTAGGTATAACAGACATGTCAAAATTGTATTTTATTATATCTATCTCTTGATCATATTCTGCAAAACGTAAATATTCAAGCATGATACTTAACACATTAGGTGTGAGAGTAACATGCTCAATAATATTCACAACCGTATTTTTATAGCTGAACTGACTATAATCAATTAATGTAAGTATCGTATTAATTTGATCACGAAGTGAAATTGAGTCGAAATCTTGAAGCATTTTGGTAGCATGTTCATTATGGCTATCTATTTGACTCATTGCATATTCTTTAATCGGGAACAATTCCATTCTAGTTCTATGGTCATTAACTTCATCTATAATTTGATTGATGACTTCTACTACTTGAAAATACTGTCCCAAGCCGTTTAAACTTTTCACATAATAAACCATTAAATCATCATACTTTGTCGTTCCTTGCTTAAGTAAAATAATGGCCTCTTCACGTAATTCTAGAAAATGCTGCATATTATATAACATTGAACATTTTAATAAAGCCATTTGTTCATCTAATTCGAAGTGTTCTTCAAAGTCTTCAAACAATTGATACATTTGCTCTAAATCATTGCTATTAAACGATTGCTTAATTTCTCTAATCAGTTTTTCTTTTGATCGAGGAAAAGGAATGACATCGGACATCTTTATACACCCCTACTGTTTAGCTTGTAATATTAAAGCGCTCCATGATTCAAATTCATCATAGTTATCAATTTTACTTTGATCTACCCATTTTATTCTCAATGTGTCGGTTTCTTTTGATTCTACATCATTACTATTTACATTGATTTTAAAGACGACACCTAGATGTACTTCGCCTACTTCATTCGTGTCATCATTGATGAAACCGATGTAAGCTAAATTCTGAGATTTGCTATCAGATAAACCAACTTCTTCTTCTAATTCTCTTTGAGCATTAACTCTCAACACTTCATTTATAGATTCAGCACCCTTAACATCATTCATATGACCACCAACACCGATTGACGATTGACCATGTAAACGTGCCTCTCCACCACCAGACAAACGTTCATAAACTAAAATTTCATCATGTTCATTTTCTAATATGCAATATGAAATTAATTGTTTGTATGATGGGTCTTCTTCCATATCACCGCGTCGTTTTATCTCATATTTTGAAAGTGTGTCAAAAATATCTTGACCTTTTGTAGTATTTTTATCTAAGAAACCATTAAATTTATTTTTTTCATTATCAAATAAAATTGTTCTTGGAACTACTGTTATCATTTCATCAAATTTAGACATTAGTTTCTCCTTCATATATGACTTCTTCATTATTTTATCAAACCGTAGTTATTTATCAAAATGATTATTCAAAATCATATTGTAGATTGTTAATATAACTTTAGAAATTACAAAAATTAATTTGCTATGTATTTTAATCTCATTCATTAAATTTAAGACAACAAGAGAAAAGTTGAATTTTCATTGTTTAACTTTTCTAGAATTAAATTGAAACGAATCGATAAACATAAATGATCTCCAATATAGAGATTGCATTTCAACCATCTTTTGTCCTATATGACAAAGAGTCTGAGACAATAATTCATGTCCCAGACTCTACTTGATTATTATTTTAAAGCATCTTTTGCTTTAGCTACTAATTCACCAAAAGCTTTTTCATCTGAAATTGCAATTTCAGAAAGCATTTTACGGTTGATATCAATTTCAGCTTTTTTCAAACCATTCATTAATCTTGAATAGCTCATGTCATGTTGACGAGCTGCTGCATTGATACGTGTAATCCATAATTTACGGAAATCACGTTTTCTTTGACGACGGTCACGGAATGCATATTGACCTGATTTCATAACTTGTTGTTTTGCTACTTTATATAATGTACGTTTTGAACCGAAGTAACCTTTAGCTAATTTAATCGTCTTTTTACGACGCGCTCTTGTTACTGTTCCACCTTTAACTCGTGGCATAATAAATTCCTCCTCTAAATATGTTCGATCTTATCTTTTTTATATCGTTAATTATTTTTTATAAGCTAATAATTGTTTTACACGTTTCATATCTGATTTGCTTACTAATGAAGCTTTACGTAATTTACGTTTTTGTTTAGTACTCTTGTTTGCAAATAAGTGAGATGTGAAAGCTCTAGAACGTTTTAATTTACCTGAACCAGTTCTTTTAACACGTTTAGCTGCTCCACGGTGTGTTTTCATTTTAGGCATGATTCATTTCCTCCTGTAATATCGATTATTATTTTTCGTTAATTGGACTTAACATGATGAACATTTGACGTCCATCCATTTTAGGTCTTTGTTCAACTGTAGCGATGTCTTTGCATTGTTCTGCAAATTTTTCTAATACACGTTGACCAATTTCTTTATGCGTAATTGCACGACCTCTGAAACGAATTGAAACTTTACATTTATCGCCTTTTTCTAAGAACTTACGTCCATTTTTCAATTTTGTTTGGAAATCGTGTTCCTCAATTGTTGGACTTAAACGAATTTCTTTAAGGTTGATTGTTTTTTGTTTCTTTTTCATTTCTTTTTCTTTTTTCTGTTGTTCAAATTTGTATTTACCGTAATCCATAATTCTAGCAACAGGTGGTTTAGCGTTTGGAGCCATAATGACTACATCTAAACCAACGCGTTCCGCCATTTCTAGTGCTTCATTTTTAGTTTTAACACCAATTTGTTCTCCGTCTTGACCGATTAAGCGTAATTCTTTTGCACGAATCTTTTCGTTAACTTGAGTTTGATCTTTTGCTATGGTTGACACCTCCAAGATTTTTACGAAATTATCCCAAGCAAAAAGAGCGAGTATATAATATACCCGCTCTTCTCTACACATGAAATTAACATGTATATATAAGACCTGCCAACTGCCTATAGCGTCGCAACAGGTGAGAAGCGGGAGCTTCTACTTGGTTCGTTTCGTATTCAACGTTACCTATCTTATCAATAATACATATACAAGTCAATAGCTTTTTATTATTTATTAATTTCTTCCATATCAACATCTTGTCGTAAGTTCACTTTTTCCAATGGAACCATTTTCGTTTTATATCTCACTTTATGATAAATGAAGAACGCCAAGAATACTGGAATTCCCATATAAGTGATAACAAACCTGTTAAGGTCAAAGTCACCTGTTTTAATAAAATCTACATCTTGTCCAATAATAACTAATACACACAAGATACCAGCAAATATAGGTCCAAATGGGAATAATTTCGCTTTATATTTCAATTTAGACTTATCATAATCTTGTTTATCAAATGCTTTTCTAAATCTATAATGACTCACAGCTATACCTACCCATGCGATGAAACCAGTCATACCACTCGCAGCTACGATATATTCATATGCATCACCACTCAAGTGTTGCAATATAAATATGCCTATAACTATGATTGCTGTAACGATTAAAGATACATAAGGAACACCGCTTTTATTTGTTTTACCAAATATAGGGTATGCCAGTTTATCTTTACTCATTGAATAAAGCATTCTAGTTGAAGCATACATACCTGAGTTACCTGCAGAAAGCACTGAAGTTAAAATGACTGCATTCATGAATGACGCAGCAAATGCTAAGCCTGCATTTTGGAATACTAATGTAAATGGTGAAGTAGAAATATCATCTCCGCCGCCCATTAACGCTGAACTATCGTAAGGTATTAGCATACCGATTACAAATATAGCAAGTATATAAAAGATTAATATTCTCCAAAATACTTGTTTAATTGCTTTTGGAACTGCGCGTTCTGGATTTTCAGATTCACCAGCAGTAATACCAATCAATTCTGTACCTTGGAATGAGAAACCTGCCACTAAGAACACACCTAAAATAGTAAGTAAACTACCTCCAAGACCGTCACCTAAAATAGGTCCACCGCCTTTAGTAAATGTATCAAAGCCTACAAATTCGCCTCCCATAATACCTAGAATCGTTAATAGACCAATTGCAATGAAAATAATTACAGTAACTACTTTAATTAACGCGAACCAATATTCACTTTCGCCATAAACTCGTACAGATAATGCATTAAGTCCAAAAATAATAATTAAAAAGAGACAACTCCAACTCCAAGCCGGAATACCAGATAACGGCGTCCAATATTGAATAACTTGCGCAGCTATTGTAACATCGGCAGCAACAGTAATTACCCAGTTAAACCAGTAGTTCCATCCCAATGCAAATCCTAATGAAGGATCTACAAAGCGTGTAGCATATGTACTAAACGATCCAGATACAGGTAAATACGTCGCCATCTCTCCTAATGAAGTCATAAGAAAGAAGACCATTGCTCCAATGATTGCATATGCTAAAAGCGCACCAAGTGCACCAGCATCGTGGATCGCACCACCGGAAGTCATGAATAGTCCTGTTCCAATACAACCCCCAATAGCAATCATGGAAATATGACGGTCTTTCAACCCTCTTTTAATCCCAGTGTTTTGATTTTCTTGATTTGCCATAGAAGCTCCCTTTCTTTAAATTTAGAGGCTAACTTTCTATATGATTAATCCAATACGTTTATAGTAAAACATTGTCATCTGTATTCAGTATATCCATTACACATGACTTCATATTTTCGCTCTATCCCGTTAATGTATTTTCAATAATCATTAAACCAAAACAAAATGGTTGCATACCCATTAGATATGCAACCATTTTAATAATAGCATTTATATAGGTAGCACATCACATATGTGACAGTCCAGTTTCTTTCGATAACTGTCCCAACCTGTATTGTAAATGGTCAATACAGGTTTCGGCATTTTCACCTTTCATGCATTCAACATATGCCCCATCTGGCTTCTGAATCATTACTCTTTAAAAACGCAACCTCTAACTCAAATTTAATTTTTTTATTACTCACTAAACTGTAATATACATGATTTTAACAATAGTTTCAAGACTATCTTTGTTTTTTCAATCTGATTTCATCAACTAAGTTCCAAATAAATTCATCTTTTTCAAGCGTTTCTTGATCTTGGGAACCATATTTTCTAACATTTACTTCTTTGTTTTCAACTTCTTTGTCACCAACGACTAGTTGATATGGGATTTTTTGCATTTGTGCTTCTCTAATTTTATAACCCATCTTTTCATTACGATCATCAATCTCTACACGTACACCTTGAGATTTTAGTTCATCTTGAATAAGTCTTGCATAATCATAATGTAAGTCAACATTAACTGGAATAATTTCTACTTGTTTTGGTGCTAACCAAGTTGGAAAGGCACCTTTAGTTTCTTCCGTTAAGAACGCTACGAAACGTTCCATAGTTGATACAACACCACGGTGAATAACTACGGGTCTATGCTGTTCGCCGTCATTACCTATATAAGTCAATTCAAATTTTTGTGGTAATAAGAAATCAAGTTGCGCTGTAGATAAAGTTTCTTCTTTTCCCATCGCTGTTTGAACTTGTACATCTAGTTTAGGACCGTAGAATGCCGCTTCACCGATGGCTTCTTCATAGTCTAATCCTAGTTCATCAACCGCTTCTTTTAACATACTTTCAGCTTTAATCCACATCTCATCGTCATCAAAGTATTTCTCTTTATCTTCTGGATCTCTATAACTTAAACGGAAGCTATAATTCTCAAAATTAAAGTCATTATAAACATCTATAATTAAATTAACTACGCGTTTAAACTCTTCTTTGATTTGATCTGGACGAACAAAAATATGCGCATCATTTAAAGTCATACCACGAACACGTTGCAATCCTGAAACCGCACCACTTGCTTCATAACGGTGCATTGTACCAAGTTCAGCAATTCTAATTGGTAGTTCACGATATGAATGCGGTTTATTAGCATAAATCATCATATGATGTGGACAGTTCATCGGTCTTAATACCATTTTTTCATATTCATCTAATTTCATTGTCGGGAACATATCTTCTTGATAATGATCCCAGTGTCCAGATGTTTTATATAAATCAACGTTTGCCATTACTGGTGTATAAACGTGATCGTAACCCATACTCACTTCTTTATCTACGATATAACGTTCAATTTCACGACGGATTGTTGCACCATTAGGCAACCATAGTGGTAAACCTGCGCCTACTAACGGATTATTAGAAAAGAGTTCTAACTCTTTACCAATTTTACGATGGTCACGTTCTTTTCTTTCTTCAAGCATTTGCAAATGGGCTTTTAAATCTTTTTTATCAAAGAAAGCTGTACCATAGATACGTTGCAACATTTTATTATTGCTATCGCCACGCCAATAAGCACCCGCAGTTGATAACAATTTGAATTCTTTAATTTTTGAAGTTGATGGTACATGGACCCCACGACATAAATCAGTAAATTCTCCTTGTGTATACAATGTCACATTTTCATCTTCTGGAATCGCATCAATTAATTCTTGTTTATACGGATCATCTGAGAAAAAAGCTTTTGCTTCATTACGTGACACAACTTTGCGCTCAATTGGATAATTTTCGTTCGCAATTTGTTTCATTGTTTTTTCAATTTTTTCAAAATCATCCGATGAGATACTTTCTTCCATATCAAAGTCATAGTAGAAACCACCTTCAATAACAGGTCCAACACCAAAATGAACCTCACCATACAAACGTTTTAATGCTTGCGCCATTAAATGTGCTGTAGAATGACGTAAAACTTCCAACGCTTCATCTGAACCAGGTGTCACGATTTCAATATCTCCATCACTTTCAATAGGTCTAGTTAAATCAATTAATTGTCCATTCAACTTGCCTGCCACAGCTTTTTTTCTTAATCCTGGGCTGATGGATTGTGCGATATCTTCAGTTGTTGTTCCTTTGTCAAATTCCTTTGTATTACCGTCTGGAAATTTAATTTTAATTTGATCCATGTCACATTCCTCCTATTTTTTTCAAGCTCTTAAATCTTTACGAATCACCCTATGTTACTACTCAAAAACACAAAAAGACCTCATCCCAAAAAAGGGACGAGGTCTTCGTGGTACCACCCTAAATTAAAGTTATTCAACAAAAATATTGCATAATAACTTTACTCTACATAAGATAACGGTCTTGAGCCGGATGTTTATTACAACATCATTGACGAAGTAGTAATCAATAAATATACCTACCAATTCTCAACAAACATTGGTTCTCTGTGAGGTATCCATTTATTCATCTTGTCTCCGTATTATTTCGTAAGATTTAGATTTAATTATATTATACAACATTTATTTCAAATTTCAATCATTCCGGTAATTTTTTCCTTCTAGATAATACGGTATAGAAAGTGTTTTAATTCGCTCCATAATTCTGGCAGCTTTTGTCTTTTCAGTGCCGTCTCTCGTAACTGAAAGATGATATTCTAATTCTTCGAAACTTAAATTTGAACTGAAGAAAGTTGGCAGTTCTTGAACCATTCTATAATGTAAGAGCGGGCCAATGACTTCGTCTCTTGCCCATGGTGTAATTTCTTCAGCACCAATATCATCCAACATGAGTATATTCGCTTCTCTGACTCTTTGAAGTTTAGACTCAAAACTACCGTCTTTAAATCCGCCTTTTAACGAACGAATAAACTCTGGTAAATAAACGATGGTCGATGATATTTTTTCAGTTTTCAATTGATTCGCTATAGCACCTAATATAAAAGATTTCCCCGTTCCAAATGGCCCGTGTAGATATAAACCTTTCACTTGCGATTCGTGATTTGTAATTTTGTCGCAGATTTGGTTTGCAGCCATAGCAACATCTAATCTATCTCTTCTGTCCATATAAATATCTTCCAACTTAGCATCTAGTGTGTCGCGTTGCATGTGATGGGATGTAATCAAATGTGCATTAAACTTTTCTTCATCATGTTTGATTTTGCAAGGACAAGGTAAATAGCGAATCTTTATATGATTATTTTCAATGTACAATTCAGGTATGTGTCCTTTAACAAAATTGGGACAATCTTTATAAGCATGACCATCATAATGCTTTTCTTGGTCTTTATATTCTTGCAAAATATTTAAATCTTCATCAATCATTGCATTGGTCAATTCGGACTTATGTGTCTCTAAAAATTGTTTGACGTCTGGATCTTTGACGACATCTTTTTTGATTTTTTCGATGCGTTTTGATAAATCATTTGATTCACCCATAATATGGTTGAAAGATTTCATTTATTGTCCTCCTTCCATCTATTTTTTAATTGATTAAGAAATTGTTCTCTATCTTTTTTTAATTTCTCATCATCTTCATCTTTGGATGGTTCATTCGATTGCTTATTATCGCGTTCTTCTAACCATTTTGGTGTCATTTCTCTGGAAGCTAATTGTTTCTGTTTATAATTACGTTTATTAGATTGGTTTTCTTTCTTAGGCTGATTTACTTTCACGGCGTATTGATATGCTTGTTCTGCTGTTTTAATGCCTTTTTTCTTCCAATTAGATGCAATCTCAAATATATAGGATTTAGGCAGCTTCATATCTTCTTTTAACATTACAAACTGCAATAGAATATTAATAACGCCAAATGATAAATGTTCACGTTCAATCAGTTCTTCAATCATATATTTTTGTTGGGTAGTTGGTTCAGACTCTGACCATGATGCAAGCATATCAATAGGACTTGTTTCCTCCAATTGTTTAAGCCAACTATCATTTTCACTTTCAGTTTCCACTGGTTGATTCTCTAGTTTAGTTTCACTATCCGCTTCTGTTTTAACATTTAGTGTAGGCAATTGTTGTTCATGCTCCATTAAATAATACGTTCTTGCATGTTTACGCAATTCTTCAAATGACAATTCTTGTGCACTTGTGATGGATTTTAATATGATGCGTTTCATTGCTTCAGGTGTCAATCCATATAATGTAGCAATTTGTGTGATTAATATTTTAGCATCTTTATCAATTATTTTTGCACTTATAAAATGGCTTTGTAATAAATCGTAAAGTGTCTCAAAATCAAACTGAACTTGACTTAAGTTTAAACCAGTATATGCTGTTTCTTTTATTTCTATACCATCATTTTCCACCGTTTTATTTGGCACTTTAAATACATCAGTGAACGTACGAGTCACATCTTGATATTGACTATAATCAATACGCTGATCACTCTCGAAATGCCGTTTGAGTTGTTGATAACGTTGTTTACTTACCTCACTATATAAATAAACAGATAACATAGGGTCGTTAAAAAATTGTTTCGCAGAAGGTGGTTGAATCAAATCATAAATAAACGATGAATGTTGTGCACTGTGATTAACATATGATTTAACAAGGCCTGTACCTTCTAACAAATCCATTTCTTTTCTGAATTCCAACAAATTTATTTTTAATTCACTCATTATAATATAGTGAGTTAAAACAGTATCAGAACCAACTTCCGCAAATTGATTCAAGTAATGATATAAACCAATCGCATTCATACCAATCATGGGCGTAAACAATCTATTTAATATTTCTAAATGGTTATTATTTAAATTAAAATCACGAACAACATTGAAATTATCATGTGGTCTCAAACCATAATCGTAGGATTGTAACCCCATTAAGAATCACTCCGTTTATTTTCAGCTAAAATACCTTGCATAGATTGTAGTAACTGGTCTACATCCTTAAATTCCTTGTATACAGATGCAAATCTTACATACGATACTTGATCTACATGCATCAATAAATTCATAACATGTTCACCAATTTCTCTTGATGAAATTTCAGCACGACCCTCATCACGTAATTTCCATTCGACATTATTTGTAATGTCTTCTAATTGTTCATATCGTACTGGTCTTTTCTCACATGAACGAACTAAACCATTTAATATTTTTTCTCGTAAAAATTGCTCACGTGTACCGTCTTTTTTAACTACGATGAGTGGTCTTTTTTCTATATGTTCAAAAGTAGTGAACCTTGTTTCACACTCTTCACATTCTCTTCTACGTCGAATCGCATTAACTTCATCTGCATGTCTAGAGTCCACAACACGAGAATGAGTCGAATTACATTTCGGGCATTTCATCGAATTATCACCCTCTCTTTTTGATTACCTTACATTATACTATAAATATGCAAGTCACAAAAGATTCGCTATTACACTATATCTATATCGTATAGCATAATTCAAAAGAAACGCCGTATAATTAAGATTTATTAACTTTAAAGCTAATATTAACGAAGAAATAATAATAAAATTAAAAACGCCTCGTAATATAGTTTATAAATTAACAACTATGTTACGAAACGTTTTAGATAATTATTTTTAAAATTTGTAATCGCTATTTTTGAAAATTAATTTGCTACAGCTGCAACATCGTTTTTAAGTAATTGTCCAATTTGTGTGGCAACATCAACTACTCTATTAGAATAGCCCCATTCATTGTCATACCATGCAATCACTTTAACTTTATTATCTCCCATTACCATTGTACTTTGTGTATCGATAATGGCCGAATGTGGATTCGTGTTAAAGTCCATTGAAACGAGTGGTGCATCTTCGGTAGAAATGACACCTTGTAAATCATTCGCTTCAAAAGCTTCGTTCACTTGTGCTGCTGTTACATTTTCATTTAAATCAACCACTAAATCAACGAGTGATACATTTTTTGTAGGTACGCGTAAAGCCATTCCATGTAATTTCCCTTCTAATTCTGGCAATACTTCTTTCAATGCTTTAGCAGCACCAGTTGAAGTTGGAATAATACTTTCATTACATGAACGTGCACGTCTTAAATCTTTATGTGGATTATCAATATTATTTTGGTCATTGGTAATGGCATGTACAGTTGTCATCAAGCCATTTTGGATACCAAATTGATCATTTAATACCTTTGCAACCGGACCGATACAGTTTGTAGTACATGAAGCGTTGCTAAAAATATCATATTTCTCAATATCTAATTGGTCATTATTAACGCCTTTGACAATCATTTGTACATCTCCACCCTTAGATGGACCTGTTAACAATACTTTTTTAGCACCAGCTTTAATATGTGCTATCGCTTTATCTCCGTGGTTAAATTTACCTGTTGCTTCTATTGCAACATCTATATCTAATTGCTTCCATGGTAAATTTTCAGGATTTCTATCAGAAACTAATTGAATTTCGTGATCATCAACTTTAATTCCCGATTCTATTGGCTCTACTTTAAAATCATAAACGCCATGTGTTGTATCATAATTTATTAGATGTGCAATTGTTTCCGGTGGGTAACTCGCATTTATCGCCACTACATTTAAATCTTTATTTTTTAGTGCGATTCTCAACACCATTCTACCTATTCTACCCATTCCGTTAATTGCTATATTTGTCGTCATTCGAAGCACCCCTCGTCTTAGTGTTATACTTTATGGAAATAGTATAACATAAATATTTATTTAGGAAAGCGTTTTCTATAATAAATTTAAAAACTTTAGCATTAAGGCTTTTATGTTTTCTAATATTAATCAGTAAGATTTTCGTATATATCCTATTCTCACTTATGTATTTCCTTAAATATTAATAATAAAAACACTTAAGTTATTAGAACGTCTCTTATATAAAAACCACCCAATTATCAAAGATAATTGGGTGGTTGTAATCACTTTTATTAAAGTACATCTTCAGAATGACTCTCTATATAGCCTTCTTCTAATAATAAATTTTCTAAATTTTGTTTTAGTTCTAATTTTGTATCACGATTATCTATTTCATGGTCTGCCATTCTACGTTTTTTATCTATAGAAATTTGACTATAAACACGTGCTTTCGCTTCTTCCATTGAAATATTATTTCGTTCCATCAATCTATCGATTTGTATACTTTCTGAAGTATATACTAACCAGACTTCATCGACAGTATCTTGTAAATTATTCTCAAATAATAATGGAATATCCATAATGACATGATAACCTTCGCTTAAGTATTGTGCTTTTTCTTTTTCCATAATTTCTCGCACAATAGGATGTACGATTTCATTTAATTCTAATCTCTTTTCAGGTTGATTAAATACTACTTCGCCTACATAAGCTCTATTCATTTCACCATTTTCATCAATAGCTTGCTCACCAAAGGCTTCTTTCACACGTTCTAGGCCTTTTGTACCTTTTTCTACTGCTTGACGTGATGCAATATCTGCATCTACGATTTTAAAACCATGTGCACTTAATAGTTCTGATACCGTAGATTTACCTGATGCGATACCACCAGTTAGTCCTATAACTTTCGGCATATTCTCACTCTTCCTTTATTGTTGACAAGTTGGACAAAAATGACTATTTCTCGTTGCAATTACTTGTGTTGCAATGTCATCGCCACAAACTTTACAAACTTTTTGTTTATATACGTTTAGGTGTTGCTGCATTGTACCTGTACTACCATCAGCATGACGGTAATCTGAAATGCTTGTTCCACCATATTTTATACCCGCTTCCAGTACTTCTCGAACATAATAGAATAACATTTCTCGTTCCTGATGATTTAAATCTTTTGGTAATCTAGCTGGATGAATACCTGATCTAAATAATGCCTCGCAAGCATATATATTTCCACATCCTGATATGACACGGTGGTCTAGAATCATTTGTTTGATTGGTTTATTTTGATATAACTTTTTATCAAACCAAGCCAAATAATGTGCCATAGCTTCTTTTTCAAAAGGTTCTGGGGCAATTTCTAAAAATGATGGGTAAGCTTCAAATGAAGCAACGTTTCTAATTTCACCAAAGCGTCTAATATCTGAATACACAAGTAATTTGTCATTATCTAATTTAAATATGACATGCCAGTGTTTGCGATAATTTGGCACACTAATATCTTCAAGCTTATCTACGACAAAAAATCCACCAGCCATACCTAAATGACTTATTAGAATTCGCTTATCTCCATCTTTTTCTAAATAGAAGACAATATACTTACTTCTTCGCTCAATATCAACAATCGTATAAAGCCTAGTGAATCGTTTAAAAGTATCAAGCTCCATACCTTTAACAATGGTTTCTCTATGATTCGCTTTTCCTTCTTGTACTTTATCAGAAAAGAGAATAGATTCTATTTTTTGCCCTTTTACAAATGGCTTAATGCCTCTTGTTACATGTTCTACTTCAGGTAATTCAGGCACTTGTTCACCTACTTTCTATTTTGCGTCATACCATGTCTTACCATAACTTGTTTCAACTTTGAGTGGTACGTCTAATGCCAATGCATTATCCATTATTTCTTCTATAAATTCACTAAAAGCCTCTACTTCATCTTTAGGTAATTCAAAAATTAATTCATCGTGTACTTGTAATAATAATTGCGCATGAAAATCAGTATGTTTAACTTCATTTACAAAATTAACCATTGCCAATTTGATAATATCTGCGGCACTGCCTTGTATCGGTGTATTCATAGCCGTTCTTTCCGCAAAACCACGTAAATTAAAGTTTCTACTAGTGATGTCCGGAATATAACGACGGCGATGTAATAGTGTCTCAACATAACCTTGCGCTTTACAATCTTTAACAATATCTTCCATATATTGTTTCACACCAGGGAAACTATCGAGATAATCATCAATAAACTGCTTTGCTTGTTTACGTGTAATACCTAAACTTTGACTTAACCCATAGTCGCTTATGCCATATACGATACCGAAATTTACTGCTTTCGCTTGTCTACGCATTAGACTATCAACTTCATCTGGCTGTACATTAAATACTTTCATAGCAGTTGCTGTATGAATATCTTCATCATTGATGAATGCTTGTTTCATGCTCTCATCTTGAGTAATATGTGCAAGTACACGTAATTCAATTTGCGAATAGTCAGCTGAGAAGATGACATTGTTATCGTCACTAGATTTAAATGCCTTTCTAATTCTTCGACCTTCTTCTAAGCGAATTGGAATATTTTGCAAGTTAGGATCTACAGATGACAATCTACCCGTTTGTGCAAGTGTTTGATTAAAACGCGTATGAATGCGATTATCTTCACTAATCACTTTTTGCAGTCCTTCTACATAAGTAGATTGTAGTTTTGATAATGTTCTGTACTCTAAAATATAGTCGATAATAGGATGTTGTCCTTGTAGTTGCTCCAGTACATCTACGGCCGTAGAATAACCTGTTTTAGTTTTTTTAATAACAGGTAATTCTAATGTTTCAAATAGTACCACGCCTAATTGTTTTGGTGAGTTAATATTAAATGATTCGCCAGCCGCGTTATAAATATTATTAATTAGTACATCAAGTTTCGCTTGAATTTCTTTTTCCATTTCTTGCAAATCGGTTGCTACTGTGTAAATGCCAGTTTCTTCCATTTCACTTAAAATACGTGCTAACGGTAATTCTAAATCATCTAATAAGTTAGTTTGATTATATTCTTCTAACTGCGCTTCCATTTTTGGTTTAGTTTTGTTAATTGCTTCGATAATCGTTCCAACGTGATGATCTAAAATATCATCCTCAGGTACATGTCTTTTTTTACCTTTACCAAAAACTTCTATACTTTCTTTCACATAATGTTGATCAAAATACGAAACCACAGAATTCACATCATCAATTGTGCGAGATGGATCGATAATATAACTCGCGAGCATAACATCAAAAACGATATGTTTAATAGCTATGTCTAAGCGATGTGCAACAATATATGATTTTTTAGCATCATAGACGATTTTTTCTGTCTTATCATTTTCTAACCAAGCTATCAATTCCGGATAGTCATGAACCTTATCCGCATCAATGACAACATGATTTGATCCATCATATAAAGCAAATTTCAAAATATCATCTTTCAAATAATTCGATCCATCTAATTCAAAATGAATAGTGGCTTCTGATAATTCATTAAAATCTACATTACTAAAATCCGATGTAATTTCAAGTTCTAATTCTTCAGCAGAAGTATGCGTGCCCTCTACATCGACTTGATCTAAAAGCTGCTTAAATTCAAGTTTTTTAAAGATATCAATTTTTGCTGTTGAATCAGGACTTTCAGGTAACTTCGTATCTGCTAAAGTGACTTCTATAGGGCTATCGCAGTTGATTGTAGCAAGTTCTTTACTCATTAAAGCATCAGATTTACTATTTTCTAGTTTTTCTTTTAATTTTTTACCAGACACTTCTTCAATATGATTATAAACATTTTCAACAGTAGAAAATTGCTTCAATAACTTGATTGCTGTTTTTTCACCAACCCCAGCCACGCCAGGAATATTATCTGATGCATCGCCCATCAATCCTTTCATATCAATGATTTGATTTGGGACTAAGCCATCATATTTTTCAGCAATAAATTCAGGCGTATAATGATCAACATCTGTTACGCCTTTTTTTGTGTAATAGATTGTTACATCATCTGTAGCTAACTGCGTCAAATCTCGATCACCTGTAACAATTATTGTTTCAAATTTTTCTGCATTTGCCTGTTTACTTAATGTTCCTATAATATCGTCAGCTTCATAATTGTCTAATTCGTATCGTTTAATTTGATACGCATCTAACAATTGTCTGACATATGGAAATTGTTCACTTAGTTCCGGTGGTGTTTTTTGACGTCCACCTTTATATTCACTATATTGTTCATGTCTAAATGTTGTTTTTCCTGCATCAAATGCAACAAGAAAATGTGTAGGCTGTTCTTCTTTAATTATTTTCTCAAGTAACATCGCAAAGCCATAAACAGCATTGGTATGTATACCTGCCTTATTTTGTAAAAGTGGTAAAGCATAAAAAGCTCTAAAGCTCAGACTGTTACCATCAATTAAGATTAATTTATTCAATGTTTTAACCTCCAACACATATTTATATTTATTTTAGCATAAAAAACTCCCGTAACTGTATTGATACGTCATATTTGCGATATTCAAATAAATATTAACGAAATAAAAAAGCCGGTCAAATACCATTTAGGTTATCTGACCGTTATATACATATAAGCTACTTTGATTTTAAAATTATAACATGTGTCACAACGTTATTCGAAAAATGTGACTCTAAAAGTAGAGCCTTCATTAGGGCGACTAAAGACATTAATACGTCCATTATGTGCTTCCATAATGTGTTTGGTTATTGAAAGTCCTAAACCAGTACCGCCTGAATCTCTACTTCTCGCTTTATCTACGCGATAAAACCTTTCAAAAATATGCTGCTGATCCTCAGCACTAATACCAATACCAAAATCTTGGACTTCCATGATACGTTTGTTTGCATCTTTATATACACGTACAATCACTTCACTTGATGCTTTAGAGTAACTCACGGCGTTAGACAACAAATTCAAGGCCACTTGTGATACTTTATCTTTATTTGCATCAATGACTATGTCAGGTTTAATTTCATTAACAATTGTGATTTGCTTTTCTTCTGCAATATTTTGCATATTCTTGATTGTGCTTTCTGCGATTTCCGAAAGACTCACGTATTCTGTTACAATTTCTGTTTGTTGCTCAACATGTGAGAGATCTAATAAATCAAACACTAATGTTTCTATGCGATCTGATTCTTTAGAAATAATTTTTAAAAATTCATTTAACGTCTGTTCATCGTTTTTTGCACCATCTAATAATGTTTCTGCAAAACCTTTGATAGACGTAATTGGTGTTTTTAATTCATGTGACACATTAGCAACAAATTCTCTTCTCAAATTTTCTAGTTTTTTAAGATTCGTAATATCGTGTAACACAATCACCATACCATATAAATTTTTCTTTGTTTTAGAAAGAATCGGTACACAAGATGTGTCAAAATATTTTTGATGAACTTGATCAATTGTTAATTCAATTTGATCATATATTGGCTTTTCTACTTTAAATGCTTCGGTAATAAGTTTTTGTAGTGTCAAATCTACAAAGTCAACATAACTTTTATGCTCTACAGCTTTTTCAGGTGTAAAAACATTATAAAATGATTTATTAGCTACAACGATTTCACCATATTTATCAATCATCAATATGGAACTTGGTATATTTTCTACCGTAGTTTTTAATCGATTAGATTGAAGTTTTTGTTTGTGATTCAATCTTTGCAACCTGCGAGCAAGTTCATTCGTCGTTACAAATAACTCTCTGGTTTCTTTGACATTACTTTCAGGTACTCTCACATGGTAATATCCTTCTGCTAACAGGTTCGTTGCATAAGTCACTTCATTAATTGGTCTAATATAAGTCCGGTTAATACTTCTAACAACTAAAAATATGATGATAATCACAAATAAACCAATCAGTGCAATATATTTCCACATTTGAATCTGTAATTCTAATATCTCATTATTTATTCCACTAAGGTATACATCTTTATCATCAATAGTGGTTTTAAATGTATATCTGCGATCATCATTTTCTTTATCATAGATTAATCGAGAAGGATTTGCTTCATTTTTTATATCCTCATTTATTTGTGTTCCTTGATTTGTGGAAAACAAGACATCGTTACTTTCCTCTATTTTAACTGTAAGCTTTTCACTTTTAGCAATATCAGTCATCTCATTTTCTTTGTCATTCTTATATAGTTTGACTAGATGATCAGCTTGATGTTCCAAATCACCTTCTTGAGCTGAAGAAACTGTATTATATATTGCATGTGTAATAATTGCACCTAAAGCTAAAAAACTTATAATAACGATGATACATAATAAAAATAAAAGTCGTTGATGAAACTTTAACATTAGACTTTAGGTCTCTCCAATTTATAGCCTAACCCACGAACTGTCTTAATTAGTTTGGGTTGTTTTGGATTTTCTTCTAATTTATCTCTTAAATGACTTATATGTACATCCACAATTCTAGAATCACCAGCGAATTCATAATTCCAAACAGAGTTCAACATATGCTCACGTGTGATAACTCTGCCTTGACGCTCAATTAAATACAATAATAATTCAAATTCTTTTGGTGTTAATTCAAGCAATTCATCTTCTCTATATACTTCAAAATATTCAGGTCGAATTCTTATCGAACCAATGAGTATGTCATCTTCATCATTTTCAACTGGTACCGCCTCATTTACGATTGCAGACCTTCTTAATATTGCCTTTACTCTGGCAACAACTTCTCTTGGTGAAAATGGTTTAGTCATATAATCATCTGCGCCTAACTCTAGACCTAGAACACGATCAAACTCATCATCTTTGGCAGTTAGCATAAGTATAGGTACAAGATTTTTATCAGAACGTATTGATTTACAAACTTCAATTCCATCTTTTTTAGGAAGCATTACATCCAAGACAATCAATTCTGGGTTTGTAGCATTTACTTTTTCTAATGCCTCTTCACCATCATAGGCTACTTCTACTATGTATCCAGCTTGTTCTAAATTATATTTTAATAAGGTTACAATTGATTGCTCATCATCTACTACTAGTACTTTTTGTGACATAGTATACCTCCATATTTTTGTTTACAAATTAATTATAACTTAATTTTTAATAAAAATAACATAGTTTAAAATTTTTTAACATAAACTTTACAAAGCAAGTAATAACAATCTATGTAAATATTTTTTGAAACTTTTGTAATTTTGCTTTAAACAATGTATTGCGCTATTTATAACTGAAGTCATTATTGAAAACAATATATTGCGTTAATAGAATCTTAACACTATATACATAATATGAACACCTAAATAAGCGTTTTCATTTACTCTGTGTATTTTATTCCAACCCTATCTCACATAGACTCCCTTAGTTATCAAACAGTTTTAGTAGCCAATTGATATAAAAAGACGAAATTCCATAAGTGAGAATTTCGTCTTTTTTAATATATGCTAAATGTATGCTGACAGATTTAATTTTAACTGAATTATAGATTTTTAATTAATTCATCAGCAAAGTCAGATGTAGAAACTTCCTTCGCACCATCCATTAAACGAGCAAAGTCATAAGTAACTACTTTAGACGCGATTGTTTTTTCGATAGATGCAGTAATTTTATCTGCAGCTTCTTGCCATCCTAAATGTTCTAACATTAATACGGCACTTAAAATTTCTGATGATGGATTCACTTTATTTAAGTCAGCATATTTAGGCGCAGTACCATGTGTTGCTTCAAAAATAGCATGTCCAGTTTCATAATTTATATTTGCTCCTGGAGCTATACCGATACCACCAACTTGTGCTGCTAATGCATCTGATACATAGTCACCATTTAAATTCATAGTAGCAACAACATCGTGATCTGACGGACGTGTTAAGATTTGTTGTAGGAAGATATCAGCAATTGAATCCTTCACTATAATTTTACCATCTTTTTCAGCTTGTTCTTGAGCCGCATTCGCTTTGTCTTTACCTTCTTTTTCAACGATTTCATCATATTGTTGCCATGTAAATACTTTGTCACCAAATTCGTTATGCGCTACATCATAACCCCATTGTTTAAATGCGCCCTCAGTAAATTTCATGATATTACCTTTGTGGACTAATGTTAATGATTTACGGTTATTGTCTACCGCGTATTGAATCGCTGCACGAACTAAACGCTCTGTACCTTCTTTTGATACTGGTTTAACACCAATACCTGATGTTTCAGGGAATCTAATATTTTTAGCGCCCATTTCATCTTGTAAAAAGTCGATTAGTTTTTTAACTTCTGGTGTGCCTTCTTTAAATTCAATACCAGCATAAATGTCTTCAGTGTTTTCACGGAAGATAACCATGTCTGTATCTTCTGGACGTTTAACTGGTGATGGAACACCTTGGAACCAACGTACTGGACGTAAGCATGTGAATAAATCTAATTCTTGTCGTAACGCAACGTTAAGTGAACGAATACCGCCACCAATTGGTGTAGTTAAAGGCCCTTTGATAGCAATTAAATATTCTTCAATTGTATCAAGCGTTGCTTGTGGTAACCATTCACCTGTTTCATCATAGGCTTTTTGGCCTGCCAATACTTCTTTCCATTCAATTTTCTTTTCACCATTATAAGCTTGCTCTACTGCAGCATCGATTACTCTGCTTGCTGCTTTCCAAATATCTGGTCCAATACCATCACCAATAATAAATGGAATGATTGGATTATTTGGTACTGTTAAACCTTCATTTGTTTTTGCTACTTTTTCGCCTGCCATGTATAAAAACCTCCGTGTATTTGAATTATATTTTAATTGCGCTAACTAAAATAATACTTATTTATATAAAGCAACTCACTTATTTATGAGTAGTGATGCCTCTATCTGACTTATCTTTCTTCAATCGGTTCGTATGTTCTGTTTGTTTCACCAATATATTGTGCTCTTGGACGCATAATTCTATTATCTCTATATTGCTCTAAGATATGTGCAATCCAACCTGAAGTTCTGCTTACTGCAAAAATTGGTGTAAATAAATCATGTTTAATGTTCATACTGTGATAAACAGTCGCACTAAAGAAGTCGACATTTGCAATTAAACCTTTTTCGGCTTTCATTTTATCTGCGATTTTAACTGAGATATCAAACAATTGACTTTGCCCAGTTTCAGCAGTGATTTTTCTACTCATTTCTTTTAAGTATTTTGCTCTTGGATCGCCATCTTTATATACACGGTGTCCAAAGCCCATAATTTTTTCTTTATTTTTTATTTTGTTATCAATGTAATCATCAACTTCATCAATGGATTTCACTTCAGATAACATGCTCATTACACGTTCATTTGCCCCACCATGTAATGGACCTTTTAATGAGCCAACTGCTGCAACAATACCTGAATACATATCAGATAAAGATGAAACAGCACATCTTGCTGTAAACGTAGATGCGTTTAGTTCGTGATCCGCGTGTAATACAAGTGCTTTATTAAAAGCTTCAATTTCGATATCACTAGGTAATTCTCCTCTTAACATATATAAAAAGTTACCTGCATAGTTTAAATCTTTATTTGGTTTTACAGCTTCTTTGCCTTCTCTAACACGCGCATATGATGTAACAAGCGAAGCTATTTTAGCTTGAATACGAATAGCTCTTTCCATTGTTCTGCTTTCATCTTCGTCTTCAGCATGTTCATCAAAATGAGCGATATATGAAACAGACGTTCTTAATGCTGTCATTGGATGTACGTTACCTGTAGCGTATTCTTTAAAATGACTATACACTCTAGGATTTAATGTCATATATTCAAAGAGCTTTTCTTTAAGTTCTTTCAATTCTTCTTCATTAGGTAATCGATAATGCCAAAGTAAATAGATAACTTCTTCAAATTCAGCATTTTGTGCTAAGTCATCAATATCATACCCAGCATAAGTTAATTGGCTGTCGATGATGGAACTCACTTTCGTTTCAGCTGCAATTACCCCTTCTAAACCTTTTTGTAACTCTGCCATATATAATTCCCCTTTTCTATTTCGTTATGAAATGGCTTTCATAAACCATTATATCCAATTTTAGAACTTTTGTGAATATTTAGGTTTTAATTTCCTTACCAATTCAATAAGAAATATGTTTTTGTCTATATGCCCATAAACACGCATCTATCTATATACGTTGTTATAGATATATTTTAATATGTAAGCACGTACACTTCAATTTTTATACCTTTTCAATTGGTTATCATGATTAATAACAAATTATTAATGTACTATTATACTGTGTTCTGTATGATATCGTTTCAGAAAATAGTTGTTTTATTTTATATTGCATAGCATAATAATAAATAACTAAATAAAGGAGTCTTATATATGGCAAAACAACAGTTACAAAGAGAACTAAGTAATCGTCACATTCAGCTCATTGCAATCGGGGGTGCAATCGGAACTGGATTATTCTTAGGTGCTGGTCAAACAATTGCATTAACTGGCCCGTCTATTTTACTTACGTATATCATAATTGGTTTTATGTTATTTATGTTTATGCGTGGCTTGGGAGAAATATTAATTACTAATACTAATTTTAAATCCTTTGCAGATGTTACCAACCATTACATAGGTCCATTTGCTGGCTTTGTTACTGGCTGGACATACTGGTTATGTTGGATCATTACTGGTATGGCCGAAGTAACCGCAGTTGCAAAGTATGTTAGCTTTTGGTTTCCAAACATACCAAACTGGATGAGTGCCCTATTTTGCGTACTTGTCTTAATGTCACTTAATCTATTAAGTGCTAAATTATTTGGAGAATTAGAATTTTGGTTTTCTATAATAAAAATTGTTACAATCATTGCTTTAATCGTAGTGGGCGCTATTATGATTATCATGGCTTACAATACTCAGTTTGGACAAGCATCTTTAACTAACTTGTACAATAATGGTATTTTCCCTAAAGGTATCAGTGGTTTTGTTATGTCATTCCAAATGGCACTATTCTCATTTGTAGGAATTGAACTTATTGGTGTAACCGCGGGCGAAACTAAAGATCCCACTAAAACATTACCAAAAGCAGTTAACAGTGTACCGACACGTATATTAATATTTTATGTTGGTGCTTTAGCAGTCATCATGTCAATTATTCCATGGAATCAAATCAATTCAGACGAAAGTCCTTTTGTAAGGCTCTTCGCACTAATTGGCATACCATTCGCAGCCGGTATTATAAACTTTGTAGTATTAACAGCAGCCGCATCATCTTGTAATAGTGGTATTTTTTCAAACAGCCGAATGCTCTTTGGATTATCGTCACAAAAACAAGCGCCACCGTTTTTCAATAAAACAAATAAAAACGGTGTGCCACATATAGCGATATTCGTTTCATGTGGATTACTAATGATTGCTGCTTTATTGAACTATATTATACCGAACGCAACACTTGTATTCACATATATTACCACTGTTTCTACGGTACTATTCATTGTAGTTTGGGCGTTAATTACAGTGGCTTATATAAACTATCACCGTAAAAATCCAGAATTACACAAAAATGCGTCATTTAAATTACCAGGTGGTAAATACATGGGATATGCTATATTAGTATTCTTTATATTAGTGTTTAGCTTACTATTCGTAAATACGGATACAAGAATTGCAGTATTTCTTACACCGATTTGGTTTATTATTTTAGGTTTAATGTATATGCGCTATAAACAAGTATCAAAATCACAACAATAAAAACCGATTATGACTGAGCAAATTTAAACTTTATTAAAAATATTTTAAGAGAGTTGGACAGAAATCCAATTTTCTAATATAGCATTCGTAACCTGTCTTAGGTTAGAATGACTAAATGAATAAGAGTCTGGGACAAAAATAAATGTCTCAGACTCTTTATTTTTATTGCACATATTGATCTGTCGTTGATGTTTAAATGAGTAATAGATTCAAACTATATTCATAGTAGTTTGTTATCAAAAAGAAAGCCTCGACATGACGTCGAGGCTTTCTACATATTATATTATGAATTAAATTATATTTTTAAAGTACGTTTGCATAACCTTCAAAGATTTTTCCTTGGTTTGCATCTACTGTAATGAGTACATCACTTTGAATTTCAGATGTAGCGTTCTCAACGCCTACTACGGTAGGAATACCTTTTTCTAATCCTATAATTGCACTTGGAGATGTAATGCCATTTTCTTCAGTAATGAGTCCGATTGCATTTTCAATATATGGTACAAGCGTCTCATCTACAGAACTTGTTACAATTATAGATTCTGATAAGTCTTTGCCTTCTAGTTCACTAGCATCTTTAACTACTAGTGTTTTACCTACTACAGAACTTCTACCGATACCTTGTCCTTTAGCTAGTTCATCACCAACTAAATGTAATTTCATCATATTCGTTGTACCTTTTTCACCAGTTGGTACACCAGCAGTAATAATAATTAGGTCACCATTTTGAACTCTTTCAGTTTCAACGGCTGTTGCTACTGCATTATTTAATAATGCATCAGTTGTTTTACGTCCTTCTTTAACGACTGGGAAAATACCCCATACTAAAGCACATTGACGCGCAGTTTCTACATTAGGTGTAACTGCAATAATGTCAGATTGTGGACGATATTTAGAAATTGTACGGGCAGTTGAACCACTTTCAGTAGCAGCTACGATTGCTTTGACATTTAAGTTTAAAGCAGTATGAGCAACTGAAACACCAATAGCATTGACTAATGAAGTTTCAACTAATTTTGTACGGTCAGATAATAATTTTTTATAATCTTGTGCTGCTTCTGCTGATACAGCTATATTACGCATTGTTTTAACTGCTTCTTCAGGGTATTGACCTGCAGCTGTTTCACCAGAAAGCATAACCGCATCTGTACCATCATAAATTGCGTTCGCTACGTCACTTGCTTCTGCACGTGTCGCACGTGGATTACGTTGCATAGAGTCTAACATTTGTGTAGCAGTTATAACTGGTTTACCTAATTTATTACATTGTCTAATTAAATCTTTTTGCACCATTGGTACTGATTCAGGTGGAATTTCAACACCCATATCACCACGAGCAACCATTAAACCATCAGAAACTTCTAATATTTCTTTAATATTATCAATACCCTCTTGATTTTCAATCTTAGGTATAATGCTGATATTTTTATTTTGCTTCGCTTCTAATAATTTACGAATATCTAATACATCACTTGGACGACGTACAAAGCTCGCTGCAATGAAATCAACGCCTTCACTAATTCCAAAGTTAATGTCGTCAGCATCTTTATCTGTAATACCAGGTAAGCTTACTTTGACACCAGGTAAGTTTACGCCTTTTTTGTTTTTTAATTCTCCAGTATTAAGTACATCACATAATACTTCACCGTTTGCTTTATCGATTGATTTAACTTGTAATTCAATTAAACCATCATCTAATAAAATATATGAACCTTCTTCAACATCATTGATTAAGTTTTCATACGTTACTGAGAATTTTTCAGGAGTACCTTCAACTTCAGTCATGCTTACGGTAACTTCAGAACCTTTTTCAAGTTCAATAAGCCCATCTTTCATGTTGTGTGTACGTATTTCTGGTCCTTTTGTATCAAGTAAGATTGCAACTGTTTTGCCTAATCTTTTAGAAACTTTACGAATTGTGTCAATTCTAGCTTTATGTTCAGCATGGTCACCATGCGAGAAGTTTAAGCGCGCGACATTCATTCCAGCCTTAATTAGTTTTTCAAGCATTTCTTCAGATTCGGACGCAGGTCCAATAGTACAAACAATTTTAGTTTTTCTCATTATTATTTCCTCCCAGTATTTTAAATAGATAATTCATTCGTTAGCGCATAAGTTTCAAAATCAAACTCATGTTCATGTGATCTAAATATCTCGTCAAAAGGTGTATCAGTTAATTCATTATTACGAATTCCAACACCAATAGCAGATTTTCCATCTAACAGTAAATCAACTGCATGTCCGCCTAATCGTGATGCAAGCACTCTATCTGCACCACTTGGGCTACCACCACGTTGAATGTGGCCTAGCACTGACACACGTGCATCAACATTGATATATTTAGTCAATTCTTCTGCACATACTTCACCTGACATGCAACCTTCTGCGACCATCACGATTGAGTGTTTTTTGCCACGTTTGATTCCATTATCAATCTTTTCTGCTATATCTTTGATGTCTGTCTCAACCTCTGGAACAATAATAGTTTCAGCACCAACGGACAAACCAGCCCAAAGCGCTAAATCACCACAATCGCGTCCCATAACTTCAATGATGAAAGTTCTTGCATGACTAGATGCTGTATCACGAATTTTATCTACACATTCAATTATAGTATTTAATGCCGTATCAAATCCAATTGTAAAGTCCGAACCATTGATATCATTATCAATCGTACCTGGTATTCCAATCGTCTGTATTTCAGGACATTCTTCACTTATACGCTGTGCACCTCTGTAGCTACCATCTCCACCAATAACTACAAGCCCCTCAATGCCTCTCTTACGTAGATTTTCTATACCTTTTTTACGGACTTCTACTTCTTTAAATTCTGGACATCTTGCAGAATATAAAAATGTTCCACCTCGTTGAATTGTGTCACCTACTGAACCGAGTTCAAGTTTCTCGATATCATCGTTTAATAATCCTTGATAGCCTTGATAAACACCATAGACTTCAATATTATTGTAAATCGCTTTTCTAACCACAGCTCTTACCGCTGCATTCATGCCTGGAGAATCTCCACCACTTGTCAACACTGCAATTTTTTTCATGACGACATACCTTTCTAACATGTATTTCGTACTCTAAAAATACCATAAAATCTAAGCTGTTTCCATTAAAATAGGGCTTCGTGACAAATGTAAACGTTTTAAATATAAGTATTCGATAATTGTACATATAGTAAGCGTTTCCTTATAAGTTCCTAAAATTACTTGAATACTTATGTACTATTTACCTTAATTCGAATTATCGTAAACAAATCATAAATCTATAGCAATTGCCTCATTTTGTAAAAATAACAAAAAAGCTAAGACAATAGAAATTATTATCTTAGCTTTCAACATATTTAACACGAATATCAAAAACATCAGACACTTTATTCTGTATACGAACCTATTGTTCTAAATTTTTGATATCTATCTTCAACTAATTCTTCTTGCGTTAATTGGTTCAATTCTGATAAATGCGATTCAAATGTGCGTTTGATACTTTGTGCTTGTGTTTCGACATCATGATGTGCGCCACCTAAAGGTTCTTTGATAACTTCATCCGCTATATTTAATTCATATAAATCTTCGGCAGTAATCTTCATTGTTTCTGCCGCGATTTTAGCTAGATTACTATCTTTCCAAAGTAAAGCGGATGCACCTTCTGGAGAAATAACAGAATATGTACTGTTTTCTAACATTAGGATGCGATTGGTAATGCCTAAACCAAGTGCACCACCACTTCCTCCTTCGCCAATAACAATAGAGATGACTGGTACAGTTAGCGAAGCCATTTCAACTAAGTTTCTGGCTATTGATTCACTTTGACCTCGTTCTTCTGCCGCTTTACCCGGATATGCACCTTTTGTATCAATAAATGAAAAAATCGGTCTATTGAATTTTTCAGCTTGTTTCATTAATCTAAGTGCTTTTCTATAACCTTCTGGATGCGCCATTCCAAAATTGCGATATATATTATCTTTTGTATCTTTACCACGTTGTTGACCCACTACTGTAACGGCTTGTCCATTAAGATAGCCGATACCGCCAATCATAGCTGGATCATCTCTATAATTTCTATCCCCATGTAATTCGATGAATGAATCAAATATATGCGGGATATAGTCTAAAGATGTTGGTCTTTCTTGTAAACGCGCTAATTGCACACGATCCCATGGTTTCAGATTTGTATATACTTTTTCGGTTTCTCTTGCTAATGAAGCTTCCAACATGTCAATTTCTTCTTGTAAATCTACATCATTTTTTTCTTGAGATTCTTTCAAAGATTCAATTTTATTTTTTATTTCAAAAAGCGGCTTTTCAAAATCAAGCATTTGTTTTCACCTCTTGGTGCATTTTTAGAATATTAGATAATGTCGCTTTCATTTCTTTTCTATGTACGACTTTATCTAATTGTCCGTGTTCTAATAAAAACTCTGCAGTTTGGAAATCATCTGGTAATTTTTCATTTATAGTTTGTTCAATGACACGTCTACCTGCAAAACCAATTAATGCTTTTGGTTCACTTATGTTGATATCACCAACCGAAGCAAAACTAGCAGAAACGCCTCCAGTTGTAGGATTTGTTATATACGAGATATATAATAATCCAGCATCTGCATGTCTTTTTAAAGACACACTTGTTTTACCCATTTGCATTAAAGAGATAATACCTTCCTGCATTCTTGCACCACCACTTGCTGAAAACAATATGAATGGCAATCTATTTTCAGTACAGTGTTCAATGATTCTACAAATTTTTTCACCTAATACAGAGCCCATGCTTCCCATTCTAAATCGCGCATCCATAACTGCCACACCAAATGTCATACCATCTAATTGTGCTGTGCCAGTCACTACAGCTTCATTCAAACCAGTTTTTTGTTGGTCTTTTTGAATTTTTTCTTCATAGCTTGGGAAGTCCAATGGATTAGCAGAGGTCATTCCTTTATCAAATTCCGTAAATGTCCCTTCATCTGATATAGCTTCTATACGATTGTGTGCAGTTAACGCAATATGATGATCACAATTAAAGCAAACATTCAAATTTTCTGCTAGTTCTTTTGTATACATAATTTTTTTACACTTAGGACATTTAGTCATAATACCTGCTGGTACATCACTTTGTTTTGAATCAGATACTGTTACATACTTTTTCTTTTTACTGCTTCTATTGAAAAAATCTTTAAACATTGGTAAACCTCCACTTAACCATCGCTTAGTTACTCACTACCAATTCGGTTTTGTAATCAGCGTTAATGAATATTATTTATCTAAGTCTGTTAATTTCATTGTTTTATTATATATCTCTTCTGGATCTACATCTACTCTTGCCACACCAGATTCCATCGCTGCTTTAGCTACTTCTCGAGCAACAGATGGTGCAACACGTTTATCAAACGGATCTGGAATACAATAGTCCGGATTTAACTCTTCAGGTTTGATTAAATCAGCAATAGCCTCAACAGCTACTTGCTTCATTTCTTCATTGATATGTGTTGCTTCAACGTCTAATGCCCCTCTAAATATGCCTGGGAATGCTAAGACATTATTAATTTGGTTTGGAAAATCTGAACGTCCTGTACCGATGACTTTAGCACCTGCAGCTTTCGCTACATCCGGTTTTATTTCAGGATTTGGATTAGCCATTGCAAAAATAATTGGATCGTCAGCCATTGATTCAACCATTTCTTTAGACAATAAATCTGCCACAGAAACCCCAATAAATACATCGGCATCTTCAATCACATCATTCAAACTGCCATCTATTTTGTCTCTATTCGTCCATTTAGCTACATAAGCTTTCGTGTCATTCATACCAAACGAACGTCCCTCATAAATTGCGCCTTTTGAATCACACATAATCATATTTCTTACACCATAAGAATAAAGTAATTTAATAATCGCAATACCAGCGGCACCAGCGCCATTCAATACGACTTTAATGTCCGATAAGTCTTTATCTACGATTCTCAATGCATTGATCATACCTGCAACTGTTACAATGGCAGTACCATGTTGATCATCATGAAACACAGGAATTTTAGTTTCCTTTTTTAATCTTTCTTCAATTTCAAAGCAACGAGGTGCTGAAATATCTTCAAGATTAATACCACCATAATTGGGTTCAAGTAATTTTACAGTATTAATGATTTCTTCGGTATCCGTCGTATTCAGTGCAATTGGCACACCATCTATACCGGAAAAACTTTTAAACAACACTGCTTTACCTTCCATAACCGGTATACTTGCCTCAGCCCCTATGTTTCCAAGTCCTAATACCGCAGTACCATCAGTAACAACAGCGACGGTATTGCTTTTCATTGTATATTCAAATACTTTACGAGGGTCCTCATGTATTTCTTTACAAGGTTCAGCTACACCTGGCGAGTATGCCAAGCTCAATTCTTCTTTATTAGTCACCTTTACTTTAGGTGAAACCTCTAATTTCCCTTGATTTTTTCTATGCATTTCTAATGCTTCGTCTCTTAATGTCATGTAATCTACCCCTTACATCCAATTAGTTTAAAATAACATTCATATACATTTTTATTACAATCTAACCCAAATTACAAATGATATCGTTAACAAATTGTTATTTTCATTCGCACGTTAATGTTTGTAATAAAAACATATAGATATATAAACTATTATATATTTTTTCACTCTTAATTTTTATAAAAATTAAAACTGATGGCAAGTTTATGCTTTACCATCAGTTAACTATACCATAGTTTATAGTGCGGTTAAAGTTAAATAATTCTAATATCTCGGGGTGATAAACGTTGGATTAATTTACTTAATATTTCATTATCTCGTGTTATGAAACCAATTGTTTCTATATTGTTTTGGCTTTCATCAAAATAGTTAACCGGAATTTGATTTTGCCCTTTATCGTTGGTTAATAATTGATCCAATTTAGATTCACTATCCCATTTTCGAACAACAACTTGTTGCGCTTCGTCAAATTTAGTTTGCTCAAAATGATCCATGGTATCCACTTGATTTAATATCAGTTGTTGTTTATTATTTCTATTCTCAAACTTACCTCTTACGACTAACATTTTAGAAGTATTTAAATCGATTTCATATTTTTTAAAGGTATCCGGGAATACGACACCATCCAAATTATTGATACCATCATTTAAAGTTACAAATGCCATATTTTGCCCATTTTTCGTTCTAATACGCTTAAATTGATCTACTTGAACAAAAATGGGTTTATTATCTTGTGCGTTAGCAAGCTTATAAATACCCAAATATTGCTTTTGTTCAAATGCTTTTTCTACTGGATGTGTAGATACATAAAACCCTAAATATTCTTTCTCATATTCACTTAACACATGATCTGGTAGCTCTTCTTTTTCTTCATAAGAAGCTTTAGGTGTGAGTACATCAAAAATAAAACCATCTTGTTCAATATCAGAGATATCATCCAGCACTTGATCTATAGCATTTAACAGCGTCGCTCTATTCTTGCCAAAAGTATCAAATGCCCCCACTAAGATAAGAGATTCAAGTAATTTTCTAGTTTTAATTCGTTTAGGTATCCGTCGCGTGAAATCAAAAAAGTCTTTATAGAAACCATTTGCTTTTCTTTCTTCTACAATTAATTTAACACTTTGATAACCTACACCTTTAATTGCACCAATAGATAGGTAGATACCTTTTTTTGTGGCCTTGTAGAACCAATGACTGTAATTAATATTAGGTGGTAATATATTAATTTTTTGATGTTTAGCCTCATCAATCATTTGCGCTGTTTTCTTTTCGCTTCCAATAGCATTACTTAAAATATTGGCATAAAAATAATTAGCATAATGTACCTTTAAATAACTCATAATGTATGCAATTTTTGAATAACTCACGGCATGCGCACGAGCAAAACCATAATCCGCAAATTTTAAAATCAAATCAAAAATCTGTTTACTTAAATTCTCGTCATACCCATTTTTCAAAGCGCCATTCACGAAATGTTGCCTTTCACTTTCTAATACCGCTCTGTTCTTTTTACTCATTGCACGTCTTAAGATATCCGCTTCACCATAACTAAAATTGGCAAATTTACTCGCAATTTGCATTATTTGTTCCTGATAAATAATAACGCCATAGGTCGTTTTTAATATAGGTTCTAAATCTGGATGTAAATATTGCACCTTCTCTGGATGATGTCGTCTTGATATATAGGTCGGAATTTCTTCCATTGGCCCTGGTCTATAAAGTGATGTGACAGCGACTATATCTTCAAAGTGTTCAGGTTGTAATTTTTTTAATACATTTCTAATACCATCAGATTCTAATTGGAAGATACCTGTTGTATCCCCTTGTGACAACAAGTGAAATACGTTTTCGTCATCGAATGGAATTTGTTCTATATCCACATCTATATTCAAATCATGTTTCACTTGTTTTACTATTTGATGAATGATTGAGAGATTACGCAAACCTAAAAAGTCTATTTTTAATAAACCTATTCTTTCTGACTCAGTCATTGTCCATTGAGTCAATAGACCTGTATCACCGAGCGTTAATGGTGCATATTCATATAATGGATGATCATTAATAATAATACCTGCTGCATGAGTCGAAGTATGTCTAGGTAACCCTTCTAATTTCTTACAAATATCAAACCATCGTTCATGCCTATGATTACGATGAACAAACTGTTTAAATGGCTCCTGTGAATATGCGTCGTCTAATGTTATGCCAAGTTTATGTGGAATTAATTTAGAAATTTCATTTAGTGTGATTTCTTCGAACCCCATAATTCTCCCCACATCCCTAGCCACTGCCCTTGCAAGCAAATGACCAAAAGTCACAATACCAGCGACATGGGTTTCACCGTATTTCTCTTGAACATATTGGATGACTTTATCTCTATGTGTATCTTCAAAATCAATATCTATATCTGGCATTGTTACACGTTCAGGGTTTAAAAAACGTTCAAATAACAGATTATATTCAATAGGATCGATTGTTGTTATATTTAATAAATAACTTACAAGTGAACCTGCAGCTGATCCACGTCCTGGACCGACTAATACATCATTGTTCTTAGCGTACTGAATTAAATCACTTACGATTAAAAAGTAGTCTTCAAAACCCATTTTAGTGATAATTTGATATTCATGCTCTAAACGTGTTTGATAAAGTTCCTTTTTGTTTAGTGGTAAATTTAATTGCTGAAGATTATCTGCTAGTAATTGCCATAAAAAAGCATCCGATTGCTGTTGATTTGGTGTTTTATATTTTGGTAACAAAGATTGATGATAAATCATTTCCGCCTGACAAAGTGTTTCGAGTTGATTTGTTTGTTCCCAAACCGCATCATCGATTGACAAACCTTGTAATTCAACATTTGAATATAGATGTTCATTGTAATCCGTTTGTTCACTCACTAAATCTAATTTACTATTCTCCTTTATTGCGGCCATGGCAGAAAGCGTATCTGAATCTTGGGAATTTAAATAACGCGTGCTTTGTGCCCAAACTATTGGTAAGTCAAAAGTGACTTTACTCTTATGATTTACAAAGACGTGCGCATGTTCCGAAAAGTTTGAAATAATTGCTTCATGAGATTCAGTTACATTTTTAAAAATAATAACGAAATGACTTTCATATTTTTTTAACCATTCTATCGGTGTTTCTACTTTCTCTTTCATTTTAATTGCCGATGATAGTTTAAATAAATCTTTTAATCCTAAGTTATTTTGCGCCAATACGATTGTTTCAAGCTCTGACAAACCATCTGTAAGATTAATTGTCATACCAAAGATTGGATGAATATTTGCAGAAATACATGCGTCATAGAATTGCGGAAGTCCATACAAAACATTCGTATCAGTAATTGCGAGCGCTGTATAGCCTTCTTGTGCAGCCTTCGCAACAACATCCTTAATTCTAATACTTGAATTTAATAAATCATATGTCGTATGAATGTTTAAATGCGCAACCATTTGCAAATACCTCCCATCTTATTACAGTTTATTATTTAATGCTTCAGCGAGCGTTTCAAATTGAGCCCAATCTCTTACCGATACACCTGAAGCATTTGGATGACCGCCGCCACCAAAATCACTTGCAATGTCGTTGATAACAATACCTTTAGAACGAATGCGACATCTAATTTCTGTGCCCTCATCAACAGCAAACACCCAAATCTTCAACCCTTGTATATCAGCAATTGCATTTACAAATAATGAAGCTTGGTTCGCAGCAATGTCAAATTGTTCTAAAATTTCTTTAGTAATGGTAACTTTACAGAAACCTTTTTCATTTAAATCAAAATGTTGAAGCACATAACCTTGGAATGGTAACAATTTTGGATCCTTTTCACCCATTTTATTAAGTTCTTCATTATGATTAAAAGGAAATGTCAATAATTGACCCGCAACACCCATTGTATGTGATGTAGTGTTATTAAATAGGAATCTTCCTGTATCTCCCACAATGCCAAGATAAAGTACCCTCGCCACAGATGCATCAATGATGGGAATATCATTAAAATGACTGATGAAATCAAAAATAATTTCACTTGTTGAAGAAGCTTGATCGTTTACAAAATTAATATCGCCATATTGATCAACTGCTGGATGATGATCAATTTTAACCAATAATCGTCCTTGATTAAATCTTTCATCACTAATACGTGGTGAATTAGCTGTGTCACAAACGATAACTAACGCTTCATTGTAAGTATCATCCGAGATTTCATCAAAAGTACCAATAAAATCTAATGACGGTTCTGTTTCGCCAACTGCAAATATCTTTTTATCCGGGAATTTGAGTTTCAAATAGTTCTTTAACCCTAATTGTGAGCCATATGCATCAGGGTCTGGTCTTACATGTCGATGTATAATAATTGTTTCTGAGTCATTAATTTCTTTCATGATTTCATTAAATTCTGTTGTCATCTTTATCTTCCTTTTTCATTATATATTTATTAGTCTATCATTTGACAAATAATCATTGCTTTTGCTACGCGATGGCCGTCACTTGTCATTGTTACTTCTAGTTTTGAAAAATTGCGTCCTACATCTAACATATCATATTGTACATGTATTTCGGATTCTATTTGCACTGTTTTAATATACATAATATTTAAGATTTCTATCATAACTTCTAATTTCTTTAATTTTCTCATTTCATAACGTACTGTTTCTTCAATAATTGCTACAAATACTGATTTACTTAATGTTCCATATTGATTAGTTAATAATGGCGTGATTTGTACATGTATCCCATCATTTGAAATTGTAATATGTTTTGCAATTTGATCATTTATGGTTTCACCAACTTGTGGTTGTCTACTTAACAATTGCATCGCTGTTAACACATCTTTTCTAGTGATTACCCCTATGAGCTTTTTACTCGGAGTAGTCACCGGTAACAATTCAATGCCTTCCCAAATCATCATATGCGCACAGTTTGCCACAGTCGTTGACAATTGAACATTGATAGGTGATTTTGTCATAAATTGTGCAAGTGTGTCTTGGTTTTCCATTTTAATAATCTCTTTACTTGTTACAATACCTACTAATCTCCAATTTTCATCTATGACAGGAAATCTTGAATGGCCTGTCTCACGGGCTTTCGTTTTATAATCACTAAGACTCATATTATCAAATACAACCATGTCTTCAGTCACGGTTTTAACGATATCTTCTACAACCAAAATTTCTTTACGAATCATTTGGTTATACATCGCCCTGTTTATAATATTGGCAACTAAATATGTATCATAATTGGAAGATAGAATTGGTAATTCATGCTCATCAGCATATTGAATGATTTCTTCTGATGTATTAAACCCTCCAGTAATTAATACCGCACTTCCTCTTTTAAGCGCTGCTAGTTGGACATCCTTACGATTTCCCACTATTAATAATGTATGTGGACTAACATATTTTACGACATCTTCAATTTCCATTGCACCAATCGCAAATTTTGTAAGTGTTTTTATCAGACCATTTCTACCACCTAAGACTTGACCATCTATAATTTTCACAATTTCTGCAAAAGTTAGTTGTTCAATCTGTTCACGTGATTTCTTTTCTATTCGTACTGTGCCTACTCTATCTATTGTAGCTACCAATCCAATTTGCCCGGCATCCTTAATAGCCCTGTATGCCGTTCCTTCAGATACACTTAAATCTTTTGCAATCTTTCTAACAGATATCTTTTGTCCAACTGCTAGAGATTCTATATATGATAAAATTTGTTCATGCTTTGTCATTTCAATAACCTCGTTTTTTTTGACAGTTTCTATGACATTATAACTTTTTATAACTAAAATTGCGATGTAACAAAACAAATTATCTTACGATTCCTAAAATCACAGTTTTTGTTCCATTAAATAATATAAAATTTTCTTTTTAGTAAATTAATATGTTAAATAGACAAATTTAATTGGCTTTATGAATAAAATTTTATTAAAATGAAGATAAGGAGGGATGAACAATGTTCAAAAATATTTTACTTGGTGTTGATACAACACTTAAAAATGAGAAAGCACTTGAAGAGGTTTCTAAACTTTCAGGTGAAGGTACTACAGTTACAATATTAAATGCAATTAGCGAGCAAGATGCACAAGCATCCATCAAATCTGGTGTTCATTTAGATAAGCTCGTACAAAAACGTAGTGAAGGTTTAGAAAGTACACGCAATAGCTTAGACGAGTATGGTATTAAATACGATGAGATTATTGTGCGCGGGAATGCGAAAGAACAATTGGTTAAAGAGGCTAATAGTGGAAAATATGAAATTGTTGTCCTCAGTAACCGAAAGGCTGAAGATAAGAAAAAATTTGTCTTAGGTAGTGTCAGTCATAAAGTTGCTAAAAGAGCTCACATCCCAGTATTAATCGTAAAATAATAAAAACGCCTGAAGGACTTTAAAGTGCTTCAGGCGTTTTATTATATATTTAAATACACAGTTTATAAAGGGATTAGAATGAAACGTCTTCACCCGGTTCTAATATTTGTACTTCCCCTACAGATACTGCTTCTTTAAACTTATTTGGATCTTGTTCAATAAGTTCAAAAGTATCGTAGTGTATTGGAACTGAAATTTTCGGTTTAATAAACGAATTAATTGCATAGCTTGCATCGTCGATTCCCATAGTGAAATTGTCACCAATCGGAATAAAGCATACATCCACTGGATGACGATCTGCAATTAATTTCATATCGCTGAATAATCCTGTGTCACCAGTGTGATAAATCGTCTTACCTTCAATTTCTAAAATAAGACCCATTGGCATACCTAGGTATACTGGGACACCATTTTCATCAGTTAAACTTGAACTATGGAATGCTTGTACAAATTTCACATTACCAAAATCAAATTCTGCTTTCCCTCCAATATTCATTGGTCTAACATTTTCCACATTATGATAAGTAGTGAGATAATCACCTAATTCTGCTGAACCAATCACAGTAGCATGATTTCTATTAGCTAATTCTATTGTATCTCCAAAATGATCTCCGTGACCATGTGTTAATATAATATAATCAACTTTAAGTGTAGATGCATCTAAATCAGATTGTCCATTGCCTGTAATAAACGGATCTACAATAACCTTTTTACCATTTGCTTCAAAATAAATTGTTGATTGACCATGAAATGAAAGTTTCATTAATTAATTCCTCCCGTAAATATGTTTAGTCTTTATATACCACAAATCCCTCACGCTATAACACGGTAATTTAATTTACTGAGTGTTTTTCTTCTTAAATTTAAAAATTTTCCTATGATATTGTTTTATTATCATATTTAACTTTTGAATTCCTTCATCAAGTAACATAAAATTAAATATGATTAACTATTTAGGAGGATGAATTAAAATGAAATTAGAACAGATTACCGAAGAATTAAAATCCCAACAGGCAGATGCTGCTTGGATAACAACACCTTTAAATATTTTTTATTTCACTGGTTATTTAAGTGATCCTCATGAACGTTTACTTGCATTACTAATTAAATCAAATGGTGAACAAGTATTGTTTTGCCCGCAATTAGAAGTTGAAGAAGTTCGCGCCTCTCCATTTAATGGTGAAGTTATCGGTTATTTAGACACAGAAAATGCTTTAGATAAATACGATATTAAATTCAATAAATTACTTGTTGAATCAGCACATTTAACATTACAACGTCAACGTGAACTTATTGATGCTTTTGGTGTACAAAGCTTTGGGGATATTGATCAAACAATCAAAACATTACGTAATATTAAAAGTGACTCAGAAATCGAAAAAATTAAAAAAGCTTGTGAACTTGCCGATAAATGTATCGAAATTGGTGTGAGTTTCTTAAAAGAAGGTGTCACTGAACGTCAAGTTGTCAATCATATTGAATATGAAATTAAAGCATATGGTGTAAATGAAATGAGTTTCGACACTATGGTATTATTTGGAGACCATGCTGCTTCCCCTCATGGCACACCAGGAGACCGCCAATTGAAAAAAGACGAGTTTGTCTTATTTGATTTAGGGGTTATTTATGAAAATTACTGCAGTGATATGACTAGAACGGTTAAATTTGGTACACCTGATGCTAAAGCACAAGAAATTTACGATGTTGTATTAAAAGCAGAAAAAGAAGCTATAGCAGCTATTAAACCTGGTGTAACGATTAAAGATGTAGATGATATTGCACGTAACATCATTACTGAAGCGGGTTATGGCGAATACTTTCCTCATCGCCTAGGACATGGCTTAGGCTTAGAAGAACATGAATATCAAGACGTTTCAAGTACAAATACAAATGAATTTAAAGCAGGCATGGTTATAACTGTTGAACCCGGTATTTATGTACCAGGTGTAGCTGGTGTAAGAATTGAGGATGACATCTTAGTTACTGAAAATGGTAATGAAAGTTTAACTGGTTACGAAAAATGATAAAAGAGGCCGTAGTAGAAACAATTCAGCAAGTTGAGCAAGCTGTTGCCAATGGTGCTAATCGAATTGAACTTTGCGATAATTTAAGTGTGGGTGGTACTACACCTAGTTTCGGCATGGTAGAAATTGCAACAGAAATATGCAAAGCTAACCACGTTGAGATTGCTGTTATGATTCGTCCACGTGGTGGTCATTTTGTTTATAACTTGTATGATTTCGAAATCATGCAACGTGACATAAAATCATTGAAACAATTAAATGTAGATTATTTTGTCTTTGGTTGTTTAACTGAGGACTCAACTTTAAACGAATGGCAAATGAAGACCTTGAAAAATTTGTCCTCACCTACTCCAGTTGTATGTCATATGGCATTTGATGAAATTTACCTAGAAGGACAAATTAAGGCTTTACACCAATTAATTGATATAGGGTTTACACGTTTATTAACACATGGCGGACCGAGCGATACAAATCTGTTCGATAACTTAAATCAATTAGGTAAACTTGTAGTAAATTCAGGCGGTCACATCGAAATCGTGCCTGGCGGCGGTCTGAATAAAGACAATCTTCCTGAACTTCTTGAAGCCTTTCCGTTCCAAGAAGTCCACGGTACTAAAATCGTTTAAATACTTCCCATATTTTCTTAATGACATTATCATTTTGACATAGCAAAATAAAAAACTGGCAAGTCTTTTTGAGTTAAATACTCCAAGACTTGCCAGTTTTTTATTTAATAATTCATTACTTATATTATTTAAGTGCACTTTCGATATCTGTATAAGATAGGTTCAATGCTTCCGCTACGCCTTTGTTCGTCAACTCGCCATTAATTGTATTAAGTCCTAATGACAATGCATGGTTATCTTGTAAAGCCTTTAAATAGCCTTTACTTGCTAGTTGTTGGGCATATGGTAACGTTGCATTATTTAGAGCAATTGTAGATGTGCGTGGCACTGCACCAGGCATATTCGCAACAGCATAGTGTACGACGCCATGTTTTTTATATGTTGGGTCATCATGTGTGGAAATTCGATCCGTTGTTTCAAAAATACCACCTTGGTCAATTGCAATATCAACGATAACGGCTCCATCTCTCATTTCTTTGACCATATCTTCAGTTACAAGATTTGGTGCCTTAGCGCCTGGAATTAATACAGCACCAATAACTAAATCGCTATCTTTCACACATTGTTCTATATTTAAAGGGTTAGACATGATTGTGTGGACACGTCCATCAAACAAATCTTCTAATTCTTGTAAACGTTTAGGATTAACATCTAAAATTGTAACATCAGCACCTAAACCAAGTGCAATTTTAGCAGCATTTGTTCCAGCTTGACCACCGCCAATGATAGATACGCGACCTTTTGATACGCCAGGTACACCACCAAGTAAAATGCCCATGCCACCTTTATATTTTTGTAAAAATTCAGCACCAATTTGTGCAGACATACGACCTGCAACCTCACTCATTGGTGTTAATAATGGTAATGTACGATCAGGCAATTGGACCGTTTCGTAAGCAATACCAACTACTTTATTTTCTAGTAAAGCTCGAGTTAATTTTTCTTCATTCGCTAGATGTAAATAAGTAAATAGAATTAGACCTTCTTTGAAATATTGAAACTCTTCTTCTAATGGTTCTTTCACTTTCATAACCATATCTACGTTCCATACTTCAGCTTGTTCATTAACGATGCTTGCACCAGCTTCAGTATAGTCTACATCTTCAAAATACGAACCTAAGCCTGCAGATTTTTCAACAATGACAGTATGACCTTGTTCTACCAATGCATGTACACCACTTGGTGACAAACTCACTCTATTTTCATTGTTTTTAATCTCTTTCGGAATACCTATAATCATTTCATCCACCTCCAAATTTATAGTAACGCGTATTTTATGAAAGCGCAATCAAAGTTTAGAGTACTTTTACAACATTTAAATTATGTTAATATTCTGTAAACGGTGGTATAATATAAGTAAGAAAAATAAGGAGGTAATTACGATGCTAACTTATAAAAGTATTTTAATAGCCGTCGATGGATCACATGAAGCTGAATGGGCCTTTAACAAAGCAGTGGATGTGGCAAAACGTAATGATGCAAAATTAACAGTGGTGAATGTCATTGATTCAAGAACATATTCTTCATATGAAGTGTATGATGCTCAATTTACTGAGAAGTCAAAAAATTTCTCAGACGATTTATTAAAAGGTTATAAAGAAGTTGCTACAAATGCTGGTGTGAAAAACGTTGAAACACGTTTAGAATTTGGTTCACCAAAAGCTATTATACCTAAAAAGCTAGCAACAGATGTAGATGCTGACTTAATTATGTGCGGTACTTCAGGGTTAAATGCTGTCGAAAGATTTATCGTTGGTTCAGTATCTGAAGCAATTGTTCGCCATTCTCCATGTGATGTGTTAGTGGTTCGTACAGAAGAACTTCCTGAAGATTTCCAACCTCAAGTTGCCACTGATGAGTTTAGATCTCAATATCAAGCTCACTAAATAGTTTTTAATTTATAGGGCTGATTGAACAAGATAATTACGAAAAGAGCTTGAGACATTAATAGATGTCTCAGGCTTTTTTCAATTAAACAGTAGCTGTAAAGCCCCCCCTCTCCTCATTTTAAATTTCAAAAATCTTCATTACACTCACTACTTTACAATATAGTCATTGAAATTTTAATTTCATTTCACACCTATCCTTTATACTTAATTTAATACTTTTAAATTAAGGAGCATGTAAATATGAAAATGATTTATAAATCATTCGCAATAAGTTTATTAGCATTAACTACTTTGAGTCACACATATAATAGTCAAGTTAGTGCAAAGGCTAAAGTATCCGAACACGCAACACAATCCGTAGACGACCTTAGATTTATAGGTAGTCAAACTGTGCCATATAACACTCAATTCGATGATACAAAAGTTGGCGCTATTTCTGGAATTACCTATCAACCAACAACTCATCGTTGGTTATTAATAAGTGCTGATCGTTCAGAACAAAATCCTTCTAGATTCTACGAAGCAAAACTAAACTATAACCAAAATCATTTTAATAAAATTAAGCTACAATCTATGCACTTTCTAAAACAGCCGAATGGTTCAAACTATACTAACAAGAACCATTACAAAGACAATCCACAAGATATCGTTGCTGATCCATAATCTATTCGCTTCGACCCTTTATACAAACAAATCATGTATACAAGTGAAGGTGATCGTAGTTTAGGCCTAAATCCTTTTATCCATTTAGCTTCGTTACAGGGCGACTTTATTACAGAAATACCTATAAGCCACACACAAAAAATGGATCAACATGCAAAACATGGTTTCCGTAATAATCTCGCATTAGAAGGAAGTACATTTTCAGCAGATGGGCATTCTATTTGGACAGCAACAGAAGCGCCTTTAATACAAGATGGTAAATCCCCTACACCTACAACAGAGGGATTATCTCGCATCACACAATATGATAGACAAGGACGCTTATTAAACGAATATGCATATCGTTTAGATGCTATACCGAAATCACCTGGTAAGGGTAAGGAAGCTGAAAATGGCGTTTCTGAATTATTAGCAATTAACAATCATGAATTTTTAACTTTGGAACGCGCAAGTGTGCAATCTTCTGATAATTCATATCACAATTATGTACGCATTTATAAAATAAATACCGACCAAGCTACAGATATTAAAAATCAAGAGTCATTAAAGCAAACTAAGATTCACCCTGTAAAAAAAGAACTCATCGCTGATTTAAATAAAGAAGATATTGGTCACATAGATAATATCGAAGGTATTACATTTGGTAAACAATTACCAAATGGACACGACAGCATTGTTATAGTTGCTGACAATAATTTTAATAAGGCTCAAAAGCAACAATTTATGGCGTTTGAAGTTATTCCAAAATAACAAAAAAGGCATTTTCCGATTTTGGAAAATGCCTTTACTTATTTAAATATAATTTATTTAAGATCACCAAAATTGATAACGTCACGCGCAATCATAACTTCTTCATTTGTTGGAATAACGATAACTTTAACTGGTGAGTGTGGGTAGTTAATAAATGCTTCTTCACCATGAATGCTTTCATTTTTCTTAGCATCCCAATATACTCCCATAAATTCTAATCCTTCTAACACTTTAGCTCTTACAACATCAGAATTTTCACCAACGCCTGCTGTAAATACGATAACATCTACACCATGCATACGTGTCGCATAAGAACCGATATATTTGTGAATACGTGAAGCGAAGACATCGAGTGCTAATTGAGCTCTATCTTTGCCCTCTTCAGCTTCTCCTTGAATATCTCTTAAATCACTAGATGTACCAGAGATACCAAGTAATCCTGATTCCTTATTCAACGTATTTAAGACTTCTTCAGCATTCTTACCTGTTTTTTCCATGATAAACGGAATTAATGCAGGGTCAATGTTACCTGAACGTGTTCCCATTGTCACACCAGCTAAAGGTGTGAATCCCATGGATGTATCTACAGATTCTCCACCATCGATAGCAGCTATAGAGGCACCATTACCAATATGACAAGAAATAAGACGTAATTCTTCAATTGGTTTACCTAAAATATCTGCTGCACGTTGAGAGACATATTTATGGCTCGTACCGTGGAAACCATATTTACGAATACCATAATCTTTATAATATTGATAAGGTAAACTATACAAGAACGATTTTTCAGGCATTGTTTGATGGAATGATGTATCAAACACTGCGACATGTGGAATTTCCGGTAATAATTTACGGAAAGCGCGGATACCCATTAAGTTAGCTGGGTTGTGTAAAGGTGCTAATTCACTTAAACTTTCAATTTGCTTTTCTACTTCATCAGTTATATAAACTGACTCTGGGAATAATTCGCCACCATGTACAACTCGGTGTCCAGTACCATTAATGTCATAAATACTATCAATGACACCATGTTTTTTGAAACTATCTAACATGATATTAACTGCTTCTTCGTGATCAGCAATATCATTTGTTTCTTTAATTTTATCCCCATTTACTTCAATAGTGAATACTGAATCTTTTAATCCAATACGTTCAATAAGTCCCTTAGTTACAATTTTTTCTTCCGGCATTTCAATAAGTTGAAATTTCAAAGATGAACTACCAGCATTTATAGCCAAAATCAATTTTGACATAAGCACAATGCCTCCATTTTCAAATAAGTTTTATATCCATTACTATTTAATCATTAATACAGTATGAATTCAAGAATATTACAGTTTAATTTTCAGGATGATTTTCTTGCATCCATGCATTTAAATCTTGTAAAAATGCTTGGAACTGTTGTGGGCTCTTGAAATCTGGTATATTTGCTAATAAAACTTCGACTGGTTTCGTCACATTCGTTTCTTTTTTCTGTAATACAAGGATAGATTTACGTGCTTTTTCATTTTTAAATAAGGTTGATGGTAAATTTAAGAATGCTTGCATTTCTGTCTCTGTAGCAATGAAATTTTGCAACTGTTTCACATTTTCACCTTCAAAAATATTGCTTGGAACAACTAAAAATGCATAACCAGATGCTTTCATAGCTGTAATAGCTTGCTCTATCAATAAGAAATGAGAATAACTGTGCCCTTCATCGAAACCAAGTGCCATTTCTTTACTTCTATCATCAACAGGATAGTATCCAATTGGTAAATCCCCTATTACAACGTCTGCGTCTTCGAAAGGTAAAGGCATAATTGCATCTTGAGGATAAACATCAAACGGTATTTCTAAAAAGTTAGCCAAATGGACACTTACTCTAGAAAGTACTGGATCTACTTCTACTAAGTGATGCATTAAAGTGTGATCTGAAAGCACCTCGTGTACCGAAGCACTTAAATGTCCAGCACCACTAGCAATATCTGCAATGTGCATTGACTCGTTATTTTTTAAGAATCGTTCAGCTAAAAAGCCTAAAATTAGGCCAATAGAATCTGGTGTAATTTGATGATTTGCTTGTATATCTTCTTTTTGCATTAGACTTAGATATGCAAACTGGAATGCTTTCCTTCTATCTTGCAATGTAGCTTGTTCTAATAACTCTCTCTTATTTGTATAAATATGCTCCATAGCAAGACCTAAATTTTCGATAAAACTTTGTCCGTTTCCATCATTTAAATCCTTTACTTTTTCATCTAATGTTTTGAATAACTGCTCCATTACTGTTTCTTCTTGTGTCATTTAATAGTCCTTTCTAAAAAAACTGCCCATAATTTAATTGAAATCAAGCCAGTTTATACTAACTTATTTTACCAAATAATTATGGACAGTAATTTTTATAATGTCAATGATACTGTTTGCTTGAGCAACAATATATTTAACTTATTATATATATTGCAAAACGTAATTAAATATTGCGATATGCTTCTAATGCTGATTCAAAGTCTGGGAAATCTGTACCTTCAGAAACAATCTCTGAATATACGACTTTATTATTTTTATCTAATACAAAAACGGAACGTGCAAGTAAACGTAATTCTTCCATTACGACACCATAGTTTTTACCAAAAGATAAGTCTTTATGGTCACTTAATGTAATCACGTTATCTAATCCGTTCGATGCACACCATCTTTTTTGTGCGAATGGTAAATCAACTGAAACAGTTAATACAACGCCATCTTCTTGTGAAGCTTCTTCGTTAAATTTACGCGTTTGTTGATCGCAAACACCTGTATCTATAGATGGTACAACACTAATTAATTTCTTTTGACCATCATAAGTTGATAAGTTTACTTCATTTAAATCATTATCTAGCAAAGTGAATTCTGGAGCTGTTTCACCTGTTTTCACTTGCGAACCTAATAAAGTAATTGGTTCTTGTTTGAATGTAATTTGCGCCATTAGAACGCCTCCTAAATTATAAATGTGTACTTCAATTATTATAACGCTTTAGAATTATGAATGATACTATTCTACCTGTAATAAGTGTTAACCTACTTTAAATAAAACAATTTTTCAAATTTATTTTTTATGACCACCGTATCTGCGAAATAATCATGTATACCTCTATGCTTTTTAGTAAAAATTGTCACTAAATAAGGCAAGTTTGCAAATACACCGCTAATAATACGTCCAATCCATTCTCTAAACAGTACATCTGTCCACGTTAGCTGTTGTCTGTCCATGCGCTCTACTCTGATATTGCAAATCATTTTACCAAGTGTTTGTTTAAAATATTTTGTCATTAATACAAAATACAAATAAAATACTAATGCATCCAACAGATGACCCACACTAAAATAATCAATCCATAGTTTTGCTGAATCTAAATTTGTGAAATGATAAATCGGTTTTAAGATCAAACTATGTACTCCGAAAATGATTAACAAATCTATTATGAAAGCACAAAACCTAATACCAAAACCAGCATATAAAGCTTTTAACATTTGTTCATGATACAGTGCATCTGTATCTATTTTTTGTGCACTATCTTTTGTATATTCTGAAACACTGTCTTGTATGTTTTCCATAATTTCACCTAACCCTCGTAAAGATACATAGGTTCAGTTTTAGTATCATTTGTAATGATTGATTTCACATCTTTGATTTCATTTGTAAACTGAGAAATGCTTGATTTCACATTATACATTGATGAGAACCAACCACCGTCTGTGCTATATTCAAACACTTCTGCGTCCTTAGCATTAATATCTTTTTTCAATGCTTTGACAGTTTGATCTTCGTAACCAATTTCGTCAATCAGACCATTACTTTTCGCTTGTTGCGCGCTATAAATTCGACCATCTGCCAGCTTTCTAACTTTACTTTCTGGCATATCTCGACCGTCTTTTACAATATTAACAAATCTATTGAAGCTATCATCTAAAACAGATTGTAAGATATCTCTTTCTTCGCTTGTCATTTCTCTTGAACTGCTTAAAATATCTTTATGTTCACCTGATTTGATTACGTTTTGTTTGATACCTAAATTCTTTTGTAATCCGGAGTAATCGATACTAGACATAATCACTCCGATTGAACCAGTCATTGTTTGTGGACCTGCATAAATCTTATCTGCAGGTGCTGAAATATAATATCCACCTGACGCAGCCATGCTATCCATATGTACATAAATCTTTTTATGTTTTTGTTTAATTTCTTTTATCTTTTCATAAATTTCATCACTTGGATATGTACCGCCACCGGGTGTATTGACCGTTAACAGCACACCTTTTATAGAATCATCTTTTTTCACATTATCCAACTGTTTTAAAAATGCTTCATGGTTATATCCTTCACCACCGAACAGGCCACCACCAGTACCTTCAGTAATTTCACCATTTAATGTTAGATGAGCGATACGTTTGCTGGAATTACCTTCTTTTTCTACTTTCTCTGTAAAAGGATTCGTATCAGATGTAGTTGATTCACTAAATAAAGATGAAACAACAGCTGAAATAGAACTCATTATTATACCACCTAGAACGATCACAACTGCAAGTATTAAGGCGATAATACGCTTTTTCGACATTCATCGTCACTCCCATATATTTTCTATTGATTCCTTCTTCATTTAAACACAATTAAATCCTAAATGTATACCTTAAATAAGATTAATAAAGAGAGCATAGTAAGAAATCAATCCATTTTGATTTCTTACTATGCTCTCAACAATTCATCATTTACTTTAGACCATACTGTTACTTATTGATAAACACTTTCTGTTAAAATCCAATCACGTGTTTGACTCAAAACTACTACAAAAATGAGACTTATGTATTTATAACAGATTTTATATACTGTACTAATTGATAGCTATATGATTTGTATTAAATAATCATAAGCATTTTTCAAGATTAATATTGCAGTCACGACTATAAATAATACTTTGACGTAGCCCACACCTTTTTTTATAGCAAACATAGCACCTACATAAGAACCACATATCATACTTACAGCCATAATCAAGCCATAAAAATAATCCACTTGGCCTAAGCATATAAATAAGAGGAGTGCACCTAAATTGGAGGCAAAGTTTAACACTTTCGCATTACCTGCCGCGCCTAAAAAATCAAAACCAAACATTAGTAAAATAAAGAGCATAAAAGAACCCGTTCCGCCACCTAAAAAGCCATCATAAAAGCCTATTAAACACATGAGTAAAGCAAATAGTATTGCTTTCCCAAAAGTTAATTTGGTAAAGGTACGGACGTTACCCCAATCTTTTTTCATAATCGTGTAAATCATCACAATGGTTAGTATAACAATAACAACTGGTTTTAAGAGCTCTGAAGGTAAGAATGTGGCGATACTGGCGCCACCAATAGCGAATACAAATACAAATGGAAATAATTTACCAACAATTTTCAAATCTACATTGCCAGAACGCAAAAAGCGAAATGCACTTGTCAAAGAACCGAATGCACTTGCTAATTTATTTGTTCCTAATGCTGTGGATGGTGGCATACCAACTGCAAGCAATGCAGGTATTGATATTAAACCACCACCGCCTACAACTGCATCAATAAATGCAGCCAAAAATCCAAGAAGAATAATGATGATTACAATTGAAACATCCCACTCTAACATTTAACCAACCCCTTTATTTATTAAAAAATATATATTCCATGATACTTTAATATATTAAAATAAATCGTCAGCTAGTGCTTGTGTTGCTGTATCTTTTTCACTTTGGTAATCACTAGTAATAAGCAATGTTTCAATACCATCTACAGCTTGTTGTACTAATGGTTCAAAATCATAACCAATTTCATATTTTTCTACTTTTTCAATATCTGGTTCAGTTATAGGATTTTTTGGCGTGAAGATTGTGCAACAATCTTCATAAGGTTGAATAGACACATCAAACGTTCTAATTTCTTTCGCTTTTTTTACAATATCTTCTTTATCTAACGTTAATAACGGGCGAAGTACTGGTGTAGAAGTGACATGGTTAATAGCATACATACTTTTTAGCGTTTGACTTGCCACTTGACCTAAATTTTCACCATTTACTATCGCATGGGCATCAATATCATGAACAACTTTATCCGCAACGCGCATCATCATGCGTCTTGTTGAAGTCATTGTATAGCGTTCATGTACAACTTTATTAACTTGTTTTTGTAAATCTGTAAAAGGAACAATATGCAATTTTATGGGTCCTACATGTCCAGATAAAATGCGTGTTAATTCAATAACCTTTTCTTTCGCTTTTTCACTTGTAAATGGCGGACTATGAAAATGAATCGCTTCTACTGTAACACCTCTGCGCATAACTTCTATACCTGCAACAGGTGAATCAATACCGCCGGATAGCATAAGCAATGTCTTACCACCCGTACCTACTGGTAATCCACCTGAACCTTCAATCACTTGATCGTACATATAGATTGCATCTAAACGTACTTCTACTTTAATGTTGTGATCTGGGTTATGCACATCGACTGATAAATGGTTCGTAGCATCTAAAACAGCGCCACCGACCGTGCGTTGCAATGCATACGTATCATATGGAAAGTTTTTATCTGAACGTTTTACATCAATTTTAAATGTATCACCATCTGCATATTCCTTAGCAAAGCGCACCGCTAATTCATTAACCGCTTCTACTGTCTTTTCAATTTTTAATACGGGACTGATAGAATAAATACCGAAGACTTTTTTTAGTCGATTACACATTTCTTCAATATCTGCGCCTTCGTCTAATTCAATATACATTCTGTCTCTATTTGCCTTTACTGTATAACCTTGTAACGGCATTAATGCAAGCTTTACATTAGAACGTAATTTGTTCACAAATATTTTACGGTTGGCGCCTTTTAAAGTAAGCTCACCGTACCTCACTAATATGTGATCATAAATCATACTAACAACTCCTTCACTTCTTCATATACTAATTTGAATTTTTCCTTGAATGTTTCAATATCTACTTCAGTAGTATAGCTATCCATAGAAATACGGATACTACCTTCAATTTGCTTCGTTGGAATACCCATTGCTAACAAAACTTCATTAAGACTTGCTTTTTTCGAAGAACAAGCACTCGTCGTTGATAACATGATGTCATTTTTAGAGAATGCATTCACCAATACTTCACCTTTAACACCTGCCAACCCAACATTTAAAATATGAGCAGCAGCACCCTTAGGTGAATTAACCTCAACACCACGAAATGCAACCAAATATTGGCGTAATTCATTATTAAATTCGCTTAACCGACTATTTAAATCCTGTGTATGATTAACTGCTGATTTCATCGCTTTAACGATAGCAATATCCATCGGTAAGTTAACCGTCCCACTTCTCACACCAAATTCTTGTCCACCACCATGAACAATTGGTTCTAACTGATGTATATTTCGAACAAATAAAATGCCTTGGCCTTTCAAACCATTAAATTTATGTCCGCTTAGACTAAGTGTATCTACACCTTCAAATATGAGTGGTGTTTTCCCAATAGCTTGTACTGCATCAACATGTAAATGTGCTTTAGGATATTGATGAACAATCTCTGCTATATCGGCAATCGGTTGTATTTGACCCATTATATTGTTGACATGCATACATGTAACAAGTCCTACATTATCTGACATTAATGTTTGAAGGTGATTCAAATCTATTCGACCTTCATCTGTTACATCGACATACTTCACAATAAATCCTTCGTCCTCTAGTGAACGAACCACTTCTAAAACGGAGGGATGTTCTAATAATGAAGTGATAATTTCATTGGCGAAATTCTTTTTCTTATAAGCAATACCTTTAAGTGCTATATTATTTGATTCAGTAGCACCACTTGTATAAATAATATCAAATGTATTATCTAAATTAAATAAGTCTTTAATTTGTCGTTTTGATTGTTGTAATAATTGTTCTGCTTGTAAACCTGCTTGATGTGGACTATTAGGATTAAAATATAGTGATTGATTCACTTTAATAAAAGTATCTAACACATCTTGATTAGGCTTCGTTGTTGCAGCGTTATCAAGGTATATCAATGTTTTCACTCCAATTTTTTCTTGTAGTTTATTTGAACTCCGAAAAGCGTCGGCTTTTAAAATTTTATATCTTAATCGGAATATGCTACATATAAACATTTCATTTAACAGAATATATGCATGCGCTCCACCTATTCATTTTAATGATTTAACATTAATACATTTTATAACTAAATTAGATTGAATATACGCACTTAAATACATTTTCATATGTTTTAACTATCCGATTAAAACTTACACTGTTAGCATTATACTCGCTTTTACTAAAAAGAAAAGAGACTGAGACATAAATCATATAATTGTTAAATAATTTACGATACTAGCTTGTTCATCATGGGATTAAATAAAAATCAATTCACATTCAATGCACACTTCACGTATTCAAATCGATGAACATGCATTACAAATAAAACGCTATGTATCGACTGTCCGTTTTTTTAAATTAACAATCCTCATTCGAATCAACGATCGCAAAAAAGACTCGAGACAATCAGTGTCTCGAGTCTTTTCTAATCTATAGTTATGCGTAATGTGTTTAATATTAACCAATAACTTTTGATTCTATTTGTTTTGTAATACCAGGCTCAACGCGTTCCAATGCTTGTTCAGAAATTTCAATTGAACGTTTATACCTATTATTCTTAAATAAGCGTTCTGCTTCATTAAGACTTTTATCAATATTTGAACTATCTTTACGATAACGATTGCCATATTCAATTAGTTTTTCTGCATAAACTGCATTAACAAGTACATCTGTAGCTTCATCATCAAATTTATTCATTTGTAGGACGACTTTAGATACTTTATCTTTTAACTGTTTGACATGAATTGGACGTACACTAAATTTCTTGTTAACTTCTCTTACTTCATAATCAATTTCATTTTTCATAATGATAAAACGTTCCGGTACACTTGGTAAATTAGAAGCAAGTAATTTTCTATATACTTCTTCTTTTTTACTTTGTACTCGTAAAATATTTTCTTCAGCTTCTGCCTCATCTTCACGCAATTGAATTAAATGATTTTGTAATTTTTCTTGTTTTTCATTAATAACAGCTACATGTTCTTCGATATATTTCAAGTTGTCTTGCACTTCACTATAACGCACTGCAGATTTCGCCATTTCACGTAAAATTTCATCATATACTGAAATCATATTTTGAATTTCATTTTCAAACTGTCTTACATTTTGTACGTCACTTTCATTTATATAATAATTTTCGCGCACATATTCAATTTCAGTTTGTAATGTATAGTTCATTTCTTTTGCTCTAAATAAATTATCTGTAATAACTTCTTTTGTTTCTTCAACATCATTTTTAGCTTTAACTTCAAGCTCGATTAGTTCGTACATTTCATCTAATCGGTCATTAATGCTGTTTAATTTTTCATTTGCTTCATCAAGTTCTAATCTGCTTATCATTGGCTCTACAAAGCTTAACTCCGTTTTTAATGTTTGAAGCGTGCTATCAATTTTGACATGATCTAAGTCGTAGCCTTCTACTTTCAAGTCTCTACAACCATATTTAATGTCTTGGAATTGGCCGGGCAATTCTTTTTGTGCTTCTTTTATTAAATCTGGAATTTCATCCATATCTGTTTTTAAATAATTCATGTCATCATTTAAAGTTTTGATATGGTCATGTGCTTGATTGAAATTACCTTCTGATTTAAGCGTTTCATAAGTTTCCATTTCTGGAACAAAAGATTCGATTTCTTGTTCAAGCGGTGAAGCTGCTTCGCCGAATTGATGTCTGTTTGCTAACACATCACGCTTCATTTCGCGGTAATCCGTTTTACATTCATTATATAAATGGTCACTTTGTTTATGTAGTCCTATAATCTCTTCTACTTGTGTAGTGAGCTCATTATAGTTCGCTTCATATTGATCCATCATTTCATGCGCTTCATCCACTTCAGTTTGAGCTTGTGAAAACTTAAATTTATCAAGCAAGCCCTCTGCATCATGAATCTTTTCTTCTACCGGTAATAAATACTGATTTTTACTATCTAACGATGATTGTTTCAATCTATCATACGTTGATTTTGTCTCACCTGTTAAGTTAAATTCTGTTAATTGAGATAAACTTTCATCGTATGGTAATTGTTCAACTTTATGCTTTCGTTCTTCAGCCTTTTCTATCATTTGGCTTTTATTTGAACGCATATAGAACAATACACCAACAATAATGAGTATAATGAATATAATTGCTAAAACGATATACAACACCATATGTTTTCTCCTCCTATTTTATCACTGTTTATTATAACGTAAGTTACCTATGCATTAAAAGAGAAAATGGATTAATTCATGTGAATATTTTTTATTTTATTTAAAATGATCTCTAATAATAATATGTATTAGGTTATTTATTATCTAACCCTTTTCAAATCAATTGATTGATTACTATTAAAACAGTCTTTATACTAAATGAAAAGTAAAAAGTGAGGGTATCTAATGACGGAAGTTAAAGAAACAAACTATAATTTATTGGAAAAACAAGTGAGTAGTTTAATAGAAGATGAGTCGAATTTAATTGCTATACTGAGTAATGTATCCGCGCTACTAAATGATTCGATTGATCAAATTAACTGGGTTGGATTTTATCTTATTGAAAACGAAGCATTAATTTTAGGACCATTCCAAGGTCATCCTGCATGTGTTCATATCGCAATCGGCAAAGGTGTATGCGGTACTGCTGTTTCTGAAGAACAAACACAACTTGTAGATGATGTGAATGCATTTCCAGGTCACATTGCTTGTGATGCGAATAGCAAATCTGAAATTGTTGTTCCACTTCGTAAAAATAACCAAATTATTGGTGTATTAGATATCGATGCGCCTATTACAAGTAGATTTACTGATGTAGACAAAAATGGCCTAGAACAAATTGTTGCTCGTATTGAAAAGCAAATATCATAATTCCATCGCAACTTGAATATGGACAAAGTCGAAAAGACTATTGACAGCAACCGATAACATGTTACAATGTACTTTGTGTGAATAAACGAAATTAGCAGTTGCGTATTAGTTGGCTCTATGTTGTTCCCAACGCGGACGTGCCGTGTAACCGTTGCTATGAGGCGAGGACACATAAAACAATATATCCAAGTAAGCATGCAACACTCTTTTTTGTTTTTTCATAACAAACAAAAGAGAAAAAGGAGGAGTCTTATTATGGCTCGATTTAGAGGTTCAAACTGGAAAAAATCACGTCGTTTAGGTATCTCATTAAGTGGTACTGGTAAGGAATTAGAAAAACGTCCTTATGCACCAGGTCAACACGGTCCTAACCAACGTAAAAAATTATCAGAATATGCATTACAATTACGTGAAAAACAAAAATTACGTTACTTATATGGAATGACTGAAAGACAATTCCGTAACACATTTGAAATCGCTGGTAACCAACATGGTGTCCACGGTGAAAACTTCATGCAATTATTAGCTGCTCGTTTAGATGCAGTTGTATATTCATTAGGTTTAGCACGTACACGTCGTCAAGCTCGTCAAATCGTTAACCACGGTCACATCGAAGTAGATGGCAAACGTGTTGATATTCCATCATACACTTTAAAACCTGGTCAAGAAATCTCAGTTCGTGAAAAATCTTTAAAATTAGATATCATTGCTGAATCAGTTGAAATTAACAATTTCGTACCAGACTACTTAGAGTTTGATGCAGATAACTTAAAAGGTAAATATATCCGCGTTCCAGAACGTAGTGAATTACCTGCTGAAATCAATGAACAACTTATCGTTGAGTACTACTCAAGATAAACATTGTCTTTTCAACCAAGAAGTCCTTTACGGATTTCTTGGTTTTTTTTATTTTGGTTTTTAATACAAACTGACATACACCCCTATTATATGTAACGTCTTAATTTACAAACCTTCTGACATTTCGTATGCTATAAGTATAGAGGAGTGTTAATCTTGATTATTAGAGCATTAGAAGAAACAGATTTAGATTTCGTTCATCACTTAAATAATGAATATTCTATTATGTCATATTGGTTTGAAGAACCCTATCAATCATTAAGTGAGCTTCAATCTTTATATAAAAAACATATCTTAGATGAATCAGAACGCCGATTCATTATCGAACACGACCATATACGAATTGGTGTTGTAGAATTAGTAGAAATTAATTTTATACATAGTAACTGTGAGATTCAAATCATTGTTGATCCAAAATTCAGTGGTAAAGGCTTTGCTAAGAATGCCTTTAAAATGGCCATTGATTATGCATTTCTTGTACTAAATTTACATAAAATATATTTGTTTGTAGATGTAAACAATGAAAAAGCTGTCCATATTTATAAAAGTCAAAACTTCACTATCGAAGGTACCTTACAAGAACACTTTTATACTAGAGGCGAATACAGTGATTGTTTTGTAATGGGATTACTAAAAAAGAACTGGATAAATCACCATGATAATGATTTATCACACATTCGTTAGTTAGCTACGAGTTAAAATATACATTAAAAGTAATGATTTTTAATATAACAACTGTATAGTTGTTATATCCCACGTATCCACAAAATTAAAAGAAAGTGAGCTTTTCTTTTGCTCATTCATATATCTTACTATTCCTTTTCAAAGGCATAAAAGCGCCGAGACATACATTGCTGTCTCGGCCACTTTTATGTCTAATTTAATACTAATATAAATAACTTTATACAAACTGTTTCATTTCAGTTTTAAATTAATTTATAAGTGTTTCTGGATTATCTGATATTAACCCATGAACTCCTAACGTTATGAGTCTGTTGGCCGTTTCAGAGTCATTTACTGTATACGGCATCACCATTAATCCGTTCTTATTTGCTCTTTTTAAAAATGTTTCATTCACTAATGAAAACTGTGGATTGATATACTGTGCGTATTTACTGATTTGTTTAAATTTAGGTAACCTGTACCAATATTTTTTCTTACTAATTAAAACACCTAACTTATACCCCTTCTTTAAGTTATGTATTTTTTGAATCACTTGTTGATCAAATGATTGAATAATCACCTTTTCTTTAGGCATTTCATATGCCTCCAATTTATTGAGAAGTTCTATTTCTATATTTGGATATAATTTAGGGTATTTGAGTTCTATCAATAATTTTTGAGGGGCTTCTTTAACCATTGCTAAGACATCATCTAACTTCATGATTATTTGCCCTTTAAATGCCTCGTCTTTATATATGCCAAAGTCAAATTGTCGCAAAGCTTCTAATGTATACGCCTTTACTTTTCCTTTGCCATTAGATGTACGGTCTATCGTCTTATCATGAATGACTACAAGATGATTATCTATTGTTCTATGTATATCTATTTCCAACATATCTATATTGCTAGTTAAGGCAACTTCCAACGCGATGCGTGTATTTTCTGGATACTTAGTAGCCAATCCGCGATGTGCAACTAATACAAATTGTTGGCGATTAAATTTGTTATCTTGCAAACCTTCCCCCCTACTTTCTTTATCTCTCAATTTCAACTAAACTTAAGTTATCACATTTAATCAGGAGGTCAATCGATATGGTCCAACATGAATTTAAAGTACAAACAAATTGGAATGGTGGTCGTGACACAGTCGGCAACTTACAAGGCGATATTTTAGAAGAGCAAATTTCTATTCCATCGGGTTTAGGGGGTAATGGTACAGGAACTAATCCAGATGAATTGCTTGTTTCTGCTGCTTCTTCTTGCTATATCATTTCATTAGCAGCTGCTTTGGAACGTTCTGGTTTCACAGATATTAAAATCGCTCAATCATCGATTGGTACAGCTATTTTTGAAAATGCAAAGTTTCGCATGGATAATATCGTACACTATCCAGAAATTTATGTATCTCAAGAACAAAAAGATAATTTAACTAAGAAACTCCCTAAATTGTTAAAGGTTGCAGACAACAATTGCATGATTTCTAATTCCTTGAGAGGAAACGTTGAAGTAAAAATAGTACCAAAAATAAAATAATTTCAAAAAAATTTATATGTGGCGGAATATGATTAAATTAACAATGAATACCCTTACATTATTTTTAGATTGATTCTATTTCGCCCTTTTTTCTAACTAAAAGCTTTTTTATTTTCTGAAAATTTGATAAACTTGTATAATCTTAAGCATTGGGGGAATTAGTCATGAAATATTATCATCCATTGTTACTTACACCAGGACCTACACCAGTACCAGAACAAATATTAAACGCAACACAATTACCTATGGTTGGACACCGATCAAGTGATTTTGAATCAATAGCGGAGGAAGCATTTCGCGCACTAAAACCTATCTTTGGTGCTAAAAACGATGTCATCATCTTAACTTCAAGCGGTACAAGTTCTCTTGAAGCAAGTATGCTAAACCTAGCTAACCCAGAAGATGATATTGTGATTATTGTTTCCGGTGCATTCGGTAATCGCTTTAAACAAATTGCTGAATCCTATTATGAAAATGTACATATTTTTGAAGTCGAATGGGGTAAAGCTGTCAATGTACCCGATTTTATAGATTTCTTAAAATCTTTGAATAGACAAGTCACAGCTGTCTACAGTCAATATTGTGAAACATCAACCGCCGTCTTACATCCTGTGAATGAATTAGGTCATGCTTTAAAAAATTATGATCCATCCATTTTTTACGTAGTCGACGGTGTAAGCTGTATTGGTGCTGTTGATGTGGATTTAGAACGAGATCAAATTGATGTACTTATTTCAGGAAGTCAAAAAGCAATTATGTTACCACCAGGATTGGCATTTGTCGCATATAATGATCGTGCGAAAGCTAGATTTGCCGAGGTCACTACACCACGTTTCTATTTAGATTTAAATAAATATCTAAAATCACAAGCTGAACATTCAACACCCTTTACGCCGAATGTTTCACTGTTTAGAGGGGTCAATGCTTATGCACAATTAGTAAATGAAGAAGGATTTGAACAAGTTATACGTCGTCATTACGCTATTCGCGATGCGTTAAGACAAGCGTTAACCGCTTTGGATTTAAATCTTCTTGTAGACGAAGCTTATGCTTCTCCTACCGTTACTGCCTTTATACCGAATTCAAAAGAAGAATTAAATTATATTAAAACAGAACTAAAAAAACGCTTCGCCATCACCATTGCAGGCGGTCAAGGCCATTTAAAAGGAGAAATTTTACGCATTGGTCATATGGGGCAAATCTCACCTTTCGATATATTACAAGTCGTATCAGCTTTAGAAATTCTCTTAACAGAATATAGAAATCAATCTTATATTGGCACAGCCATTACTCAGTATACGGAGGTTATCAAAGCATATGTATAAAATTTTAGTATCAGATCCAATCTCACCAGAAGGTTTAAAAAGCTTAATCGATCACAATGATTTTGAAGTTGTCATCGATACAGAGTTAGATGAAGCAGAACTTATTAATCAAATTGCAGATTATCAAGCACTTATCGTTCGTAGTCAAACGCAAGTAACTGAGGCAATCATTGAAGCTGCCCCAAATTTAAAAGTGATTGCGAGAGCCGGTGTTGGTGTAGATAACATCGATGTCGATGCAGCGACAAAACATGGTGTGATTGTTATTAACGCACCTGATGGTAATACAATTTCTGCAACAGAACATTCAATGGCAATGATTTTATCCATGGCTCGTAATATTCCTCAGGCACATCAATCGTTGAAAGACGGCAAGTGGGATCGTAAGACATATCGCGGAACTGAACTTTACAATAAAACGCTTGGCGTCATTGGTGCCGGTAGAATTGGTTTGGGTGTCGCTAAACGTGCACAAAGCTTTGGGATGCACATTTTAGCATTTGATCCTTATCTTTCTGAAGATAAAGCGAAAGAATTGAATGTCACTCGAGCTACTGTTGAAGAAATTGCAGAGCAATCAGATTTCGTTACAGTTCACACGCCACTTACACCAAAAACAAAAGGCATTGTAGGTAAAGCATTTTTCGAGAAAGCTAAACCAAATTTGCAAATTATAAATGTAGCACGTGGTGGTATTATTGATGAAGCCGCTTTGGTTGATGCGCTTAATCAAAATCAAATACAAAGTGCGGCAATAGACGTATTTGAAAGTGAGCCAGCAACGGAATCCCCTCTTGTAAATCATGAAAAAATTATTGTAACGCCACACCTTGGAGCTTCAACTGTGGAGGCACAAGAAAAAGTTGCAGTATCAGTAGCAAACGAAATTGTTGATATATTTGAAAATGGTAATGTATTCAATGCGATTAATGCACCGAAAATGACTTATAGTGAAATTAATGATGAATTAAAACCATATATTGAATTAAGTCAACTTACTGGTGAAGTTGGTATACAATTGCTTGAAAAAGCACCCCGTGAATTGCATATTAAATATGAAGGCGACATTGCTCTGGATGACACAAGTTTACTTACGCGTACGCTCGTATCAGGTGTATTAAAACAAGATCTAGCAGAGCGTGTAAACTTAATTAATGCACTCGTACTTCTTAATGAACAAGGTGTGTCTTATAATATTGAAAAAAATGCAAAACATCGTGGGTTTAGTAACTATATTGAATTAACCCTTATAAACAAAGATACACAAATTAAAATAGGTGCTACAGTATTAAATGGATACGGCCCTAGAATAGTAAGAATCAATGACTATCCCGTTGACTTTAAACCAGAGCGCCATCAGCTTGTCATCAATCATAATGATAGACCAGGTATTGTAGGTCGTACTGGTCAAATTCTAGGGGAATATGGCATTAATATTGCTTCTATGCACCTTGGTCGTATTAATCAAGGTGGTAACGCATTAATGATTTTATCTATTGATCATCCAGTTACTGATGATGTTATAGATGGCTTATATGAAATTGAAGGTTTCAATTTAATTAGAAGCGTTGAACTTGAAATAGAACCAGATGCAAATTATATTATTTAAATAAATAATAAAAGCAGCTTAATCCTTATAAAGCGAAGGGTTAAGCTGCTTTTTTATCTAATATACGATTGTAACAGGTTATTTTTACAATAAAATATTTCTAATCTCACCTACATGATCGACAATATAATCAGCACCATAATCTACTAATTCATCACGTGCATGTATACCTTTCAAACCTGTTAACGGTCCGATAAATGTTGCTCCTATCTTTTTCGCACTCAATAAATCTGCTAAAGAATCGCCAACAACAAAGACTTCATCTTTGTCTACACGATTTTCTTGATTAGTAGCATAGTGTCTATATTTATCTTGATGGTTCCCTTCCAATGTCGCTAAATAGCTAAATGGATTAGGCTTACCTAAAGGCTTTAATTCTGGATATAAATCTTCTGCAATTAAAACTTCACTGGCAGTTACAATATGTACTTCATCAAAGTAAGACTTAATACCTATTGTTTCAAAAGGCACAATTGTTTCAGTTCTCGGTCTGCCAGTTGCTATGGCAATATGATAATTTGCCGACTTTAAATCTGCTAATAATTGCTTAATCTCTGATACAGGTCGTAACACGACTTCATTATATATATAGCCATGTTTAAAGTCAGACCGATTTTCTTTCTTTTCTATCTCGTTGAAAAGTTGATGTCCTAAATACCATTCTTGATAAACTTCTTGTGCAAGCATCCAGAACGGACTTTTCAGTTCAAATACGGCTGTTTTTGTCGTATTTAATTGTTCACTCGCATAATGTATTAAATCTTGATAAATATTTTCCTTACCTGCTGTTACACCATCTAGGAATGATAGTGGCAATGTAAAATCTAAAGAAACACTTTCAATTTTTTCACCTATCCACTGAAACGTCTCTTGTCCAAATTGATTAGAATCGAGCACGCGATTGACATCTTCAGAAGGCAATGTCTTACAAATTTCAATAAAATGGATTGCCAAAACGACAAACAACATATCCCAATTGGAATTTAAGCCTAACGATTTTAATTTAGTTAATATTTCATCATGATAAAAAACAATAGCTCTTATTTCAGAGATTTTTGCATCACTTAAATTTTCAAACTGTACAGTTGTATCTAAACCTATGTATGACTCACTCATCAGGATTTCATAAACAGTTAGTGCAGATACATCAAAACACCTTTCTTCACTTAAAAAAACACCATCAACATCAAATAATACCGACTTCATTATACCAACTCTCCTTTAATCAGAAAATTCTGATACTAGTATATCTTACTATCTTACTATGAAAAGAGCAATGTATTTTCAAGATAAATCATGTGAAAATAAAAGCGGTCAAAGATAAAATTTTTAAATTATTTAAATTTTTCCTTTTCCAATAATGAAGCGATTAAAAAGTCTGAGACAATGATGGATGTCTCAGACTTATCAAGCATTATATTTAATTTTCCATTTGTACTTCTATTTCATCAGCGATTTGCTGTACCTGCGTACCAATAATGACCTGTGTATTATGTTTACCACTTTGTGTAACACCTACAGCACCTGCGCCTTTAATTTTAGCTTCATCAATTACGCTATTATCATGCAATTCCATTCGTAAACGTGTTGCACAGTTTGTTAATGACATAATATTTTCCTTGCCGCCAAGACCTTCTAAAATTTGTTTAGCTGGTTGCGAATATTTATTTGTCGATTTAGTTTGTGTTTCATTTTCATCAACATCACCTGTTGTAGCTTCATCTGATGTTGGATCAGGAAGTAAATTATCGCCACGTCCTGGTGTGTTTAATTTCAGTACTTTTATAGCAAGTCTAAATACAACATAATAAATAACAAAGAATACTAAGCCTTGTACAAGTAGCATATAAGGTTGATTAGATACTGGATTGATTAATGACAAGACATAGTCAATTAATCCTGCACTAAATGAAAATCCAGCTGTCCAGTGAAATAGTGCTGCTATAAACATAGATAAACCCGTTAATAATGCATGGATAACAAAAAGTATTGGTGCAACAAACATAAATGAAAATTCAATAGGTTCGGTAACACCTACAAAAAATGCTGAAATTGCGCCACCAAACATTAAACCATATACACGTTTTTTCTGTTTTGATTCTGCAGTATGATACATAGCTAAAGCTGCTGCTGGAATACCAAACATCATAACTGGGAAAAACCCAGCCATGTATCGTCCTGTAACACCATGAACTGCACCATCGCCAGTTTGGAATTTTGCAATATCATTTATACCTGCTAAATCAAACCAAAATACTGAGTTTAAAGCGTGATGTAAACCTGTCGGAATTAACAAACGGTTGAAGAAACCATACAAGAATGCACCTACAGGGCCTAAGTCTAAAATCCATGTCCCAAATATAACGATTGCTGAAAAAATGAACGGCCAAACAAATAACATGATTACAGCCAAAATAATACTAAAAAAAGCTGTTAAAATCGGTACTAATCGCTTACCACTAAAGAAGGATAAAGCTATTGGTAATTCTGTTTTACTGAATTTATTGTAGGTATATGCTGCAATTAAACCAATAATTAAGCCGATAAAAACATTTGAATTATTCATTTGTTCAAATGCTGCATCCACACCCGTCTCTTTAACACCCAGTAACGGCGCCAATTTTTCTGGACTCAATACTACTGTCGTTAAAAAGAAACCTACAGCTGCCGCAAGTGCTACAGCCCCATCATTTTTCTTAGCCATACCTAATGCTACCCCAATAGCAAAGAGGATACCAAGTTGCTCAAGTATCGTAGAACCTGCAGAAGAAAAGAATGCAGCTACTGTCGGTAATATCCCCAATGCCAATAATGCGTTACCGATACCTATTATGATTGCTGCTGCTGGTAAAACTGCAACCGGTAGCATAAGAGATCTACCTAGTCTTTGAAAGAAACTAAACATAACAATTCCCCATTTCAAATAGTTAATTACATATAAAAACACCACATGCACAGTATAGTCCACGTGGTGTATGTAAACGATTTACTCGCTGTCATTGTACAATTACATAATAACACATAATTTAAAAATTACGTATAAAAATATAATAGTCTTACTATTTCAAAAAAATTGAATATTAATTATTATTTTTTACATAATCATTTAATTCCGATTGTAATTGTATTGTTTTTCTTTCTAATTCTTTTGTTAAATATTCTAGTTTTTCATTACGTTTCATTGTTTTTGGTAAATTTTTAGTTTCAATCGGTTCACCAAATTTAATAATGGCTTTCCCAGTAACTAAACCTTTGATTTTTTTAGGACCCACATATGCTGCTGGTAATATTGGGGCTTGCGCCATTAAAGCAATCGTTACTGCACCCCTTTTCATTGGTGCACCTTCATCATATTTCATACGATGCCCTGTTGGAAAAATACCAACTGTTTTATTTTCTTTTAATAACTTAATGGGTTTTTTTAGTGTACTCGGTCCCGGATTTTCTCTATCGACTGGAAACGCATTAAGAGAAGATAAAAACTTGCCAAACCATTTGTTATTAAACAATTCTTTCTTCGCCATATAATGAATTTGATTTGGATAAATTGCAGTTCCTAACATAATCACTTCATTATAGCTTTCATGAGTACATGTCACAACATATCTATGAAGTTGCGGAATATTTTCTTTTCCTTGAACTTCTAATGATTTACTTATTTTCAGTATGATCAATTCCAATAGACCACTTATAAATTTATACATCTTCGCACCTACTTCGTTTTGCTAATATTTACTTATTGATTTTATCACTTAGTCTTATTATGAACAAGGAGATTTATATTTCAGTCTAAAGTCGTATAGTGATATACTAGAAAAAGTTGTATAAAACTTTCATAATAGGATATAGAGTAATTATCGGAGGTAGCATATGTCAGAATTTAACAATGAAAATAATACAAATCAGCAACCAACACAAACGACTCAGCCATCAAAAAAGAGATTCAAACCTAAATTCCCGTGGTTTAAAACCATAATTGTTGCCTTAGTTGCAGGCATTATCGGTGCCTTAATTGTTCTAGGAGTGGGAAGACTTATGGAAAGCACGGTACTTGATAATGGTGGTTCCGATGTGAACGAAGCTTCTAATCATAATAGCGGTGGAAATACCTTAGATGGTAAAAGCGATAAATATGATTCAGTTAATCAAATGATTAATGACGTTTCCCCTGCTATTGTTGGTGTAATCAATATGCAGAAAGCACAAAATTTAAATGACCTTTTAAAAGGTAAATCAAATAAATCACAAGAAGCTGGCGTTGGCTCAGGTGTCATTTATCAAAAAAATAATGGTTCTGCTTATATTGTAACCAATAACCATGTCATTGATGGTGCGAGTGAGATTAAAGTACAATTGCATAATTCTAAACAAGTCGATGCTAAATTAATCGGTAAAGATGCGTTAACAGATATGGCCGTACTCAAAATAAATGATAGCAAAGGTACCAAAGCCATTGACTTTGCTAATTCTTCAAAAGTAAAAACCGGAGATAGTGTTTTTGCGATGGGTAACCCTTTAGGCTTAGAGTTTGCTAATTCTGTAACATCAGGCATTATCTCTGCGAGTGAACGTACGATTGACACACAAACATCCGCTGGATCTAATAAAGTAAATGTACTTCAAACTGATGCGGCAATTAACCCTGGTAATTCAGGTGGTGCATTGGTAGATATCAACGGTAACCTTGTTGGTATTAATTCGATGAAGATTGCAAGTGAACAAGTTGAAGGTATCGGCTTTGCAATACCTAGTAACGAAGTAAAAGTAACTATTAAAGAACTTGTAGAAAATGGTAAAATAGAACGTCCTTCTATCGGCATTGGTTTACTTAACGTAAGTGAAATTCCAGAACAGTATAAAGACCAACTGAAAACGTCACGTAAAGATGGCGTATATATCGCTAAAGTTGAAGGAAACAATGGTCTTAAAGAAGGAGACATCATTACACAAATTGATGACAAAAAAGTGAAAGAAGATACAGATGTTCGCTCCTATCTTTATGCAAATAAAAAACCCGGTGATACAGTGAATTTAACTGTAGAACGTAATGGTAAAGAACAAAATATAAAAGTAACATTAAAAGAACAAAAATCATCGAATAACAATGATAGTTCTGAAAGTGAAAGTTCGTCACCTTTTAATTAAATATAAGGTAAGCTATTTAAGTTAATATTTCATATTGGTTTTAAGTCTGGGACATCCATGAATGTCTCAGACTTTTCTTTATATATATTGGATACTAAATCTTAAAAATCTATCGTACTATCAAACTATTTTTAGCACTGCTTTTTAAAACTACTTTCACATTCATATGAATTAGTAGTTCTTTAAAACAGTGAGACTTTACTTTTTCCATTCATTCATCTACTACTCAATAGAAAAGATCGCCATCCCTTGAAACATTCATTCAAAGGATGGCGATCATGTTTAAATATGTTATTTGTAATTAACCATAAAGTATTTTTTCTTACCACGGCGAATAATCGTGAATTCATTTTCGATTTTATCTTCACTTGTAAGTTCATAATTTACATCTTGCTGTCTGATACCATTAATATAGATAGCACCATTGTTTACATCTTCTCGTGCTTGGCGTTTAGAAGATGAAATACCAGTCTCAACAATGACTTCAACAATATTTCTAGTTTCACTACTTAATTCTACTTGAGGTACATCTTTAAAGCCTTCTTTTAATTCTGAGGCAGATAGTGATTGTAAATCACCAGCAAATAGCGCTTGTGAAATACGAATAGCGTCATCTAATGCATCTTGACCATGTATAAAACGCGTAACATTTTCTGCTAAAGCCTTTTGCGCTTCACGTAAATGTGGTGCTTCATTTAATGATTTTTCTAAAGCTTCAATTTCTTCTTGTTCTAAGAAAGTGAAGTATTTCAAGAATTTAATAACATCATCATCTGTCGTGTTAATCCAGAATTGGTAAAATTCATAAGGACTGGTTTTTGCTGCATCTAACCAAACAGCGCCCCCTTCAGTTTTACCAAACTTTTTGCCGTCTGATTTTACTACTAAAGGAATAGTAAGCCCATAAGCCTCTGTTTGACCGTACATGCGACGCATTAACTCTATACCACTTGTAATGTTACCCCATTGGTCTGAGCCACCTACTTGTACCTTACAATTGTACGTTCTATTAAGATGACCAAAATCAATCGCTTGTAAAATTGTATATGTGAATTCAGTATAAGAAATACCGTGCTCTAATCGTGTTTGAATAGAATCTTTACCTAACATGTAATTCACACCTACATGTTTACCATAATCACGTAAAAAGTCGATTAAAGAAATTTGTCCTAACCAATCTTTATTATTAACAAGTTTTGCACCTTTTTCAGTATCAAATTCAAATATTTTATGCATTTGTTTATTGATACCTTGTACGTTTGTTTCGACCTGTGCTTCAGTTTGTAAAGTACGTTCTTCAGATTTACCAGAAGGATCGCCAATCATACCTGTCCCACCACCAATTAATACAAGTGGGCGATGTCCATGCTCTTGAAAGCGGCGTAGTGTTAAAAATGGTAATAAATGACCGATATGCAAACTATCTGCTGTTGGATCTGCACCACAATATAATGTCACTTGCTCTTTGTTCAAGATGTTTTCTATTCCAGACTCATCTGTTTGTTGATAGATTAAACCTCTCCATTTTAAATCTTCTAATAGTGCGTTTGTCATTGTATCAACCTCCTGTATTAATTAAGATATCGCTTTGAATAAAAGTTCGAGTTAAGTAGTATGTGTTAAATTGCAACATATATAGATTTCTAAAAAAATAGAAAAACGCCCTTACAAATTAATGTAAGGGCGCATGCGCACGGTACCACCATACTTTAAGTCAAATAACTTTATTAATGATACGTTCATTAACTAAAACGTTTGGATTCATTAAAAACTTAAGGTGTATTCACAAATTATGTAACATTAGTTCACAGCAACCACTAACTCTCTTTAGTTTACACAAAACGCTACTTCTCCTCTATCCAAAAACGATATCGAATTGATACTTATTATAATTAACTATAATTTAAAAGTCAATAACATAAATTGTGTTATAATGTTGCTTAAATAAGGAGGCAACATATGACGCACCAAAAAGTTGAAAATAATTTACAACATCAACCGCAAATATCAAAGTATGAAAAATTTGAAATCATTTACAAAAAACTCAAACATATTTTTATTGGTTTTTTTACGATTCTTACATGTACCTTAATCATACTATTAGTCATTACTGTATTTTATTTTCAAAGCATCACTAAAGAATCAGAACACATATCTGATAATACACTAAGATTGAAATTGCTTAATATTCCCGGTACTCAGGATATTAACTATAGTAATCAACATATCCTTTCCGAATATAACCAATCATTAAACCCATTAATAGTGGGTCCTAAAAATGTTAATAAAAATATAATTAAAGCATTAACAGCTTCCGAAGATAGCTTATTTTATAGACATAATGGTATTTTACCTAAAGCATTACTGCGAGCAGTTGGACAGGATTTATTTAATACCGATGCAGCAACGGGCGGCAGTACAATTACTCAACAATTAGTAAAGAATCAAGTCTTAACCAACGAAAAAACTTATGATCGAAAAGCAAATGAGCTTGTGTTGTCTATGCGCGCTGAAACCTTACTAACAAAAGATGAAATTATATATACATATTTAAACATTGTACCTTTTGGTCGTGATTATAATGGAGCTAATATATCTGGTATTTCATCAGCTTCCTATAGTTTGTTTGGAAAGCCACCTTCAGAAGTTAATATTGCTGAATCTGCATACCTCATTGGTTTATTACAAAGTCCTTATTATTACACACCTTATCAAGAAGATGGTGTCCTCAAACCAGATGATCAAATTCAAATAGGCATCAATAGACAACATTATGTATTAAAACGTATGTTAGTTGAAAAGAAAATAACACAGCATGAATTTAATCAATCAGAAAAATTTGATATCAAAAAGCATTTAATGACAAAATAAATACATAAAAATCGCTATAAAATAATCTGTATCAGTTAATTATTTCATAGCGATTTTTTATAGTTTTAGATTAGAGTCATATCTATGCCTACGAAATTTTAAAGTAGTATGTGACTTTTAACATCGTAAGCGTATAGACAATAAATTAAGAAAGCAACCTAATGCGCGAGCACATTAGATTGCCATTATAGTTAATAAAAATGTCTGTTAACAACATTTCATTGTGCCGTTAAACTATTAGAATAAACCTACTGCATGTCCATCATCTGTAACATCCATATTTAATGCTTCTGGTTTTTTAGGTAAACCTGGCATTGTCATAATTGCACCTGTTAAAGCAACAATAAATCCTGCACCTGTTTTTGCTTCTAATTCACGAATAGTAATTTCAAAACCTTCTGGTGCACCTAACTCTGTAGCATCATCCGTAAATGAATATTGTGTCTTAGCCATACAAATAGGATAGTTATCCCAACCATTTTCTTTAAATTGTTTTAATTGTTTCTGAGCTTTACTACTAAATGCAACTTTGGCACCACCATAAATTTCTTTTACAATGGTTTCAATTTTATCTTCTAACGGTTGTTCTAATTCATATAAATGTTTGAAATCTTGTGGTTGATCGATGACTTCTAAGACTTCGTTAGCTAAATCGATACCACCTTTACCGCCTTTTTCCCAAACTTCTGTTAGAGCTAAACGCACGCCATTTTCTTTGGCCCACTGTTCAACAAATTCAGTTTCTGCTTCTGTATCATGTACAAACGCATTTAATGCAACTACCGGTTCTAAGCCATATTTTTTAACGTTTTTCACATGGCGTTCTAAGTTTACGATACCTTGTTTTAATGCGTCTACGTTCTCTTCTTTTAAGTTATCTTTAGCTATACCACCATGCATTTTAATAGCACGAATTGTTGCAACGACAACTACGGCAGATGGTTCAAAACCTGCTTCACGCGCTTTGATATCAATGAATTTTTCTGCACCTAAGTCAGATCCAAAGCCAGCCTCTGTAACTACAATATCTGCTAAATCTCTAGCTGTCTCTGTAGCTAAGATTGAATTACAACCATGTGCAATGTTGGCAAATGGGCCTCCATGTACTAATGCAGGTGTTCCCTCAATTGTTTGTACCAAGTTCGGTTTAATCGCATCTTTTAAAATCATCGCTAACGCACCTTCAACTTTTAGGTCAGCAACGGTTACTGGCTTACGACTACGTGTATAACCGATTGTAATATTACTTATTTTAGATTTTAAGTCGTTTATATCGTTAGCTAGGCATAAAATGGCCATTATTTCTGAAGCGACCGTGATATTGAAACCATCTTCACGTGGTACACCTTGTGTAGGACCACCTAGTCCAACAATCACATTACGTAACGCACGGTCATTCATATCTAATACACGTTTCCACTCGATACGTCTTTGATCAATCTCCAATTCATTTCCCTGATGAATATGATTATCGATAAATGCAGATAATGCGTTATTCGCTGTAGTAATCGCATGGAAGTCACCATTAAAGTGTAAATTAATGTCTTCCATAGGTAATACTTGTGCATAACCACCACCAGTGGCACCACCTTTGATACCGAATGTTGGCCCTAATGCTGGTTCACGAAGTGCGACCATTACTTTTTTCTTAAGTTGATTGAATGCATCTGCTAAACCAACCGTAACAGTTGATTTACCTTCACCAGCAGGCGTAGGACTCATAGCAGTAACTAACACTACTTTACCTTTGCCATTATTCTGTTGTACCTGATTAATATCAATCTTCGCTTTATAATGTCCATAAGGTTCTAGTGCATCTGAAGGAATTCCCGCCTTCTCAGCAATTTCTCCTATCGGTTTTAATGTTGATTGATTTGCAATATCTAAATCAGATAAATGTGCCAAATTCATTCGCCCCTTCTTAAAATAAATTTTTAAATCAATAATCTTTATATGCTAGTGATATATACTACTGATAAAAAATAATTCCTTACATAGTTAATTTTAACCAACTTAAATAGCATTGTCGATAAATAGAGATAGCGCTTTCAAATTTATATGTGTAAAATTGTAAATTTAAACTAAAAACATATACTTATATTGCACTATTACACCATATGTCGCTATGAGTTTTAATTCATTAATCATGGTAACTTACTTTACTTAGATATCGTAGTTTATCATAATGCTTAATACATCTGCTTTCTATAAATTTTTTTCAGTACTTCCATTTATGTAAATGAAGAAACTAAAAATTTTAAATTGCAGTGCTAATTACTTTAAATCACTATCTTGAATCAATTAACGACTTATTGTTAATAGGCTAAATATTGCTAAGTTGGTATTATTTTAAATTAATAAAAGCTATACCCTTTAAATGTTTAAGGATATAGCTTTTGTTTCATTTTAATCATTTATACAATTGTATTTGATAGCTACGATAATAAATTAAATATGATTTCACTTTAGCATGTAAATTCAACTCGTCTTTTATCGTTTATACTAGTCTTCCATAGTACTTAAATCGCCTTCTGGCAGATCTAATTCCCATGCTTTTAATACGCGACGCATGATTTTACCTGAACGTGTTTTTGGTAATTTTTCTTTAAATTCGATTTCTCTTGGTGCAGCATGTGCCGCTAAGCCTTCTTTTACAAACTTACGAATTTCTTCTTTAAGTTCATCTGATTCTTGATAATCAGGTCGTAATGCCACAAATGCTTTGATAATTTCACCACGAACTGGATCTGGCTTACCAATTACACCCGCTTCAGCTACTGCTTCATGTTCAACCAATTTAGACTCAACTTCAAATGGGCCAACACGTTCACCAGCTGTCATAATCACATCATCAACACGGCCTTGGAACCAATAATAGCCATCTTCATCTTTATATGCAGAGTCGCCTGATACATACCAATCTCCAATGAAATAAGAATCATATTTCTCTGGATTTTTCCAAATGGACACCATCATAGATGGCCAACCTTTTTTAATCGCTAGATTACCCATACGATTCGCTGGTAATTCATTACCTTGATCATCAATGATTGCTGCTTCTACCCCTGGTAAAGGTTTACCCATTGAGCCTAATTTTACATCCATAGAAGGATAATTGACGATCATATGACCACCAGTTTCTGTCATCCACCACGTATCGAGTACACGTTTGCCAAAGACATCTTTTGCCCATTTAATGACCTCTGGATTTAAAGGTTCGCCAACAGATAAAATACTCTTGATTGAAGAAAGATCATATTTTTCAACTACATCATCCCCTGCACTCATTAACATTCTAAGTGCTGTAGGTGCTGTATACCAAATGGTAACTTTAAATTCTTCAATCATACTGTACCAAGCCTCTGGTGAAAATCTTCCACCAGCAATACAGTTTGTTACACCACTTAACCAAGGACTAAAGATACCATATGATGTTCCTGTGACCCAACCAGGATCTGCAGTACACCAATAAACATCATCCTCTTTAAAATCTAATACATACTTACCTGATATATAATGTAAGAGCATTGCTCTTTGTGCATGTAAAACACCTTTAGGTTGTCCGGTAGAACCAGAAGTATAGTGAAGTATCAAACCGTCATCCATTGTTAACCATTCTGTATCAAATGACTCACTTGCTTGTTGGAATTCACTATTAAAATCGACATAGTTTTCATCAACGGCTTCGTCTACGACAACAATTGTTTCTAAATGAGGTAGATTTTCTTTAGGAATTCTAGGAAGTAACGCATTCGTTGTAATAATTACTTTTGCTTCACTATTTTGTAAACGATCGCCAACCGCTTTTTCCATAAATGCTTCAAATAGAGGTCCAACAATTGCACCTATTTTCAAAGTTCCAAACAACGCAAAATAGAGTTCTGGTGTTCTCGGCATAAATACAAAAACACGATCTCCTTTTTCAACATTTGCTTTTTCTTTTAAAACATTCGCAGCTTTATTTGAATTGATTTTCATTTCTTCAAAAGTATAACTTTCTTTACGTTTATCATCTTTATAATGTAAGGCAATTTTATCCCCTTTGCCTTCGTCCACATGACGATCTATACATTCATGTGCCATATTAACATTGCCAGATTCGTACCATGAAAATGATTTTTCTACATCTTTCCAGTTAAAATGATTGTATTCTTTTTCATAGTCTTGAAGGTTAAAATCTCCACTTTCACCTTTATAAACTTCTACTTTCATTTTAAATCCCCCTCTGAATGAAATCGCTTGCTTAAAAATTATTATAACGAATGTTATCGGAATTTTCAAAATAATAAGTGTAAGCGTATTTATTTATATGTTATTTTTTCTCTTTTTAACTTATAATGTAGATAACAAACTTGTTGACTATATTATATGCGGTAGTTTGGAGTGAAAAAATGAAACATATCAAAACATATCAATCTCAAACCTATCACTTAAATGAAGGTGATTTTATAATAGAAGGTCCTGTACCACTTTCTTCACTCGATACGATGACGTTTGATGATGGTTTATATGCATTTCGACCACCTAAAGATCAATTTGAGGCAATAAAAGAAATCAGTGAACTAGAAGAAGGTCGTATCTATGTCTTACATGAAGCACAACATATCATCGGTTATGTGACTTATCACTATCCAGATCCACTCGAACGTTGGTCTAGTGGCAATCTAGATTATTTAATCGAACTTGGTGCTATTGAAATCAGTTTGCCTTATCGACATTTACATTTAGGAAGTGAACTTATCAAATTAAGCTTAAAAGCAGATGAATATGAAGATTATATCGTATTAACTACAGAATATTACTGGCACTGGGATTTAAAAAATTCTGGTCTCGACGTATATGAATATAAAAAACTAATGCAAAAACTAATGGGTTATGGGGGCCTTGAAATTTTTGCTACTGATGACCCTGAAATTACAAGTCATCCTGCAAATTGTTTAATGGCAAGAATTGGTTCACGTATTTCAATCAATCAATTACAAGAATTTGATAATATCAGATTTATGAATCGCTTTTTCTTTTAAAGGGGAGAAATTTATGAGTAATATGCAACAAACTACGGGCTATGTATACGCAAATGAATTACTTCAATATCGTTTTAGCAATGATCATCCTTTTAATCAAATGAGATTAAAACTAACTACAGAATTATTGTTAGATCTAGGCAGTTTAAAGCCTGAACACATCATAACACCGAGAATCGCAACAGATGAGGAATTATCACTAATACATTCTTATGACTACATACAAGCCATTAGACGTGCGTCCCATGGTATTTTAAATTTACAAGAAGCTAAAAAATATGGCTTAGATGGTGATGATACATTGCAATTTAGACGGATGCACCAACATAGCGCTAGAATTGTTGGTGGTGCGTTAAATTTAGCTGATGCTATCATGGATAAAAGCGTTAAAAATGGTTGTCATCTCGGAGGTGGCTTACATCATAGTCTACCAGGTCGTGCAAATGGATTTTGTATATATAACGATGTGGCTATCACTATTGCTTACTTGATTAAACACTATAATCAACGTGTATTATGTATAGACACAGATGCACATCATGGTGATGGTACACAGTGGAGTTTTTACACTGAAGACCAAGCTTTAATTTATTCGATCCATGAAACAGGCAAATTTCTATTTCCTGGATCTGGACATTACACAGAACGTGGTAATGAGCAAGGTTTCGGCTATACAGTTAATATTCCTTTAGAACCATACACAGAAGATAGCTCTTATTTAGAGGTATTTAAGCAAACGATTGAACCTATTATTGCTTCTTTCAAACCAGATATCATTGTTAGTGTTCATGGTGTGGATGTGCATTATTTGGACCCACTAACACATATGAGTTGTACATTAAACACACTTTACCAAATTCCTTATATCATTAAATCTTTGGCTGATACATATACAAATGGCAAAGTCATGATGTTTGGTGGTGGCGGTTATAACATTTGGAAAGTAGTGCCAAGAGCTTGGTCACACGTATTCCTAGCGCTTATAGAAGCACCACCACCACAAGGTCAATTACCCTCACAATGGCTTGAAAAATGGCAACCTTATGCTACCTGTACTTTACCAAAGCACTGGCAGGATGATAAAGAAAATTACATCGATATACCTAGAGAGGAAGAAATTACAGCTACCAATTTAAAACATGCACAACAGGTAATTAGTTGGTTTAAATAGTAAGATTTATAGTTAAAATAATAATTTGAACAACTTGGTCATTTTGAAGAAATCCGCCTAAAACATTGTATGTTAAAAATTTTAGAAGCATTTACTGTTAAGCTTAGATTCATCACCCTACTATGGGTGAAAAATACATGTTCACACCGTATCCCAGATATACATGACCTTTCAAAATATAATAAATACAAAAAAGCTCATCTTCAATATGTACTAGCTCAGAGTATAAATTAAAGCCTACACAATAATTTGTGTAGGCTTTAATTTATATATTTGCTTTAAAACGCATTGACGATTTATTTCGTCGTCCCTCTATATTCAATTCTATGTGGAAGAATAACATTCGGTTCATCAATTTCTTCTTCATTCATATATTTAGTTAATAATCTCATACCTACTGCCCCAATGTCATATAAAGGTTGAATAACACTTGAAAGTTGTGGTCTTACCATCTCAACTAATCTTGTGTTGTTAAAACTAATGATTTGTACATCCTCTGGAACGTTCACACCTTCATCTTGTGCTGCATGTACAAGACCAATAGCTTGTTCATCACTGATTGACAAAATCGCATCTGGTTTTCCAGATTTTAATGATTCAAATGCGCGTAGCCCATCTTTGTAAGTTTCATTGCCATTAAAAATAAGTTCATTTTTTAATTCAAGATGATTTGAATCTAAAACCTCTTTTAGCCCAGTCAATACATCTTCTTGTGCTTTTTTGGAATAATCGCCACCGACAAACGCAAATGTTTTAGCACCTTTTTCAATCAATTCAGTAGTAATTTCTTTTGCTGCTGTTTTGAAATCAATATTAACTGATGAAATACCTTCATCTTTACCATTTGTTCCTGAAACTACAACTGGAACAGATGATTTATTAATAAGTTCTTTAATTTCTTCTGAAATAGTACCACCTAAGAAGATAATACCATCTACTTGTTTACTAAGTAGATTATTGAAAATTTCTTTTTCTTTATTTGGATCGTTATCTGAATTAGAAATAATAGAATGATATTTATACATTGTTGCAATATCTTCTAATCCACGAGCCAATTGTGAATAATAAACATTTGAAATATCTGGTATGATTACGCCAACTGTTGTTGTACGTTTACTTGCTAATCCTCTTGCCACTGCATTCGGACGATAATTTAATTTTTTGATAACATCGTTAACCTTATCACGTGTTTCCGGCTTAACATTCTGATTTCCATTGACAACACGTGAAACAGTTGCCATAGAAACGCGAGCTTCACGAGCTACATCATATATTGTTACAGTCATATTTTCCTCCTTGAAAACGATTTCTTTATCATTGTAACTTGTTTTCATAATATTTTCAAAGTTTACCATATTTTTGCTCATTGTAAAATCATTTTGTTTTTAAAATTCATAAATAATTCAATTCATATGATATGAACGTCTATTTATCTTTAATCGATTTTTATAACTTAATGAATGATACGTCATTTCATACGCTTTTTATTAAAAATAAACCAATTATTAATAAATGTTTTTAAAATAAAAAACCTTATAATCCATACTAACTAAATAGTTAGGATTATAAGGCATTCATTTTAATTAACGTAATACTTTATTTAAGTTGTTTATTATTATACATACCAGCTAATGGTTTAAGTTCTTTATAGAACGCATCAAATTCATTGAAATCCATTTGTTGTCCACTATCACTTAATGCTACAGATGGATCAGGGTGAACCTCAGCCATAATACCATCTGCACCAACAGCTAATCCTGCTTTTGCAGTAGGTAGCATAATATCTTTACGACCAGTGCTATGTGTAACATCTACCATAACTGGTAAGTGTGTGCCTTGTTTTAAAATTGGCACTGCAGAAATATCTAACGTGTTTCTAGTTGCTTTTTCATAAGTACGGATACCACGTTCACATAAAATGATATTTTCATTACCTTGTGATGCGATATATTCAGCTGCAAAAATAAATTCTTCAATCGTTGCTGATAAACCACGTTTTAATAATACAGGTTTATTTGAACGACCAGCTTCTTTTAATAATTCAAAGTTTTGCATATTACGTGCACCAATTTGGAATACATCTAAATATTGATCAGCAACTTCAAAGTCTGCTGGGTTTACAATTTCACTTACAACGTTTAAACCATATTTATTTTTCGTATTTTTAAGTATTTTAAGCCCTTCGACACCTAAGCCTTGGAAATCATACGGTGATGTACGAGGTTTAAATGCGCCACCTCTAATGAATTTCTCACCTCTCGCTTGTAAATTAGCTGCGACTGCATCGACTTGTTCCTGTGATTCAACTGAACATGGACCAAATACAAATGATTTGTTGCCATCTCCAATGATGCCTCCGTTGTCAAATTGAACGATTGTATCTTCTGGTTTTAATTTTCTCGATACATATAAATGTTTTTCATTTTCAGATTTTTGTAAATCAGTAGAGGCTTTAAAAATTTCTTTGAATAGTTGTTTAATCACATTGTCATTAAATGGACCTTCATTTTGATCTAATAACTGATTAATCATTTCTTTTTCGCGTTGTGGGTCGTAAACAAGTGTACCTTGTTTGCGTTTTTCTTCACCAATCTTTTGTGCTATCTTACCTCTTTTAGATAAAAGACCTAAGATTTTTTCATTAATTTCAACTATCTCATCTCTGTATTCTTGTAATTTGTCTGTCATTTTATTCACCTCTATGAAAAATTTTAAAACCAATATTTTATTCTGCTTTAAAGCGATAAAATATATGTTAAAGGTTATTCTAACAATAACTCCTTATAAGTTCAAGTAAGGATTATTAAAAATTCACTTAAAAAGTGAATAACATTAATGATAACTAAATTTTCAGTCATTTTCTAGTTATATTTTACACTATTACTTCTTTTTTATAAATTTTATAGATAAATTTACAAATTCCTTGTTCATGATATGCTTCAAATTCATAAGACATGTCATATTTAATCAACGATACGCTTTACATGATGTTCTATTAAGCAAATAGATATGTATCAAATAATACTACATAAAAAAAGAATCGAACAAAGCGTCCGATTCTTTTTATTAAATATTTTTAATCATTAAATGTTCTTTTATCAATCTTACTTTTTGCTTTTTCTGTTTTTTTCGTTTGTGGTCTGTTTTTTGAATATGTTGCTTCAGATTCAGTAGTACTTTCATTTGTCAAAGTACTTGCATCTTTTGTAGATGATAGGTTATCTCCAGATTCTGAATCATCATGATTAATGATACCATCATTTTTTGAATCTGAATTTGTAGCAGTTGTTGCTGATTGCGTTTGACCAGAAGCATTTTCATGAACGATGATACCATCTTTAAATGCAACTTGTTTGTGTGTTTGTTTTACTCTTTGGTCTGCGGCTTCTGGTTTAACTTTTGTATCATTTTTTTTATTATCGCCTTGTTCTACTTTATCTGTAGTAGATTCAACAGCACTTTCAACCTTTGGCGTAACCAAATTAGGTACAACTTTATGTTTTGTCTGTGCTGGAGCTTCTGGCTTAAGTAAATTAGCTGTGTTTTCTGCAACAGAAGTATTGTCATCTAATGCTTTATTTTTATTTTTAGCCGCTAATGCTAAACTTGACGCAGTTACCACACCTGCGATTGCCCCTTGCTTACTATCATCTGTTTCATCGCTTTGAGTAACCAAATTCGGCGTTTTATTATTCGTGTTAGTGTTAGCAGGCGCTTCTTCTTCTTTTAAAAGATTAGCTGTGTTTTCTGCAACTTGATTATCTTCATTTAACGCTTCATTTTTATCATGTGCTGCTTTAGCTAATCCACTCGCTGCAACTGCACCACCAGCTGCTGTACCTGCAGTAACTGCATTGCTATTTGAGTTTTCACCATCTATATTCGCATCACTTGTTTCTGTTTCTTCTTTAATTGCATTTTGTTGTGCATTAATTTCACTTTCACTTGGTTCTGCATTTGGATCTATATGTGCTAAACTGTCATCTGATTGATTTGCATCTTCACTAGTTGTCACTTCCCGTTGTTCTTGGGCATCCGGTGACATATTAGCTAAATTATTATCAGAAGTTTCTTGTTGAATCGCTACGCGTTGCGCAGATAATTCTGCATCGGTTACTTCTGTATTTTTATTTTGCGCGTCATCAATAGTTGATTTAATTTCATTTACTTTATCGTCAGCTTCTTGACGTTCTAATTCGGACTGCTCAATAATGCTAGATTTAAATTGATTGTCTTGTTTTGGAATAGATTTATTCGTTGCTCTCGACTTACTAATGGATACTAAACCAACAGCGGAACCTATAACAGCACCTACAATAAATCCATATACAAATTCATTTCTGGCACCTTTTGTAAAATATTCTGGCACTTCGTAACTTTCTAAATTTCTTTCATAATTATCACGGTTATAATACTTCATTGTCCAATGCCCCCTATAACAAATGCACTTAAATAAGTTTCAAACCTCATTTAAGTGCATTTGTTTTTTAATATATGAATTATTTGTTATCTACACGTGTAGTATAGCTATGATTCGTGTCATTTGCTACACTGCTCGTTTTGTAATTTGCACTATCTCTACGATTTCTTCTATTTTGCCATTTATCAGCAACTTCCATTGCTACATTTGACCATTGTACTACTTGAGAAATTTTATCTTCATTTTGAGAAATATTGTGCGTAATTGAGTTTGTCACTCTATCAACAGAACCATTTAAAGTTTGTACAGAATCACCGATACCTTTAACAGCATCAACTACTGAATTTAAACGATCTGATTTGTCTTGAATATCTTCAGTTAAGCGGTTCGCTTTATGAAGTAAATCTGTAGATTCACGCGTAATACCTTGAACCTGTCCTTCGACACCATCAAGTGTTTTTGCTACGTGATCTAAATTTTTCTTAACTGAAAGTAATACCACAACGATACCAATTACTAATATTAGAAATGCAACCGCTGCAATAATTCCAGCTATAGGTAAAATCCATTCCATTTAAAACGCCTCCTATTAATCATATGTTGTTATTTAATATAAATACCCCCATCATTTTAACATAAACATATTAAAATGGAGAAGTAACACCTATTTTTTCCATGTATGCACGTTGAATTTTTTGAATATCTCCTGCACCCATAAATAAAATAACAGCATCACTATATTGTTCAAGCGCATTTACACTTTCCTCATCAATCAATGTTGCACCATCAATTCTTTGAACTAAATCTTGAATCGTTAAGTTACCGCTATTTTCTCTTATCGAACCAAAAATTTCACATAAAAATGTTTTATCGGCTAAACTTAAACATTCTGCAAATTCGCCCAAGAATGCTTGTGTTCTACTAAATGTATGAGGTTGAAACACTGCGATAACATCTTTGTTAGGATATTTTTTTCTCGCTGTCTCAATTGTAGCACTAATTTCTCTAGGATGGTGTGCATAATCATCAACTAATACTTGATTTCCTACTTTTGTTTCATTGAATCTACGTTTCACGCCACCAAAAGTCTCTAATGCTTCTTTAATATTATCGATATTTAAACTTTCTAAGTAACTAATCGTAATAACCGATAAGGCATTTAATATATTATGATCGCCAAATTGTGGTGAAAGGAAAGTATCAAAATATTCACCTTTAAAATATACATCAAATTTTGTACCTTTTTCACTTATCTCTAAATTATCTGCATAAACGTCATCTTTATTTGAAAATCCATAATAATAAACAGGTACGTCTGCTTCAATTTTACGCAAGTGTGTATCATCACCCCAAGCAATAATCGCTTTTTTAACGTTATGCGCCATTTCTTGGAAAGCATTAAATACATCATCAACGTCTTTGAAATAATCTGGATGATCAAAATCTATATTGGTCATAATGGCATAGTCTGGATGATAGCTTAAAAAGTGTCTACGATATTCACATGCTTCAAACGCAAAGTAATCACTTGCTGGTATGCCAAGTCCAGTTCCATCGCCAATTAAGAAAGATGTTTTCTTATCACCATTCATTACGTGTGATAATAAACCAGTTGTCGAAGTTTTACCATGTGCACCAGTTACGGCGACTGACGTATATTGGTTAATAATATGACCTAAGAAGTCATGGTAGCGAATAACTTCAAGTTTTAATTCATGTGCTTTCACAACTTCTTCATGCGTATCCGGGAATGCGTTTCCTTGTACGACTACCATATCTGATTGAATATTATTCGCATCAAATGGCAGTATTTTAATACCATTGTTTTTTAATGCCACTTCTGTAAAAACATAATTTTTAATATCTGAACCTTGTACTTCGTTTCCAAGATCATGCATTATTTGTGCTAATGAACTCATACCGGCACCTTTTATACCGACAAAATGATAATGTGTCATTGTAACACTCCTTTATCTCTATATTAATTCTCATTCAAATCTGATTCTGTAATGTATACATCTCTTGGTTTAGATCCATTTGCGCCCGACACATAGCCAAGTTGTTCTAGTTGATCAATAATTCTTGCAGCACGATTATATCCGATTTGGAAATGACGCTGTACTAATGAAGTTGAAATATGTCCTTCATTTAGCATAAATCGACACACATCATCGAATAAATCATCTTGTGGTTGACTTTCTGTTTTTTTCAATAATTCTTTTTCTTCAAATAAGTATTCCGGATCTCGTTGTTGTTTTATGAAATCTACAACATCATCAATTTCTTCATCAGAGACAAATGTACCTTGAACACGGATAGGTTTATTCATACCGCTTCCTAGGTAAAGCATGTCACCATAACCTAATAAACGTTCTGCACCACCACTATCTAAGATAGTGCGAGAGTCTACGCTAGATGATACCATAAATGCAATTCTAGTAGGTATATTTGCTTTGATTAATCCAGTGATGACATTAACAGAAGGTCTTTGCGTTGCAACTAGCATATGAATACCACATGCACGTGCTTTTTGTGCAATGCGCGCAATAGATTGTTCCACCTCTTGTGGTGCCATCATCATTAAATCTGCTAATTCATCTATTACTATAACAATTTTTGGCATTCTATCCTCATAAGTTGCTTTCTTATTAAATGCCGTAATATTTCTAACATGATATTTAGCAAAAACTTTATAACGTCTTTCCATTTCTTCAACAGCCCATTTTAAACTTTGCGTTGCTGCTTTTACATCTGTTATCACAGGTGCAACTAAATGTGGTAAGTCATTATAAGGTGCTAATTCAACCATTTTCGGATCAATAAGTAACAATCTTAATTCCTCAGGATGATTTTTATATAATAACGACATTAATATACTATTAATACATACGGATTTACCTGAGCCTGTTGCACCAGCTATTAAAGCATGCGGTGTTTTAGAAATATCCATTAATAAAGGTTCATTATTAATTCTAAGTCCCATAGCTACAGTTAATTTGGATTCTGCATTTTTAAACGCTGGTTTTTCTAAAATTGAACGTAAATTTACAGTTGTTGCATTTTGATTTGGTACCTCTATACCAACTAGACTCGTACCTGGAATGGGTGCTTCAATACGAATATCCTTAGCTGCAAGCGCCATTTTTATATCGTCTTGTAAAGCTGTTATTCTAGATACTTTCACACCTTTTTCGACTGATAATTCAAATCGTGTCACACTAGGGCCTTCTGTAACATTTTGAACTTCTGCAGGCACATTGAAATAATAAAAAGCTTCATTCAATTCCTGTTTTTTATCTTCAATCCAAGCATTGTCAATTTCATGTTGTTTTGGCGCTTCTAATAACTCAATACTTGGAAGTTTAATATTGGGTCCTCTTCTAATAGTAGCCTTATTATCATCCTCAGTTGGTGTTTTTACTCCACCTAATTGGTTACCAGAAGTTTCAGGTTTGAGAACTGGTTCTTGTACATTTTGCTTATGATTTTCATTTTGTTCAGAAGGCACATTTGTCATATCTGACTCAGCACTTTCAACTGACTCTTGTTGTACATTAGACTGAGTTAAGTCATTTCGATTATAATCATCACTATAAGAAGAAGCATCCGTTTCCGGTTTAAAGTCACTCTGTTCATCAATCAAGTCATGTGATAAATTCGTTTCGCTTTGGTTGTCATCAGTTACAGTCAATGACTCTGAAGCAGGTTCATTTGCTAATTGATCATTATTCGACTGTGATTGTTTGTCGCTAATATCGGATGACGTATTATGTTTAAAATTATCTACATTATTTAATTGTATGTTTGACTTATTTTTTTCTTTTTGTGCATCTAACATACGCTTTTTATCTGATGGTGTCATCACGACATTGAAAGGTTTACTACCTTTCTTGATAGATGTAGCCTTTTTATACGTTTTAGTTTCGTCGGGTTGCTTAATATGATTTCCATTATTATTATCAGTACTATCAGATTGCTCCAATTCAGACCTTTCATCTAATATTTCATTTTGGACGTTAAGCGATTCATTTTCATTCATACTTTCATCAGATTCTAGCTGTGATGCCTCTGATGGTGCTGCATCATTTGAAGTTACATGATTATCGATAATATCGGACTCTGAATTTTCAAAACCATGGTCTGGTTGTGATAATGACTCTGACAATTGCTCATTTTCACTTTGTGAATCTAATGAATCAAAAGCTAATGATTCTTTGGATTTAGGGTCTGTTTCAGATAATTCTCTATACTGCGCATCATCCACGTCATTCTCATCTAAATAACGCTCAAACGATTTCTCTAATATGTATGTGCGCTCATTTTCTGACATATCACTTTGACTAGACTCTATTGCAGTGTTGTTCTCATCGTTTTGATTTTCGAAATCACTGTTAGGTGTGACCTGTTCAACTTGATTTTGATCTGCTTCAATTGCGGAACTGTCATTTTTAGTATTTACATTAACCTGTTCATTATTAATCGTATGAACATCGCGTACATGATCTAAATCAACTTCTTCATAATTAAATGGTGTATTTGAATCTTCTTCAATATCTTCACTATTCGTCGATTCTGTTTGTTGCTGATTTTCTGCACTTTGACGTGATGTTGACGTTTTCGATTTGGACATATTCATTGCGTTACCATCTTCATCTAACGAGCTTTCACCTATGTAATTCCGCGCTTGTTTTGCATACATTTCGTCAATTGCTTTTTGTATACTATCTTCTTGTTTGTCTTGATTATCATGACGTTTTTGTTGAAGTGCCTTTTTAAATTGACGCTTCTGTAATACTTTACGTTCTCTCTCTCGTCTAATTTCTTCAACAATCTGAGAAGCATAGATGTTTTCTATTTTAATCGTATTATCTTTTTTATTTTGACTTGTTACTGGTTGATTCAGCTCAACTTCTTCACCATTTTCCTCAACATGTTGTGCGTCACGGCGCTCTTTGTTATCAGATAAATCATATGCAGTATCATTTGAATTTTCATGATACATATGTGCTTCATTTTGAATATCTGTTGAATTACTATCTGAATCTTTTACTGTTTGGTGTTTCTGTTGAGATGATTCATCATTATAATTACGATGATTCGTCTCATTTTCCGCTTGCGTACCTTCTTCTGAATCATCTTGACGTTTAATGACACCATTTTCTAAAGGACGGGGTTTTTTAGTACCAAAAATCGCTGAAGGCACTTCACTCGCTTTAAAATCGCTATGATGAAAATTTGACGTCGTTGGTTTGTGTTTTGATGAAGCATTTGCTCGTAAAACATCCGTTTGAATCCTCATTCTTTTGCCTTTATGTGTTCTAGTCTCATTTTCAGTTTGGTAATGATCTTGTTGTTGCGATTGTTGCCCAACTGAATCACTCGAGTTTATATTTTGAGTTGGTGTTTTATCATACATATGTCTACGTCTTCTTTGTTGATGATGTGCATTCCCATGACTCACATCATTATGTGCATCATGGGAAGTTTTATGAGATGTAGACGCAATATCAGAATTCAACTCATCATCTGTCTTCAAACTGTCATTTGCCTCTTCTAAAACACGCATAGGAAACCTGAATTTCCCTTTGGGTCTTTCATAAACATCATTATTTTGAGGAAGTAATGAATCATGTTCTTCTTTTTGTGTAGCTTTTTGACGTCGTTGGCTTCTTTTATTAAGATAATTATCTGTTGATTCATTATCTTCTCCAAATAACTTGTCGAACCAGCTCATACTACATTACCTCCTTTTTATACTTCAAAAAATGATTGCCCTACCGTGTAATCATCACTTAGAACCATAATACCTTTTTCTTGTGGTGCATTTGGTAATCCTAACTCTTTCATCGAACAAATCATACCACTTGATGCAACGCCTCTAAGTTCTGCATCTTTAATAACCATACCACTTGGCATAACTGCACCAACTTTTGCTACCACCACTTTTTGTCCAGCTTCAACATTCGGTGCCCCGCAAACAATTTGTAGTTTTTCAGTTGCAACATCAACACTTAGAACACTTAATTTATCTGCATCTGGATGCTTGTCTTTTGTTTCAACATAGCCCACTACAAATTTAGGAGTAAAGTCTGCGTCTAATTTATAAGTAAATCCAGCAGCTTCAATTGCTTTTTGAAACGCTTGAACTAATGTTTCAGTCAACTTAATATGTCCATTACCTGTTAGTGTTGCTTTGTTTGATGCATTAAAGATATTGTAACCTACGACTTCTCCGTCATTCTGTATTTCAACTACATCCCCTTGAGTGACGTAGTTATATTCACCTTCTGTAGGATTAATTTGTAAAAATGCAACATCGCCAACAGCTTCTTTATTATAAAATAAATTCATAACTTCATTACTCCTTATTTCTTATCTTTATTTTCATATTGTTTTCGTGTAGCTTCCAATCTTTGAATCACATTAGGATCTCTTTTTTGTTTATTATTTTTACCTAAAATAAAGATTGGTTCAAAATGCCCTTTATCATAACCTAAAGATAATGATGTAATTGGCACTAATCCTTTAGTGAAAAACTCCATAGTTAAATGCGCCATCACATCGTAACCCGTCTTATTGCGGATGTCTGCAATGATAAGCACATCTTGATGAGGTACCGCTACTAACATTTCACCTTCACATTGTGCTTGTATTTCATTTAAAAATGACGTATTTAAAATTCTACTTGCATCATAACCATCATTTGAATTCACAAAGTAAAAAATATTACCTTTAACTTCGTCAGTTGTATACTTATTTTCTAATTTGCGCACATTAAATAGCGCCATTTCTTTTAATTGTTGCTTTGTTAGCTTTAATTCTTCTAACATCGCTTCATCAATTAGACGATATGACTTACCTAAATCAACTGCATAATAAATGTTTGTTTCTGCTGTATGTGCATCGATTACAAATGAATTACCATTTTTGTCTTTTTTATCAAAGCTAGGAGATCTTAAAACCGGCATAATTTGGATATTATCCGTATTTTCCAATGCCTCCCCTTTCATTTGCTCGACTGCTTCTTCAACATAATACACAATTTCATCGACTATTTTTTCTTTTTGAGATTTATATTTAGCTACTATTGGATTAATTTTAACGGTAACGCCTTTACCATTATCTATTCTTGAGATACGTAGTGTTTCATCTTCTCGATTAAAACTAAATTTCACATCAAGATGATTCAATCTATCTTTTAATTTATCTCTCATTTGAAAGACATTCATTATTAACACTCCTATTTACGTGCCTTACTATAGTTTACAATAAATATACCCTTAGGAACAGAAAAAATGTGCGCTCTAAGGGTATATATTTTTATAATTTAACTTTAATTTAACCCTAAATTAATGCCACCTACAAAGACGCTAAAAATTGGTCTATTTGTTCTATGGATTTTCGTTCTTTTCCAATATAACTGCCAATTTGATTCCCGTCACGGAATACTAGAAAACTAGGTATACCCATAATGTCATAATTAATGCATATATCAATAAATTTGTCTCTATCAACTGAAATAAATTTATAATTAGTATATTTTGCTTCTAATTGAGGTAAATCTGGTTCTATAACTTTACAATCTGGGCACCAATCTGCTGTAAATAAAAACACTGTTTGTTCATTTTTCAGATTTTCAAATTGCTGCTCACTTTCTAATTGTTGCATAATACCACTCCAAATTATTATTTATATTGTAATATTTCTATTTGGTCTTCATTTAAATGTCTAACTGATTGTTCTAACAGGCTTCTGGCAGCTTCATAATCTCTAATATCAAACACTGCATTTGTACTATGAATATATCGTGCGCACACACCTATCACAGCGGTTGGGATACCTAATTTTGCCTTGTGTATTTCTCCACCATCCGTACCACCTGGAGAAATATAGTATTGATGTTTAATATCATATTGCTTCGCTAAATCAAGCAAATAATCTCTAAAGGTTGGTCGAAGTAACATTGTACCATCTTTAATTCTGATTAATGTACCTCCAGCTAATTCCCCTGATAAATTTTGCTTACCTTTCATATCATTCGCAGGCGAACAATCTACAACAAATGCTACATCAGGATCGATTAACTCTGCCGCTGCACTTGCTCCTCTTAATCCTACTTCTTCTTGCACATTTGCACCGACATATAAATCAAAGTCCAATTCAGTATTTTTTAATAATTCCAGTAGCTCAATACCAATTAAACAACCATAACGGTTATCCCAGGCTTTACTGGCAAATCGATGCTCTGATAACTGTGTAAAAGGCGTATCAGGTGCAATCGTATCACCAATAGCAATACCACGTGCCGATATATCTTCAGCATTTTCTGCACCAATATCCAATAATAAATCTTCTATTTTAGGTGCTCCTTCATTTCCAGTTCTAAAATGTTTCGGAATATTAGCTACAATACCTGTAATCTCATCATTATTTCGCGTTCTAACTTTTAGCCTTTGGCCTTGCCATATATCGTTTGCAACGCCACCTAAATTAGTAAATTGTAGCATACCATTTGACGTGATATTTGTGACCATGAAACCAATTTCATCCATATGTGCAGCAACCATGATTCGTTTTGGATTACTTGATTTCGAACGTTTAACACCGTAAAATCCGCCCATACGATTATAAACAAATTCATCCACAAATGGTTCCATTTCTGCTTTCAAATATGATTTTACATTTTCTTCAAAACCTGCTACACCATGTAATTCTGTTAATGTTTTCATTCTATTCAATGTTTTACTTTTATCTATGTTCAACGTCTCTCACTCCTTAATATTTATTATATCATCTTCATTATGGTAAACTATAAATATGACTTTATTGGGGGTAGATTATGTTATGTTAAATAAAAAAAATTGGTTCATCCTCTTATTATTTTTCCTAACTACAATTGCAGGATCAATTTATTTTTATAAACGTCGAAAACATATCCAATATCGAGATCCTGAAAAAATCACTAAAGAAGTAAAAACTTATTTTATGAATGTTATAGGATCATATATATTAAAAGTGCCGATGACGTATACAAAATCCGATTCAAAAATCATTGCTTTTCAAGGTGGCATTACGACACGAAACCATAACACACTTACATATTATGACTTTTATGCTGATGCCAAAACAGGTGAAATATTAGATATCATTGAATGCAAATGATAGAAGGTTAAAGCCATAGCGACACGATGACAAACATATTCTAACTCAGAATATCTTCTTATTCATGTGCCGCTTAGCTTTAACCTTTTTAATTCCTAGAAATAAATGTATCAAATTCAGTTATATTTTGCTTATCAAATTTCACCGCAAAATAATTCACATCATGATAATATAAAAACCAATAATTTTGATGAATATAATACGGTACTAAACGTTCTTTTTCTCTAATTGATTGCATAGGGTAATCATCATAAGCTGTAACCCATAATGGATTTCTATGTGCAGTTGTTGGAAAAATATCACCCATATGCACCGCTTTTTCATTCTGACTTTCAATTGTAATGATTGCATGACCAAAACTATGACCGCCCGTATGAATCATTTTAATACCTGGCACTATTTCGATTTCATTTTCAAACAATAGTAATCGTTTTTTAAAATCTCCATTATTCTTTGGCCAATATGTTGATTTACTGCGTATATTAGGGCTTTGAAATTCATGCCATTCATCTTGTTGAATCACATGGATTGCTTTATTAAAAATTGAATTACCCTCATTATCTGTTAATCCAGCAGCATGATCGAAATGTAAATGTGTCATTAATACATAATCAATATCTGCAGTCGTTAAATCTAAAGCCTTTAAGTCTTCACTAATTTGGCTTTCATAATGAGCTCCAAAATTTCTACGTTCTTTATCTGTTAATTTTCCTGAACCTATACCTGTATCAATGATAATATTATAATCGTTTGATTGTATTAATATTGGATGCGTTGGTAATGGAATTTGATTCTTATCATTCACTTCATATTTTTTAGTCCATAACGCCTTAGGCACCACGCCAAACATTGCGCCACCATCAATGTGAGTGATACCACCATTTAAATAATGTATACGAAAATCCCCTAATTTCATCTACTTATCCTCCTCGTAAAATATAAACACAATAACTACTTAATATTAATAGTAATACAAACAATGTTCTAGGTAAAATATTGGACATAAGTACATTTAAATTAGCACAATTCTATTTACATTAAATTATAAAAATCTTAATTTGGACATAAAAAAATTGATAGAACCTATGTCCTATCAATTGAGTGCGTAATTATATTTAATGAAACTTAGCTTCCATACGATAAATTCTTGAACCTTTATCAGAAAATTTTCTTTCGTATTCAGTCTCAATATTCTCTTCATCATCTTCTTCATGCAAATTCAGGTTGATTTTTGTAAAATACATACCAAATTGAGACATACTTTCTAAACTATATGCAAACAGACCACGATTGTCTGTTTTAAAATGGATTTCACCATCATCTTTTAAAACTTGTTTATACAATGCTAGGTATGTTTGATATGTCAAACGACGTTTAGTATGTCTTTTTTTAGGCCATGGATCTGAGAAATTAAGGTATAATCTTGATACTTCTCCATCTTTGAAATAATCGTTAAGTTCAATTGCATCATTACAAATTAACTTGATATTTGTTAAGCCTTGTTCAATAACTTTATCTAAGACTTTTATCATAACACTTTTCTCTCTTTCCATAGAGATAAAGTTTATTTCGGGATGTTTTGCTGCAAGCGTAGTTATGAATTGACCCCTACCTGATCCTACTTCAATATAAATCGGTTGATCATTATCAAACCATTCACTGATTCGCCCTGCATGACTACCATCGATATCAACTATATTCGGTTCTTTTTTTAAGTAGTCCTCTGCCCAAGGCTTATAGCGCATTCTCATTTTGATAACTCCTTATATAAAAGCATTATTATTCATCACTTGATTTAAAAAAGTTAGCCACATATTCATATCTTTGTAACGTTTTTGTTCTTCATACCATTGAACCATACCGATAGATTGTACAACGGTATACCACTTCATACGTTTTTGTAAATCCATTGAATCTTTTGTACCATACACGTTTAACCACTCTGGCCATTTATTTTCTGGAACGTAATTGTACAGCAGCATACCTAAATCAATTGCGGGATCAGCAATCATTGCACCTTCCCAATCAACGAGATATAGCTCATCATGATCTGATAACAACCAATTATTATGGTTAACATCACCATGAACAACTGTAAAGAAACGAGGATCTAAGTTAGGTATGTGATCTTCCAAATACGTTAAAGCTTTTCTAACCACGTGATGTGTCAGTACATCTCTTGATAACGAAGCATTTATTTTATTTAATAAAATATCTGGCGTGATAGGTTCCATTTCCATACGTTTTAGCATGTTTAATAATGTCTTTGAACTATGAATTTTTTTCAATAAATTCGCTACACGTTGTTCATGCATTTCATTGAAAGTAAGTTCTCTACCATTTTTCCAATGTTGTGCTGTTACAACTTCGCCAGTTTCAATGCGTTTCGTCCATACAAGTTTAGGCACAATACCTTCAGCTGATAATGCAGCTATAAATGGATTTGAATTTCTTTTTAAGAATAATTTTTGTCCATCCTGTTCGGCCATGTATGCCTCACCCGATGCACCGCCTGCTGAGTCAAGCGTCCATCCCAATTGATAAAACTGCTCCAACACGTTCACCTCACTTTCAATTAGAAAATGGCTCCTGAAAAACATTTTTCGAGAGCCATATATAATCATTTTCTATAGCAAATTTTTTAAACTTCAACCATAATTTATGCTGTCTCAAGTGTTATGACTAGCATAATGTCCCATGTGGCTCAAGTTAATTTTTAAAATTATAAATAACTGATTTTCAAATTATAGTAACTTTTATAGCATACCATAAAAGAAACCCAAACAGAGCATATTTTTTAATATTTCTCTATCTTTTTTCAAGAAATTTTTCTCGTTCAATTTCAAGACTCATAAAAGATTTTATAATGTTTGGGTATGAATTTCAACCAATAATGAGAAACAAAAAGTCACTTTTTACTTTCTTATTTCTATTAGTTTCTTTCAAACGGCTCAGTTAGCATTATAACATAATTTAATATGAATTTTTGTTATATTTTCTATCTATTTATTGAAAATATTAACTATGTGTATCAATGTATCTGTTAAATCTTTCTTGCAATGATTTTGTTATCGAACCAACTTGACCATCACCGACATTTTCACCGTTTAATTTAACAACTGGCATAACCTCAATTGAAGTACTTGATACAATGATTTCATCCGCACTTTTCAAAAAGTCTAATGTAAACGTTTCTTCATTAAAAGGTATCCCTTTATCTTCAGCAACAGATTTAATTACCATACGCGTAATACCATTTAAAATATAATTATTTACAGGATGTGTATAGATTTCACCATCTTTGATTGCATACACATTACTAGAAGAACCTTCTGTGACAATATCACCACGATGTTGTATTGCTTCTTGAGCATTATATTTAACTGCATATTCTTTAGCTAATACATTACCCAACAAGTTTAAACTCTTAATATCGCATCTTAACCAACGAATATCTTCAGTAGTGATCGCATTAATACCTTCTTCTAATGATTTGTAAGGACGATCATATGATTTAGTGAAAGCCATAATATTGGTTTCAACAGAAGGTGTTGGAAAGGCATGATCACGCGGTGCGGCACCACGTGTAACTTGAATGTAGACACCACCATTAATCACACCATTTGTTGATAATAACTCCTGTATTAATTCCGTAAGTTCCTCAACGTTATATTTTAATTCAAGACCAATTTCTTTTGCACTACGTAAAAGTCTTTCAAAATGTTCCTTAGCAGTAAATACACTATTATCATATACTCTAATATATTCATAAATACCGTCGCCAAATACATAACCTCTATCATTATAAGGCACATTTGCATCTTGTTCATCAACGAGTTTTTCATTTATTAATACTTTTGTCATATTTATTCCTCCACACACAATTTATATAATGATTCTAAATAGATACTTGTCGCATTGAATAATTGTTTTTTAGTTATATATTCATTTTTTTGATGCATTAAATCTTCAGAATCACTAAACATCGCACCAAATGCAACACCTTTATCTAAATTTCGTGCATAAGTACCGCCACCAATCGTATACGGTTCTGTATCATCACCAGTTTGGTTACGGTAGGCTTGTACTAAGCTTTGTACGAATGGGTCGTCTTTTTCTACATAATGTGGTGTTTGATTTTTACCTAACTCAATTGAAAATCCTAGTGATTGAATTTCTCCCTTGAATCTTGTTAACGATTCTTCAAATTCAAAACCTTCTGGATATCTTAAATTAATGCCGAATTTGCCACCATCTTGATTATCATAAGTGATAATTCCAACATTAGTAGTCACGTCGCCCATAACATCTGTGTGGAATTTCATTCCCATTTTTTCTCCAAAATGTGACTCAAACAAGTATCGTTCGCTAAACGCTACGAAATTTGCAGCAGTTTTATCTAAATTTAATGTTGCAAGGAAGTTAAGTAAATATAATCCTGCATTGACGCCTATAGATGGATCCATCCCATGAACCGCTTTACCTTGTACTTTAAGCACCAAGACACCGCTATCTACAACACTTTCACCTTCAACGTCATGCTCGTTTAAGTATTGTTCAAAATTTTGGATAACATCTGTCATATTTTCTTTAACAGCTACATTGGCAATCGCTTCATCAGGCACCATGTTATATCTTTGTCCTGATACAAATGAACGCAATTCATATTCAGGCTCATCTTGATCATCTGCTTTTTCATTTTGAATTACATCAAACGTGCTTATTCCTTTTTCACCATGAATAGCAGGAAATTCAGCATCTGGAGCGAACCCTAATTCAGGCATTTCTTCTGTTTGGAAATAACGCTCAGTACATTTCCAATCAGACTCTTCATCTGTACCAATAATAATATGTATACGTTTCTTCCAGTTTACATTCATTTCATTTAAAATTTTAACTGCATAATAAGCAGCAATGGTCGGCCCTTTATCATCTAACGTACCACGAGCAATAATTTTATCATCAGTTACTACTGGATTGAACGGATCTGAATCCCATCCATCGCCTGCAGGTACAACATCCACATGGCATAAAATACCAAATACATCATCGCCTTTACCCGCTTCAATACGTCCCGCGATATGATCAACATCATGTGTGCCAAAGCCGTCACGTTCTGCGATTTTATACATGTAATCTAAAGCTTGTCTAGGTCCAGGTCCTACTGGATTTTCAGCAGAAGCTTTATCGTCTTCTCTTACACTTTCAATTGAAAGTAAACCTTTCAAATCTTCTAGTATGAAATCCTCATATTCTTTTACTTTGTCTCTCCACATATACAATCAACTTCCTTCTTATAACTTATATACTTAATATTTTACATGAAGTCGTAGAGAAACTACAGTGAGATGTAATCATAAAACAAAAAAATTAACTGTTATGCTTTATAATAAAACAGTTAAACCGCTTACTTTTACTATATATATAAACTGTATTAATATAAAAAACCTAGTTCCAATTGCGAACTAGGTTTGATATAAAATCATGACAACGTATTACTTACCGTCATGTTTATTGCTATTATTTTTTAACTCTTCTTCAGTTACAACTCGTAAATTGTTTGAAGGATCGGCTGCACCTTCATCTGTAAATCTTGCTTCTTCAACGTGCTCTTCTTCTTGTTCAGACACATTAGAGAAACGATCTTTTTGTTCATTAATGAAACCTTTAGGATCTTGTTTTACTTTTGAAGCATAACCTTTAGGATCCTGTTTTACTTCATTATATGTTTCGCCAGCTTTTGAACTGATTTGACTAGCGATATCTTTTGCATTTTGTTTGTATGATTCTGGATTAGATTTGTATTTACTGTACTCATCTTTTAATTTATCTCTATTTTCTTTTTGGGAAAGCACTACTGCTGCAGCTGCTCCCCCTATGCCTACGATTGCTTTAAATAATTTTGACATAATATTTACACCTCTTCTTTATTTTAATCCTAATAGTTTAAAATCTTGCTGAGTTAAATGACGATATTCTCCTGATGCTAATGTTGAATCAAGTTGTAAGTCGCCAATACGAATACGTTTCAAAGCTAAGACTTCATTATCTATAGCATGAAACATTCGCTTCACTTGATGGTAACGTCCTTCATATATTGTGACAAACGATTTGTTTAATTCATCACCTTGGACTAATTTTGCAGGTTTCGCCAATCCCTCATTTAATTCAATACCCACTTTAAATGCATTTATATCATTTTTTGTAATGTTTTTTTGAGAAATCACTTCATAAGTTTTAGCGACATGTTTACCAGGACTCATTAATTCGTGATTAAATTGTCCATCATTGGTAATCAATAAAAGTCCTTCTGTATCTTTATCTAATCGGCCGACTGGAAACAAATCTAAGTATCTATAGTCCTCTATTAAATCGAGCACTGTCTTGTGCTGTTCATCTGTTGTAGCTGATATATAGTCCTTAGGTTTATTAAGCATGAGATAGACTTTGTTAACAAAGTCTATCTTTTGGTCATTGACTTTCACTATTTCTAGTTCTGGATTAATTTGCTTCTTAGGTGACGTTTCTACCTTATCATCAATTGTGACTTGCTTCTTTTTTAAGCGTTGTTTTACTTCTGTTCGAGTGCCAACACCCATATTTGATAAAAATTTATCTAATCTCATTTAATAATACCTAATTTGCGTCTGATTTTATTTGGAATTTCACCTAAGAATTGATCAGCAAGTCTTGTTTTCATTGTCATGCTACCATAAATCAGCATACCTAACACAACACTTATAACAAGAATAATTAGAGAACCTATTTTATGTTCTGGAGAAATAAACATTTGTAATATGAAGAATGTCAATTCAACCCCAATCATCATGATAAATCCATACATAAATATTTTTCCAAAGTGTAACCAAGTCTCAGAAAAGTTAAATTTCGCATACTTTTTAAGAATATAAAAATTACATAACACTGCAAATAATAACGCGATTGCCGTACTTAAAATTGCGCCTGCCGTATGGAAAGTAACTATAAGCGGCGTGTTTAAAATAATTTTTATTACTACTGCTGCTAAAATGACAAATACTGTTAATTTTTGTTTATCTATACCTTGTAACATTGACGCTGTCACACTTAATAACGCGATTAATATTGCAACGGGTGCATAATAAAATAATAAATGGCTACCGTCAATATTATAACTATAGAAAACTGTATACAGAGGTAAGGCCAATGCCATAATACCTAAACTGGCTGGCACTGTTATGTACATTAATACACCTAAAGATGTGCGTATTTGTCTGTGCATTTCATGTAACTGGCCTGATGCATAAGTCTTTGTAATGAATGGAATCAAACTCACAGCAAAACCCGCTGATAAAGATGTCGGAATCATCACAATTTTGTTAGTTGTCATATTCAGAATTGAGAAAAAGTAATCATGCAAATTGCTTGGTACACCTGCTAAATTCAACGCACTGTTATGTGTAAACTGATCGACTAAATTAAACAGCGGGAAGTTCAAACTTACAATAACGAAAGGAATACTATATGAAATAATCTCTTTATACATCTTGCCATATGAGACATCCATACCTGTATGATCCGTTGCAACCATGCGTTCTATGTTGCTCTTTCTTTTTCTCCAGTAATACCATAAGACGATGATTGCTGCGATTGCACCGATTGCCGCTGCAAACGTCGCAACACCATTCGCTACAAGTACACTACCATTAAACACATTAAGCACTAAATAGCTTCCTATTAAAATGAATAAAATACGTGCAATTTGTTCTATAACTTCTGATACCGCAGTTGGCCCCATAGATTTATAACCTTGGAATACACCACGCCACGTCGCTAATAATGGAATAAAAATGACCACGATACTAATAATTCTTATAATCCAAGTAATATCATCAACAGTCCAGCCACCATCTACATGACCTTTATTGGCTAATGTAATACCAGCTATGCTTGGAGCTAATAAATATAATACTAAAAATCCAATAAATCCTGTTATGGTCATAACAATAAAACTAGATTTATATAGTTTTTCACTAATTTTATATGCGCCTAACGCATTGTATTTCGAAACATATTTTGATGCTGCCAATGGCACACCTGCTGTTGCGATGGCAATGGCAATATTATATGGGGTATACGCGTAGTTGAAAGGCGCCAGATTTTCTTCTCCACCAATTATGGCGTAGAATGGAATAATGTAAATTACACCTAATACTTTAGTAATTAAAATACTTAGCGTAATTAAAAAGGTCCCTCTCACTAACTCTTTACTTTCACTCATTCAGATCGTCCTATCTCAAATTAAATTTTACACTCGTAATCTTAATAATAACGTGATAACTACTTTTTTTCAAAACTATATTACTATAAAATAACACTATACGCTTATGGGAGGCAATAAAATGTATCAAACAATTATAATCGGTGGCGGTCCTAGCGGGCTAATGGCAGCTGCTGCGGCAAGTCTCAATAATCATAATATTTTATTAATTGAAAAGAAAAAAGGACTCGGTCGTAAATTGAAAATTTCTGGAGGCGGACGTTGCAACGTAACAAATCGCTTACCTTATGATGAAATCATCAAAAATATACCCGGTAATGGGAAATTTTTATATAGCCCTTTTTCTGTTTTTGATAATGAATCTATCATCCATTTTTTCGAATCTAGAGGCGTTCTTTTAAAGGAAGAAGACCACGGTCGTATGTTCCCCGTCTCTAATAAAGCACAAGATGTTGTTGACGCACTCATCAATACTTTGCAACAGAATAACGTAGAAATAAAAGAAGAATCCACTGTATCATCAATTGAATACACGGACCAACATACTTTCACCGTAACATTAAATGATCAGCAACAATTTTCAAGCAATAGTTTAATTATTGCCACGGGTGGCACAAGCGTCCCTCAAACTGGTTCAACAGGTGATGGTTATAAATTTGCCGAACACTTGGGACATTCCATTACTGAATTATTTCCAACTGAAGTACCCATCACTTCTTCTGAAACATTTATCAAAAACAAACGTCTCAAAGGTTTGAGTTTAAAAAATGTTGCGCTATCCGTTTTAAAAAAGAATGGTAAAACACGAATCACACATCAAATGGATATGTTATTCACTCACTTTGGAATTAGTGGACCCGCTGCACTAAGGTGTAGTCAATTTGTATATAAAGAACAAAAGAATCAAAAAAAACAAGATATTCAAATGCAACTGGATGCCTTTCCTGAACTTACCAAAAATGAACTCGAACAAAAGATTAGACGTTTGTTAGAAGAAACACCTGATAAATTTGTTAAAAATAGTTTGCATGGCTTAATTGAAGAGCGCTATTTGTTATTTTTAATTGAGCAAGCCCATATCTCAGATGATTTAACAGCGCACCATATTGCCAACGCACAAATTAATCAACTTGTAGAATTATTAAAAGGATTTACCTTTACGGTTAACGGCACACTTTCTATTGAAAAAGCCTTCGTTACAGGAGGTGGTGTTTCATTAAAAGAAATACAACCCAAAACAATGATGTCTAAGTTTGTACCTGGTTTGTTTTTATGTGGTGAAGTACTGGATATCCACGGTTATACAGGTGGATATAATATCACAAGCGCCCTTGTCACAGGTCATGTAGCTGGCACTAATGCAAGCCTTTTCCAAATTGATGATATATAGTAAAAGATAACATTGAAATCCAATAGTTTCATTAACATTTGATAAAGTAACAGTGCATCATTCACTGTAAAGCCATTACTATATGGACAAATAAACCATTATAAATAAACTGTTGATTACCTTAAGAAAGCCGAGACATATGCTTATGTCTCGGCTTTTAATTAACTACTTATTTTATAATTAAATACTTTTAATATCTAAACCTTCATCACCAAATTCATCCATACCACCTTCAACATTCACTGCATTCACGCCATTTTGTTCAAGGTATTGAACGACTTGCGCACTTCTGCCACCGGCTTTACAGATAATATAATACGTTTCATTATCATTAAAATAGTTTAGATTATCTGGAATACTATTCATTGGAATGGTTTCAGCACCTGGAATGATACCCATCGCTGTTTCTTGATCAGTTCTAACGTCCACAATGTTAACTGGGTTAGCATCCAAAATTTTCTCTTTTAGTTCAGTTACTGTGATAGATTCCATAATTAATTCCTCCTGTGTTTATTTAGCGACGATATTAACAAGTTTTTTAGGAACTGCAATAACTTTTTTAATATCTTTACCTTCTATTTCAGATTTAACATGTTCATTATCTAGTGCGATTTGCTCCATTTCTTCTTTCGCAATATCTTTCGATACATTAATTTTAGCACGCACTTTACCATTTACTTGTACGACAATCTCAATTTCGTCATCAACAAGTAACGCTTCATCGTAGGATGGCCATGGTTGATAAGTGATTGTTTCATCATGGCCTAAACGTGACCACAATTCTTCAGATATATGAGGTGCAATCGGCGCCAGCATTTTAATAAAGCCTTCGATATATGGTTTATAAATTTCTTCCGCTTTATAACAATCATTAATAAATACCATAAGTTGACTAATCGCTGTGTTAAAGTTAAGCGAATTGTAATCTTCTGTAACTTTTTTCACTGTTTGGTGATAACTCTTATCTAAAGCCTTACTATGATTGTTTACCACTTTATTAGAAATTGAACCATCTTCTGTAATTAATAAACGCCAAATCCTATCTAAGAAACGTCTCGAACCATCTAAACCATTTTCGCTCCAAGCGATAGCGGCATCAAGCGGTCCCATAAACATCTCATATAAACGTAACGTATCCGCACCATGAGATTTTACAATATCATCTGGATTAATTACATTACCTTTAGATTTACTCATTTTTTCGTTACCTTCACCCAAAATCATACCTTGGTTGAATAACTTTTGGAATGGTTCTTTTGTTGGTACCACACCTAAATCAAATAATACTTTGTGCCAAAATCGTGCATACAATAAATGTAATACAGCATGTTCTACGCCACCAATATACAAATCTACAGGCAACCAATGTTTTAATTTTTCAGGATCTGCTAACATTTGCTCATTGTCTGGATCAATATATCTTAGATAATACCAACAGCTACCTGCCCATTGTGGCATCGTATTTGTTTCACGGCGGCCTTTCATACCTGTGGCTTCATCGACAACGTTTACAAATTCATCAATATTCGCTAACGGTGATTCACCTGTCCCTGACGGTTTTATTTCATCAGTTTCTGGTAAAAGTAATGGTAGTTCATCTTCAGGTACTGTCGTCATTGAGCCATCTTCCCAGTGAATAACTGGAATAGGTTCGCCCCAATATCTTTGTCTACTGAACAACCAATCTCTAAGTTTGTAGTTTACTTTACGCGTACCGGCATTTTTATTTTCTAACAATTCAATCGCTTTTTCTATAGCTGCTTCATTGTATAATCCGTTTAGTTCACCAGAATTAATATGCGGTCCGTCGCCAGTGTAGGCTTCCTTGCTCATATCTCCGCCTTCGATGACTTCTATAATTGGTAAGTCAAATGTTTTAGCGAATTCATAATCACGCTGATCACCACTAGGTACAGCCATGACCGCACCAGTACCGTAAGTGGATAGTACGTAATCTGCAATCCATATTGGTACTTGTTGCCCTGATAATGGATTAACAGCATATGCACCAGTGAATACACCAGACTTTTCTTTTGATAAGCCAGTACGTTCTAAATCAGATTTCTTAGCCGCTTCTTTTTGATAAGCTTCTACATCATCTTTATTATCTTCCGTAGTAATCAAATCTACAAGCTCGTGTTCTGGGCTAAGCACTAAAAATGACGCACCGTATATTGTATCAGGTCTAGTAGTAAATACTTCAATTTGCTCATTATAATCTTTCACATCAAATGCCACTGATGCACCTTCAGAACGGCCAATCCAGTTACGTTGCATATCTTTCAATGACTCTGGCCAGTCTAATTCATCTAAATCTTCTAACAATCTGTCTGCATATTCGGTAATTTTAAGAACCCATTGCTTCATTGGACGTCTATATACAGGATGGCCGCCACGTTCTGATACGCCATCAATAACTTCTTCATTCGATAATACCGTACCTAATGCTGGACACCAATTCACAGCCACTTCATCTACATAAGCTAAACCTTTATTATATAATTGTATGAAAATCCATTGTGTCCATTTGTAGTATTCAGGATCTGTCGTATTCACTTCTCTATCCCAGTCATAACTGAAACCAAGTTCTTTTATCTGACGCTTAAAGGTCTGAATATTTTCTTTAGTGAACTCTCGTGGATCATTACCTGTATCTAATGCATATTGTTCAGCTGGTAAGCCAAATGCATCCCAACCCATTGGGTGTAATACGTTATAACCTAACATACGTTTATAACGAGAGATGATATCTGTAGCAGTATACCCTTCTGGGTGACCAACATGCAGGCCTGCTCCTGATGGATAAGGGAACATATCTAAAGCATAAAATTTCTTTTGCCCTAAATTGTCGCTCGTTTTAAAAGTTTTATTTGCTTCCCAATAGTCCTGCCATTTCTTTTCAATTTCATTATGACTGTAATTCACTACTTTTCCTCCTATTCAATAAAAAAACACCCCAAACTATTATTTAATTACAAAGGGACGACTTTCGCCGCGGTACCACCCAAATTCACATTAAATGTGCACTCATTTTAACTAATAGTAAGAGATGTCATAAATTATCTTTAAGTCCTGGTAAGTTCACTTTAACTTAACACTAGGTTCCACCAACCCTAGTTCTCTGTAGATAAGTTTTAAAGTTACTACTCCTATACATTACTAATAATATTTGAAATAACTATTTATTTCAAGAGTAAAACCTGATTTAACAGGAAACATACTTATTTACTACATATGATAAGCATGTATAACTAAAAAATAAATTATTATATAAAGTAGTGAGACAGAGACCAACGTTTTTCACAGTGATTTCATAGACCCACGCCCGCAAGGATAATTAATGTTCATGCTTATACAAAAGGCACACTTCTGTACAAAGCGCTGACGATACATTGACTGCCAATTGAAAACGAGCCTAAGATATTTATTTATATCCCAGACTCATCATATATCTTACGTATCTTTTGGTAATTTTTTATCGTATATTAACAGGAATACCAGTGCAATAAGTAATAATACAATCATACTTAAAAACATAGCTTGCATATTAAACGAATCTACAACAACACCGCCAATTAATGGTCCAAAAGCTTTTCCCACAGTTGCAGCAGAATTAACATAACCTTGGAATGAACCTTCTTTCCCTTTAGGCGCTAATTGATTCGCTATTGTTGGTACGGCTGGCCAAACAAACATTTCTCCTAAAGTAAGTATAATCATACCTACCATGAAAATTGAAAATTGTTCAGCAAAACTTGTCACAAAGAAAGAGAGAATAAAGATGACAATACCAACAAGCATTTGATATTTTAGGTTTCCTTTTAACAATCTAATGACAGGTAAGATTAAAGGTTGCGCAACTAAAATCATAATGCCGTTAACTGTCCATAACAGACTGTACTGACTCATTGAAATATTGATTTCTTGAGTAAACGAAGCTATCGTACTTTCCCATTGAATATAAGCAATCCAACAAATACTGAACATAACGCATAATAGCGTTAGCGCTATAAACTGTGGTCTATATGCTTTAGATAAAAGACTCATTGCATCCGTTGATTTCACTTTAACATCTAAATTAATTTTGAATTGTGTCACGGCTACAATTGCAAATGCGACATACATTAATAAGTTCGCTATAAAAATATAATTAAAACTTAATTCTGCTACAAATCCACCTGATGCAGCACCAATGGCTACACCTAAATTTTGAGCCAAATAAATTGCATTAAAAGTTTGACGACCACCTTGTGGCCACACGGCGCCAGCCAATGCATAAATTGCTGGAACAATCATACCGCCACCAAATCCTAGTGCTACTAGCCATACAGCATACCATGGCCAACCATGGAAAAAATTAAGCAGTGTTGTACTCATCAAACAAATTACTGTTCCTATAATAATAGTACGATAACCACCTAATTTATCAAAAAGCATGCCCCCTAATAAGTTACCTATGACCATGCCAAATGAATTGATCATTAGTACTAATCCGGCGATAGTTAGACTTTTATCTAATTCTTCATTCATATAAATTGTATTTAATGGCCATAAGAAACTTGAGCCTGTGATATTTAATGCCATACCAATTACTAGCCACCACACTGATTTAGGCATATTCATAACATTAAGCTCCTTTCTACATCAAAATTTCTTATTTTACTTTAAACACTATATCATTAAAATATGTTAAAATCTTTAACTAGAATGAATTTAGAAAGGAAAATGTTATATGGGACAATTCTTCCCTTACGCATTCGAGAATAAAAGATATCATACATGGAATTATCATTTAAAAAATAAATTTGGACAAAAAATATTTAAAGTTGCAATTGATGGAGGATTTGATTGTCCAAATAGAGATGGTACCGTTGCACATGGTGGCTGTACATTTTGTTCAGCAGCTGGTAGCGGTGACTTTGCAGGTAATCGTGTAGATCCAATCGATGTACAATTTAAAGAAATAAAAGATAGAATGCATGAAAAATGGCACGATGGCCAATACATCGCCTACTTCCAAGCTTTTACAAATACACATGCACCCGTAGAGGTATTGCGTGAAAAATATGAAACTGCATTGAAAGAGCCTGGTGTAGTTGGTTTATCCATAGGTACACGTCCAGACTGTTTACCTGATGATGTAGTCGAGTATTTAGCAGAATTGAATGAACGTACTTACTTATGGGTTGAACTAGGTCTTCAAACAATACACCAAGAAACATCTGATTTAATCAATCGCGCACATGATATGAAAACTTATTATGAAGGTATTGCCAAACTACGCAAACATAATATAAACATTTGTACTCATATTATAAATGGTTTACCTGGTGAAGATTATAATATGATGATGGAAACTGCACGAGAAGTCGCTCAAATGGATGTACAAGGTATAAAAATACATTTACTTCACCTATTAAAAGGAACGCCAATGGTTAAGCAATATGATAAAGGCATGCTAGAATTTATGTCACAAGATGAATACACTAAATTAGTGTGTGATCAGTTAGAAATCATACCAAAAGAAATGATCGTTCATAGAATTACCGGTGATGGTCCAATCGATTTAATGGTAGGTCCTATGTGGAGTGTTAACAAATGGGAAGTTCTCAATGAAATTGATAATGAACTTGCTCACCGAGATTCATACCAAGGGAAATATTTTGAAAGCACAGTTAAGTCATGAAACTTGAACGCATTCTCCCTTTTGCTAGAACATTAATTCAACAACACGTATCAGATGACAGTATCGTGATCGATGCTACATGCGGTAACGGTAATGATACACATTTTCTTGCCCAACAAGTTCCAAACGGTAATGTCTATGCTTTTGATATACAAGATGAAGCTATTAAGCAGACACAACTTAAGATTCATGATTTTAACAATGTCACTATCGTTCAAGATAGCCATGCAAATGTCCAATCATATATTCCAAATTATCAACAAGGTAAAATTGACGCAGCGATTTTTAACTTAGGTTATTTACCAAAAGGAGATAAATCCATTGTTACACAAGCCGAAAGTACAATTGCTGCCATAAATGCAATATTTAATATTTTATCCATAGAAGGCATCATTATTCTTGTTATTTATCATGGCCATGATGAAGGCAAATTGGAGCGAGATGCTATTCTAGATTATTTGGAACAATTCGATCAAAATAAAGCACATATTCTAAAATATCAATTTATCAATCAACAAAATAATCCACCATTTATTTGTGCGATAGAAAAAAGATAAATTCTATCATTTAGTTTTCCTAAAGCACACGCTTTAAAAATAAAAAAGCTGCCAATAAAAGTATTTAAACTTTGTTGGCAGCTTTTTTGTGTAAATTACACTGTAAAATTCATAATTCCTATAGATTTAAGATAGATTTAAGACTGTTTTGAATAGTAGATGAGTTAGAATCAATTTCTTCTTTAAAAAAGTTTAAAAGACTTTCCCTTTGATCTTTTAAATCTTCATTAAAATGGATAATAACTGTACGTTCGTCGTTTTGTGGTCTTTCTTTAATAATCCACGCTTTTTCAACTAAATCATTGTACGTACGTGTACGTTTGTATGATTTAATATGAACAAAATCATCCATTTCTTTTAAAGTCATTGACCCTTCTTTCCAAAGTGTCAAAAGGATTAAAATTTCTTCTTTTGACATTTTATATTGCTTTTGAACTTTGTCAAAAATATCCTCGATATCTTTCAACACAGATTCTAATTGCAAAACGCCATCCACTTTTTCAGTAAATGTCTTCCCCATAGTGTAATCCCCCAATCATAGTATAAAGTTTAAACATGTAAAATTAATTTCAAAAAAATCATCAATCACTGTAAAATAAATTCTATACTGAATAAATATTAGAATTTTTAATAAAATTAATCTTATATACAGTTTAAATTTAAACTATGAATTATGCAATTAAATGAGATATTTTATTTTGCATTTCTTTCAAAATACCAACAGAACGGGTAAATAAAGTTTTTTCTTCATCGTTTAACGGTATTTCAAAAACTTCTACCGCACCTTGTCTGTTAATTTTTGTAGGGACACCTATATAGACATCTTCTTGACCATATTCACCTTCTAAACGACTGGATACGGTAAGCACTACATTTTGATTATTTAAAATCGCTTTAGTTATATGCACTAATCCCATAGCAATGCCATAATATGTTGCACCTTTAGCTTGAATAATGTCATAGGCTGCATCTCGTGTATTAACAAATATTTCTTCTATTCTATGTTGTTTTTCAGGATCATCTATTAACAATTGGTATAATGGCTGTCCTGCAATATTTGCTTGTGACCAAACAGCTAGTTCAGAGTCTCCATGTTCCCCAATGATTTGTCCATGAACACTTCTATCAGAAACGCCAAATTCTTCAGCTAATTCATATTTGAATCGTGCCGTATCTAAAATCGTACCTGATCCAATTACTTTTTCTTTAGGTAATCCAGAAACTTGTTGCGTTACATAGGTAAGTACATCAACAGGGTTAGTGGCTACTAAGAAAATCCCATTAAATCCAGATGCCATAACTTCAGAAACAATCGATTTAAATATTTTTGTATTCTTTTCAATTAAATCTAATCTCGTTTCTCCTCGTTTTTGAGCTGCTCCAGCAGTAATCACCACTAAATCAGCATTGTGACATGCTTTATATGAACCAGCTTTAATTTTAACAGGTGAACCTCCATACGGTGCCGCATGGTTTAAGTCCATTACATCACCTTTCACTTTGTCTTCATCTAAATCTATAATAACGAGTTCATCTGCCACACCTTGAGCTACTAATGCAAATGCATAACTTGATCCAACTGCACCATCACCAATTAAAACAACTTTATTACTTTTTATATATTCCATCACAGAACGCTCCTCACATGAAAATTAATAATTTATATTGTGATTTATTTCACAATATAAATATATCATTTCCTCCGAGCGTTTGCAATAGTTATTTGTGATTTATTTCACAAAAATATTAATTATAAGTTACAATAAAAATCAAATATAAAAAACGGTGAAATCATATCTTTTTAAAATTAGGATACAAATCCACCGCTTTTGCCACATACTGTATTATCATTGTATTCAGGTACTATGAAACTTCATTTTCATCATGTACTATAAATCCATTGTTACTTGCACTATTATTTAAAAACGCTAAAATATATCGCATGACTTCATCACGTTCAGGCTCGTTATGAATTTCATGATATAATCCTTCCCACGCTTTAAAATAAAGTTCTTCTGTCATTATTTTATCTTTTATTAAATCCATTGCGCTTATATCTGCAACTCTATCTTCTGTACCGTACATTAATAATAACGGCAATGATTTTACATCTTTTAAATGGTTGACTGTCTCTTTCATAATTTCAATAATCTGTTTATACCAGTAGTAAGTTACTTTATTTAACATCAATTGATCTTTATTCGTCTCTTCTATAACTTCTTCGTTTCTTGTTAAATCTTCAACTGTAATACCAACTTTAAATCGAGTATCTTTCGCAATTTTACCTATATTAGAAATAATTTTATCTTTTCTAGATTTATTACTTTTCTTAAATTCTAAAAGTGGTGAAAGCAACATCAGGCCTTCAATCGGCACTTCTGTTTTTTCTAATAAATTTAAGACAATCAAACCACCAAGACCTATACCTAGGACATAAGTTGGAATTTTATATTCATTTGCGATTCTAATCCATTCAAGTATATGCTCATGATATGCATCAAAATTATCAATTTGACCTTTATTTGAACGTGATGTTTGCCCTTGTCCTGGCAAATCGCCCATAATAACATGATATCCATTTCGGCGAAGCATCGTAATCACATATGCATATCTTCCAGTATGTTCAAGCATGTTATGTGCAATTACTACGACACCTTTTGCTTCATTTTCGGTTTCCCATTTCCACATAATCCATACTTCCCCTTCTACATTTAAATTCATTACGCTTATTGTATCAAAATACGCTATGCTTTTTCCATTTTAAACATATTAAATAAACATAAAACTAAATTTATTTCCCACAATAAATTTCTTATTTCGTTCAATACATATCTCATGAGTGTATATTGAAATTTAAAGTGTAACATATTTTATTGTAAACGATTTCATTACTATTAGATTCATGCTACACTATTATTGAAACATAGCTATAAGCGGAATGGGAGGAATTAATATGCCAATTGTGAAAGATTTCTTTATCGGATTATCAAATAATTCGTTTTTAAATAAGACTGCCAAGGAAGTAGGACCCATGTTTGGGGCGAATAAAGTCGTTGCGGGTAATACGATTAAATCCTTGATAGACACAATTGAACGTTTAAACAACAAGGGAATTACAGTGACTGTTGATTGTCTTGGAGAGTTTGTCGTAACTGAAGGTGAAGCTATCCAAGCTAAAGATCAAATTTTGGAAGTCATGTATGCCATTTATAATCATAGTTTAGCTGGACATATGTCTGTGAAATTAAGCCAACTAGGTTCAGAGTTTGATATAGATCTTGCTTACCGTAATTTACGAGAAATATTATTGAAAGCAAATGAATTTGATAATATGCATATTAATATCGATACTGAAAAGTATGATAGCTTGTTTGATATCACTCAAGTATTAGATCGATTAAAAGGTGAATTTAAAAATGTTGGTACAGTCATTCAAGCATATTTATATAAAGCCGATGCGCTCATAGATAAATATCCTGAACTAAGATTACGCATGGTTAAAGGTGCATATAAAGAAAATGAAGTTATCGCTTTTCAAACAAAAGAAGAAATCGACGAAAACTACATACGTTTAATTAAAAAAAGATTGTTAAGTGCTAAAAACGTTACTTCTATCGCTACACACGATGATAAAATCATTACACAAATCAAACAATTTATTAAAGATAATAAAATTGATAAAGATCGTTATGAATTTCAAATGTTATACGGCTTTCGATCTGATTTAGCAGAACAAATTGCCGGCGAAGGCAACAATTTCTGCATTTATGTGCCATATGGAGATGATTGGTTCAGTTACTTTATGAGAAGATTAGCTGAAAGACCACAAAATTTGAATTTAATGTTTAAAGAATTGTTAAAACCAGATATATTGAAAAAAGTAGGCACTATTGCTGGCATATTTGCTGGCGTTGTAGCTACAGGTTCAATACTATATAGAGTACTTAAAAAATAATCAATTCAATGTTCAATATATAAATAATTATTTTAAAACAATTCACTTTTTAAACACTACATCTAAGTAATCATACGAGCACAAATTTTAAGTTCAATGATGTTTAAAAATATTTACATATCCGAATTCTAATTTAGATAGTCATTGAATTTATTATAAAAACAAAGAACGCCAAAGCTGTCATGTCTTTGGCGTTCTACTAATTTAATATAATTGAAAAACGATACGATATTAAAAATTGATAAGCATTAGACAAGTTTAACTTTATATTTCTCTTAATAAATTAGCCATTTCTATCGCACTTACTGCTGCTTCTGCACCTTTATTACCTGCTTTCGTACCTGCACGTTCTACTGCTTGTTCAATATTTTCTGTAGTTAAAATACCAAATATGACTGGCGTATCAGTAACATCATTCGCTTTTGAAACACCCTTGGCTACTTCGTTACAAACGTAATCGTAATGAGACGTTGATCCTCTAATAACACAACCTAGAGTGATAACTGCATCATAATCATTTTTCTTAGCTAATTTTTTAGCTACTAAAGGAATTTCAAATGCTCCTGGTACGTATGCTACATCGATATTAGCTTCCGGTACTTCATGTCTAATTAATGTATCTTTTGCACCATCTAATAATCGATTAGTAATAAAATCATTAAATCTACTTACAACAATCGCTACTTTTAAATCTGAACCTACTAATTTACCTTCAAAATTCATTGTTCATTACCTCCTATATTAAGTGACCCATTTTTTCTTTTTTTGTATCCATATAATCCTGATTGTATGCATTGGTTGGTACGATGAGTTCAATTCTCTTCGCAATATGAATGCCATATGATTCTAAACTTTCAAATTTTTTCGGATTATTACTTAATAAATTTACACTGTCCACACCAAAATATTTTAATATTTGGGCAGCATTTTGATAATCTCTTAAATCTTCTTCAAATCCTAATGCAATATTTGCAGAAACTGTATCATAACCCTGTTCGATTAATTCGTAAGCTTTCAACTTATTAATTAAGCCTATGCCTCTACCCTCTTGAGGAAGATACAGTATCATGCCACCATGCTCTGCTATATATTTCATCGATGCTGCTAATTGTTCACCACAATCACATCGTTGACTATGAAAAATGTCGCCAGTTAAACATGCTGAATGGATTCGAACATTTTCAGTTTTATTAATGTCGCCATTAGCGATAACAACAATATCTTCTTCGCTATTATCTGTAGTAAAGCCATACATATCAAAGTTACCGTATTCTGTTGGCATCTTAACTTTTGCTTTTGCATCTAGTTTAGAAATTGAAGATTTTCGATACTTTTCTAAGTCTTCAATAGAAATCATAACTAAACCATGCGTTTCTTTAAATGCCTCTAATGACGCTCCTTTTGCCATTGTCCCATCTTCATCCATAATTTCACAAATTAATGCTGCTGGTTTAGCGCCAGTTAATTTAGCTAAATCCACAGACGCTTCAGTATGACCACGTCTTGATAGCACACCATTATCTTGTGCAATTAAAGGGAATAAATGACCCGGTTTATTAAAATCAGATCCAGTAGCTTGCTCATCGATCAATGCTCTCGCTGTCATTGTTCTTTCGTCTGCACTAATGCCAGTTGTTGTTTGTATGTGATCAACACTTACCGTAAACTGTGTGCCATAAACATCAGAATTATGCGTGACCATAGGATTTAGATCCAACTTTTCAGCAATTGCATTACTGATTGGTGCACAAATTAATCCTTTACCATAGGTCGCCATAAAATTAACAGTGTTGTCATTCATCCATTCCGTAACAGCTACTAAGTCACCTTCATTTTCTCTATTTTCATCATCTACGACTATGATACTTTCACCTTTTTTTAGTGCTTGCAACGCTGTATCGATACTATCTAATTGCATATGAGCCCTCCTTAAAATCCAAATGCTTTAAGTTTATCTGAAGTTAATTTAGCATTATCATTTTCAATAATTTTTTCAACGTATTTAAATAACATATCCGTTTCTAAATGAACTGGATCACCAACACGCTTTTGATTTAATATCGTTGATTTTCTTGTCTCAGGAATGAGATGTATATCGAAATCTGATTGCTTTAATTGAAATATCGTTAAACTCACACCATCAACTGTAATTGAACCTTGACTAACCATTTGTTTTATCAATGACGTTGACGGTTGTATTGTTACAATTTTAGAATTATCCGATGACTGAATGCGTTTAATTATCGCTACTTCATCTACATGACCAAGTACAAAATGTCCACCAAATCGACCTTGACCACTCATTGCTCTTTCTAAATTCACTTCAGAAGATTGACTTAATTGATTTAAATACGTTTTATTTTCTGTACCTTTTATAACTTGTACTGAAAAAGTGTGATTATCAAATTCTATTACTGTTAAACATGCTCCGTTAACACTGATTGAATCACCAATATGCATGTCAGTTAAAATCGTTTGACATTCAATTTTCAAGTTAACTACAGACTGTTGTGTTGATATTTTTTTAATTGTACCTATTTCTTCAACAATTCCAGTAAACATGTTTAATCACTTCTTTCGTAATTCTAATTTAAGATTTTGCTCAAGCATTTGTGAATCAACAATTTCAAACTGTGGGACTTCTGACAAATCGATGATTTTATCCGTATGGAAAAATTGATATTTGCCTGAACCACCAATTATTTTCGGGGCATAATATATAATTAGTTTATTTGTATAATTGGATTGAAGAAATTCAGAAGTAACTGTGGGACCTGCTTCTACTAACAATCTGCCTATACCTTTTTCATATAAATTTTTCATAATATTTTCTACTGAACAATTTGTAAGTTGAATAATTTCAACATGTTCAATGTCCGTTACTAAAGCTTCATTTTGTGTATAAATCCAAATCGGCGTATTCGTATTTTTAAAAATGTCTAAATTAAAATCTATGTTACCGTTTTGGGCTAGTATCACTTTAATTGGGTTTTTACCCTCTTCAATTCGAGTCGTATATTGTGGATTATCTGCATTTAACGTGCCACTACCAGTTAGTACCGCATCGTGATGATGTCTTAATTTAAAAACATCTTTTTTCACGAGTTTATTGGTAATCCATTTACTTTCACCAGTATCTGTCGCTTGTTTGCCATCTAAACTACAAGAAACCTTTACTGTTACCATTGGTACAGATTGTCGTTTTGTAATAAAGAAATCTTTATATAAGTTTTCAGCATCAGGTTGATGTCGAAATTCAACATCTATCCCTGCTTCTTGTAAAATACCGTCACAATTGGAAGGTAATGTAGTATCTTTAACTGCATAAACAACACGATTAATGCCTGCCTCAATAATTTTATTGACGCAAGGTGGTGTAGAACCAAAGTGTGTACAGGGTTCTAATGAAATATAAATGGTTCCACCTTTCGCATTGTCTTTTGCCATATCTAGCGCCTGCACTTCTGCATGTTTGTCACCTTTTTTTAAGTGTGCACCTATACCTACGATACGTCCTCGATTCACTACTACTGCACCAACTGGAGGGTTTAAACCTGTTTGTCCCTCAACCATTTGTGCAAGTTGTATAGCATAGTTTAAATATTGACTCATCTCATCACCTCTAAATAATAAAAAAAACACCTGAAATGAACATTTCAGGTGTGGGATCTATTGATATAACATTATTAGCAAAAATTAGACACACTTATACATAAATTTTAAATTTATGGTATGCCAAATAAACACTTAAAAAGTGTTGTTTTGTTATACTTCATTCTTTCTCCCATCCAGACTTTACTGTCGGCTCTAGAATCTCACTAGATCAGCCACATTTATACACATAAATGCAGGTCGCAGGCTTAATTTACTGCCGGTTGGGAATTTCACCCTGCCCCGAAAGAATATCTATGAAATTGTTAATTGATGATTGAGTCATGTAACTGAAACTTAGTTACAAAATCATCGTACTACATTTTTTGAGAAATGACAATTCTTATTGCCTAAGTCGGCTTTATTTTTCTGATAATTAATACAATTACATGGAGAAATGAGTCAAAAAACGAACTATTTAAAGCGTCTAATCCCATTTATTAAATAATACGTTAAACGCTCACAGATGTTTAAAGCAACAAACCATTAGTGATACTTTAAATCATTTATTTGATTCAAATAAATGATTTATTACACTTACCGCTTGCCTTACAATCATCATGACGCCATTTCTCGATTGATTAATACCATTTGTTAACTGACCTAATGCATACATATTTTTAAGCGTGCCATACCTTGGACTTATAATTTGATTTGTTTCAGCTACAATTTGTATACCACCAAGTGGATGCGCTTGTACTACTTGTCTATTTTCTAAATTCAACACAAGTTGATCATCACTATCAAGATCTGAAAGTTGTGTTTTCGAACCTGTCGCATTAATGACTACATCACTATTTTCTACCGAACCGTCTTGAAATTCTAATTGAAATCTATGTTGACTATGTTTAACAGATTCTAAGCCCTTCTCAATTTTAATTAAGCCATTATTAATGTGTTCAATGAGTAATTGTGCAGTCTGTGGAGGCATTGGATTAGAATTTTCTTTTAAAATACCATGATAATTTGATAAAAAATGTTTTTGGTCAGTACGACTCAAACTATTCCATATCCAATTTAAATTTTCTTTGGCAAGCTCAAGTATACTTTGGAATTTACCTAACTCCTCTGCATGTTCTAAATCGTAAGTTAAATCTATAATCGGATCATTTGTTCTTCGATGCACAAGTGTTTCTACCGGAATTTCATAATGTGCACAGTCTTTCATAAATAACCGCATTGCCTCATCTAATGGCACATTTCCAAAATGTTTCTCTTTAATTTCATTAAAATTTTCAGGAGTTAAATATTTAAATTCAATATCAGGCATCTCACCTCTAACACTCGGTAAGTGACCCTTACGACTTGTAACCATAATTGGTAAATTAGGATGATGCGCTGTTACATAGCGAATCACATCAAGACTTGCTAGTCCAGTACCAATAATAGAAATTCTATCTGTATCTTTAACATTATCTAACGTATTATATGTAGGATACGGTGTTTGTATATATCCTTTCGTGCCTTTCAATTTGTATGGATCATGATAAGACAACGTGCCTATAGCTAAGAATACTACATCATACTGCTTTCGATTTTCTATATTATTTGCAGTACAAACATTATATTGTATATCTGTTTGACCTATATCTGAGTCAATAAAGACTTCAGAAACTTCTTCACAAATTTGGTGAATATTATCATACTGATTGATAAATTGTTGCAAATAATCTTTCATATAATGTCCAAAAATAAACCTCGGCAAATACTTCGGATTTGAAAACTTAAATGTTGATTGATTTTCATACCATTCATAAAATTCCCGTTCATTTTCTAAATTCAATGACATCTCTTCTGCAGGTAAATTAATTAATAATTGGTCACTATCGTTTTGAAACGGCACACCTTGCCCCATGTTTTTAGGGTTATCATATACATCGATAGCTAATTCAGAAAAACGTTCCTGTTTGACTAATTCCTTTAGCAAACTCACACCTGCCGTACCCATTCCTATGATTGCAATCCTCATAGTTCACATCCTAACTAAACTTATTTAAGCTTTATTATACCAATGATTTATCTTACTTTACACATTAATGGTTTACAGTTGTTTCATCCGTTAAGTTATAATGTTTTATTAAATATGTTATTCTAAATATATTGAGAAATTTATTTTTTTGTATTTTAAATAAGGAGTATAATAATGAAATTTTTAAAACGATTTGTCATTTTGGTTTTATTTAGCACAATTTTTTTAGCAAGTTGTGAATTACCTGGCCTTGGTGGTGGACAATCAAAAAGCACTGTAAGAATATCTGCATTAGCCACAAGTGAATCCCAGATTATGGCCTATATGTTAAAAGAGTTAATTGAGCACGATACTGATGGGAAAGTAAAAGGTTCAATCATTAATAATTTAGGTTCCGCAACCATTCAACATAATGCATTAATGAATGGTGATGCTGATGTATCAAGCACACGATATACTGGTACTGATTTAGTAGGTGCACTTGAACAGAAACCAATCACCGATTCTACCAAAGCTATGCATGTTACAAAAAAATTATTTAATCAAAAATTTGATCAAACGTTTTTTAATTCATACGGTTTTGAAAACACGTTTGCCTTTATGGTCACAAAAGAAACAGCCAAAAAATACAACTTACATACTGTTTCAGATTTAGAAAAAGTAAAAGACAAAGTAAATGTTGGCACAGATACCACGTGGATTAAACGCGGTGGCGACGGTTATGCCCCATTCCAAGAACATTACGGTTTTGCTTTCAATTCTATAAAACCTATGCAAATCGGACTTGTTTATGATGCGTTAAAAAACCAAAAACTAGATGTTGCACTTGGCTATACTACAGATGGTAGAATTGCAGCATACGATTTAGTGGTTCTCAAAGACGATAAAAACTTCTTTCCGCCTTATGATGCCAGTGCAGTAGCGCCAAATAAACTTTTAGCTCAACAACCAGAACTAAAAAAAGCAATAAAAAAATTAGAAGGTCAAATCAGTACAGAACAAATGCAAAAATTAAATTATGAAGCTGATGGTCAAGGTAAAGAACCTGCCATTGTTGCGAAAGAATTTTTAAAACAACATCATTATTTTGATAAAAAATAGTATTGATTTCTACCTCTATATGCTTTGTTATTGTTTTTGCTTATTGGACAAAAAAATAAAGCACAGTAAAACACAAACGCATCTAAAAAGAGCCTAAGACATCTATTTATGATATGCTCCCTTCAAAGTAGACATTTAAAAAATGAAAACTTTGAAGGGAGTTTTTCTATGTCTAAAAAAATCGTTGATCTAGATTTATTAGAATTGATTTTTGCTAAATATGAAAATGGTATGAGTTTCGAAAATATTGTAGATGTAGTTGATATTGATATCTCTCCAGGCCATCTCCGATACACGTACAACAAATATTTAACCAACGGTATACAATCTTTTATACGCAATTCACAAAATAATAAGTATACACTTCAATTTAAAAAGAATGTGGTTCAAGAGTATTTGAATGGTGGCATATCATATAAAAATTTAGCCATTAAATATAATATTTCTGCTCATGAAACTGTACGTAGATGGGTAAATCGTTATACTGGAAGAAAAGAGAATATCAATTCTTCTCCTAAAAATGAGGTGTATACGATGAAGGGTAAAAAAACAACATTCCAAGAACGTCTTAAAATTGTAGAATACTATTTAGATAATGAAATTAATTATAAAGACTGTGCTGAAAAATACGGTATCAGTTATGGTCAATTGTACCAATGGGTACAAAATATAAAGTACATGGCCGCGATGGCCTTCAAGATGGTCGAGGCAAAGGCAAACCTAAATCTATATTAACACCAGAAGAACAGAAAGAAGCTGAAATTCAAGCTCTAAAAGATCGGAATAAAATACTAGAAATGGAAAATAAAGTACTAAAAAAATATCAAGAAATAGAAAGAGAGATGATAAACCAAAAAACAAGCAAATCGTCGCATACGAAACGATTGAAACGCTAAAAAATGAATTTCCTATTAAGCATTTATGCCAAATTTTAAAGATTTCCCGTGCAAGTTTTTATAAATGGTTACATCGTAATCCCACACAAAAAGAAATTGAAAACCAAGTATTGTTAGAAGAAATAAAACATATTTATAAAAAATATAAAGGTATTTATGGATATAGGAGGATTTATATTTATATTCGCCTATATTTACAGAAAGAAGTAAACCATAAACGTGTTTATCGGTTGATGAATCAACTGAATTTAAAAGCAGTTATTCGCCGAAAACGTAAGCGCTATAAACCTAGCAACCCACAAACCATAGCCGAAAACGAATTAAATCGTAAATTTCAAGAAAGTAAGGCTAATAAAAAATGGCTAACAGATGTAACTGAATTACAACTTAAAATTGGAAATAAAATATATCTTAGTGCGATATATGATTTGGGATCAGGTAAAATTGTAAGTCATGTATTAGGAAGCTCAAATAACAATCAACTCGTATTTGAAACATTTGATAAGGCAGTTAATACTGTAACTGATACCGAAGGTATTATATTTCATAGCGATCGTGGTTTTCAGTATACATCCAGATTATTTAAAAATAAGTTAAATCAACATAATATGATACAAAGTATGTCTCGAGTTGGAAGCTGCATTGATAATGGACCTATGGAAGGTGTTTGGGGAATTATTAAATCTGAAATTTATAGGGGTTATAAAAACTTTAAATTTGAAACTATAGAACAAGCGTTTCAAGTTATCAATGAGTATATAACATTCTTTAATAATGAAAGAATTACATTAAAAATGGCTAATCTCGTATAAACCGAGATTAACCGATAATTTAATTATTTATTTGTCTACTTGACGGGGTGCAATTCATTATGTCTTAGGCTCTTTTAATTATTGTTTATGTTTATTATCATCTTTATAAACAAAATATTTATAATACTTACCTTCTGTTTTCATATCTTCATAAAAGTGTGCCATTAATGAAGCGTTACTTTCTGCCCATTTTATGTCAGTAGCATATTGATGTTCACCTGGATTTTTCGGATTCCATCTCATACTATATAGTGTATTTTGATCTTTATTTGATAAAAAATGTCCATGAATAAAGTTAGCACCGCCACTAATTGCTTTTTGTGGTGTATCCCATCCATGTTTCTTGGCATATTCAGACCCTGTTTTAATAGGATCTTCATCTAAAGCACCTACACCGAAGAAATTATAGTATTTTTTACCATCAATCTCTACGCCACTTGAAAGTTCACTTTTAGCAGAACCTGTTTCAAGCAATGCGTGTGAAATTAAGTAGACCTCATTTACATGTTTGTCTTTAGCAGCCTTTATAAATTCATCAGAATGCTTAAGTAATGTTGGGTTATCAATTAACATACGTTTGATTCTGTTATGGTCAATACCTTGATATTTATCTAATTCTAAAAATTGGTATTTTTGCGTATCACTCTCAATAAACTTACTACTATCCATCGCAGCTTTTATTTCAGTTGATGATGCGTCTCTCCATGTTTTGTTATCTTTACTTGAAACTTGTTGGCTTGTGTAGTTATCTATTTGCTTTTTAGATGCTTTATCTAAAGTTACTTTTAAATTATCAACTTTTTCTTGTTCATCTACTTCTTTAAAAAAGATTTGATCTGAAATCATTGAAAATACAATAATTGCAGCTACACCTAAGATTACCAATAAACCTATAATTGATAAAATTGAGCCTTTTTTATGCTTCGTCATGTTCCACACCTCTTAGGTAATAATTAGAAATGAGAAGTCTCTATCATTTATGTATCAATGCGCTTGAGACTATCTGATAATAAATTCTAACACTAAATAGTTAAACGCACAATTTTATCTAAGTGTTGTTACATATTCATAAAAAAAGTAATGAAATTTTAATTTCATTACTCTTGACTTTTACGATATTCCATTAAGATAAAGCTCGATGCTTGTGATCTATTTTTATAATAATAACGATTCAAATCAATCGTACCTTCAATTTCTCCATCACGATACATCATTTCATTTGTTAAGTTATTTATCATTACAAAATCTGATTTATCTTTAATCATATCTAAATCATTATGTTTAGCAAAAAAATGCTCTAAATTTAAATGTGCGTAATCCATACAAACCTCCTGATAATTGTCCGAAGATAATAATACATCTTTTAGTGTTATATCTCTAAGTTGAATACGCGTTCATGTTATAAAAACTAAAATTTATTACTCTTATGTTATCTATTTAACACCTATTATGTATATTTAGCAAATGAAATTTATTATTTGTCTTTATAAAATGAATTTATCCGGAATTACAAGTTGTATATACAGCAATAGGAGGCACCAAATGCACTTTAGTAAAATTTATAATAAATCAAAACACATCATATATGTTCTTCTAAAAAAATACAATATTAAGTACAATAATGATGAATTTGTACAATTACTCACGATTAAATTATGGGAACTATCCAGAAAGTATAATGCCCAAAAATCTTCTTCATTTCAATCTTATTTATATACACGGTTAAATTTCTATTTAATTGATTTATTTCGTAAGCAACACAACACTTATGAAATATGCGAACCATTTGATAAAGTAAGTTTTCATCAAATTCCTAGCATCTACCTTGATAGTAAAATAGAGGCTCATCATTTCTTAACAACGCTTACAACACAAGAACAACAGTGGTTACAATTAAAATTATATGGTTATAAACAAAAAGAGATTGCACAACACCTAAAGTGTTCAATATCAACTATAAAAAATATACAGCAACGTGTTCAAGTAAAATATTCTAAATACTATAAATTTTAATGAGGTGAATTTAATGAATAACCTTGCTAAACTATTATATTTCAAAACCGTTATCGGTCCCGAATTACTTACCATTTGTCAATATACAACACATCAATTTACGTATCCTTCTTCCATTAATCAAACATTAAAATATATCCTTGAAACCAACAATCTTTCTTTACCCATACAAATTAAGCAAGCTAAGGACATACTTAAAATACGAAAACTCATCCCCATCTATATTAATAACCATACGATCGTCTTCCCAATTAAAGCAAAGCGCTCCCCAATACAATATTTTATCAATGCATTAGCAATTAATGGCTTAAAATCACAAGGTGCACAAACAGTTATTTATTTTGATAATGCAACTTTTATCATAGTTGATGTAGCATATATCGTTGTACATAAAAAATGGCAAGAAAGTTTAACACTTTCTCACCTAATAGATAGTTAGTATTTTATTACAATGCTTTGTTATGCTTATATTCTAATAATTTTTTCGTAAAGTAACCAGTGACCAACCTAATTAAATACAAACTAACAATAACAAGTAATAATGCTCCAATAAATGTTAATATGACTGTCAGTGTCGATAACTGTACTTCTGGTTTTATAAAATATTGTACAGCAGTTAAACTTGTAATAAAACCAAACAAGAAAATACCTAATAACATAATATATGTAAATAAAATACCTAATAATAAAGCAAATAACTGCGTAGACGATACTACTTTTTCTTTAAAAACATATTCTTTTAAAAATTGATTAGAAAATGCAATAGGTCGATTTAAATGTTCATTATCATGCTTTTCAACTACGCTTTCCAAAACAGAATCCAATTTACTTTTTTCTTTTTTATTTAAAAACCATAACTGCTTTTTAACTTTTTGCTTAAAAATATTTGCTTTCATTTAATATGTACTCCTTTAGCAATTTCGCCATACATCTCTTTCAAATAGTAATGGAATTATCTCAATGAATCAATTATAATTGAACACCTTTTTTACAAATTATGCATCAACGACACCTAGTCCCATTAATGTAGCGAATTGAATTGCTTGTTCTTTAGATACCTTACACCTAACTAAATCTTCTTTATTGACGACAATTGTTTCAAATTGTGATGTGCTTAAATCACAACCTTTTAATGGCGTTTGATGTATTGTTACGTGGTTCATGTTTGTTTCATCGAATGTAATTTGTTTTAATGTTGATTCATAAAAAGCACCATGTTCAAGTTGACACGTATCAAATAGTAACTTATCCATTTTAGAGTCTATAAAACTAACAAAATTAGCTTTAACTTCACAAAATGAAGTATGACCCAATCTCATTTGTTTTAAATAAGTCCCTGTCATACGACAATTTTTAAATATCACTCTATGTAAACTACCATGTTCCATTTTAACATTAGAAAAATCACAATTTTCAAAAATCACGTCTGTAAAATCTACACGTCCTAAATCAGAATTAGTAAAGTTGCAATTTGTGATGCGTGAACCATATATCAATAACCTATCTAAAGTTTGATCAACCAAATTTGAATGATTAATAGCTGCTTACTCTAAAATATCGTCTTCATCATCAAAAACATCAGTAAGTATTTTATAATCTAAACTAACATTTATTTTGGGCTGTTGGAGTTTCATTATTGTATCTCCTGTTCAATCAATCTATTTCACTATATATTAGCAAATACGTAGGTGCTCTGTACATGACTTAATATATAATTTAACATTTATGTATAAGTATAATGGGCTTGCTAATGACTTAACTATTTTTTAACAAAAAAATTGAGTCTGAAACATCTATTGATGTCTCAGACTCTTTTTCAATTGAATAGTAGACGTAAGGTACCATTTTCAATATAAAACTACATTCATATTTTACATGAACTTGTCGTCACTATGAATAAGTTTTAGCTCAGGTAAACCTCTATCATCCCATCCATAAAAAAGTGGGCGTACGTAATCTTTATTGTAAAATTCGTTTGTTATCCCACTCATAATTAAATTTATTCTAAAGTTTTATAGAATAGATAAACCAGAACTTTGGATGTCTTTAGCAAATCCTTGTACAGTGTCTACTGATAATTCACCAATATCACGACCAAGATTATTATTTACTTTTTTAACAACATCTGCTGGACATGTGATAATATCTGCACCGACTTCGTCTGCTTGAATGACATTAATCACTTCACGACAGCTTGCCCATAGTAATTTAACGCCTTCTTTACTATGCGTTACTTCTGCTGCTTCTTTCATCAATGGAATAGGATCTACACCTGTGTCAGCAATACGACCAGCGAAAACTGATACATAAGTTGGTACGCCTTCTGTTACAGCATCAGTAATTTCTTTAACTTGGTCTAAAGTATAAACAGCAGTTACATTTAAACGAACGTTTTCTGCTGATAATTTTTTAATTAGAGAAATTGTTGATTCACCTTTAGTGTTTACAACTGGAATTTTAACGAATACATTGTCACCATATTGTTTTAAAATTTCAGCCTCTTTTGCCATAGTTTCTAAATCATCTGCGAATACTTCAAATGAAATAGAAGCATCAGGAATTTCACGTACAGCTTCTTCAGCAAAAGCTTTATAGTCTGTTACACCCGCTTTTGCCATTAAACTAGGGTTAGTTGTGAAACCATCAACCTGTTTGTTTTTATAAGCTGCTTTCATTTCTTCAATATCTGCACCATCTGCAAACACTTCAACATTTAAATTTGCCATTACTAATTCCTCCTGACTTAAATAAATAATTCAATTAAGAATTATTTTCTAACGGTTATTAACCATACAGTTTATTTATACCATCAATATTAGAAAAATTCTAATTTTTTGCTTAAAATCTTATCATTCAATACATCTTCATAATCAATTCACATCAGTCAACGATTTAATTTGACGCACTTTTTAAAACTCAAATATCAGAAAATAATATAAAATAGTAAATTTCATTAAATATTCTTATATTTATGGTATCATTGTAAAATGAATTGCACTAGGAGGTAAATATGGCACGTTCAAAACTTTATTTTTATTTATCTAGTTTATTAGTAATTATAAGTCTTTATTTTAATACTAGAAATCCTCTACTAAGCACACATTTTAGTTCAATGATTAAATTAATATTTGTGTGTAGTATCATTAACGCTATTATTTTAATTATTTCAATTATATTTGCAGATAAAGCTATCAAACATTTACATAATGATTCAGATTGGATTAGAATAGCCAGCAAAATCTTGCCATACATTATTTTGGTGGTATTAATCATTCATATCATTGCTTCCCTATCAACGTTTGGTATTATTTTCTAGTTTATAGTAAGGATGAGATGTAGAATGTATTTTAAATTTTACTCAAAAATTTCATCTACCAACTTTAGTAATAGTGAAATATAAAACCATATTATATGTTTTAACACGTAAACATTAATTTTTATCAACTTCTACCAATATGATTGACGAAACTGGGGCATTTTTTAATTATGTTCCAGTTTTTAAATTTAAGGAAGGACATACATTAATATGCAATATTTATTTATTTTTCTAGGTGGTGCTGTCGGTGCATTACTAAGATATTTACTTTCATTTATAAATACATCTTTTGAAATGCCTATTGGCACATTTATTGCAAATTTATGCGGTGCATTTTTGATGGGGTTTCTTGGCACTCTAGCTATCCAATACTTTAATAATAGCCCAATGCTCAAAAAAGGTATCACAACAGGCTTTATAGGATCACTGACTACCTTCTCGACGTTTCAATTTGAACTTGTACAATTTTTTGAAAGCGGCTCTTTTATTTTACTCATTGTATATGCATTAACGAGTTACATCTTTGGTATCTTACTATGCTTCTTGGGTGTTAGATTGGGGGCTAAAATTTCATGATTCAATGTATATTAGTTATGCTAGGCGGCGGCATTGGTGCGGTAATTAGAGGATTCGTCACAGATGTATTTAATCAGAAATTTAATACTTCCCTTCCTATACCTACACTTTTAGTAAATGTAGTAGGCAGTTTTTGTATCGGACTACTTATGGGTATGTGTTTAAATATAAATTGGATTAATCCTTTTATTATCGTAGGCATACTGGGTGGATTAACTACATTTTCAACTTTGTCTTCCGAACTCGTTAAATTATTGACAACACCGAAACAAATCAATTTATTTATACTTTATTCTATTTTACAATATGGCGTTTCATTCGTAGCCTGCTTGTTGGGTTACTATCTTTTTTAAATCTTCTTAGCAACATACTAGATAATCTTCCATCCATAAATAAAACAGTCTGAGACCTTTAATGATGTCTCAGACTGTTTTTGATTATGATGTAAGTATAAAGCAACACACTTTATACTTAAACATCGATTCATGTATTCCAATTAAAGTAGCAGGACTTATACCTAAACTTCAGTCAAAGTAGCCCTCTATACTACAATCCATGTTTAGTGGAGCTAAGTCATCTTTATTAAAAAATCGGTTTCCACCTTATTTTTTTATTTCATCGACTTAGTGACCATTGTACCCTATTGGATCTGGTCCAATCCTTTTATCTTCATTCAGGCTATCTAATTTTTCAATTTGAGTTGTTGTTAAATTAAAATCAAAGACATTCAAATTTTCTTCAATTCTAGACGGTGTAACTGATTTTGGTATCACTACTACACCGTGTTCAATATTCCATCTTATAATGACTTGTGCTGGTGATTTTCCAACTTCTTCTGCTACTGATTTAACGGTTGCATCCTCTAAGATTTGTGCATTCATTAATGGTGACCACGATTCCATATGAATATTTTGTACTTCTAAATATCTTCTTAGTGATTCTTGTAACAAGTATGGGTGAAATTCAACTTGATTAATGACTGGTTTTATAGAAACCTGTGCCAATAATGCTTCTAAATGTTCAACATTAAAGTTACTCACACCAATATTTTTCACTTTATTATCTTTATATAAATCTTCCATCCCTTGCCAAGTGTCAATCATTAAAGCTTCATCAGTACCTGGCCAATGCATTAAATACAAATCAAGATAATCTAAGTTAAGTTTTTTTAGACTCGTTTCATATGCAGTTTCAACATTTTTGCGACCATAATCATCTAACCACAATTTTGATGTAATAAACAAATCACTTCTTTTCAGTCCTGTAGAAGCAAGACCTTCCGCAATACCTTCGCCAACTTTGTGTTCATTTTCATAAATCATGGCTGTATCGATATGTGTATAACCACTCTCAATCGCATGTTTAACCGACGCTTTACACTCATCGTTATTTTCAACACGGAACGTTCCTAAACCTACTATAGGCATTTCATTGCCATTATAAAAACTAATATTTTCCAAGTTAAAGTCCCCTTTTAGTTAAGTTAATGTTTATATTAATGAATATTACCAAAAATATAAATAATAATGCTTATAAATTTAAAAAGTCGAAATATTATTATATATGACAAAAAGCTACAGACAAAAGTGAACTGACTTTGTCTGTAGCTTTTTTATATCTCATAATATTCTAATTAAATGATTCGATTTCATCCATTACACGTTGTAAGTCTTCAACATTGTATTGAATGCGACCATGAAAGACAAATTTATTAAAGAATTCGTCTAATTGTTCTGGTCCTACTAAAACTTTTGAATTTGAACTTTGTGCATAATTTGTAATCGTAACATCGCCATCATTTTTAGGGTTGAAGTATAAGATAGTTGTTGGTGTAAATTTTAAATTTAATTCTGTTTGGATATCACCAGCAAGTCTTTCAATTTCATCTAAATGCGTCGTGTAATTAACAAATGATAAAGCATCTTTATCTTCATTTTGATCTAAGACAAGTGTTTGTGGAACTTGACCATCAAGATCTAATGTATTAAATACTTGTTCCATCATCGGCTGTTCTTTAAATTGTGCAGCACTTACGCCATTATACACATGACCTTTAAGCAATTGTGAATCAATGATATATAAACCTGTACGTGTTAGGACTAAGTGACTGATACGTTGCACATCACCAAACTCATTCCTTGGTAAAAAAATATTTGCCATAATATGCATATCTTCTGGACGAATTCTTTTCTCATTTACAAGTCGTTCGCGAATACCTATTAATCTCATATCAGTTACATATTCACTTTGATTTTTAGAGAATAATTTTAATGCATCAATTTCTCTATCTTTAGAATTAACCACAGCCGTATATTCTTCTTTTTGTTTTGTTACCGTTTTTTTATTTTCAATTCTTTCTTTTTCTAGCTCTTCTTCATGCTCATCGCTCAGTTGTTGCTCTCTTGATTTATATTGCGCTTCAACTTTTTCTTGCGCTTTTTTCTTACTTTTTAAAGCAACAATAAATAAAATCAAACAAATGACTGCTACGACAATTGCCACGATTAAACCAATCTCTATTGGTCCAAATGAATTCATAACAAAAACGCTCCTTTATGTGTTCAGTAACTTAATTATAATAGATATGCGCATCGTATTCGATAGTAAAGTTTAAAATTTAAACATTTTGTCTCAGTTTAAGCTTTGACACTATCTTTTAATAAGTTAACTTTATCTAATTTTTCCCATGGTAATAGCACATCAGTACGTCCAAAATGACCATATGCAGCTGTTTGTTTATAAATTGGATGTTTTAAATCAAGCATTCTAATAATTCCGGCAGGTCTTAAATCAAAATGTTTTCTTACAGCTTCTACTAATTCATATTCACTGACTTTACCAGTACCAAATGTATCTATTGAAATTGAAACCGGTTCAGCAACACCAATCGCATACGCTAATTGTACTTCACATTTTTCAGCCAATTGAGCTGCAACAATATTTTTAGCTACATAACGTGCAGCATATGCAGCTGAGCGGTCAACTTTAGTTGGATCCTTACCACTGAAGCATCCACCACCATGACGTGCATATCCACCATATGTGTCCACGATGATTTTACGACCTGTTAGTCCTGCATCTCCTTGAGGACCGCCGATTACAAATCTACCAGTTGGGTTAATATAAAATTTCGTCTGTTCATCTAATAATGACTCTGGCACTGTTGGATAAATAACGTGTGTTTTAATATCATCTTTAATTTGATCCAATTCAATATCTTCAGCATGTTGTGTAGATAAAACAATAGTATCTATTCGAACTGGTTTATCTTGTTCATCATATTCAACTGTCACTTGAACTTTTCCATCAGGACGCAAGTATTTTAAAATTTCATCTTTACGTACGTCAGATAAACGTTTAGCTAACTGATGTGATAAGAAAATGGGTAACGGCATATACGTATCTGTTTCATTAGTTGCATAACCAAACATCAAGCCTTGATCTCCTGCACCCGTAGCTTCAATTTCCGCTTCAGAAGCTTCGTCGCGATATTCTAAAGCTGTATCTACACCTTGTGCGATGTCAGGAGATTGTTCGTCAATTGCTGTTAATACAGCCATCGTTTGGCTGTCGTAACCGAATTTCGCACGTGTGTAACCTATTTCTTTAATTGTTTCTCTAACTACTTTTGGTATATCAACATAAGTTGTTGTTGAAATTTCTCCTGAAATTAAAGCCATACCTGTGGTTACAGTCGTTTCACAAGCCACACGTGCATTTGGGTCATCTTTTAAAATTTCATCTAAAATCGCATCCGATACTTGATCAGCAATCTTGTCCGGATGCCCTTCTGTTACAGATTCTGAAGTAAACAATCTTTTATTATATGTCATAATTTGCTCCTTTAGTTTTAAATTACGAAAATTCTCTCTCTGTTGAGCTCATTAAAAAAGGCCTTCTACACTATAGTAAATAGAGAGAAGGCCCTTTATACGTCCATTCGCTCTTATCGTTCAGACGCTATTTGTCTGCAAACGGTTTGGCACCTTTCTTCAATTAAGAAGAGGTTGCTGGGCTTCATTGGGTCCATGTCCCTCCGCCACTCAGGATAAGAGAATCCGTTAATTTATATAGTACCTAATCTAACATATAATGTCAATTTTACATTTATTAATATTTATTTAAAATTCCTTTGAAATTGGTGTGGACTATTAATCTATATATGTTATACTCTGTAATTGTAAAGGCTTACATCAACTAAATAGCGTGGAGGGATCAAGTATGGCGGTAGATACATACACTTATACAAGCAAAATTGAAAGCATTTTAGACAAGCAATCTTCATTATTTCAATTATCTACAACTCAGTTGTATAATAAAATTTTAGAAAATAATGAAGGCGAACTAACGGAATTAGGCGCCATCAATGCAAAAACTGGTAAATATACTGGTCGTTCACCAAAAGATAAGTTTATTGTCACTGAGCCATCTTATAGAGATGACATCGATTGGGGCAACATAAACCAACCTATCGAAGAAGAAAAATTTCTAAATTTATATGATAAAGTATTAAACTATCTTGATAAGAAAGATGAGCTTTATGTTTTTAACGGTTATGCAGGTAGCGATGAAGATTCACAGTTAAAACTCACTGTTGTTAATGAATTGGCTTGGCATAATTTGTTCGCTCAAAACATGTTCATCCGTCCAAGTACAAATGAAGAAGCTCAAGAAATCAAACCAAACTTCACTATTATTTCTGCACCTCACTTCAAAGCAGACCCATCCATAGATGGTACAAATTCAGAAACCTTCATTATCACATCATTTAAACATAAAGTAATCCTAATAGGTGGAACTGAATATGCTGGTGAAATGAAAAAAGGAATCTTCTCCGTAATAAACTACTTACTACCTAAAGACGACATTATGAGTATGCATTGTTCAGCAAATGTTGGCGAAAAAGGCGACGTAGCTCTATTCTTTGGTTTATCAGGTACTGGAAAGACAACACTTTCTGCTGACCCTACACGTAAACTCATCGGTGATGATGAGCATGGATGGAATAATAACGGTATCTTCAACATCGAAGGTGGCTGTTACGCAAAAGCAATTAATCTATCACAGAAAAAAGAACCACAAATTTATGATGCTATTAAATACGGAACAATTCTAGAAAACGTTGTTGTTGATGAAGAAGGCGATGTTGATTTTGACGACAATCAATACACGGAAAATACTAGAGCTGCATACCCTATTCACCACATTGATAATATTGTGACACCATCTAAAGCAGCGCATCCTAATACAATTATTTTCTTAACTGCAGATGCATTTGGTGTATTACCACCTATTTCAAAATTAACCAAAGACCAAGCGATGTATCATTTTTTAAGTGGTTTCACTGCTAAATTAGCTGGAACAGAACGAGGCGTTACTGAGCCTGAACCATCATTCTCTACTTGTTTTGGTTCCCCATTCTTACCATTAAACGCTAAAGTTTATGCTGATTTATTAGGTAACTTAATAGATAAACATGGCGTTGATGTTTACTTAGTTAACACGGGTTGGACTGGCGGAAAGTATGGCGTTGGACGTCGTATTAGCCTAAATTATACAAGACAAATGGTTAATCAAGCCATTACAGGTAAATTGAGAGATGCAGAATATGTGAAAGATGATATGTTCGGATTAGATATTCCTGTTGAAGTAGAAGATGTCCCTCAAACATTGCTCAATCCTATCAATGCTTGGAGTAAGCCAGAAGCATACAGAACACAAGCTCAAGATTTAATTAATCGTTTTAAATCTAATTTTGAAAAATTTGGAGAAGATGTTGACGAATTAGCCGTCAATGGCGGATTTGAATAATTTAAAATATTAGAAAAGTAGCCATGTAGTCGTCTATTACAATAGAAAACTACATGGCTACTTTTTATTTGTAAATACTTTATATCTATAACATCTTATCTATCATATTGGTCTTTAAGCTTGTTCTGTTCAACATCATCCATCCACTGTTTAATTTCCAGTAGCGTATCTTTGAGCGCAAATGGTCTTGGTACGTGTCCCTCCGACATTTGGTAATAAGTACGAAATGTCGCACCAATCTTTTCAAGTTGTTCCACTAAATAGTAAGCATTATGAATACTTACTTGTTTATCCTTACCCCCATGAACTATAAATATGGGCGGGCTTGTGTTTTTAATTTGAGCGATAGCATCACGTCGTTTATAAGCTTCTATATTCTTTTTAGGATGTCCAATCATACGTTTAAGCATTCCCCTTAAATCAATGCGTTCTTCATACATCAGATTTATGTCTGAGACACCGCCCCAAATAATATAACTCGTCACCGGTAAATCTTGAAATGTTAATAAACCTTGAAGTCCACCTCTAGAAAAACCAATCATGTGAATGGGAATACCAGGATACTTTTGATGTAACAAACGTATCGCAACTGTAACGTCATGCAGATCCGAACCATAAAACTCATCTTTGCCTTCGCTACCATTATTACCTCTATAATAAGGTCCAAAGACCAATGTATGTTCATCCGCAAATTGCATCAATCTTCCCGTTCTCACCTTACCTACTTGCCCTTTACCACCTCGTAAATATAGAACAATTCTCTGCACTTTTGCATGAGGTGTCATCAGCAGCCCCTTAACATTTAAATGATCTACTCTATAGATTACTTCATCAAATATATGGCTATTTGATTCAACCGGCATTCTCTTTTTATGAATAAAATCCAAGTTCAATCACTCTCTCTAAACATTGTAATATTGCTGGATCTTTCAATAAGTAACTTTTTTTATCTTCTGGAATCTCAGATAATGATTTATACAATAGTGGTCCATCCGTTTCAAAATAATCTGGTTGCTCAGTGATAGCTTCTATCTCCACCATAAAGACATCTTTAGTAAAGGACATTCCAATTTGACGATCAACCTTATATTGCGCTATGTATTCACAGTATTTAATCGTTGCGCCAGTTTCTTCAAAGACTTCTCGTGCTGCAGCAGTTTCACTCGCCTCACCTTTTTCTCTTTTACCACCCGGAAATTCAATACCACGTATTTTATGTTTTGTGAATAACAAGCTACCCTTATATTTAGGGATTATAAGTACATGATTACCGTTGGCATAATCTACTTTCTTTTTAAATGTTAGGTACACATCGTCATTTTCTTTGTCTTTAAACTTCACATACATCACTCTTCCCCTTATTATGTTAAACTAGCTATGCTAAGATTTTTGTTGGAGGCAAAATTATGAAAACTATATTTCTAGGACTTATCCATATATATCAACGCTTTATATCACCATTAACCCCTGCAACTTGTCGTTTTTATCCAACCTGTTCTGAATATACTAGAGAAGCCATAGTAGTGTATGGTCCCTTCAAAGGCACATGGTTAGGTATTAAAAGAATTTCAAAATGTCACCCGCTTCATAAAGGTGGCTTTGATCCCGTACCGCTAAAGAAAACAAAGCATAAAAAAGATAAAAACATTAACAAATAAAATTCAATATCTTATGATTTACCACTGGAGGCTCAAAATAAATTGAGCCTCCTTTTAATATACCTGCCTGATTAATCATATCTACCTTGTAGTAATAACCTTCTGGTGTAATATCACTAGGATAATCAGCATATTGTGCTAACATCGCTGTAAAATACCTACTTAGGCCATATTCATACATACCACCTATCACGATTTTCACATCTAGAGTATTGAGCATTTTTATCAAATCCATCACTTTATCTATGCCACCCAATCTAAATGGTTTTAACACAACGACCTCAATGCCAAAATCATTAATAGCTTGTGAAATAAGTGATTTAGATGTCGCTTTCTCGTCAATCGCAACGGGTGGTAGTTCATTTTTTTCAAAATGTGTTAAATGTTGTAGTGACTTAAAAGGTTCCTCAATATATAATATTTGCGCTTCACTTAGTGTTTTTAATTTATCATAATCTACTTTGCTTAATGATTCATTCGCATCGATGGCTATATCAGGTCGAAAAGCTAATTGTGACACCTTTTCCACATCATCTAAGATATCAGCATTCCATTTAAGCTTTACGCGTTGCGGTTGCGTTTGAACAAGTTGTTGAAAATTTCTTGAAGTCATGCCATTAACTGTCGCGCCATAAGGCACATTCAATGATTCTAAAACATGAAACATTTGATAACAAGCCATCACCAACATGCTACGTGTTGCAGGATAATTAGATAATTGCGTTAATGCATCTTGAATTTCTAAAAAAGAATGAAACGTTTTACCCTGAACCTGTTGAAACCATAGTTTTGAAAAATGTTTTACATCCTCTATTGTTTCATTTGCATACCAATTCGTTTCAAACGCATTGCTTTCACCAAAATATGATTTACCTTTATCTGTTATTAATTCAACGAAAAGCGCTTTGCGCGTATTCATTTTAACTTTAGGGGTAATGACAGGTGTTTTAAATTTTGCATTATAATCATACAAATGCATGTTAACTATTTTCATATGTACTCCTTAGTTAAGATTATAAACGCGTTCTTTGAAGTTTACCAGTTGACGTGTAAGGTAAACGAGATACTCGTTGAAATTGTTTAGGTACTTTATATTTTGCAAGTTTTTCTTTAAAAAACACAGTTAATTGTTCTTCTGCGATATCTTTATTTGCAACATAATATAGATAAGGTACTGAACCCCAAGTATCGTCCTCAACACCGATACACATAGCATCTTCGATATTAGGGAATTGTTTGGCTACAGATTCTATTTCAAATGGGTATATGTTTTCACCACCGCTAATAATTAAATCTTTTCTACGATCGTATATCATGACGTAGCCTTCCTCATCTATTTCCGCTATATCACCAGTTTTAAAATAACCGTCTTCGAATGTATCCATTTTTACTTTAGGAAAAAGATAACCATCCATTACATTTTTACCTTTAATCAATAGTTCTCCATGTCCATCTATATTAGGTGATTTAATTTTAACTTCAACATCATTACTCGGTTTGCCAACAGTATCAAATCGATGTTCAAGCATTTCAGGTGTCGCCGTTAAAAATTGCGAGCATGTCTCTGTCATGCCAAACGAATTATATATTGGTAAATCATAGCTTAAAGCTTGTTCAATTAAGTTACGAGAAAGCTTAGCCCCACCTAACAGTATTTTCTCAATATAGAATGGACGGTGTAATCCAGCATCCATTAACCATTTTAATGTTTGTGGCACCAGCGATACATGCGTTGGCGCTTCATTTTTTATGATATTTAACATTTGCTCCGTATTAAATTTTGATTCTAACCGTAATGTGAAGCCTTCAATTAATGAACGTAATACGACACTTAATCCTGAAATATGATATATCGGTAACACAGATAACCATTTTGTTTTCTCATTAAAACCCAAGCTTTCTCGACATCCAAGAGCACTCGCCAAATGATTATTGAATGTTTGCGGCACTGCTTTTTGTGGCCCTGTAGTACCGGATGTAAACATAATAGATGCTATACGCGTTAATGAAAATATCTCTTCAAAATACTTATCATTATTAACTGAAATAAGCTCATTAAAAGGCACAACTTGAATATGTTCTAATTCAAGATCATGCATGGAAATTACTGTATCAACATTTATTGAATCCATCTGTGCTATCATCTCATTTCGAGTTAACCGAGTATTTATCATAGCTGCTTCAATCCCTGCCAGCCAAGCAGCATTAATAAGCAAAACAGATTCAATAGTATTATCAATATAAAAGCCTATTCTCTTTTTATTTAACTGATGTAAAGTACAAGCAAGTTTTGAAGCTCTGTCGTACATTGTCGCAAACGTGACTTGCGTTTCACCATCATCAATAAATATATGTTCACCCTTTTGTTGCGCCTGTTGTTTTAACCAAAAATCCACTTCATCATTCCTCCATCTCATACTCATTATAACGTGTTTAGTCTTATTTAACAGTGTCTGCACATCAACAACAAATAATCTATTAAACTCAAATGTTATAATTAAAGGTAAACACGTTAACATTACCACGATGACCACAAAATAAAAAAGCATCCATAAATTGCCTGGATGCCTTTAATCCTAAGACTTACTATATAAGGTGTTGATCACCCATAGAAATGGATAGTCTATTCCACATATTAATTTGATTAATAATTAATACTAAATCTGTATATTCTTCTTCAGAGAATGATGTACGTACCTCATCATACAGTTTATCTGGCACACCATTTTTAGAGATATGTGTAATTGCTTCTGCTAATTTAAATGCTAACTTTGCTTTTTCAGAAAAAACATTCGTATCATCCCAAGCATTTAATAAATATATTTCTTCTTCTGAAACCTTCATTTTTCTAGCATCTGCAGTATGCATGCCAATACAAAATGCACAACCATTGATTTGTGAGACGCGTATTTTAATCAATTCACGTAGTTTTCTATCTATCGATGTTTTTTCAATTGTTTCTCTAAATCCATAATTAACCCAAGTTCTTCTTTTGCGATTTCATAATAGTCTATTCGATTATCCATGAATGAACCTCCATATCTTTTTAAACGAAGTGATTTATCTTTAAATTAATTAAAAATAAAAAATAATACTTGCAATCGTTGATATTTTACCACTATTAAAGCGTTGACAAACTTATTTTGGATATCTGCTATAAATATACAAGATTTGTAAATCAGACCCTAATTTTATTTTCGTTCAACTCATTATTTAAACTAATAAAAAACCTCGTTATTCAACACTTTAATAAGTTTAGAATAACGAGGCATCTATTATTAGCGGAGAGTGAGGGAGTTTAGAAAACGCACAACTCCAGTGTTTAAGCCATTTCGTTGGCGTACCGTTGGCATAGATAAAAAATGTCATGGTTAGAATCTCTAGCTGACGGACTGCCCATTGCTACGCAATCAAATGTCACTTACAAAACAACCCACCTATTCATTTAGGTGGGCTGTTTTATGGATTGTTATTAAAACCTCCATCTACTTTGATTTCTTTCATTTTTTCGACTTCTTTTTTATTATTTAATGTAAAAACGTGTACTTTTAGACCATTTTCATGTGCCCGTTCCACTAACTCTTTTTCAGTTTTTTTATAATTAATTCCTATGCCATAAGAAAACTTAGATAATCTTTTTAGCTCTGTATCAGTTAATTTGCTTATGTCATTATCCTCCACTAATAATATTAGAGGTATATTTTTGTTCATTTTATGTATATTAGATAGGCTTTTCTCTGAAAATGACTGAATTATAATCCTACCATTTTTTAAATTATGAGGCGTTAATAAAGTTTTTTTATTCAATTCATCAATTAACTTTCTATCCATTCCTGGATAAGCTTCTGGTGTTTTGGTTTCGATGTAGAAATTTGTCTTATTATAATATTTTTTTAACACATCTGATAACAAAGGAACTTTTTCATTCGAATATTTCCCATCAAACCAAGAGCCCGCATCTAACTTTTTTATTTCGTTATTAGTTTTATTTTTTACCAGACCACTACTATTAGTAGTTCTAGTAACATCATTATCATGCATAACAATTAATTCTTTATCTTTAGTCATCTGTAAATCTAATTCTAAATAATCAGCTTCTTGTTTAATAGCTTTATCATAAGCAGCATATGTATGTTCTGGTGCTTTTCCACTTGCTCCTCTATGTGCTATATTTAAATAATCCTTTTCTAATATATTATTATTACTACACCCTGCTAATAAATAACTACTCAATAAACCAAATGCTAATAGTCTTTTCATTTTCCCCATCCTACATATGTTATATTTCGTTGTACTATCTACCATGGTTTATTTTATTAATTCATAACCGACCAACATTTTAATTCGGCCGGCTATAGTTTATACTTTTAAGTTTTTCTATATCTTTTTCTAAACGATCTACTTTTACTGATTGACCATAAAAAGCTAATCCGAAAAATGCCGCTGATAAAGTTGGTAGAATCCATACAAGGTTATCCATGTTTATCACTCCGATTTATCTTTAATTATCTTTCTTTGCTCTTCAATGATAAGTTGCTGTTGTTTGTTAATTTCATCTTTTTTATGCATCTCTCTGTCTAAATTATTTTCTTTATTTTCTGCATAGGTGCTATAAGCAGAAAACAATAATTGCGAAACAACTCCCACTGCTGCAAACACATTTTTATTCTTATCGCAAAAGTTTCTTATTGTGTTTATTATACCACGATATTGTGGGGTTTCACTATCAATTCTACTTTCAATATCTTTTAATGAATCGTTCTTTTTAACATTTTTTAATATTTTTTCTAATTTGTATAAATCTTTGCCACCATCTATCGAAAATACATCTACTATTTCATTTTTAACATTATATATTCCGTCTGGAATATAAGATAGCCCGCCACAATATGAACAAGTTTCTTTATTGTTTTTCATGTAAATTTCATAAGAGTTTTTTATTTCAAAAGATGATTGAAAAGCTTTATCACATAAATCGCAAATTGCTATTAATCTTACCATAATTTAGCCTACTTTTTTAAATTAACTTTAATATAGTATATAAATTTTCACAATATTTATTTTATCTCCACAATGTCTTTTAAATTCAATACACTCATTCCAGTATCTTCATACATATGTAGTGTTTTTGTATGAACATCTACTTTATGAATATAACCTACTTTAGTTTTAATATATCCATTTTCGAAGTAACGCAATTCAATTTTAGGATCATTGTACATTTTAAATATTAACTTATCGTTTAAATCATTCAATTGGTCATCACTTAATGATGGTCTATCAATCTTATTTTGGTCTTGTATGTATTGTTCTAGTTGTTCGTATTGTTCGGGCAGGGTCTTGAAGGCATTCCACTTAACGATTCCTCGCCCTTTTTGTATACGTGGGTTGAGATATTCTCTAGGTATTTTTCGATAATCAGTTTCATATTTATATTCATCTGGTGCATCTTGGTTAATAATCATATAATCACCTCATGAATATAATAGAACTTTTGTTCGTATACGTAAATAAAAAAATAACCACCCCTAAGGGTGGAAGTAGGGTTATACGTTTAAGAGATATTGCGCATACAAGTGTTAAGTAGAAAAGAAATAGATCTGATTTCTCTACTGTTCTTTATGCATTTGTTATAGTATCTAAACAAAAACTATAACAAATCAGTTATAAATTTATATCCTCTTTAACAATTCTTTTATATTTTCTTTAGGATAAATTATAAAATCCTCTAATTTTTCTTTATACTCTAGCCTTTCGAAATTATAATCTTCAGCAGTACCGCCATGAAGAATAATATTATTTAAGGTCAGCCCTTCCACTTCGGTTAGTCTATTCTTAGTGAATTTTATAAAATCAATTTGAGTTTCATTCACTCCAGTAGGTCTACATTTAATTTCACATATATGAGAATTACCGTTTTTTTCCCAATATATGTCTGCAGTTTCTCTTCCTTGAACTTTTATCAATTCTCCATTTTCTATAGCATTAAAATCCCAAACAAATAAATTTTCTTGAAAATCACTCGTTTTACCAAAAATAGATATTCCTAAAGCTTCCATTAATATACCTCTCATTTTATTGACTGATCCTTTTTTATAATCAAGTATATTTTTATAATTCATTAAGGCTCTTTCAAAGTATTTAAAAGTTGCTTCTATGTTTTTTTCTTCATCATCTGTAATATCTCTTTCTATTTGAGCATATAATTCAACGATTTCAACTATAGTAAATTCCAATAATTCTACAAGGTTTTTATTTGTAAAATTTTTAAAATCCATAAAATCCTGATTTATATTCATACATAATCCATCATATAAAATACAATAAAGTTCATCATTAATTCTTAGTATTGTATTTAACTTTGAAATAAAACCATCTATGTTTTTCATAAATTGCTTATACTTAGCTTGTGCAATAGGAAAATATAATTTCCCATCAATATATCTGTTTTCAATTGCAGGCACAATTTGAATGTTATTAGTCATTTATTTTCCTATCTTCCTTCTATCGTAGATTGGAAATATAACTTTGTTACCTACTACTTCACTAATAACTTTAACAGACATTTCTTTCGCATATTGATACATAGTTATAAATACAGCTGGCTCTAACTTTGAGTAGTATTCTTGTTTAGTATCGATTTCATTTATAGTTGAATTATATTCAGCAATATATTCAATATTTAACTTAAAATCTTTAGTGCTGATAGTGAATTTCGCCAAAACAGTTATATTATTATTTTTTTCTTCTATTAAATACACTTTGAAATTAATCTCTTCAGACTTAATAGTATATGGATTGTTATATGATAAAAATTCTTCATTATATTTTTTTAATGATAAATTATTTAAATTGAAATCTGAGAGTTGGAATTCATATTCATAATTCATTAACATAAAGTAAACTCCGTTATATTTGATTTATTAATGATTTCATTTTCGGCGCTAAAATTATGTTTTATAGCTAAACTATTATCTTCTATTTTATCCAGTTTATTTAAAATGTCCGAGAATAAATTTATTATATCTTTGAAATTACTATATGCTGATTCATGGATATAATCATTTGCTTTTAACCTTTTTATATATAATTGATAAAAAGAATTATTAACATTAGTACCTTTATCTTTTATTAATTCTTTAATTTCATCATAAAGATATAAAATTCTAAAATTATATTCGAGTTGATTCTTAAATTCTTCATTTTCTAATAGTTTGAGCGCTCTTTCCCATTCCATTTCTAATTGTTGTGTAAATTCATCTACTAATCTACTTTTATCGAGGCTATTATTTTTTTGCTTTAATTCCTTAATACTTAACATAAATGTCACCTCATAACTTTTCCTATATTATAATATATAATATATCACATCTTATATATTTATAAACAAACACATCAATATACTACATATTGTGTTTTTAATTTAAAAAACTCCTTCAATCACTATAAACACTCTTAAAAATACTACATATTGTGTCAATATATTTTCTTGATATAATTTACTTTTGAGTTTTGAAACAAAGCGCATAAATACCTGCCCTGTATAGTATGAATACAATTAAATTATAGTATAAAAAAACACCCAGTAGGAAGCTGGATGGCATCAACTATTAGCAGAGTAATCATACAATCAATATAAATACTATTAAGGAGTATCTATTAAATAAATACCCACTAAAAATGTTAATAAACAAAAAAGACAGCCGAATTAACGACTGCCTATACACAATAAGGAAGTTTCTCTGTCTAAGAAACTAACGAAACTATATCATACAAACATAAAAAATAACCACCCATTGACATGTGTGGGTGGCGGATATAAAACTATTCGGGAAAGGGCTTATACATGTAAATAAATTATACCATAAAAAATAGGGCAAGCACATAAGTGCCTACCCTGTAGTATATGACGTAATTTAATTATAACATATTTATTTCCAGTTAATAATTCCGTACATGGCTTTTTCGTATTTTATTCTTGCTTTCTTATCGGTGATTTTTCCTAATGCGCACCAAAAATATTTATCACTGCTACCAGCACGAGGATATTTAAAGCGACCCCACCAATATCCGTCGACTTTTTTAATTTGCGTAATATCTACCCAATCATTTTTACCATTCAACCACGAACCCTTATCAACGACACTCCCATGTAAGCCAGCACTACGTCTAACTTTAATTAAAGTGTTAGGATAGAAACGACCTTTCCAGTTCCAAGTTGTTTGTGCGGCTTTCACTTTAGCAGTTGCTTTTTTAGCTACAGCAGTAACTTTAGTACCTGCAAAGTTAGGACGAATAAAAATCATGTTAGGATCATATGCATGTGTACGTTTGGTAGCAGGTTCCCAACCACTACCACCATGCTCAGGTCCATAAGTCCACCCCCCATTTTCCCAGTTCTGCTCAACGACAGTTATAGTATTAAGTGTTGCTGATAATACCCATGCAACGTGTCCTGATCCATTACCGAATGTACTTGGGAATAAAGCCATATCGCCCGGTTTAGCTAAAAATGACGGTGTGTTTTTATATACTTTTGCACGTGAAGCTAACAATGCTTTATTATCTATCGCAATAGCCCATGCGTTAATACCACTTAAATGATAGCCGGGAAATAATGCGTTAAAACCTGCGTTCGCATAGTCGTAGCACTGATTGCCATACCAACCATCGAAGTCATATTTTTTCCCTATTGAATTTTTTAACCAAGTTACAAATTGTGATTGTGTCATTACTGCTGTTGTCATATTATTTATCCCCCTTTTTCCATTTGAGTTTGCCCCAATATTTCTCGTGTTTCACTCGTTCTTTTTTATCCGTAATTTTGCATATAGCAGAATAGTATTTTTTGCCTTTACTTGTGTATGAGATCCACCAATAGCCATCTTCTTTAATAATAGAATTAAACTTAATAACTTTTACGCCTGTAAATTTCATAACATCATTACTGACAATACTTCCTTTCATAGACGGCGCTTTTCTTACTTTGATTGGTGTGTTTGGTACAAATGTTCCTTTCCATTTCCATTCAGCTTGTAACTTCGCAGGTTGCTTAATATCTTTTTTATAATATTTAGCGACATTCTTATCTAAATTAGCTGTTGAACGGTTATAACCTGCAGCCTCTAATAAGTTACCCGGATCTTGTTTGTTGTTTTGAATATCTTGGTGTCCGGGCATACGTGTTTTGTAATCAATTTTCCAATATTCAGCAAGATATGCTAACACACGAGCTGTATTATCAAGTGATTTTTGGCTACGTTTTTTTGCATTTTGTGGATTTTTTCTATCTGTAAAATAGCTGCCTTCAACACCGATTGCACCATAATTTGAATCTACTCCATACCAAATATTGTCTTGAATAGCACTAGGCAATACATGATAAGCAACTTCCGTCGTTGGTATACATACAATGCACTCTTTATCATCTACAAAGATATGTGCCGAAGCGATACCCTCTTGAATATTGTAAGTGTTGCTGTAATAATCAACGTTATTTTGTGCAGTAGTATTCGGATTGCCGGTATCATGTGCCACGATAAATTCAGGTTTCCCTTTTCTTAATCTTAATCCCGGGCGTCTTGTACCTATTTTTAACAATTGAAAATTAACTTTTACACCATTCCATGTTTCAGTCATTTAACTTCACTCCTATTTCATATTGTTTTGTTTTAATACTTTTTCTTGTGCTTTCGCTTTACCTTTAATTAAGTAGGTGTTTTTATATACACCATAAGCTGCAATTACAAAAGGGATTAACGTTGTAGCAAAGTTTTGCCAAGCGTTGAGTTTATCTGGGTCAAGTAATGCTAACTCAATACCACTTGCTTTAAGTGCAAGATACAAAGCACTTAACATACCCCCAATTAAGCCAATCCATTGTTTTAATTTATCTGCATTCATTTAAATTCCTCCATAATAAAAAGCCGACACGTATGTGCCGACTTTAGAATAAGTGTTGTAAAAATGCTGCGGCAGCTGTAACAATAACGCCTGAAACGCCAATAATAGCGACGATGATTTGCACACTGCCTTTTTGCTTTTCATCTATCGTACCTTGAATACCCTTGATTTTATCATCATGATAATTCACTTTATTCGTTAAATTTATTACATCTGTACTTTGATTTCTCATTTCCTTTGCTAACTCTTTCACATCTTGACCCATTTCTTTTTGGACTTCGTAGGATTGTTTGGCATATATCGTGCTTTTTTCAATTTCAGATTTTAAACCACTGATTGCTAAAGTGTTGTTTTTAATGTCTTCATCTATTTGTTCATTTTTCTTTTCCCAGTCTTTTTTCAAAACATAGATACTATTATTTTCGTTTGCCAAATAGACTCACCCCGCCTACAATACACAATACAAAACTTGTCCCGGCCATAATCGCCATTTGTACTGTCGTTAGCCAGTTAATAGAGTGGTAAATACTGCCACTTGTTAAAAACATGTAAGCCACAAATGAGCCAAGACCGCTAATAAAAAGTAATGTAGCACATATGTTGTTGTAGCGATAACTTGTGACAAATATACTGCTTGATATAGTAATAAGTCCGCACAGTATCAATATGGCCCCCCAAATCCATATATGCATCAAATGATCTAAAGCAACGTAAAATGGCGAATCATTAAGTACACTCTCTTGCTCCTTTACCCAGAATACCCCTCGCCATGTAATACGAAAACCATGACTGAATAGAAGTACAACAGCTAATGTTTCTGTTAAATTAAGTTGTTTCATATTATTCTTCATGCGTCACCCACTTTCTATAAAATAAAAACCACAAGCCTAAGCCTGTGGTTCTTCTGGATAATCCTCTCCTGTGATTTTGGCGTATTCCTCTTTAGTTGTTACCCCTAACTCTACATATGTTGCTATATCTTCATTTGTATAAGCGTTTATATCATAAAACCATTTAATACTTTCGTAAGTCGGCCACATTATTCAACACTCCCTTTTAATTTAGAAATTTCAATTAAAGCATTAGCTAGTTGTTTTTCTGTTTCTTTAAGTTGACTGTTACCTTTCACAACTTGAATTTGTAATTTGGCTACTATCATTTCTAACTGACTAGGCACTACAGATGGTGGTTGGTTTGTATCTTGAAATTGTTGTTCAGAAGCACCATGCCAATTCTCACCATCAAACTGTCTAGGTGGGTATAAATCATAAGGTGGCATTGTTTCTGTATATTGATACAGATTTTGTGCTTTTAAATCTTCCTCATCTAATACACCTTCATCATCAGCTTTAATTAAAAAAGGTTTCCCGTTATAATCGAAAACTTGTTTATACATCTAATCACCCCACTAAGTAAGTTAAATGACCGTAGATGTAATCACCTATAGCCATTGTATTATTATTGTCTTGCCATACTTTGAAAATTTTATTTACTGTGTCGTAACTGCATTTGACAGGGTTTTTACCTAGTGTTCCGTTTGTTCTCGCTAGAAAACTGAAAGCATATTTAGGTAAATATTGGTCTGGTAATGTTAGGAAAGGTGAGCCTGTGCTTAAAATGTCCTTCATTACTTTCATGTTGAAAATAATTTCGCAAATATCATTTTTTATTCGATATACAGAAAAGCCTAGAGAATCATCATTAACAAACCCACTCATAAGTGGTAGAGATTGCCAACCTGTATCGTAAAATTTACTATCAGCATAGGCTTTTGCACTAGTCAAAGCGGTATCAGCTTTACTTTGCGCACCTTGTGTTGTTTCCATGTTTAACGTAGGATTTTTCCAATCTCTTGGAACACCATTTGTGTGGATTGTTTTACGATATACAATATTTAAATCACTGTGGATTAGTTCGATAACTTTTCTGCTGCTATTCCCTTCAGTTACATTGATTTCTGCAAAATATGAATTTTCTGCACCACCAGGATCTAACGGACAATCGAATGTATTATTACCTGGTATGATAGCTTCATAAAAGCCTGCGGATAATGTATGCACACTTTTAGATAATGTACCTAAATATTGACGTTTACCTGTGCTATCTGTGAAAGCATATTTCTGCCAATTCGTAGTATCTGTTTGTTTTACATAATTACTTGGCTGAACATCAGTATTAAATTTATCTATTTTCCCTTGCATACTATCATTGATGTTATTCAAATCTGATGCGTATTGTGATGACTTTGTAGTCAATTCATTCAACTTTGTGTCTGCTAAATCATTAATTTCCTTAACACTATTTGTCTTAGCAATTTCAATGTCAGATAATCCTTTATCACGCGCTTGGTCTATCTTCGCTACGTAATCTTCTTGATTTTTCATTGCTTGCTCAATGTTATAAATACGTTGTTTAATTAACGTTTCTAATTCATCAAATTCAATGATGTAATTTAATTTCGTTTCAGCATCAAATTCCCACATTAAACTTTTTTCTATCGTAAAACTGAATATACGTTCAGCAACGATTGCTTCTTTACCCTTTACAGCTACGTAAACTTGAGACGTAACTTTACCTGGACTACTTAAAATGTCATTAGGTACAAGTGTTGATATTTTACCGTTTAAACCGTCTGTAATATCTAAATCTTCTCTAATACTTAAACCATTAGAGTGTACATAGACGATGCTTGTTTTAACATTAGAATCTCCTAAAAGAAGTGGTTTGCCGTTTTGTGTAACTGTAAATTCGAACACCCCTGTATCTTTATCAGCAGTAGAAAAAGCGACATTTAAGTCGCTTCTACTTTGCCTAAATGCTGTTGTTTCTAAAACTAATTTTGCTTTTTTGTTAGGTGCACTTTCATAATTGACCATACATTACACACCTTTCGTTTTGAGTTTAGTTATTTCATTAGACACGTTTACATTGTTATAACCAATGACTGATGAATTTTCGTTGTCTGTGCCATCTACATACACGCCACCTGAACCACCATTGTTGAACACAGTTGTATTTTTTTGTCCTACGGAACGAATGGCGAAGTCTTTATCAGCACCCCATAAGTGATTACCTTCTACTGCACCCGTTTCACAATACGCTAAATAAATACCACCTCGAGGGTTGCCATCTTCCGTTTGTTGGTTGGTATTCGTTACGGTATTATCTCTAACGAAAAAGTTTTTCGCATATTGTATGAATATACCGTTACGGCCTGTGACATTGATTAAATTACTTGTAATGTGTATGTGTCTTGCAAATGCTGCATAACCTGTATATTGTGATATTTCATTGTATATCGCTTCTGTTTTAACGTTGTTGAAATAGTTTTTATCAATAAATAAGGTGTCACACCCTGTATGGCGGACACCTCTATAACCGTAATTAAACGAGTTATCTTTGATATGAACATTTGCACATAGATTAAGGTTTACAGCTTCCCCTTTGTCGTTGTTGTCACAATCAAAAACGTTATTATTTATATGAATATTAAATACTTTAGCTGTTAAGTCATTATATTGTTGTCCAAATGCACTAACTCCTGTTTTAGAGTAATTTTTGAAAATATTACCATTAATAAAGTACATTTCACCTGATTGTGGTTGTTCACTTGGTACGTTGTTAATGTCACTCGCACTCTTATCTAATCCACCTACTGATGAAATACGGACACCTTCCGCACAACTTTCGAACGTATTACCTTCTACCCTTACATTTTTCCACTTGTAAGGTCTGACGCCTGCACCTTTACATCCGTTAAAAACATTATGTGTAACTGTGATATTAGATTGCCATATGTTGTGCACACTTAAATGATTTCCTACGCCTACATCAGGTGCCCCTAATATGTCAGATGGTCTAAAGGTACAGCCTGTGACAATAACATCTTGGCAAGGAGTACCATCAAACTTGCCTTCCCCTTCGATACTTGCAGCAACATATTCTGATAATTGTATTGCCTCTTTCATGGTCTGTGTCGTTTTATTAATATAGCCTTCAAAAATACAATTCGATACTTTCAAATTACGTATACCGTTTGCATCAATAGAGTGATAAGATAATGTATTTCTAAATCGAACGTCTGTAAAAGTTATATTTTGAGCGTGCATTAAATTAACCATATTCGCTTCAACGTCAGGATATTTGTCTAATTGCTCATAGTTATGATCTAGCGTACCACCTTTGAAATGAATATTGCCATTACCTTCATAGCCTGCGTAAGCATCAGTGTATTTAGCATTCATAAACAACTCGTTTGTTTTCCCTCTTAAAATAGTTGCGTTATTATCCATTTCAACAGTAGTATTTCTATACACAATTAACGGTTGGTGAATAAGATAACTCCCCGCAGGTATGAACAAACGTCCACCTTTTGCCTGTTTGATACGGTCCAACGCATCTTGCAATTGATTTGATACATCGGTTCTTCCTGTATTATCCGCGTTGTATTCTTCAAAGTTGATATTTACAAATTTATTTTCAACTCTGCTGATTTCTTGTTTCACATAGTCAAAATCATGTTCTAATCTATCGTAAAGTACATCATGGCTTTTGCCGTCCATTGATACTCTGGAATCCAATATTTCTGAACCGGGGTCATCAATTTCGCCTTTGACAATGTTGGATATTCTTCCGTCTTGTCTCGCTAATTTTTCTTCTAATGTTGAACCTCTATGGTCTATCTGATTTGTTGAATGTGCTTTGACTTGTTCAAGTTTGTGAAACATAAAATCTTCAACCAGTCCGTTATGCGAGAATTCGATTTTGTCGAAATTACTGATATTTTCATTTCTGTAAGTCGAATCCAAATATGGACTTAAATTTCTTTTCAATCTAATCATATATTCATTCCCTCCAATACTTCTGTGCTTAATACGCCTTCATCATCTACTGTTAATTTGAACTTTTTTCCGGAAGGCGATTTGATAATGACATCTGTTGAGATATAAGATTCAATCAAATCTTCTACCCCGATAACAGCAGCCACGTGTGTTTGTGGAAAGTATTCATCGCCTGTTTCTTCATTGACTTCACGAATAATGTCTATTGCCTTACTCATCTATAATTACACTCCCTACAATCGAACCTGTTTGATACTTTAATGGTTGGACACTATAAATATTGTTGAGCTTTACTCTGTTCAATGCATTACTGACATTTTTTATTTTGTTTGTAATCGAGTTATTGATTTGAACGATATCTTTTTGGTTGTTGCTGAATCCAATTTCATCAGGCACTTTGTTTAACGGGTGGCTTTTTTTTAATCGAACCACTTTCAATTCTGAATCAAAGCCCATAATTTCATGAATGAACCAAATACTGTCTCTTTCTCCGATAGATTCATTGCCTACATAATTGATTTCTAAGTCAATATCAGGAGAATCCTTGAACTCTTTCAACATGGTCTTTTTAAGGTCTGACAGTTCGCTGGAATTATCATCGAATACATCTGGTGCTTCTCGTCTTCCGAATATGCTGTAATTACTCGATTTATGCTCATAAACTGTACTGTACAATTGTTCGCCGGTTAATTTGGCAGTTGTATTAATAACTGTTGTTTTTTCCGTTCCTACATACATGCAAGGTTTCGATTTTTTATAATCTATTTTGTCTTTAGGACCTTTGAAAACAACTTTTATTGTATGCTTTCCTTTATCCGCTCCCTTTTTCAGAGTGATATTTTGTATGTTTGCCGTTTTACTGAAGCAGCTGTATTCTCCTAGAGATTTATTATCAAAATAGATTTGAACTACTCCGCCTTTGCTCATACGTTTCAAACTGAATATAATCGTTTCATTACCGTATTTGCAGTTCAATGTGTATGAAAAAGACGCACCGATTTGTTCGGTACGCCATGTTCCTTCTTTAATAAAAGTTCCTGTATATGATAGTTGAGGTGGTTTGATAGGAGTATAGTTTTTAGTGTCCTTTTCTGTTAATTTCTTTCCATATCCTTTAACGACTGTTTTCAAATCACGTGTATCAATCGAAGCTTTAACAGAATCATTGTTATATTTGTATCGAATTACCTTTTCTGTTAATTGGTAGAAAGAGTGATCGTCATAAAAGTATATTTTCCTATTATCGGCGAAATAAATGTAATTAAATAATTCTGCACCCTCAACAATATATTCAATCCCGTTTTTGCCGCCTAATTCTTCAATGGACACCGATTTATTGAATTTACCGATTATTTCATAAGAAAAGCCTAATTTATTATCTTTAAAGGCAAAATCTAAAAACTCTTTTAAACTCAGCTGTTGTGGTTTGTTTTCTGAGTTTTCATCATTTAATGCTTCTTTCGATATATCTTTGCTAACATAATGATTCTGAAATTCAAACATGATATGACTGGCTACAATTTCTTTAGTTTGAATTAAACCGTCATACGATGCTGTACTGCTTTTAATGATGTATCTCTGACCTTGGTAATCAAGGTATGCTTCATTCTGCAAAAGATTATAAATATCTTCATTTCTGGAAGTTTTGAATGCTGTAAATGATATTTGACGTGTATTATTGCGTTCGTACTCATACGAGAAAGAGTCAATATTAAAATCGGTAAGAATTTCAGATACAGTTTCTTGAAAATCGCTTATTATAATATCTTCCATATCCTCACCTACCTGTAAATATAATTAAACACAAATTCTATTTCGAAATTAGATAAAGTCCCCCACACTTCGAAATCATTGAATCCAGGTGCTAAAGAGATAACCCCATGATTTGTTAGTCTTCCACATCTCTTCAAATCTAAATACGGATAAACACCATCTAATACCAAACTTTGATTTTTCTTTAAAGTTCCTTTGAATTCAAAAATATCTCCAGTGGTTTTATTAACAATTTTAAAACTCTTTTCTGTATTGCAGCGTATCCATATTTTCAAAAAATGAAAGCGTGGATTGATTGTATCAGTACTTCCATTGTAAATTTTGAATTTTTGTCTAGTATGTTTAAAAGTTATTTCTTCGTCAGGAATCAATCCGCCTTCAAACTGCCATTTATCAGACATTAAACTGAATTGGTCTGTCTTGTATAGCGATTCGGAATATCCTTTGTAAACGTTGAATGTGATTTCGAATTTAACTGCTGATGTACCTAAATATTCTGCCGATATTACTGGATTATCTACCGCATATTTTTTAGCAGGCATTTGAGAAGTCGATACATAATAACGTTGTCTAGTATTGAATAGGCCCCTTAACTTTTCTTCTAATAAATCAACATCAATAACATCTACACCATCAAAACCAACTTTGACCACTAAATTGAAAGGATCATAAGTTATTGCTCCTGGAATTTCACCGTCAATCCCGTTCATTTTCACATTATTATTGGTTTGAACCGGATAACTTGGTTTTGCTTCTAAAAAAATGAGTCCAGGAATTTCTTCCTGAACATCAACTGTGCCTTCTTGTTTAATTAATTTTAACCATCCATGTGTTATCAAACAGTACCACCTCTCATGTATGCTATTTCAGCACTTCTTTCACCTTGAATTTGAGATATTATCTTTTCTGTACTTTTATAGTCAGTCCCTTTAGGCAATTTTTGAATAACATCAATAACTGCTTCAGTTAATCGATTGTTTTTATCATTTAAATTGACAATTTTAGTCAGTAACTTTTCCACAATTGTATTATCATTATTAACTGTAACTTCTGTTTTACCTTTGTTCATACCAACATAGCTCATAGCCTGTTCAATTAATTGAATAGCTCTAGTACGTTTAGTTCTATGAAGTGGTATAACCATTTCTGCTTTGTTGCCTTCGCCAATTTCAGCTATTTGATGTTTAGTAACCATACCACCATTAGCGTAAGGACCGCCTACACCAATTTGTCTTAGCATTCTTCCTTCATATGTTGCTTTAGCATATCTCATACCAGCAATTAAGTTATCAAGTCCATTGAATATATTGCCATGACCACTTAACTTAAATGCATTAAATGTACCAGGTTTAACTTGTACTAATCCTCTAGGGTTACCTTCTGAACTGCCAGGTCCTACTGCTTTTGGATTACCAGTTGATTCTGTGTTGATTTGTCTTAACCAAGCATTTGCATATGCTGCAGTTTGTGGAAGGCCTGCTAAACCTAATGCTTTCATTACTTCTGGTCTCCAAGCTTGAACTGCTTTTGGCCCTGAGTTGTCACCGCCTTTACCTTCTAATGAATGTAACCATTTTTCAGGATTAACTGCAGTGTCATTACCTGGATGGCCACCACGCATTAATTGGAAGTGTAGATGGGCTCCACGTACAAAATTACCTGTAGCACCTGATTTACCAATTAATTGTCCCGCTTTAATTCTTTGACCTTGTCTAGCAATCTGTTTAGACAAGTGCATATACCAGTTCCATTCGTTTGCAGCTGTCTTGATTTGTACTGAATTACCTCCACCAAAGTCAGTCCATACTTTATCGGCAATACCACCTTTTACAGCATATATATTAGTACCTGTAGGCATACCAAAGTCCATGCCATAGTGTTTACCGCCATTGAAGGTTAAACCACCAGTATAGTTACCGAATCTTTGCCATATATCATGTTTGAATAACCATGAAGCGTCGCCTTCCCCGCCAAATTCTTCAAACATAGACTTAACTTTATCTGCTAATGAGGATTTTAGTTTTGAGTAAGCACCTTTAGCTATGCCAACAGTAGCATTTGCACCTTTTCCGAAATCTATACCCATGCTATCCATAACTTTGTTAACTAGCTTTTTAGGGTTTGAAACATAATCCCAAACATCGCCTATTTTATCTCCTAGCCATGCTGCTCCTTTTTTGGCCATTTCTGTTGTTTTTTCTAAACCATCCTCAGTTTTTTTCTTGATTCCATGTGCAGTTTTAGAAGCACCTTCTTTAAATCCTCCTGCAACGTCACTAAATTTGTCAGCTATCATACTACCAAGTGGGTCATCTTTTTTCTTTTTCTTAGTACCGCTATGAAATCTTGGAAGCAACCCCATATCTTGATAACGTTTAGTATCTGTTGCACTATGGACTTTATCTCCTGCACCTAATCCGATAACTACATCTCTACCTTGAGGTGCATAAAGTGAACCGTCTGCACGTTCAATTACTTCTTGTGTTCCACCGCCTGGTGCATTACCTTGACCTCTATCATTTACAACTGCAAGTGTTGGTTGTCTTAATCCGCCATCACTGTTTGTTGCAAGTGACGTTCCATCATAAGTACCAGTTGATAAATGTGGTATAGGTTTAATTAGTGTTTTATCGGTAATCGCTTTAGCAATTTTATTAATACCGCCAATCATACCGTTCAGACCATCTACTGCTTTATTGGCCACTGTTTTACCTAGGTCTGATGCAGCTGAACCAAAATCTTTTTTAATGTTCTTAATCCAGTCTAAAGTTTTACCTAACCAGGTTTTCCAACTACCGTGTGTTTTCTTGGATTTATCTTCGCCTTCATCAGCGATTTTTCCGAAGTTTTTCTTAGCGTTATCCCACATATTCCATAAGCGATCTTTGACGTTGTCTTTCATTTTACCGAACCATTTTTTTGCGCTGTTGAAACTATCTTTGGATTTGCCTGAAACTTTATCGCCAATCTTGTTCCACCATTTACTTGTGCCGCTATGTGTATCTTTGGAGTTATTTAAGCTGTTAGACTTTGTTTTACCCCACCATTTACGTACACTTCCAAATATATCTTTAGACTTACCAGCTATTTTAGAACCAATTTTATTCCACCACTTGCTTGTACCATTATGGCTATCTTTAGAATTATTAATGGTATTGGATTTCGTCTTGCCCCACCATTTTTTCACACTACCAAATATATCTTTAGATTTGCCTGCAATTTTGCTTCCTAATTTGTTCCACCATTTACTACTTCCGTTGTGACTATCTTTAGAATTGTTTACAGTGTTAGATTTAGTTTTACCCCACCATTTTTTCACACTTCCGAAGATGTCTTTAGATTTGCCTGCTATCTTAGAGCCTAATTTAGACCACCATTTATTACTGCCATTATGGGCATCTTTAGAATTGTTTACGGTATTGGATTTAGTTTTACTAAACCACTTTTTGGCACCATTATAGGCATCTTTGGATTTATCTCCTACCTTCTTGCCAATTTTGCCCCACCATTTACTAGTGCCATTATGGGTATCTTTAAACCATTTACCGACGTTCTTAGCAATTTTCTTAGCGCCACCAATAGAAGAATCTTTCATAACTTCCCATTTAGATTTAACGTGGCCTGTTTGAGCATCAATATTTTTCTTAACTCCGTGATTCTGTTTCAGTGCTTGATCTACAACATCTTTATGTTGTTTCTTAGCTTTTGATTTAGACTCATTATATTGCTTTTTAGCATCTTTGATTACTTTATCAGCTTGGGATTTAGAAAGTGTTCCAGTTTCATCACGTTGACGAACAGCTTCAGCTACAGTATCTTTATACTTTTTCTTAGCGTCTTTAATTGTTGTGTCACGTTCTTTAGCACTTTCTTTAATAACGTTAGATGCAGCTTGCATAGAAAGTTTACCTTTATTTTGTTTCATTCTTTCAAGGATAGCTTTCTGCTCTACTTCACCTTTAGATAAAGATTTAACTACTGTCTTATCTAATTCAGTTTGTAGTTTAGCGATTTTATCATTTTCTTTTTTAGTTAAAGAACGTTTTTCTCTATGAGCTCTAGCGTAAATTCCTAGTATTTGCTCATTAATTCTTTTAGCTTGGCTAGATTCTTTTCGATTACTCGATTTAGTTTGTTCTAGTATTTTAGCTTCTTCTTTTTTAGATAAACCGCTTGTTGCATTAAATATTTTAGTAAGACCTTTGACTTCACTGTTATGGCGTTTATCAAGTTGTTTTGTAACTTCTTGATTTATGTTTCCATATAAGCCTTTGATTTGATTAAACTCTTTATCGCCAATTTTTTTATGACTAACTCGAATTTCTTCAAGTTTAGTCTTGGCTTTTTCAGATAAGTTGTTATAAGCACTAAGTGCTTTCTTAGTCCCTTTTGAAACGCCTTTACCAAAAACATCTGTCTTATCTGTAGTTTTAGATATGGCTTTATGCAACATATCAAAGCTACCTTTTACAAGTTTAAACTGTACTGTGTTTTCTAATACTTTAGCAGATACAGTTTTCACTCCATCCCAAGCTTTACCTAAGCCTTTTCCAACTTTTCCAACCCATGAGAAATCCATTGTACCAACTGTTTGATTCCACAATTTGCCCATCTCTGAAATGCCTTTTCTGAACCAATCCATTTTGGCATAGGCAATACCAAATGTAGCAGTAAGTATTGTTAAAGGTAATGCTAATTTTCCGAGAATACCACCTGTTAACTTAGCAACTTTTCCTAATTTGCCGTAACGTCCTGTAGTCATGGATAGCATATTACCCAGCTTACCGAACATACCTTGTTGACCTTTAGTCGCTTTACCTGTAGTTGCAAGTGATCCTGCGGCTGCTTTATTAGCACCGGCATTAACTGCTGCTTCAGCAGTATTGACTGCCATCTGTCTATTTAATGATGCATAGCCCTGTGCAGCTTTACCAACTGCGCCAATTACTAACCCTGTTGCAAGAAGTACGGGTCCTGTTGCTGCTGCAAATAATCCTAAACCAATAGCACCTTTACGCACCCAAACAGGTAAACTACTAAAACCTTCAACGAAATGTTGTAGACCCTTAGCACCTGCTTGAATCATTGGTGTTAAGTCTTTACCAACTTGAATACCTAGTGACTCAAAAGCACCACCAAGTTGTTCTAAAGCACCTTTAAGGTTTTTCTTCATTTGGTCTGCAGCTTTCTTACTAGCACCGTCTGAATTTTTTAAGGATTTACTGTATTTATTAATTTTCGTTGGTCCTGCATCAATAAGTGATAAGAAACCACTTGCAGCTTCTGTACCTACAATTTGAGATACGGTCGCAAGCTTTTGTTCTTTAGTCATGCCTTGTAAGTTAGTTTTAAACTGACCTATCAGATTACCCATACCAACAAATTTGCCTTTACTGTCAGATAAATGAATACCCATTTCTTTCATCTTCTCTGCGGCTTGTCCAGTTGGTTTTGCTAATCTGATAAATGATGCACGAAGTACAGTACCAGCTTGTTCACCCTTAAGTCCTGAATTAGACATAACTTCAATTGCTGCAGAAGTATCTTCCATTGTTACACCAAGTGAATGTGCAGGAGTACCAGCATATTTAAGTGCTTCGCCTATGTAACTAATATCTGCTGCACTGTCATTTGCTGCTGTTGCTAACATATCTGCAACGTGTCCTGATTCACTCGCTTTAATATTAAAAGCATTCATAGAAGACGCCATAACAGTAGCAGTCGTAGCCATATCTGCACCACTTGCTTCTGCTGCACTGATAACACCTGGCATTGCTGCCATTACTTGTTTAGCACTAAAGCCTAACTGAGCAAGTTCATTCATTCCTTCTGCTACTTCTGATGCGGACTTACTTGTCTTAGCGCCTAAATCAACTGCTTGAGCTGACATAGCTTTTAAATCACTACTGCTTGCTTGTGAAACAGCACCGACTTTAGACATTTGTTGTTCAAAGTCTGCACTCTTCTTGATTGCTGCGCCAAGCCCTAAAGTGATAGGTGTTGTTACACCTACTGTCATGGAACGCCCCATGCCTTTCATGCTAGATCCAACATTATTAAATTTAGTACCCATGTCGTCAGCACGTTGTGCGGCTTTAGTAAAACTACTATTAGCAATTAACTGTTCTTTATTAAAAGCTTGCATTTCATTTTTGGTCTTACTAATAGTACGTTCGAGATTATTTAACGAAGCACGTTCGTTATTAACTGCATTTTGTGCTTTAGATAAATTACTACTATGATTTTTAATTGTTGAATTAAGGTTATTGAACTCTTTCTCTGTTTGTTTCAATTCAGCGTTTGTTTTATCATAAGTAGATTTAATTTTGGTATTCGATGCAGCTAAAGATTTATTTGATTCTTTTAATTTTTTAACTTCTGCGCCTTCGTTTTTATAGCGTTGTACTAACTCTTTATGTTTATTGGCTTGACGTTGTGTGGCATCTGATGCACGTTTGAGTTGTGCTGTTGTGGCTTGATTGGAGTTCTTTAAATCTTTTTCTGCTTGTCTAAGTTGCTTTAACTTCTCATAGGCTTTCTGCTTACTTTGATTTGTACGTTTATAAGCATTTTCAGATTTTTTAAGTTCAGCATTGGAAGTTTTTAGGGCTTCTGTTGAACGATCTAAGGCATTTTTATTCTTCTTATTAGCTTCAGTTAATTGCTTGTAAGCTTTTTCTACACCAGACACACGCTCTTTAGCCTTAACAAAATTCGAATTGACATCTTTTAGTTCATTTTCAACTTGATTGAACATTTGCTTTTGAACTTTAAGCTTTTGATTAAGTCCTTGGATTTTAGTGTTGTATTTATCCATAGACTTTTCAGACTTATCAAATGCAGATAAGTTAGCGCGCATTTCACTGTTAACTGAACCTAAACGTCGCTTCAAACCTTTAAGACCTTCATCAACATTCATGTGATCTAAGCCTAACTCAATGGTAAGGCCTTGTAGTTTTTCATCCATTTATTTCCCTCCTTCCTATCCGAATAAGTTTCTAAGTGCTGAACCTGTTATGACTTCTTGTTCTTCATCTTCTTGTTCAGATTCTTCATCATCATTAAGTAACTCCAACAATGGGAAATAAGGTTGTGACTTTACTTCTGTAAGAGTCCAACCATACTTTTCCATACAATATTTTTGTATATCTTTAAAGCTCGATAAAAGCTCTTTTATTGTAGTTATTCTTCTGTCTTTCCCGTTTCATTTGATGTAGTTTCTGAACCTTCTTCATCTTCGCCTTTGATTTCTCGAAATGTAGCATCCGATACTTTTGAATATTGACGAGTAGACATATTTTTCAAGATATCTTCTTCTGTTAATCCTTGATCAGCAAATAAGCTTACAAAATAATCGCGTTCTATTTTTCTTATGTCGGCGCTTTTAGCATTTTTCTTTTCTGCTTCTTTATCCATTTTTTCTAATGTTTCATAGAAACGTTCGGCCTCACCCAACGTTATATCTTCTTTTGAATAAGTTGCTGTTTTACCTGTTTCACGGTCTTTAATTTCAAATTTAATCATTATTTAGTCTCCTTTTATTCAAATAAAAAAGACACAGTTTATCACTGTGCCTTAGCTTTTTTACGAGATGGTTTTGTTTTAAATTCTGGTACGTCTACTAAATCCGATGTACCATCATCATTTACATGAACTACTTTAAATGTACCTTTTTCATATATTGTATTCGGTTTTAAATCGTTGATAGTAACTTTTGATGAACTATCATCATTACGAACTGATTCTCCAACGACATTACCTTGTTGATCTAATACCTGTAATTTCTCAGTCATTATTTAACCTCCCTAGTTTGCATTAACAACTGCACTTCTTGTGTTTGCTGTTACTTCCACATTTTCGGGATTATTTGGGTGTAGCAGTTCCATCAGAAGTTGGTGTAATATCTTCTGCTTCCTCTGGTGAAGGTGCAGAGCCTTCATAGCCAACGAAGACTTTCTTGAAGAATTCTTCTTCGCCTTCTTTACCTTCATGATAACCATAGACAATTCCTTGGTTTGTTCCATCAACATCAATAGTACGGTTCATCCAGTCACCAGTTAATTTCGTTGGTTCTGGAGCTTCAGCTTTTTCACCACGTGTTTTAAATTCGATAGAATCTAAACTGAATGTACCTTTCAGTAATGCCACGTATACTGGTTGTCCTGTTAAGCCATCTTCTGATTCACCTACTACAGTTACATATGGTGCACGTGTGTTTTCACCGACCCATGCTGAACCATTTTTGTCTTTAGAACGTCCAATAACTGCATTTAAGTCATCACTTGGAATGTTGAATACATCCATATCTGATTTAACTTCGTTTGTACCTTGTTTTTTCATCCAAACACGTTTGTTTGATGCAAACATGTCAACAAGTTCTGGTGCTAAACCAGTGATGTTCATGTTAACCGTACCACCGTTTTCATTTTCCCAAATCATACGTTTGATTACTTTTGATGCTTCTAAATCAAAAATACCTACATGCAAACGTTTAAAACCTACTTTATAAGAACCTTGTCCTTGAGCCATAATTAAATTCCTCCTAATTTTTTGTATAAAAAAGACCGTATCTATTCGACACGGTCACCTTTGTAATATTGATTTTTGGGTATACCTTCATATCTTCTTGATTTAACGTAACGTTTAGTCTCTTTAAAATAGTCATCTAATTGACTTGATGTACTTTTTAAATCTAAATCCCACATCAATCTTCTAATGCGTTTAGTTACCTCTATTGCTTTTTGTTCTGTATAAGCTTCCACATCTACTTGAATCAACCAATTTTCAGATAGATAATCATTTGATGCAAAAGTAGACGGGTTATCATATACAGAATTAAGAACTATAAAACTACTACTCTTATCTGCGACTTCTGTTGGTTTATAAAAATAAATTCTATTACCAACTTCTTGTTTTAAGAAAGGGTCATTTATAATTATTTCTCGAATGAGTTTTAATATATTCATAATTTTGCCCTCAAAACATTCATTATTATTTGTCGATAAGCAAACTCAGATTGCTTGAGTGTTTTGGCGATTACACCGAAACCACGTGGTGTAATTTTCTTACCGTCTCTTGTATAACCATGTTCATTTAAATGTACCAATTTGAATCTGTCCATAGGACCTTCCCATTTAATTAAAATAGAACGTGCTTTCTTTGCACTCTTACTATAAAACGGGTCTGTCTTAGTCATTTCATCGATTGATGCACCCGTATCTTCAAAGCTTTTGAAATTATGTTGTAAATTCTTCTTGAAAAACTCTCCACCTGCATTTAGTGCATCATCTTCGACCTCACGCATTCGTTCTCTACCAAATTTTCTTTCTAGTTGATTAATAAGTGATTCTACACCTTTCACTTCTACACTCATGCTTCTGCTAGTACCAATGTTAAATAACCAGGATTCGGTGTACTAAGGCGTATATCAACTATATTAAACAACTTCTCTCTATATAAAGGTTTATTAACCTTTATATAATGCTTATTATCTGGTAGGTATTGAGGTATAGGATCTCGAATAACAATTGTAAAACCTGAAGCTGATTCCGTGCTTTTTAATATTTCCAAATCTTTCATTGATGAACTGTATATTTTACAAAAGCAACTATATAGTTCCTCTTTTTCTTCATCTTCTGGATAAGGACCTGTATTAAAATACTGTAAAAATGAAACTCTATCTTTAAACTCATTAAATTCCATTTTTACCACCTCACCATTTCTTCAGTTTCAATATCATTCTTTGTAATGCACGCTCATTAAATGTCTTAGACTTAGATTGATCATTAGTATATCCACGACTTTCATAATCTCTAGCTACTATATATTTAACTGCTGTACAGTATAAAGAGTATTCCACTGTATTTTTTTCATACATTGGAACACCGCTTAATAGTAATTCTACTTTTGCAGACTCAATAATTTCTTCAATCATTTCGTTTTCAAAATCATACTCAATTTTGAGCCAAGTTTTTATTCTGTCTATATCCATTTATTTGCCCCCTATTCGGCAGATACAACAGCTGAAACTGAGTTAGCTGTCACATCAACATTTTGGGGATTAACTGGGTGAAGAAGCAGAAGCTTTAACGTTGGCAATACGGAATGCACTATCAAGTGTACGTCTTTGGTCATACCAAGCTGTTAACACGAACAAATATTCACCTTTTTTAACATCTTTATCAGTGTCATAAGTAGTGTTGTCGTAGTTAATACCAAAGTAATTGAAATCCCCAACAATTGGTTTAATAGCTGCATCTGTGAATACTACAGGTTTACCAAATACTTTTTCTGCAGGTGTATCGAAGAAGTTAGTTGTACCATTAGAAAGCACGCTAATAATGCTTACATAATCTACATATCTCATGTAGATTGTAGCGTTATCACGGTAATCTTCGTGTAAATCTGCTAAAGCATTGATAATCGCTTGATACATATCTTTACCTTCTACTTGTTTAATATCATTGTTGTAGAATGACATATGCTCTAAACCAGATTTAGGTTTAACAGCTAAAGCATCTTTACGTTCTTTTGCAGCAAGACCAGATTGTAATGCATTTTCTACCCAGTTAACTAACTCTACATCTGAACCGTGGATAACAGTGTCAGAAATAGCTGCAAACACTTTAAATTTATTTGTAGTGTATTTAACTGTATCACCTTTAACTTGTAATTCTTTCGCTGTTTCAACATCAGTTATGAAATCATCGTCATCTAATGTGTAAGAAACACGAGGAATTTCTAAGCCCTTAATATTAGTTAAACGAGCTTTTTCGCGTAATTGGTTTTTAGCGAATGGCTCTGAAACAATCTCTTTTGATAATGTTTTAGGTAAAAATTTATCCCCACCAGATTCATTACCTGTTGGTAAAGCATGCAATAAACGTTGCGCTTCTTGAGTAGGCTTAGCAAACTCAGTTGGCAATATAGCGTGACGATAGAATTCAGCTTTCGCTTTAATCATTTTATCTTCATCATTTAGAGATTGATAAGCGTCTCCACCTTCTTGTTTTTGCGCTTTAGCTTTTTCTTTCTCTTCAATATCATTAACTTGGCGTTCTACAATTTCAAAACGTTGTTGTAATCCTGTTTTATCCGCTTCTAATTGTTGGATATCTTCCATATTAACGTTTGGATCTGTTGCTTTTTGACTTAATTCGTCATTCTTTTGTTTTAATTGTTGTCCAATCATACCTAATGATTGTTTTAGTTCATATAATGTCGGCATTATATATTCCTCCTATAAGTTCATTGTTATTTTTAAAGTTTCACACTCTTGTGCTATTTTATTTCTGAGTTCTTGTTCTTCTTTGGACATGGATTTTTTAGGTGTTTCAACCGTATTTTCATCTTCGACATCCTCAACAGCAGTGATTTTGTCAACATCTTCACTGACAGATTCAGGAACATGCTTAAACAATTCGAATTGTTCTTTTGTAATACTTGCAGCCATTTGATTAACTCCTAGTATTTCATCAACAAATCCCATTTCTAGTGCTTCGTCAGCAGTCAACCAAGTTTCATCATCTAAAAGCTGTTTCAGTTCTTCAGTAGATAAGTTTGTTGCTTTATCTAAATAAGCTGAATTACTAACACTGTCTGTTTTCTCTAATAAGTCTGCTGTTTTACGTAAATCTTCTGCATTACCTACTGTCATAACCCAAGAATTGTGAATCATTAGAAAACTGTTTTTGTGCATAAAAATAGTGTCACCACTCATAGCGATAACACTTGCGATTGATGCTGCTAAAGCATCTATATAGATATTCACTTTTGCATTATGCATTTTCAACATGTTGTAAATAGCATGTCCTTCAAAAACACTACCACCTCCCGAGTTAATGTGAACGTCAATTTCATTAACTTCACCTAATTCGTCTAATTGCTTTTTAAAGTCAGTAGCAGTGACATCAGTATCAGTCCATTTATCGCCGACAATGTCACCATAAATGTAGATTTCACTTTTAGTGTCAGTCTTTCTCTTGATTTGGAAGTAACTCTTTTCCGTTGGCATTATTATCACCACCTTTCGTTGTATTTCTTTGTTCAACTGGGGTGTCAATCGGGTAAAGATCTCCACTAATCATGGGTTTATCTCCACCCTCAACAGGTGGTAAATCTTCCCATTCTCTAATTTCATTAATGCCATAATAACCACTACGTACAGCCTTAAAGTAAACTTCTGCTTGTGTAGCGCTGTCTGCACGTAATAATGATTTAACGTTAAATTTAAAGTATTGACCTTTTTGTCTATCATTTTTAGTAAGTAATTTACGATTAAGCTCTTCTTCATACTGTTTTATGATAGGTAAAAGCGTGTGTTGCAAATAAAATCTGTTTAGTTCTTCGTTTTTGGTAAAGTTTGTACCACCTTTAGCATTTAAAAACACGGCAGGTAACTGAAATACATTTGCTACACGTTCACGAGTCAAGTTTTCTGAGGCAACCATATCTTCAGATACATACTTTTTAGGTAATGGATCTATTTCTACACCAGGTTCTTGGAATAAAATACCCCCGTTTTCTTCATAAAAAGACTTAAAATCACTTAAAACATCTTCTCTTTTTTCCTTGGAAACGTTAGTTCCATATTTCAGAATAAAGGATTCAGGTTTTTGCATTTCTGCTAAATTGAATTCTCTTAGAGCATTATCAAAATCCATCGTGTTTTTTAATACATCAATAGGGCTAACACCTTGTACCATGTTAGATGCTACAATATGCTTGAAATGTAGCATATCAGTATTATGTACTACTAATTCATTACCTGTGGCTGCATGAATCATATAAAAAAGCTCTTTCGAATTGTTTTCAATTGCCATCTGTACGACATCTGGGTTAATTAAATAAAGTTTTTCTGGTTGTGCAAATACATCACGTTCTATTAGAACGTACGCATTACCTTTTTCATTTCTGCAAGTTTCTATTTGATTGATAAAATCAAAACTACTCATTGAATTGTTTGGCGAAACGGTAAGTAGTTCTGAGACATCATTATTTACAACTTTATAATTTTCATAAAGTTTCAGTGGTAAACTTGCCATTGAATTAGATAATTTTGTTATTGCAGAGAAAATAGTTTCGTTTGTTTCTAACGTATTATTAATCACCCCCCAGAAGTTCTTATTTTTCCAGGGTGAGAAGTCATACATTTTTTTAGTTGTTTGGTCTACCCAATTATCGATTAGTCTTTGTTTGATCTTGTCTAAAAAATTTCCATTTGCGATATTAATCCACCTCCTAACGTCTCAAATCTTTCACACTAATAAATTTAATATTACCTTCACCGCTATCTGATACTACTTTATGCATGATATCTGTATAAGTATTAAGTAATGCTGCAAAACCATCAATTTTACGATATCTGTTCTGTTTAGATGGTAGCCAGTTACCATTTCTGTCTAATTTCAACTGTACATTGTTTATGTACCATCTCATTAAGGGGTTGTTATTGAAGATAACTTTGCCATCTAAAAACATTTCTTTTAAGTCTTTCAATGCCGGACTTAATGTCAACGCGCCTTGTCTTACTTCTTCCGTTTCAAAACCGTAGTTCTTTAATTCTTGGTTTAATTTATAGGCATTAGCTCTGTCATAACTTATTTTCTCAACAGAATGATGTTGGTTGATTTTCAAAATCCAGTCATACACATCGTTGTAATCGATATAAGGTGTGTTTTGAATAGTTAAGTAACCTTCTTCTTCCCAAGCTCTATAAGGAATCTTTTCATTTGAATATTCAACCTTGTGCTTTGGTACCCATGAATGAGTTAAAACAGCTATCTTACCGTTGTCTAATGCAAAAGTTGCAACAGCTGCTGTAAAGTCTTCCGTTTCTGATAAATCATAACCAATAGTACAAGGCAGCCCTTCCAATTCGTTTAAAGCTATTACCTCATTGTTTTTCTTAACTGTGTCATGATTTAAGAAACTCATTTCATCATTGTTTGCAAAAATGTTAAATCGTTTAGTGACAAAGTCACTTCTTTCAGCTGGTGTTCTCTTAGCTTTTTCCCACTCTTCTTTCATTTCTTCGATATCAATAGAAACACCTAAGTTAGGATTAGCTTTAATCCAATTTTCAGGATCGTTCATATCATCGTCATCATCTAAAGAAGCCAAATAATAAAAAGTACGTTCGTCTTCAATAATGCCATCTAATACATCACGACCCGCTTCTACCATATCTACGAGTGGTCCATCTAATTGCGTACCTGCTGTTGTAATATAAATTAACAAAGGTTGTAATCTAGAAGCTCTTGAGTTCTTAATTACATTTAGCAATCGATAGTCTTTAAATTCGTGTATTTCATCGAATATGCCCATATGCGTATTCAAGCCATCAAGTTTTTCACTATCAGAAGCTTGAGGCATGATTTTAGATATAGTCGCATCATAATGTATTTCATCTCTTAAAGGTCTGAAATTTTTTCTTAATTGGGGACTAGCTTTAATCATTGCTTTAGATTCATCAAATAAAAGTCTTGCTTGTTTCATGACGTTGGCAAGTAAATGTATTTCTGCACCATTCTCTCCATCTTGTGAAACACCGAAGTTGGCGACACCCGAAATAGTCGTGGTTTTACCGTTTTTACGCCCCATGAATATAAGCGACTCTTTAAATCTTCTAAGCTTTGTTTCTTTATGCACCCAACCAAACATGCTACCTATAATGAAATGTTGCCAAGGTTGTAAAATCAATTTAGTTCTACTTCCTTTTGACGGTCTACAAAACTTTTCAATGAAACGAATAGGTTTATGACCTAATTCTTCATCAAAAACCCATTTACTATCTTTTTCTAGGTATCTTAAATGCCTTTCACATTCTTTTCTTACATAAATACTCGTTTTAATATTTCCTTGTACTACTTGATTGGCATACCAAGTTGTAAGCAGTTTTGGTGAAGGTTGATTCAATACTTTAATAGTCACCAAAACCACTCTCTTCCTGTACAACTTTTTCTCTTTGTGCAGCAGTTAGCCCAAGTGACTTAAGCAAGTTATTTAAGGTCTGCACTGTCTTTGTTAATTCAATACTTAGGGGGTTTTTAACGATGTTACTCGCCCCTGCTTTGTTTGTATGCTCCATCATTAACTCTGAATTTTTTAATTCATCTCGTAATCTGCAATAAAATTCATAAGTTTCTATATATAAAGAAATAAGCATATCGTCGGATTCTTGGTAGTTGTCTAAATATTGTTTGAGTTTTTGTTTTGTTATTTTCATCTTGACCCCCCTTTCATGAAATTTTTATTCGTGTTGCGAGCGATTGCCCCCCGCCGGTTCCCGGCGAAAAAACTTTTTGGTCGGTGGGTAGGGGGCATAAAAAATATTGTATATTTTTTTATCTAAATTTTAATCACTCTTATATTTTTCTCATTTGATTTGTCGTTGTCATTCGCATGGATTTTATTGTGACAGCTATAACAAACAGACATCAGATTTTCTAATTGAAGTGCTTTACTGAAATCATCATCAACGTAAATGATATGATGAACAATCTTTGCATCAGTTATTACTCCTTCTTTTAAACACATCTGACATAGGTTATTGTCACGATCTAGTGCCATCTCTCTTAGCTTCTTCCATGCTTTAGAATGATAGAACCAATCATGTTCATAGCTTAGTCGACCGTGTCGTCTTATGCTGTTGTGTCGTGTCATCTACTATTCTCCTTATGAGTTAAGCTCATTAGTCTAGATACATATAGATCACCAATGGTTATGACGTATGAGTTATATGTACTAACTCATATGAGTACATCATCATGACTGTTAACTTAAAGGGGAAAGTATTATTGATTCATGTGATGATACTCATATCAATTGGCATACAAAGAAAGACACACCACTAAGTGATGTGCCTACTTATAATATAGTATTGTTATTTATACTAAGTCACTGGTCAATAGCGCCTATCCTATATGGATATTATATAACATAGTATAGTCATATGAATAATAGTGTACGATGTGTACGATTCGTACGATGTGTCTGTTATTGTTTATTCATATATACATCAGTGATAGCATCTATCCTATTGTATAGATTATCTTTACTTATCTGCATAAGTACCATGATTCTATTCTTACTCTCACCCTGCTTAAGTAACTGTAGTATGTGGTAGTTCTTATCATTGGTTATGTTATGCTCATACTCATCAATGAATGCTACCTTCTCTATAAGCTCCTGTGTCTTGCGTCTATCCTTATCATTACGTATCACTCTGACTAGCACCTTATCTCCAGTACCACCTTGGCCTTTAGGCATAGCTGACTCTATACCATACTGCCCAATAGATGTACTATCATACTCATACACTTGATGGTCAATGAGTCGTCTCATCCAGTGGTAATCGGTTATTAATTGTTTCACTTCAGTTGGTGTGTACATATGTTACCTCCAGGTTATTTATAATTATGCTATCTATTAATGATAGGTTGTAGTATACTTAATATAATTTTATTAGATTGGTGGTGAGAAACGGTATGCATTTTAATATTTCTAATCGTTTTAAAAGTCTTCTTGGTTCTGGGAAAACGCTATACATTTATTTAAATAATGGTGAAAAAAATGAAGTGACAGGTAATGTCACTCATGAAGACGGTGAAGTTTTTGAATATACAATACCTCAAGGTAATTTATCTACAGAAGTGGTTATTTTTAAAAATCAAATCGTTAAAATCGAAACAAAATAATCAACTTAAAGGGCGAGTTATCGCCCTAGTATTATTCCTTAAATCTCTTCCACTCTTGCATAGCCTTCTCAATATCTTCATCACTGGCCATATAAACAATTGTATATTTCAATGCTGCTATTTGGTCATTCTTAACATAGTTTGATATGAGTAGGTATAGTGATGTAAGTCCTAATAGTACTGATATAATTATCCACATTACTTATCCTCCTCATAATCTTTCGGCTGATCTATGTCATCATTTGCCTGTAATTTAATAATGATTGCATTCGTAACGTATTTGCTTAGTTCGTAAAGTGCTATGATTAGTAATGTTTTAAGTATTTTCATTGGTCACTGTCCTCTCTCTATTTGTTACCTTTCGATAACGCTCTACTAATAGGACCGTTATTAAAACTAGATGGTACTACTTGTAATAATCCTTTAGGTTTCTTTGCCATCTCCAACGCCTCCTCCTTACTCTCTGCCTCAATCACAGTGTATGATTCATTATCACGTGCTTTAGTTACATGAGTGAAAGGGTGACCGGTTGAATCTGTTAGTGTGCGTATTAAATACTGCATATCATTAACACCACCAATAAAATTATTAATATTACATCTGCTGCAAAAATGAAGTATCTATATGGGTATAAAATACGTTTTAGCCAACTCCAAAACGGTTTAAAGAAACCAAGTACAAAATTCCCTATTCTAGTTAAACAAGATTCAACAATATTTGCGAAACCTTCCCATATTTTCTTCATACACTCACTCCTTAAAATATTTATCAATTAATTTTTTCAACTCTGCTTGTTCTGCGTTTAGTTGCGCATGATCTACTTCCTCATCTTCCGAATACTCGTCAATGTTAGTCACTTCGTACAACCATCTTTGATCTAAAAAGTAATTAATTAAATCTTGCTTGCTCTTAACGTCCAGTATGTTCTCGTCAATATCAGGATTGATAAGTTTACGTTCCCTTTCTCTTTTCTCGCTAAGTTCTGCGCGTAATTCCATGCCTTCTAATATCCATTCGTATTCTTCTGGAGTATTGTAATACACTTTGTAACCTTCAGGTCTTTTTTCTTGCGGAGTATTTTCCCACATTTTCTTAAACTTCTTAATGTTTTCATCAGTATTCATTACCATTATCCACTTTTCTTCATGGCTGAAAGAAATTATAGGCGTGCGTTCAATACGTCGTTTTTCTGATTCGATAAAATCATACGTCCACATCCACACTCACTCCTTATTAAGTAACTCTTTGATTTTTTGAAGTATGTCTTTATCATACGTACCCTTTGTCTTTGTCTGCTGTTCCGTCTTGTCTTGCATGATTACGCTCCATTTTCTTTTTGTATGCTTTGATTAGTTGGTCGATTGTGTAGTATTGAATAGCTAACCCGAAAGGCAATGCTAAAATGTATGCTCTTGATGTGTTGTCATTACGAAACACAGTATCAGTAATACCAACTAACATCATTTTTGTTATTTTGAAATTAGCAAAATCAAATTCTCCATGTGGCTTATTATCTTTTAAAACAGCATCAACGATAGATTCAATTAAAATTTCATCACGTTCCTGTTGGTTTACAATACTCAATCCAAACGCCAACATATCTGCCAATTCATCTAACTGAACATCTAAAGGTTTACCTGGATTTTTCTTCCAATTCTTGAACGTTTCTAATGTGTTAAACCATTCAAAAAATTCAACCACATATGCTACTTTGCTATCCTGTAAATTAAGTGTTGGTATTCTACTGTCAAAGTCCTTTTGTATTTGTAATAATTCTTTTAATTGATCTACTGTAATTGTGTTAGTCATTTTGTTTGTCCTCCGTAAATTTAATATATTTGTTACACACTTCTTTAATGTAATCCTCTGCATACGATCCTTCTCTTAACACAGCTTTTAATTGAGGTAAGCTGTATGCAAAACCTAAATACTGGTCGCTATCGAAACACTGTTCGCAAGTTTCTAATAAACTCTCGTCATAATCTTTTGAAAAATATACTCCACCCATATGATGTTCATAAACATGTGCCATCTACTCGTCCTCCAATTCTATTTTTCAATATATTTTAGTCCAAATTTCCAACCATAAGAATTTCCTGATTTTATATTTATCTCCTATTTTATAATCATCAGCATTAAATTCGTATTTAGAAATCTTTATATATTTTCTTTTCCTTGGATCTTTAAGACAAACGAGGATTATCGTCATACCCGGTCCACTATAATCATAGTCATATTTAGATATTTTATATTCCATCACTACTCATCCTCCAAATCGCTTTTAAACATCTCATCTATTCCATAGCCTTTTGCATATCTATAATGTACTGTATTGTAATTTAAATTCAGTAACGTGCACCATTCTTTCAACGTACGCTCTACACCTTGATATTTTATTAATACATTGGTTTCTCTGTTATTCGATTGTGTTTTTACATCAACCCATCTACAGTTTTCCGGTGTATAGTTGCCGTTGTTATCTATTCTATCTATAGATAATTTTTCATCATATCCATTTTTCATAGCCCATTCCTTAAACTCTAAATAGTTATCAACCCATTCATCACAAACCTTTATACCTCTGCCACCATATCTATTAAAATGAGTTTCTGTTTCAATAGAACATCTTCTAATCATGTTTATCCATATTCTATAAAGTCTTTTTTTGGAATCTCCATGTTTAATATTCTGAGTACATCCACAAGATTTAGTTGTTCCTTTTTGTAAATTATTACCGATTGTTACAAATTTGTTTCCACAATGACAAACAACTTCCCATTTAGCTTTCTTATGTTTATCTTGTCCAAAATAATCAATTACTTTTATACCGTTAAATGTTTTTCCAGTTAAATCCTTAATTTTCCTCATATCAATCACTCATTTCTATGTTTGAAAGTAAGTTGCTAAATTCGTTTGTGCCGTCCTTTTCATCCATTGCTAAACCTGTACGTTTAATTTGTTCTACCATTCCAAACTCATAACTACCTTGTAATTCTCGGGCAACTTCAATTTTGTATGGATATTCTCTTAACAATTTTTCTTTTAACGTCTGCCATGCGTCTTTATATTCTCTATCTTTCATCGTCTGCACGCTCCTTGATGATATATCCCATCATCATAAAAAATTCATCACTTGGTATTTCATCTTTTTGTGGATAGAATTCAACTAATTTGTCAAACGCCTCTGCTTTGCGATAGACTTCTTTTAGTTCTGCTAATAACTCATTATTGACGTTTCTACCATCTCTACTTGCTCTAAAAAAAGCATCATTTATTCTTTGTTCGTATTTATACGCCATCTAATCACCCTCCTCAATCCCTAATCCATCCAACTTCTCTCTAAAATACTTATACGTGCTGCTCGATGGTTTGTTTCCGATGTGTTGGGAGAACTCGTTATTTAACGCTTTGTGTTGTTGCCACTGTTCAAAGTAAGTGTCAGATTGTAAACGTAACGCTTTGTTTTCTTTATCTAAATCATCTACTGTATTCATAAGTAAGGCATTACGTTTTTTAAAATCATGATTCTCCCGTTCCAACCTACTAACCTTTGCTTTATACCAAGATAGATCGTCGATAAGGCTGTTTCGTTCTGCTTTGTATTGGTCACGTTCTTGAATTATTTCATACATGTTGCTAATCACTCGCCATCACTCCTTTAGTAAATGTGGGTGTTCGTAAATATTGCCTTTTACTTCAAACGGTTGTTTTGCTCCTATAGTAAATAAATAATATAATCTTGTTTCGTCACGGTAGTTAAAACCTCCACCTGACCATTTGATGTAACCCAATTCTTTATTTTTATTCTCAACTACATCACCTTCAAATATCTCTACACCATTCTTATCTTTAAGTCCTGTGGATTGGAGGAGTATAACATCCTTAAAATCTGCTACTTCCATGTATTTTTCATTTTCATATACAATCTCTTCATATTTATAATTAATATCTTGTACATCTACAATGATTCCTGTTCCTTTCAAATATGGTCTTTCTTTTAAATACGCTCTAAATTTAATCATCTACTCAACCAATCTCCCATCACGCCAGATTAAAGTCATTGTGTAGTCGTCGTTTAAGATGTAAAAGGCAAATGATTTAAAATCACTTGAGTTTTGAGAATCAACATTGCTATATATATTACTATTTTCATGTATTGTGATTTTTTCTTGTTTATCGATAATTTTATAAATTTCTACTAATTTTGGTATCACCGTATCTTCTGTAATTTCTTCCTCGACTTCGACTGTGAAAGTTTCTTCCGGAAAAAATGTTCCGATTAAAAATTGTATTGCACCACCGCGTGATAATGTTACTGTATTTCCCATATTTGAATTTGCTGTATAATTACGATATCCACTTTTCAATAGCCACTCAATCAACTGTGGTAAGTTTTTCTGTACTTTACGTTTAATCTTCATTCCTTAACCCCTCCATTACTTTCCTGTTATGTTCCTTGTCCTCTGGCAACACTGCTACTGTAAAGCTGCGTGAATTCATAGATTTCAAGAATCCGCGTAATCCGTAATACTTTAATAACTGTGCCATTTCCACTGTGTTCATCCCACCAGTGTTATATTTGTATCGTATGTTGGTTGTGTTTGATAACTGCATTACTTATCCCAATTCTCAAACGCACGCTCGATATACCATTTAGCTTTAGCCACATCTTCTTACCGTTCTTATGAGGACTGCGTGCAAGATACTTAATAGCATTGCCAATGTGATAAGCTACATTAGGATTGTAGTGTTTTGTTACCTGCTCTATGAAATTTATCACTTCTATATCACCGTAGTTATAATGTGAAGGGTGGTTGACTGTGTCGTTTCGCTTACGTTGTTGTAAGTTGTTGGATTGGCTGTGAGATATAATTTCTTCATTTGGGCCAACTGTTGAATTACTGTAACTATATATCTTACCTGGATTAAGCGTGCTCACGCTCTCCGTCTTACTCTCTATAAAGTTACTCCACAAATCAAAGTAGTTATTGTCTGTTATTCCATATAAGTCACCGGTCACATTAATAATGGCTTCATTCTTACCATCTTCGTTAAATATAATTTCATCCACACGCCCCACAACCGTCATCCCTCCGCTGTATTCATTCTTGACAATATCGTACGCGACAATGTCATACACGATTACGTAATCATCTAAGTTCAAATCTCTAATCTTCATTAACTCCACCCCTTGAACATTTGATTCCAAGTATTGTCAAACCAGTATGGGTCTCTACACTTCGCATCTTCAATCATCTGTAAACGTTCCTGCTCTTTACGTTGTTTAGCATCTAACTTATCTCGTCTACGTTCCTCACGTTCTCTGTCCTCT
>NZ_JTLN01000007.1:0-440 GCF_000798895.1 Staphylococcus sp. ZWU0021
TGCACTGATTTGAGTAATGACATCTTTACAATCTTTTTCTTCTTCCATCATTTTAATAACTCCATTGAGTTGACCTTGTATTCTATTAATACGATTAATCATTTTTTTATCATAATGCATAGTTATTCCCTCCACTTTTAATTGAATAAAGTCATAATAATAGATAGAACCAAAAATGTCAAATACCCCGTTGGGTATTTGACATGCTGTAAACAATCAGTTAATATACCCCTATAGGTATTTATTAGGAGGATATTATGAAACAATATAACGAAAACCATATCAACAATTTCAGTAAACAAGAATTAGAAAAATTGGGTGCACAAGGTCAACTGATTGACGTTAGAACACAAGAAGAATATGAGCTTGCACACATAAATGGTGCGACATTACATCCTGTAGATAAGATTGAATCGTTCAATAAAGATAAAAACACAACC
>NZ_JTLN01000001.1:0-423 GCF_000798895.1 Staphylococcus sp. ZWU0021
TTTTTTTTCGCGCTTTTAATGACCCACTTAAAGTACTGAAAAAGACTTGACTGGAAGTAAGTCCTGAAGCGATGTATGCACTGTATGCAGGAACACCAAATAGTGGCGGTAATAATAAAATAGCTGGATAAATAATGATAGCACCACCGATACCTACTAGACCCGAAATAAAGCCTCCGAATACACCTATAAGTAACATCATAATAACAGTTGAAATATCCATTATTTACTTTTTACCAATAAGTTAACGGCTTCATTAATCAATTCTTCAGAATTTTCACCATTATCCTCTGCTGCCTTTACACATTCTATTAAATTTTCACTAATGATAATCCCCATCAAACGTTGGATTGAGCTTTTTGATGCACTGATTTGAGTAATGACATCTTTACAATCTTTTTCTTCTTCCATCATTTTAATAAC
>NZ_JTLN01000012.1:0-33798 GCF_000798895.1 Staphylococcus sp. ZWU0021
TTCTTATGCAATTGCAAGGCAATTGTAAACCAAAGTAGCTTACCAACTTGTTGGTTAGTGTTACACAGTAGCTGACTGAAGCTAAATGCACACAAGCATGTTTTTTAGCATTCTAGTCAGCCTTGTGGGGGCGGGACAACGAAATCATTATTAAAAAGCTGATTTCTGTCCCGCTCCCTTATGCAATTGCAAAGCTAAATGACCATGCTTGGTATTTTAATCCGTATCAAATCCGTATCACTGGTGTATTAAAGTCGTTTGCAGTTTGACCTGAAATAAGGTTGTAAATTTTAGTAGCATGTATCTCATTAGTAAATAAATTTGCGTTTTGTTTATTGACTTGCGTCACAAAGTTTCTTTCTGGAAACGATTTTTTAATTTGTTTTAAATACTGTTGTCCACGTTCAGACATGCCTAGGATACGCACAGCGTTAATTGAGGCAGGCTCATCATGTTTTTTAAAATTTAAAAGTATATTCATAAGTAAACGCTGAATGTGCGTATAGGTATAACGTTTCGTTTTTAATAGCGTCATTAAATGTTCAAAACTTGTCGCTTGTTCAATAGTTTGAAGTATGCGATTTTCAATGCCTTCACTCATGGTATAAATCTGTGCTAATGATGTGGCATCTTGGCTTAAAATTGCATATTTTAAATAATTGAATGTATCCTCAATAGAGATATGAGGTCGTTCATAATGCTTATGTATCTCACATGGTACGACATCTTTCCAAAGATCCGTTTGATTCATTAATGATTGACGAATAGAAGTGCCGCTTGCAAATGTTTGGTGAGAGATTTCATTATCGTGATGGGCAGACTGAAATCGGGAAATCGTCCATGGTTGTATTGATGGTGCGTATGTTTGGATTGCTCTCACATAAGAAAGGCCTAATGTATTGTTGGGCGATGATAGCAAGTCATTATCAGTAATCAGTTCGCTTAAGATTCTTGGGTAGCTTTTGCCTTCTTTTAATTTTTCTAAAAATAGAGGTGATTGCTCAATTTTATCAATAGACTGTGCCAATGATAGAAAATCATCCATATTACCCGATTCGCTTCCAAATGATAAATGAGAAACTTTTAAATAATCTGCTATCTGCACAGCTGTTTTTGCGAAATATTGACCTGCAGACACTGATGCATAAGCTGGAAGCTCTACGACAAGGTCGACGGCACGTAATGCCATTTTTGCACGAGTGAATTTATTGTAAATTGCGGGTTGGCCTCTCATCACAAAGTTTCCACTCATGATTGCTATGGAAATGTCAGAGTTGGTTATTGACTTTGATTGTTGGGCATGGTATAAGTGACCATTGTGGAAGGGATTATATTCAGTGACTAGTGCAACGCTTTTCATTTGCAATTCTTCCTTTCAGAATTCATTATAGATATTGTAACAGATGTAACTGTGTTAAGAAAAAATCTTGACAACTTATATCTATAAAGTTAAAATAAATTTTGTGCTTGTTAGAGGTGAAGCCATATGAAATGGTCAATAACGCAATTAAGAAAATTCCAAGATAAACCTTTTGAATTCCATCAAACGGTTAATTTTGATCATTTAGTAAAATCATTAGATTTAATAGATCTATCAGATATTGATGTTGAAGGTGAATTAACCGTCAGATCAAGTGAAGTCATTGCAGATATGCATTTGACTGGGACGTATACGATGTCTTGTGCACGTACTTTAGTTCCTGTTGAAGTTCCTATTGATATCAAGTCTCAAGAGATTTTTGATTTAGAAGGATATGAGCAGTTTGAAAATGATGAAGATGAAGATGAACATTACCATGATGCAACAGACGGTATGATAAATCTAAAAGATATTGCTGAAGAACTAGTTATTATTGAAAAACCAATGCGCGTTTTTTCAAAAGAAAGCGATCAGATGTTACGAGAAGGTAATGGTTGGGAAGTTATTGACGAAGAACAAGCGGTTGAAATTGCGAAAGATAAAGCATCTGCTGAATCAGAGCAAATCGATCCTAGGCTTCAAAAACTACAACAATTATATGACGAAGAGCAATAGCGGATTTAGATAATCTATAGTATAATGGATTATTGAATCTGAAAATATCTATTTAGTGTTTGAATATAAGGAGGATTATCATGGCAGTACCAAAAAGAAGAACGTCTAAAACAAGAAAAAATAAACGTCGTACGCATTTTAAAATTTCAGTACCTGGTATGACTGAATGCCCAAATTGTGGAGAATACAAATTATCTCACCGTGTATGTAAGAACTGTGGTTCATACAAAGGCGAAGACGTTGTATCAAAATAATTTCATTTAATTATTAGGCTATATGATAACCTAATCTAATCGTTCATTAATTATTCACTTGATAATTTTTGAACGATTTTTTATTTTAGAGATAGTTACTCTATATATTCAACTGATAGGTTGTGTGAATCATATGGAAACAATAAATGCACAAATAATTATAAATAAAATTGAAGATCACGATGCGCAGTGGCTTTATCATCATTTTAGTGAATCATTTCAAGAAGTTTCATCTTTTGAAGAACTTGAGAAATTACTAAGTAATTATAATGCACTTAGAGGCGAAAATAATTTATATAGACATCTCAATATTAATCGACAAGATGAGTACATTTGGTTTGATAATAAAATGGCTACAGGTGCAAGTGTCACATTAAATAAGTACCAAGAGATTGTTGGAATGTCCTTATTGCCAATTGGTCATAACCATAATGCGAAACATACTAAATATAGCTATACCATTCCAATTAAAGAACCGTGCTTAGTTTATTGGGGTGGAGATAATGAATTAACGAATGACCATCATCGATTTAAACAACAACGTCATGCTTTAGATTTAGTGAGAGTTAAAGATGGTTATACATATAAAGGAAATCCAAATGAATGTGAGAATTACTATAGCTATGGAACATCAATCGTAGCGCCTGCAAATGGAGTAGTAGAGGCGATTGTAGATGGTATACCAGATAACTTACCCGGTGATAGTAATACTGTCCATCCAGAAGGTAATTATATTATTATTAAACATGGGCGTAATGAATATAGTATGATTGCACATATTAAACCATATTCTTTTAAGATTGAAAAAGGTGATATGCTATTGCGAGGACAACACATAGCAGAAGTTGGTAATTCAGGTAATACACCAGAGCCACATATACACTTTCAAGTTATGAAAGATAAGCATATTCAAGCGACACAAACATTAAAAATTCAATTTCAAAATGTTACAGCGCCTGTCAAAGGTGATATAGTAACATATAAAGGTGATAGTATTGTGGTAAAAGAAAAACACGAATTGTCTAAATTAGCAAAAGGCATACGTTCGAACATTACACACCTATTCAAAAGTTGAAAATAAATATATAAAGAGGCTATGTTATGGAAATAATAACTTCAGCACAAAATAATAAAATAAAAAATGCAAATAAATTAAAGAAAAAACGTGAGCGAGATAAGACTGGTCTTGCACTTATAGAAGGCTATCATCTTATAGAAGAAGCTTATAAAAGTAAAATCAAGATTCAACAACTCTATGTTGTTGATGCGGATAGAATACATGATGATATGATAAGTTATGCAGAAGAAGTATTTGAAATTAATTTAAAAGTTGCAGAAGTATTATCGGGAACTGTGACACCGCAAGGATTCTTTGCTGTTATTGAGAAACCTATCTACGAAAGTAATAATGCGAAGCAAGTGTTATTAATAGATTGTATTCAGGATCCAGGTAACTTAGGTACGTTAATCCGTACAGCTGATGCTGCAGGTATAGATTTAATCGTGTTAGAAAAAGGAACTGCAGATCCGTATCAAGATAAAGTAATGCGTGCAAGTCAAGGTAGTGTATTTCACATACCTATTTTAACGACAGAGTTAAGTGGTTTTATTGCTGATTTTGAGGGCGATGTTTATGGGACTGCGTTAGAAGATGCAGTTGTATATAATCAAATACCTAGTCAAGAGACATTTGCTTTACTTTTAGGTAATGAAGGTGAAGGCGTTAATGACAAATTACTCAGTCAAACAACGCAAAATCTAACAATTCCAATTTATGGTAAAGCAGAAAGTTTAAATGTTGCAATAGCAGGTAGTATTGTGATGTATCATTTGAAAGGTTGACCCTATCATAAATCATCGTATATAATAAATGTAATGATATTTAAATATGAACCCATAAAAAGACGTAAACTAAGTAGATACAGAAGTAAAAGGGAGATTATCCACGACTGAAAGATAATCCGATGTAGTTAGTTTTTTTCACCTTTTTGGTTACTTAAAGAAATTTAAGTCGGAAATCATTTCCGTTATCAATGACAACAAGTGTATGCTACGGCATAAATTTGGGTGGTACCACGGAAGACTTCGTCCCAGTTTTAAGGGATGGAAGTCTTTTTTTATGCAATTTTAAAATATAAATATAACAACTTAAAATTCAAGTAGGAGGGCTAAGTATGGCACAAACAGAAGCTATGGCTGAAATCAAGCAGCAGGCATTAGTCGATATTAATGAAGCTCAAAATGAAAAAGCGTTACAGGATGTAAAGGTCAAGTATTTAGGAAAAAAAGGTTCAGTTACTGGATTGATGAAACATATGAAAGATTTACCGAATGAAGAGAAACCTGCATATGGTCAACAAGTAAATGAAGTTAGACAAACGATTGAAAAGGAAATTCAAGCACGTCATGAATTACTGGGTAATGAGCAGTTAGAGCAACAATTGAAAGAAGAAAAAATAGATGTAACATTACCAAGTCGTAAAATTGCGATTGGTGCTAAACATCCGCTCACAAGAACCATCGAAGAAATTGAAGATTTATTTTTAGGTTTAGGTTATGAAATTGTTGATGGTTTTGAAGTTGAACAAGATTATTATAACTTTGAAGCGTTAAACTTACCAAAATCACATCCTGCCAGAGATATGCAAGATAGTTTTTATATAACGGATGAAATTTTAATGCGTACACACACATCTCCAGTACAGGCTAGAACAATGGAAAAACGCAATGGTGAAGGCCCAGTTAAAATTTTGTGTCCTGGTAAGGTTTATCGTCGTGATTCTGATGATGCGACACATAGTCACCAATTCACTCAAATTGAAGGGTTAGTTGTTGATGAAAATATTAAAATGAGCGATTTGAAAGGTACTTTAGAATTATTAGCTAAACAACTATTTGGTGAAGATAGAGAAATACGTTTACGACCTAGCTATTTCCCATTTACAGAACCTTCTGTTGAAGTTGATGTATCTTGTTTCAAATGTAAAGGTGAAGGTTGTAACGTATGTAAGCATACGGGTTGGATAGAAATATTAGGTGCTGGTATGGTTCATCCTAACGTTCTTGAAATGGCAGGCTTTGATTCAAATAAATATACTGGTTTCGCTTTTGGTATGGGACCAGATCGAATCGCTATGTTGAAATATGGTATTGAAGATATACGTCATTTCTATACAAATGATGTACGTTTCTTAAGTCAATTTAAAGCAGTAGAAGACAGAGGTGAAAAATAATGTTTATTTCTAAAGAATGGTTAGAGTCATATGTAGAAATTAATGAACAAGTTAATGTACTTGCAGAACGTATTACACGTACTGGAATTGAAGTTGACGATATTATTGATTATACAAAAGAGATTAAAAACCTTGTAGTAGGCTATGTACAATCCATAGCTGCACATCCAGATGCCGATAAACTTAATATATGCCAAGTTGATATTGGTGAAGCGGAGCCAGTACAAATCGTTTGTGGTGCGCCGAATGTAGATGCAGGCCAAACAGTGATCGTTGCAAGTGTTGGTGGCAGATTACCTGGTGGTGTGAAAATCAAACGTGCGAAATTACGTGGAGAACATTCTGAAGGTATGATTTGTTCATTACAAGAAGTTGGGGTGCCTAGTAATTTAGTACCGAAACAATTTGAAGATGGTATATTTGTATTTTCAACTGAAGTTAAACCGGGAACAGATGCATTAGATGCATTATATTTAAATGATCAAGTGATGGAATTTGATTTAACACCAAATAGAGCAGATGCATTAAGTATGATTGGTACAGCCTATGAGACTGCTGCACTATATAATGTTCCAATGACGAAACCTGAAACACAAAGTACAGAAACAAGTGATCAAACAAATGATGAAATTAGTGTCAACATTCAAAATGAAGATAAAGTACCATATTACAGTGCACGCGTAGTGAAAAATGTAACAATTGCACCTTCTCCAGAGTGGATGCAAATGCGTTTAATCAAAGCTGGTATTCGCCCAATTAATAATGTTGTAGATATCTCTAATTATGTATTAATTGAATACGGTCAACCGTTGCACATGTTTGATCAAGACCAAATTGGTTCCAAACATATAGAAGTGAGACAAGCTAAAGCTGATGAAGAGATGACAACTTTAGACAACCAGGAACGTCAACTAAAAGAAAATGACATTGTTATAACAAATGGAGAAACACCTATTGCGATTGCAGGTGTAATGGGCGGAGATTTCTCTGAAGTTACAGAAGCAACGAAGCACGTTGTAATAGAAGGCGCTATTTTTGATCCAGTATCCATAAGACATACATCACGTCGATTGAACTTAAGAAGTGAAGCATCTAGTCGCTTCGAAAAAGGTATTGCAACTGAATTTGTAGATGAGGCCGTTGATAGAGCTTGTTACTTATTACAAACCTATGCTGGCGGTTCAGTAGCACAAGGACGTGTTTCTCAAGGTGAACTTGGATCTTTCGTTACACCAATTGATATTTCAGTTTCAAAAGTGAATCAAACAATCGGTTTTGAACTCAGTGCTGAAGATATTGAATCTATATTTGTTCAATTAGGTTTTGAAACAACTAAAAATAAAGATGTACTCACTGTCATGGTGCCTTCACGTCGTAAAGATATTTCAATTAAGGAAGATTTAATTGAAGAAATCGCACGTATCTATGGTTATGATGAAATCCCTTCAACATTACCTGTATTTGATCAAGTAACACATGGCGCGTTAACAGATAGACAATCTAAATCAAGAATAATTAAAGCGACATTAGAAGGTGCTGGATTAAACCAAGCAATTAATTATTCACTTGTAGATAAAGACAGAGCAAAAGATTTTGCATTACAAGAACGTGAAACAATTGATTTACTCATGCCTATGAGTGAAGCTCACTCAACTTTACGTCAAAGTTTAATCCCGCATTTAATTGATGCAGTTGCTTATAATGTGGCACGTAAAAATAGCAATGTGCGATTATATGAATTAGGTAGCGTATTTTTTGCGAATGGTGAGGATGAACTTCCTGATGAAGTAGAATATTTAAGCGGTATTTTAACAGGTGATTATACAGTTAATCACTGGCAAAGTAAAAAAGAAACGATTGATTTCTTCGTTGCTAAAGGTATCGTTGATAGAATCGCTGAAAAGCTAGATATCCAATTTGAATATGAAGCTGGAGAAATAAATGGACTGCATCCAGGTAGAACAGCTTATGTGGAATTAAATGGCGAAATTGTTGGTTTCGTAGGTGAACTACATCCTAAAACTGAAAAGGACTATGACCTAAAACGCACGTATGTCTTTGAATTAAACTTTGATAAATTAATGTCAGTATCCGTTGGTTATATTAATTATCAAGCAATTCCAAGATTCCCAGGCGTATCAAGAGATATCGCATTAGTGGTTAATCGTGCAACACCATCAGCCAAATTAGTAAACATCATTCATGAACATGGTGGCAATATTTTACAAGAAGCAGAAGTTTTCGATGTCTATGAAGGTGAACATATGGCAGAAGATGAAAAATCAATCGCAATCCGTTTAGCTTATTTAGACACTGAACAAACATTAACGGATGATAAAGTGAACGCTGTACATGAAGCCATATTAGAGGCTTTAAAATCAGAGGGTGCAACGATTAGATAATGATTCACAAACATATATTTTAGATTTGATTTTGTAATATAAGATAAGCGAGTAGGATAGAAATCAAATTTTCTAATAGAAATTTCGAAGTCTCACCTATGCAATCAAGGCAAGGATGACTCGGATAAAGGTTTATTTGAGCTAAAGCGCATGCATAAGTCTAACTAGACTTTTTACGTGGCATACTGATGCTTTTGCATAAGAAGTGAGACATTACAATTTCAATTTCAATTCAGTCATCTACTCCCCAATTGAAAAAGCGTCTTAGACATCTATTTATGTCTAAGGCGCTTTTCTATTTAATCATTATATTTTTTTTGAACTAAATTTTCAGCTTTTTTACGATTGGCAAAATGTTTCTTGGAAATAGAATCAAGGTAAGCTATGCCTTTGCGTTCAATTATTTTAGCTGCAGTTAAATCTACTTTATTACTCGCTCCTTTAGGAATGTCTGTTTTAACTGATTGAGTTAAACGATCCATATGTTTAACGAATGCATACCTTGAAATAATACTTGCAGCTGCAATTGCAATGGATTTTGATTCACCTTTAGTCTCAAATTTCGTTTTATTACTGAATGGTAAGTCACTTAAGGCATAACGTTTATAAACACCTGCTTCGGCAAATTGGTCAATAACGATATAATCTAATTCAGTGGTATCAATTTTTTGAGTGACATTTTTGATCGCTTCATTATGCAATACAGCCTTCATCTTAACTTGAGACCAACCTGCCTTTTGCTTTTCATTATATTTCTCATTATTCATGACCAATAATGAGTGGGGGATAAAGGTAACGAGCTGTTCGGCTAGTTCAACAATTTTTGTATCTGTTAATTTCTTCGAATCATCGACTCCTAGCGCTTTCAAGATTTGTACATTTTTATGTGAGACATAGGCAGCACATACGGTCAATGGTCCGAAATAATCGCCACTTCCTGCCTCATCACTACCAATACATTGAAATTGGTTATATGAAATCGTTTGTTTGGTTGTTGAAGCTTTCTTACTGGATGGTTGTGATTTAGTAACATTAGGCAACAACTGTGCAGCGATACGTTCTGCATCCTTGCCTTGAAACATCACTTTGTTTGAATTATATATTGAAATAGAAGTTCCCTTGTATTTTGTTTTTGCTTTCATACCTTGGGATAGCTGTGATGTTTCAAAGGGTATTTTTGACATTAATTGCTGTATATCTGAATTGGTTAATTTATGTACAATATTTGTCATGTACGGTACCTCACTTTTTATATGAATAACTTATGTATTTAGACATTGAACATCATATCATATGTATGTAAGTGGTGTTAGGAGATAAATATATGATATTTTAATTATTGAAAGAAAATTTTAATTGTTATCGATAAAAAATAGCATTAATAACAAATATTTCTTATATAACAATTCTCATCTCTTACAAAATAATATTATGTCGTGTATAATGGTTCGTGAATATTCTAAAATACTAAATTACATACTTAATTGAAACAGATAGGAAAATAAGTTCGGAAATATATTAAAAAGTCAGGAGTTATGATATGGGCGAGTTTAAAAATCGGATTAACGTAACTATAAATGATCAACATTATACTATTGTCGGTGAGGACAATCCCGAGCATATCCGTTACGTTGCGCATTTAGTAGACGAAAGACTCAAAATGTTAGCTAGTAAAAGTGCTGGATTAGATACGACGAGAAAGGCGATACTTACAGCTGTCAATATTATGCATGAAAAAGTTCAATTAGAAGAAGAAAACCTTCGTCTGCAACAAGAAATAAAACAATTGAAAAATAGTGAAGACAAATGATTTTAGATTTGATTGTTCTAATTATTTTTCTTTATATTGGAATGATTGGTTTTAGAAGAGGTGCTTGGTTAAGTGCTTTGCATTTAACTTCTACTTTGTTTTCGTTATGGATTGCACAAAGATTTTATCATCAAATTGCTCAGCGATTAGAATTATTTATACCATTTCCCAAGACACGTGCATTTGATTTGAATTATGCTATTCAATTTGATAATATACACCAACGATTTGATCATATCATCGCATTTTTAATTATTGCGATCCTTACTAAAATCATATGTTATGGTATTATAGTGATTTTTGATAATGTGTTAAAATTTAAGCGTCCTAATGGCATAAGTCGAGTGATTGGTGTGATAATGAGTCTGATTTCTTCAATCATTATCAGTACTACATTGCTTTACACTATTTCGTTGTATCCATTAGAAATAGTGCAACAACAGCTTATAAGTGGGGAAATCTCAGAATTTTTAATATTACATACCCCCTATATATCCAACTATGTTGTGAATATATAGCGTGTTATAGATTAGAATGGTCTTATAAAATATAGGAGGTCAGGACACAATTAATTTACTGAATGCGTGCTACAGTAATCTGTCTTGACCTTTTTTTATGGAGTGAAAATAATGACAAAAAAAGATATTATTCAATTACTAGAAAAAATAGCGACTTATATGGAATTAAAAGGTGAAAATACGTTTAAAGTATCTGCATATAGAAAAGCTGCACAAAGTCTTGAAATGGACGAACGTACGTTAGATGAAATTGAAAATGTGACTGAATTAAAAGGGATTGGTAAAGGTGTAGGAGAAGTGATTGATGAATATCGTCAGTCAGGCCAATCAAGTGCATTAGAAGCATTGCAAAAAGAAGTTCCTGAGGGACTTATTCCTTTATTAAAAATACAAGGTCTTGGAAGTAAAAAAATTGCAAAGCTATATAAAGAATTAAATATTGATAGTAAAGAAGCACTGCAAGTTGCTTGTGAACAAGGAAAAGTTAGTGAGTTAAGTGGCTTTGCTAAAAAGACAGAACAGAATATCCTTGAAGCTGTAAAAGCTTTAGGCGCTAAGAAAGAAAAATATCCAATCGATCAAATACGTGGTTTAAATAGTGAAATTAATGACTATTTAGCTACAGTCAAGGATATAGACAAATACGAAGTCGCTGGTAGTTATAGAAGATATAAAGAAATGAGTAAAGATTTAGATTATATTATTAGCACAGATCATCCTACTTCAGTTCAACAGTCATTATTAAAAATGCCTAACATTGTTAAGCAAGTAGCAGTAGGTCAAACTAAGGTATCACTTGAATTAGCTTATGATGATGAAACGATAGGTGTTGATTTTAGGTTAATTGAACCTGCAGCTTTCTATCATACGTTACAACATTTTACAGGTTCAAAAGATCATAATATTAGAATACGACAATTGGCTAAAGAACAAGACGAAAAGGTAAGCGAATATGGTATTGAACAAAACAATGGGGAAATCATTCAATATCAAAGCGAAAAAGAAATATATGAACATTTTGGAGTGAATTGGATAGAACCTGCATTGAGAGAGGACGGAAGTGAATTTGATAAAAACTTAGATAATATTATCAAACTAACAGATATTCATGGTGATATCCATATGCATACGACATATAGCGATGGTGCATTTAGTATTGAAGATATGGTAAAAGCGAACATTGAGAAAGGTTATGAATTTATGGTGATTACTGACCATTCTCAAAGTTTGAAAGTTGCGAACGGCTTATCAGTCGAACGTTTATTGCGTCAAAATGAAGAAATTAAAGCACTAAATGAAAAATATAAGGAAATTGATATATACTCAGGTATAGAAATGGATATCTTACCTGATGGTCAATTAGACTATGATGATGAGATATTAGCGAAGTTAGATTATGTCATTGCTGCGATACACCAAAGTTTTAATCAGTCGCAAGAAGAAATCATGCGCAGATTGGAAAATGCTTGCCGTAACCCTTATGTACGCCATATTGCACATCCAACAGGTCGCATTATAGGTAAACGTCCTGGCTATGAACCAGACATAGATAAATTATGTCAACTTGTAGAAGAAACTAATACCATTTTAGAAATTAATGCAAATCCAAAACGTTTAGATTTAAATGCAGATACAGTTAAAAAACATCCAAATATACAGCTAACTATCAATACTGACGCACATCATGTCGAACATTTAGAATTTATGAAATATGGTGTTGCAACGGCACAAAAAGGATTTGTTACAAAAGATAGAGTGATTAATACAATGTCTCGAGAAGAATTTAAATCATTCGTTGAGAATAATATTAAACTGAAGAAATAGAGGGATTAGATGAGACAGAAATCTTTAAATGTCTTAGAATTCGATAAAATAAAAGCATTGATAGAAAATGAAACAATCAGTGATTTAGGTAAAGAAAAAGTTGTAGATATGGCACCGGCAACTGATTTTAACACGGTTGAATTTCAAATGAACGAAACAGATGAGATTTCACAAATTTATAACAAACATCGTATGCCTAGTTTAAGTGGATTAGCTAAAATATCCACGTATATTCATAGAGCGAAAATCGGTGGTGTACTCAGTGTTAGCGAATTAAATGTCATTAAACGCCTAATACAAATCCAAAATCAATATAAAACATTTTATAATAATTTATTAAATGAAGAAGAAACTATTAATTACCCTATTCTTAACGATAGAATGGAGCAACTCCCTGTATTGTCAGATTTATATCAAAGTATTCATCAAAAATGTGATACTTATGATTTATATGATAATGCAAGTTATGAATTACAAGGAATTAGAAGTAAAATTTCTAGTACGAATCAAAGAATTAAACAAAATTTAGACAAGATTGTTAAGAGTCAAGCTAACCAGAAGAAACTATCTGACGCGATTGTCACTGTACGTAATGAGCGAAATGTAATTCCAGTGAAAGCAGAGTATCGCCAAGATTTTAATGGTATTGTTCATGATCAGTCTGCTTCTGGACAAACCTTATATATTGAGCCCTCATCCATTGTAGAGATGAGTAACCAAATAAGCCGTTTAAAAAATGATGAAGCGATTGAAAGAGAACGCATCTTATCCGCATTGACAGTAGAAGTAGCTGAAGAAGCAGATGCATGTTTAATTTCAGAGTCAATCATGGGCCAAATTGATTTCTTAACAGCCAAAGCACGCTATGCAAGTTCAATTAAAGGAACCAAACCACAATTTACAAAAGATAGAACAGTTTATTTACCAAAAGCTTTTCATCCATTACTTGATAAGCAAACAGTTGTTGCGAATACAATTGAATTTGCACAAGATATTGAAACAGTTATTATTACAGGTCCAAACACCGGCGGTAAAACAGTTACATTGAAAACATTAGGCTTAATCATTGTTATGGCACAATCAGGTATACTTATCCCGACATTAGATGGTAGCCAATTAAGTATTTTTGAAAATGTATACTGTGATATTGGTGATGAACAATCTATTGAGCAATCACTTTCTACTTTCTCTTCACATATGAAGAATATTGTTGAAATTTTACAAGATACAACTAAAAACAGTTTGATATTATTTGACGAGTTAGGTGCTGGAACTGACCCGAGTGAAGGTGCTGCACTAGCAATGAGTATTTTAGATCATGTTCATGAAATAGGCTCATTAGTTATGGCAACAACGCATTACCCAGAGTTAAAAGCATATAGCTATAACCGAGAAGGTGTAATGAATGCCAGTGTCGAATTTGACGTCAATACATTAAGTCCAACCTACAAATTATTAATGGGTGTACCAGGACGTTCAAATGCATTTGATATTTCTAAAAAACTTGGGTTAAATATGAAAGTCATTCAAAAAGCAAAATCAATGATTGGCCAAGATGAGCAAGAAATTAATGAAATGATTGCTTCATTAGAATCTAATTCAAAACGCGTAGATGAACAACGTATCGAGTTAGATTATTTATTAAGAGAAGCACAAGATACACATGATGCTTTAGCTAAACAATACGAACAATATCAAAATCATGAAAAACAATTGATGAATGAAGCAAAAGAAAAAGCGAACCAACGTGTGAAATCAGCTACAAAAGAAGCTGACGATATATTAAAAGAACTGCGTGAATTGAGAGACCAAAAAGGTGCCGATGTAAAAGAACACGAGCTCATTGATAAGAAGAAACAACTTGATGATCAATACGAAGCCAAATCCCTAAAACAAAATGTTCAAAAGAAAAAATGGGATGAAATCAATGCAGGTGATGAAGTTAAAGTGCTAACTTATGGCCAAAAAGGCGAAGTTTTAGAATTGATTGATAATAATGAAGCGGTTGTTCAAATGGGTATTATTAAGATGAAATTACCATTAGAAGACTTAGAAAAAACGAAGAAAACGAAATCGGAACCAACGAAAATGATTAAACGAGAAAATCGTCAAAGCATTAAAATGGAACTCGATTTACGTGGCTATCGTTATGATGAAGCAATGGTTGCTGTAGATCAATATTTAGATCAAGCTGTATTGAGCAATTATGAGCAAGTTTACATTATTCATGGTAAAGGTACAGGTGCATTACAAAAAGGTGTGCAAAATCATTTAAAACGACATAAAAGTGTGGCATCATATAGAAACGGTATGCCAAGTGAAGGTGGATTTGGCGTTACCGTTGTAGAAATAAAATAATTGTGAGCAAGAGGTATGCAGATTTGTATAAAGTCTGTTATAATTTCTTCATCATTTGAAATTTAAGGAGGATTGGCAGTTATGGCAATCGTAAAAGTAACAGATTCAAACTTTGATGATAATATTCAATCAGGGGTCAATTTAGTAGATTTTTGGGCAACTTGGTGTGGTCCATGTAAGATGATTGCTCCAGTATTAGAAGAATTAGCTGGTGACTATGATGGCAAAGCTAATATTTTAAAATTAGATGTAGATGAAAATCCATCAACAGCTGCTAAATTTGAAGTTATGAGTATCCCAACTTTAATCGTTTTTAAAGATGGCGAACCAGTTGACAAAGTTGTTGGTTTCCAACCAAAAGAAAACTTAGCTGAAGTAATCGAAAAACACTTATAATAAATTGAGCAACTTTCTGGGACATTAATCTTGATTAATGTCCCAGTTTTCAATTTATAAGCATATCAATCAATTGAGAAACATTGCGAAGCTATTTTATAATATAAATAAATGTAAATTAAAACTATGTTGATATCATATAAAACCAAGCTATTTATTGAAAAATCGAACTATAAAATTTTGTGTGAAAGGAGGAGGACAATTTATGGAAACATACCAAGAAAAAATTAAGCAGAAACTGACAGTAGTACCAATAGAGCCCGGTTGTTACCTAATGAAAGATCGAAATGATCAAATTATATATGTAGGTAAAGCAAAGAAACTTAGAAATAGATTAAGATCTTATTTTACTGGTGCGCATGATGCGAAAACCACAAGACTTGTCGGTGAAATTCGAAACTTTGAATTTATCGTAACATCCAGTGAAACTGAATCGCTACTATTAGAATTAAATCTTATAAAACAATACCAACCGCGTTATAACATCTTATTGAAAGATGATAAAAGTTACCCTTTTATAAAAATAACGAAAGAAAAATATCCAAGGCTCATTGTAACGCGAACAGTGAAAAAGGGAAGTGGGAAATACTTTGGACCATATCCCAATGCATATTCAGCACAAGAAACAAAAAAATTACTAGATCGTATCTATCCGTTTAGAAAATGTGATAAAATGCCTGACAAATTATGCCTTTATTATCATATTGGCCAATGTTTAGGGCCTTGTGTGTATCCAGTAGATTTAGAAAAGTATGCTGAAATGACAAAAGAAATAACGGATTTTTTAAATGGAGAAGACAAAACGATTTTGCATAATTTAGAGCAAAAAATGCAAGAGTCAAGTGAATCACTAGATTTTGAACGTGCCAAAGAATATAGAGACTTAATACAACATATCCATAACCTTAATAAAAAACAAAAAATCACATCTTCTGATAATACGATTAGAGATGTGTTTGGTTACAGTATTTCTAAAGGGTGGATGTGTATTCAAGTATTCTTTATTAGACAAGGTAATATGATTAAACGAGACGCAACGATGATACCGCTCCAACAAACGGAAGAAGAAGAGTTCTATACATTTATTGGACAATTTTATGATTTAAATCAACATATTTTGCCTAAAGAGGTACATGTACCGAAACATTTGAATAAAGAGTTGATACAATCCGTTGTGGACACAAAAATTGTACAACCACTTAAAGGCAAAAAGAAAGATATGGTTGATTTAGCAAATCATAATGCAGAAGTTACGTTAGAAAATAAATTTGAACTCATTGCAAAGGATGAATCACGCACTGTTAAAGCGATTGAAGAGTTAGGCGATGTAATGGGTATACAAACGCCTATAAGAATAGAGGCTTTTGATAACTCTAATATCCAAGGTGTAAATCCTGTGTCTGCAATGGTGTCTTTCATTGATGGTAAACCAAACAAAAAAGGTTATAGAAAATATAAAATTAAAACAGTTGATGGACCCGACGATTATAAATCAATGCGTGAAGTGGTACGCAGGCGATATACACGTGTATTAAATGAGGGCAGTCCATTACCAGATTTAATTATTGTAGATGGTGGTAAAGGCCACATGAGTGGCGTCATTGATGTTCTAGAAAATGAATTAGGTTTAGATATTCCCGTTGCCGGATTGCGTAAAAATGATAAGCACCAAACGTCAGAAATTTTATATGGAGAGCAAGCAGAGGTTGTACCTATGAAAAAAAATAGCCAACCATTTTATTTGTTGCAAAGAATTCAAGACGAGGTGCATAGATTTGCAATCACTTTCCATAGACAAACAAGACAAAAGACAGGATTACAATCTGTTCTAGATACAGTTGATGGAATTGGTGCCAAACGTAAGACTAAATTATTACGTACATTTGGGTCAATTAAGAGAATGAAAGAAGCAAGTGTAGAAGATTTAAAAAACTCTGGTCTTCCTCAAAATGTGGCTGAGAATCTTCATCACGCCTTATCCAATAATTCATAGATATAACTTTGTGGCATGAGAATCATTCTCATGCCCAATTTCTATTTAATTAGTGTTACAATAACAAATAACAGGAGTTCTTTTTTTACAAGTATATGGAAGCGTTTTCTAATTGAGAATGTTCTCAACAACCTTTTATTTAAACTGTAAACTACAACGTCTCAAAAATGCAGTGATGTTTAAATAATTATGCAATGTTATTGTGTTGTAAAAAACATACGTCACAAAAAAATCATTGTTCATAAGGTTTATATGAAAATTGCCATTACTTTGTACGGTAAAAAAAGAAATCTAAAAAATTATCTGTTTCACAGGGGGGACTTCCTTTTGGCATATTCGAAAAATCAATTCTATTTAAGACGCTTACATTCTTTGCTAGGCGTAATACCAATAGGTGGATTCTTATTAGTTCATTTACTTGTTAACCATCAGGCAACACAAGGTGAGGCCGCGTTTAACAAGGCAGCTGGATTTATGGAATCTATACCTTTTTTAATTGCAGTGGAATTTATCGTTATTTATATTCCAATTCTGTATCATGCGGTTTACGGCGTACATATTGCCTTTACGGCAAAGGAGAATGTAGGGCATTATTCTGCATTTAGAAACTGGATGTTTTTACTACAACGTGTGACTGGTGTCATAACATTTATCTTTGTAGCAATTCATCTATGGCAAACACGTATCCAACGTGCGTTAGGACATGAAGTGAACTTTGACATGGTTCATGACATTGTGACGAATCCATTTTGGTTAATTTTTTACATTGTATGTTTATTAGCAGTAACATTCCACTTTGCGAATGGTTTATGGTCATTCTTAGTTACTTGGGGTGTTTTACAATCTAAAAAATCTCAACAAATATTCACTTGGGTTTCACTTGTTGTATTCCTAGTTGTTTCTTATATCGGAATCAGTGCAATCTTAGCATTTTTATAAAGAATTAAAACTAAGTTTCATATATATTTGAGGGAGTGACATATATGGCAGAGAAGAAAATTATTGTTGTCGGTGGAGGACTTGCCGGTCTGATGTCAACAATTAAAGCAGCAGAACAAGGCGCACACGTTGACTTGTTCTCACTTGTTCCTGTTAAACGATCACACTCTGTTTGTGCACAAGGTGGTATAAACGGAGCGGTAAATACAAAAGGTGAAGGGGACTCACCATCAGTACATTTAGATGACACTGTATATGGTGGAGACTTTTTGGCAAATCAACCGCCAGTTCAAGCAATGACGGAAGCTGCACCAAAGATTATCCATTTACTAGACCGTATGGGTGTTATGTTTAATAGAACTAAAGAAGGTTTATTAGACTTTAGACGTTTTGGTGGAACGATGTACCACAGAACAGCGTATGCTGGTGCGACAACTGGCCAACAATTACTTTATGCTTTGGACGAACAAGTTCGTAGCTTTGAAGTCGATGGTTTAGTTACAAAGTATGAAGGTTGGGAGTTCTTAGGTATCGTTAAAGATGACGATAATATGGCGAGAGGTATTGTTGCTCAAAATATGACAACATCAGAGATTGAATCATTTGGTTCAGATGCAGTCATTATGGCAACAGGTGGTCCTGGTATTATCTTCGGTAAAACGACTAACTCAATGATTAATACAGGTTCAGCAGCTTCTATCGTATATCAACAAGGCGCAATGTATGCAAACGGTGAATTTATTCAAATTCATCCGACCGCAATTCCTGGAGATGACAAACTTAGATTAATGAGTGAGTCAGCACGTGGTGAAGGTGGTCGTATTTGGACATATAAAGATGGTAAGCCATGGTACTTCTTAGAAGAAAAATACCCAGATTACGGTAACTTAGTACCTCGTGATATTGCAACGCGAGAAATCTTTGATGTATGTGTTAACCAAAAATTAGGTATCAATGGTGAAAACATGGTATATCTAGACTTATCACATAAAGATCCACATGAGTTAGATATTAAACTTGGTGGTATTATTGAAATTTATGAAAAATTCACTGGTGATGACCCTCGTAAAGTTCCGATGAAGATCTTCCCAGCAGTTCACTATTCAATGGGTGGTCTATACGTTGACTACGATCAAATGACAAATATTAAAGGTTTATTTGCAGCTGGTGAGTGTGATTATTCACAACATGGTGGTAACCGTCTAGGTGCAAACTCATTATTATCAGCGATATATGGTGGAACAGTTGCAGGACCAAATGCGATTGAATACATCTCAAATATCGAAGATTCATATACAGATTTAGATCAAAGTTTTTATGAAAAACGTGTACAAGAAGAACAAGAAAAATTTGATCACTTACTGAATATGAAAGGCACTGAAAATGCGTATAAACTTCACAGAGAACTTGGTGAAATTATGACAGCGAATGTCACAGTTGTTCGTGAAAATAAAGCGTTATTAGAAACAGATAGAAAAATTGTAGAATTGATGGAACGCTATCAAAATATAGATATCGAAGATACGCAAACTTGGAGTAACCAAGCGGTATTCTTTACACGTCAATTATGGAATATGTTAGTGCTTGCAAGAGTGATTACAATCGGTGCATACAACAGAAATGAGTCTCGTGGTGCGCATTATAAACCAGAATTCCCAGATAGAAATGATGAAGAATGGTTAAAAACAACACTAGCTACTTATCAAGGTAAAACAGAGGCGCCTAAGTTTACTTATGAGCCTGTAGATATTAGCTTGATACCACCACGTAAACGTGACTATTCTAGTGTGTCAAAAGGAGGTAAATAATTATGGCAGATACTCAAGAAGTACATGATGCTCCTGAACAAAACGAACAAAATCAACAACCTAGCCAAAAAACAATTAAATTAATTATTAAACGTCAAGATACGGATCAATCAACACCTTATATGGAAGAATTTGAAATTCCATATAGAGAAAATCTTAACGTGATTGCATGTTTAATGGAAATTAGACGTAATCCAGTTAATAGTAAAGGTGAGAAAACAACACCTGTCATTTGGGATATGAACTGTTTAGAAGAAGTATGTGGTGCATGTTCTATGGTTATCAATGGTCAAGCAAGACAGTCTTGTTCTGCGATTGTTGACCAATTGGAACAACCAATTAAATTAGAGCCAATGAGCACGTTCCCAGTCATTCGTGATTTACAAGTTGATCGTACTAGAATGTTTGATAACTTGAAACGTATGAAAGCTTGGGTACCAATTGACGGTACGTATGATTTGGGACCAGGCCCTCGTATGCCAGAGAAAAAACGACAAACAGCATATGAATTATCTAAATGTATGACATGTGGTGTTTGTTTGGAAGTTTGCCCTAACGTTACTAAGAAAAATGACTTTGTTGGTGCGCAAGCAATTTCTCAAGTTAGATTGTTTAACTTGCATCCAACAGGATCAATGACTAAAGATGAACGACTTGAAGCACTAATGGGTGGTGGCGGTTTACAAGCATGTGGTAATTCACAAAACTGTGTAAATGCTTGTCCTAAAGGTATTCCTTTAACAACTTCTATCGCTGCTTTAAATAGAGAAACATCATTCCATATGTTCAAATCATTCTTTGGTTCAGATCACCAAGTACAATAAAAGCTCAAATTAAATAAATAGGACTTAGCATTTGTTTAGTACAAATGCTAGGTCTTTTTTTATAAAATAAAGTACGATAAGTTATATATTTTGTTTAGTAAAGGATACATACTAAAAATTATTAATAAATGACAGTGTTGTTAAATGATAATAAAAACAGGTCTATGCTACAATAAAGTAGAAGACGATAAGTAAGGATGTAATTGAATATGGAAAAACCAATTGGTGTAATTGATTCAGGTGTTGGCGGTCTAACAGTCGCAAAGGAAATTATGCGTCAACTACCAAATGAAACAATATATTATTTAGGCGACATTGAACGTTGTCCATACGGATCTAGAGAAGGATCTGAAGTAAGACAATTTACTACTGAATTAGCACAAAAGTTAATGACCTTTGACATAAAAATGCTAGTCATTGCTTGCAATACTGCAACAGCCGTTGCACTCAACCATTTACAAAATATTTTACCGATTCCAGTGATAGGTGTCATTGAACCGGGCGCACGTACAGCGATTATGACAACAAAAAATAATGATGTTTTAATTTTAGGAACAGAAGGTACAATTAAATCAGAAGCATATAGACATCATATTAAGGCAATTAACCCGAACGTTGAAGTGACAGGTATAGCATGTCCAAGTTTCGCACCTATGGTAGAACAAATGCGTTATAAAGACCCAACCATTACTAGTATTATTATTCATCAAAATTTAAAACACTGGCGAAATAGCAATGCAGATACAGTTATTCTGGGTTGCACACACTATCCATTGCTTTACCAACCTATTAATGATTATTTTGGTGGAGAGAAAACAGTGATTTCTTCTGGGCTAGAAACTGCTCGTGAAGTCAGTGCTTTACTAACATTTAGTAATGAACATGCTGGTTATCAACGTCAACCTAAACATCGTTTTTTCGTGACTGGTGAAACGGAATATATAGAACGAATCATAACAGAATGGTTAAATATAAGTGCTACCGTTGAAAAAATAGACTTAAAAGAACAGGAGGCATAACAATGGAAGATATTGTAATTGCATCGACGAACAAAGGTAAAATTAACGATTTTAAAGTTATATTTCCAGATTTTAATGTTATAGGTATAGCTGAAATTATAGAAGATTTCGATGTTGAAGAAACGGGAGATACATTTGAAGCAAATGCTAAATTGAAATCAGAAGCTGCTGCAAAAGCATTGAATAAACGTGTGATTGCTGACGATAGTGGACTTGAAGTATTTGCTTTAGATGGAGAACCAGGCGTTTATTCTGCGCGTTATGCTGGTACTGATAAAGACGACGATGCCAATATCGATAAATTATTAACCCAGCTTGGTGATGAAACAGACAGAAGCGCACAGTTTGTATGTGTGATTAGTATGAGTACGCCAGGCGAGGAAACTGTACAATTTAAAGGTACCGTACAAGGTGAGATTACATTGAGTAAAATAGGTGAACATGGCTTTGGCTATGACCCGATTTTTTACTTAGATGATAAAAACAAAACGATGGCACAGCTTTCTGCAGAAGAAAAAAGTGAAGTCAGTCATAGAGGTAAAGCAATAGAAAAATTACGACAATATTTAGAAGGTGATGTATCATGACAAAATGGATTATAGTTAGTGATAATCACACAGAGCAAGGTGTGCTTTTTGATGTTATTAATCACCATGATCATATTGATGTTGCAATTCATTTAGGCGATTCAGAATTTGCATATGATGATAGTGAACTAAGTCGTTTTTATAGAGTTAAAGGAAATACAGATTTTTATCCTGAATTTTCTAATGAAGAGACTATAGAAATAGACGGTATTAAAGCCTTTTATACGCATGGTCATCTTTATAATGTGAATCGTTCACGCATGCAACTTGCAGAACAGGCTAAATCGTTAGGCTGTCAATTTGCTTTTTACGGTCATACACACGTGGCTAAACATGAAAATATCGCTGGCGTACATGTAATTAATCCAGGAAGTATATCACAATCGAGAAGTAATATTGAAGAAACGTATGCAGAATTAGTTATTGATGAACAAAGTAAGGAAGTAGTACTGAATTTTTATAATCGTGATCATAAGGTCATTGATAGTGAAACTTTTGAAATCTAATCGTTAAATACATACGATGGTTATGTTAATACGAAAATTTGCTTTCAATATGCAGAAGTAAGAAATCAAATATACACGTATTTGATTTCTTATAGTGCTGCTTTATGATAATCATTGATCAGTAAAAGCAAATGAGATAACTTAGTTTTTAATTAGAATTTTAAAATATATTTAGAAAAGATGATAAAAAGTCCATTAAAGTGAAAAATCATATTTATTTTTAGCGCTTAGAGTATTGCTTTATAGCACTAAGTTAGATATAATTATTTTTGTGTTCAAAAACAATATGTCCTGGTAGCTCAGCTGGATAGAGCAATGGCCTTCTAAGCCATCGGTCGGGGGTTCGAATCCCTCCCAGGACACTATAACCCGTTGCTATGACAACGTTTCAAGCGTGCAGGTGTCAAATATGTGTCAAGAGAATATTTCTCTGACACGTTGGCCCTGCTCTTTTTTATGTTCATCAAGTAAATGTGTATAAACATCTAGCGTAATAGATATACTCGCGTGTCCTAATCTTTTACTAATATATTCAATAGATATACCTTTGCTTATTAAATAACTTGCGTGTGTATGCCTTAATGAGTAAGGTGTTATTTCATCGTCTATATCAAATCTGTCTTTGGCTTTATTAAACACTTTAGAAACTGCTGTGTGAGATAAACCGAATAACTTTCTGTCTGTTCTTAACGGATGATTAGCAATACTTTTTTTAATATGTGCTAAATCTGCATCTGACACTTCTATTTCTCTATCAGCGTTTTCTGTTTTTGTACCAGGTAAATGAATTAAACCTGGTTTATAATATAAATCATTATATGTCATTCTATTAACTTCTGAAAATCTAGCACCAGTTATCAAAAGTATATATAGCAGTAATGTACTTTTATCACTCTTTAATTTAAAATGTTTTCTTAATTGTTCGTATTGGAATATCGTTAGGAATTTCACACTTTCTTTTTTAGGTGGTTTAGTTCCCTTATAAGTTACTTTGTAAGTCGGGTCCTTTTTTATATATCCATCATATATAGCGTCTTTTATACAACTAGATATATACAAGTGTACTTTTCTAACTGTTTCTGACGTTCGTCCATTGGAGTAATTAGATATAAATTTTTGATATTCGTTTCTTGTAATATTTTTAATTAGTATATTTTGTCCGAAATGATCTAAGAATAAATCTAAAGCGTGTGAATACCAATATTGTTGTTTTTCGGACAACGTGTTTTTGCCATTAGCTATTAACCAATCTCTATAATAATCTTCAAACCTTTTATTATCTTCTATTTTATTTCCATCTTCTAAATCTCTGATAAGTTGTTGTGCTGCTAATGTAGCTTCTGCTTTCGTTTTAAATCCAGACTTACGCTTTTTGCCAGAACTAAAACTTGGGTCTTTCACATCATATTGCCAAGTAGTAGATGTTTTATTTTTACGTTTTGTAACTGTAAATGTTGCCATATTTATCATTTCCTCCTAAAAAAGATAAAAATATATAGGGCATAGTTAAATGCCCAATACTATTATTGAGTTTATATAATCATGAAATATGAAAAAGTATTCTAATTCTTTGCCAGAAATCCATCTAAAAAATTCTTTTATCATCTCCCACAAAAACATTACACCCATTACGATTGCGAATATAGCAACAGCGCCCATAAATATCATGAATGGGCAACCTATCAAACACCCTTCGATTCCATCTGATGTACTATCGACATATTTTTTTCTACTCATATTAGCCTCCTAAATTTTGTGTTTGTATACCCATAAAGGTTCAAACGTAATTAAATATCTCCTTATAATAAATTTAATATATATCAAACAACCTACATTTGCATACACGTATATAACGTGTGAGCGTAGGATAGTTAATCCCAATTGTGATGTTCAAATACTTGTAACGGTTCAAACTTGATTACATATCCCTTATAGTAAACATCTAAGCCATATTTCATTTTGTAATGTTCAATAGTGTCTAACACATAAATTTTTGACACTTCGAAGAATAGGGCAAGCTCATATAAGTTATGGCAATCATTTTTAAACGCATCCACAATTCCCTGCAACGAAATAATTTGTTCCATAGCATAACGTCTTGCATACCCTTCAAATTTTCTATTGTTAAACTTTGTTTGGTCAGTTATATCCCCGTATGTAAGTTTGTGATGTGCAATTTCTTCAGCTAGCGTCTCTAACTTTACTGCTTCGGATCTATTACTGTTAATATAGATTTGGTTATTAAAGCATATACCTGATTGAAAACTAGGTAGCATATCAGTTTCTATGATTGTTAAATGGTTATATTTGCTAATTAATGCTTCGTATCTCCCCATATAAACACCCTTTATTTACGTTTACTTTTTAAGTAGTTAATGAAATCTTGAACTTCTTGCTTTTCTTCATCAGTTAAATCTTCTTTGTCAAAATGTGCTGCGATTGCGTCTTGTTCTGGTTGTGATTGTTCACTTAAATCTATAGACATCAAGTCATTAATACTTACATTAAAAATATCTGAAATATCTTTTAATGTTTTCATTTTAGGAGTGTATTTTCCTTTTTCCCACTCACTTATACTAGATGCGCTTTTTTTACCAAGTTTATGTGCAAGGTCGATTTGTTCCATATCATGTTTGTTTCTTAAGTATTTTAAGTTTTGGCTAAACATTTTTAATCACTCCTAAATAGTTTCTACCTATAGTATACACGAAAATCGGAAATATACAACAGATAATCCGAAATATTAATTCAGAAAAAATGAAATAAAAGTGTTGACTTCGGAAATGCCGAAATGATACACTGTATTTAACTTCTTAGAGAGGGGGCAAAACATGACTACGGAAGAGAAACAAAAAATGGTATTAACAATATCGCAATGGCGTGCGTTAAAAAATATGAACAAGCGTCAACTATCGGAAAAATCTGGCGTCACTGAAAAAACTATCTACAATTATGAAATGAATCAAAAGCACATTCAAAATGCTAATTATAAAACACTGCATAAATTAGCTAATGCACTCAATATAAAAGTAGATAATATTTTTTTGGGTGATGATTCGGAAAAACCGAAATTTTAAAAGGAGGGATAAATTTTGAATGAGTTATCTAACGAAGTGAAAGCACAAGAAATTCACGAAAGAGCTGTAGGCTTCTACAAAATATCCGAACAATATGGATATAAGTTTTTAATGGAAATTAAAACTATTCGAGATGAAAAACTTTATAAAGAATTAGGGTTTAGAAATTTTGAAGATTATACGCGTAAAGTTTTCGGGTACACGAGCGAAACTATTAGGCAAAGAATTAAAGCTGCCGAAGTTTTTGGCGAGGATGAAACCAACGCGCGTTGGGATTTAGGCACTCGTAAACTAAATACACTTGCTACTTTCCCCGAAAATGAAAGAAATAAAGTGTTTGAACATGGAATTGAAACTGATAAAGGTAACAAAACAATTGATGAGGCAACAACTAGAGAAATAGAAGAATACAAAAAACAACTCAAACAACGCGACGAAGAAAAATCTCAACTCGAATCACAACTTGAACAAGCACAACGTTCTGAATCAATTGCACGTAAGCAACTAGAGGATGCAGAGGATAGGGAGCCGGAAGTGATTGAGCGTTATATGGAACCAGAGGATTATGAAGTATCAAAAAACGAAAATTCAGAATTAAAAAGGAAAAATAGTTCACTAGAACAGCAAATCGAATATTACAAAAGAAAATTAGAGTTAAAAAAGGAGGATAAAGTGGTTGAAAATAATTCTAAAGAAAATGAAATCACTGATGCAAGAATCCAAATAAACCAAGATAACGATTCAATTGAACCAGAAGTTAGAAAAGCAATAAGACATGAAAGCTCTGCAGATGCATTAATCACTGCGCTAGAAGAAATCATCACTATTCACGACCAAGAAATTGAGGATTATGAGTTGTTTGATAAATATGTATCTACATTGAATTACAAAGCGTTAATAGAAGCGAAGAAAAAAATTGAGCATTTTATAAAAATTGGAGGATATAAATAATGAAATTAAGAACATTAAATGTAAAAGATTTAGCTACAGATATGAGTTACCAATCTCCCGTAAAGGAGTCGCAAGTAACTAGAATTGTAAATAATTTTGATGAAGGATCAATTGGTACTATTTATGTGAACTTAAGAGCGAACGGTATTTATTACATCATAGATGGCCAACACAGAGTGACTGCGCTAAAAAGATTAGGTATACCGACTGTTAAAGCAGAGGTTTATGTTGGACTTAGTATCGAAGAAGAAGCTAAAAAGTACAAAGACTTTAATACAAGACCTACTAAATCACCGAACTCAATCGCTAAAGCTGATATTAAATACGGTGACGAATTCGCAGAAATGATTTTATTTAGCGTTTTGGAATCAGGTATGGATATTGACTATGATAATCAAAATCCTAGATATGGTTATATAAGTGCTTATCGCTCACTAGAAAGAGTTTATAAAAAATATGGTGGTTCTGGCCTTACAGAAACATTGAAATTTATTAAAGACACATTTGGCAATGAAAAGATATATTTTCAAGGGTTTATCATTGAAGGTTTCGCTAAATTCTTAGCCACTTATTACGAAAATATTAAAAAAGATGATTTGGCAGAACGTTTGAGAAAAAAAGGATTCAGTGATTTTAATGCTGAAATCAATAAACAACGTCCAAGTTTTAAATCAAAAAAAGAATGCCTACCATTCGTATTGGCAGACATTTATAACAAGAAAAGAAGAAAAAATAATCAACTTAATAAAATATATTTACATGACTAATTATACCACACGAGGTGGTTCGTAGCCACCTCAATTATTACACATATTGTGCGTAGAAATAAAAAGGAGGAAACGGAATGTTCAGAAGAAACAAGAAAAATAAGCAAGAATTTACTTTGTATACGAATGTAAGAGAACTTAAAAGTCTGGTTAATGAATTCAAAAGTCTAGTCGCTATGACTGAGAATAAACAAAAAGAATTAAAAGAAGTGATGAGTGAGTTTGAAAGTTTAACTACTTTGACGGAAAACAAATTAGATCAGATTAATGAATTCAAATGGAAATACAAAATCAAATAGGAGGACCCACAATGAACCTAAAACAAGTATTAAAAATAACACTCCTAATCGTCATCTTGGCGGAAGAGATTAAGAGTGTTGGAGACAAGAAAAGATTTATTCCAGAAGATTCGAATGGTTTTTCTGATTTAACAAAAGTTTCAATGAAAGATTCTAGTCAAAAATATTTTGATTAATAAAATTCCACTGTTCCTTTGTTAACCATCCCTGTTTATTATCTATTATTTCTGTAACAAACAGTTTATCACCTGAATCGAGATAAGGTTTTAATTTATCTAACATTTCTGAAGGCGTTAAAGCAGAACGGAATAAAAATGAAGATTTCCAATAATTACAATAACCATTAGAAATTTCTTCTTTTATAACGTTTCTTAGTTCTTCATATTTTTGTCCAGGTGAATTTAAATCATAGGTTAGCATATAAGGTTTCATCATAATTTTTCACCACCCACTATCGCAGTAGCGATAAAAATAGTATAGCACAACGTGAAAATGAAAGGAGTGATAGTAATGGAATTCATCGGATTTGCAGATGCAAAGGAATTTGTAAAAGCAAGCGGAATTTCTAGGGATGATTTAGAAACTAAAGTTTACCCTGACAAAGGATTTCAAGAAGCGTGTATGTACCGTTTTGGTAGAGGTAACAAACGTTACATCAAAGTTAGACCAGCAATTGAGTATATAGAACAAAACATAATGATTAAAGAAACCAATTTATAAGGAGGATTAACATGAAACACATTTTAGCATGGTCAACAGCAATACTATTCACAATGTTGTTTGCACTTATCACATTCGATTTTCATTACAGTATTGCATTTAGCATTATAAGTTTCATCGGTAGTTATGTATTTTGGAATAGCTATTACGCAGAAAAAAAGACCGCTAAGCGCGCCAACGCTTAACAGTCAAAAGTATATTTGTGTAATTAGACAACACAAGTATACCACCAATTCTAGGAGGTAGACAAGATGTATTACGAAATAGGAGAGATAAGAAGGAATTTTATTACCGTAGATGGATTTACTTTTCATGTGAAGGGTACAAAAACGCAATTTGGTGTCTTTGTAGAAATTACTGACAAACATGAAAATTTAGTAGATTCAGCTGAAATTAACGATGAAGATTTAGGTCTACAATTATCTCACGAAATATTTGAGCGATCTATATATAACTGGATAGAACAAAATACAGATGAACCAGACCGTATTATGAATCGGGTGATGCAATGGTGAGTGAACCAATAACTTACATTATTCGTCACAGAGATATGCCAATTTATATAACGAACAAACCAACTGATTCAAAATCAGAAGTGAATTATTCAAACAAAAGAAGTGCAGCAAGGATATTTAATGACACTGAAGTAGTTGGAGTCAATATGGATTACCATACAAAAGTATCTTTGCATACGGAGGTTACAGATGAAGGAAACCGTAACGTATCTAATCAAACTTAAAAACGCACCTTTTGACTTATATATCACGAATAAGCCGATGACCGCAGACGATACAAGTTACACACGTAATAGAAGTAGAGCAAGAGATTTCAGTGGTTTAGATGATGTAAGTATAGACATGACTGAACACACAGCAATTAAGAAAATAGTAACTGAACAAACTAAATATGAGGAGATTGAATATGACTGAACAAACATTATTTCAACAACTTAACTCAATGAACGTGAACGATCATGTAGAGAAGAAACAAGGTTTATCTTACCTAGCTTGGTCGTATGCACATCAAGAATTAATGAAGATTGACCCTAACTATGAGATGAAGATACATGAATACCCGCATCCAGAAGTAGCTAACGAACAATATTTTGTACCTTACTTAGCAAGTCCGGAAGGTTACAGCGTAACGGTATCAATCACACTAAAAGGATTAACAAAGACGGAAACTTTACCCGTACTAGACTTTAAGAATAAGTCAGTGCCTTACAAACAAGCTGATATGTTCCAAATAAACAAAACATACAAGCGCGCATTTGTTAAAGCAGCAGCATTACATGGTATCGGATTGTATTTATATCATGGGGAGGATGCGCCAGACGCTAGTGAAAGTGATGTAAGTGAATTAACAGAAAAGATTAATCAATTTGTAAGTATCTCACAAGAAAAGGGCAAAGATGCCACGTTAGACAAAACGAGACGTTGGTTAGGATTACAGACTATAAACAAAGCATCGAAAAGTGAGATTGCAAACGCACACGCAAAACTAGATGCAGGCCTAAAACAATTAGACAAGGAGAATGAATAATGATAAATAGAGTCGTATTAGTAGGTAGATTAACAAAAGACCCGGAATTTAGAACAACACCATCTGGAGTGAGTATTGCAAATTTCACTTTAGCTGTTAATAGAACATTCACAAATGCACAAGGCGAGCGTGAAGCAGACTTCATCGATGTAGTTGTTTTTCGTAAACAAGCAGAAAATGTAAACAACTATTTATTCAAAGGTCATTTAGCTGGTGTTGATGGTCGTATACAATCACGTAGTTATGAAAACAATGAAGGTAAACGAATATTCGTTACCGAAGTAGTAGCGGACAGTGTTCAATTCATGGAACCTAAATCACAATCTAAATCACAATCTAAAGGGCAATCTCAACAACAAAGTGGACAAGCTAAGTCACAACAATCACCTGATAAGGATAACCCTTTCGCTAACGGTAACGCAGATATAGATACGGACGACCTCCCGTTCTGATTGGACTGATTAAATGCCAATAATTAAAAACTACATCCAACAAGATGACGGCACAATAACTGCTGTCATCGAGGGTGTAACTTTAGAAAACAAAGACTTCTTACTGTTAGATAACGGACTAGAAGTAGAGTGTGATGTAATCATTAGTGATCCATACAAGATAACAGATAAACAACGCAGAAAGGTTTTCGCAATGGTACGAGATATATTCAATCATTACGGACAGCCAATGGATTATTTAAGGTATATGTTCCAAAAACAATTAGAGTTTATCAAAGGTTATAAACCTATATCATTGAGCAATTGCAGTAGACGACAAGCAGGTGAATTAATCGATTTAATCCTTGATTTTATATTTACTAACAACGTACCAATGAACAAGGCTACTAGCGACCTTATGAGCAACGATAAGTATTTTCTATATAAATCTACCATTAATAGAACTTGCGTCATATGTGGCTCTCCAAATAGCGATTTAGCACATTATCAAGCAGTAGGTAGAGGGAGAAATAGAAACAAGATAAATCATTATGGAAACAAAGTTTTAGCACTATGTAGAAAACATCACAACCAACAACACGACATGGGAATGAGTAGTTTTAATAAACTACATCATTTAGAAAACGCTTGGGTGGATGTAGATGACAAATTAAATAGCATGTTACGAGGTGAGAAACAGTGATAGCAAGACCTCTTAATTATAAAGACAGAATCGGCATTGCATATAGGATTATGCAAATTAGAATGCAAAGAAATTTTGATCAAACCGAGTTCGCAGAAATTATGGGAGTTACAAGAGTAACAGTTAATCGATGGGAAAACAGAGTTTTAATACCACACATGAAGAAAATCAAATTAATGGCATTCATATTCAAGTTAAAACCTGAATGGATTTTGTACGGAGAAGGTGAAAAACATGGCAACATTTAGAGTTTATAAAGAGAGCGGGAACTTTGTTACGGTTCATAAGAATTTTATACATGATCCTAATATAAGCTGGAAAGCTAAAGGGATATTACTTTATTTACTAAGCCGACCAGATGACTGGCAAGTATATGAGAAAGAACTAGAAAAACATAGTCTTGATGGTAGAGATAGTTTGAAGAACGGAATCAAAGAATTAGAAGCAACTGGTTATATTGTTAGAACACGTAAACGTGATGACAAAGGACGTTTAAGAGAATATGAATACTCTGTTTATGAACAACCTAACCAGAACGGATTATCCAACGTAGGTTTATCCAACGTAGGGAAAACCAACACAGGATTATCCAACGTAGGAAAACCTGTCCCTACTAATAATGACTTTACCAATAATGATTTAACTAATAATAACAATACTAATAATGATAGTAATACTATGTCGAGTTCCTCGACTGTGTATCCTTATGAATCGATTATAGGATATCTTAATCAATCAGCAGGTAAGCACTATAAAGCTACAACTAGGAAGACTAGAGACTTAATCAAATCTAGATTTAAAGACGGTTTTGACGAGCAGGCATTTCAAACTGTAATTAACAATAAAGTTACTGAATGGAAAGGTACTGAGATGGAAAAGTTCTTACGACCAGAAACGTTATTCGGCACTAAATTTGAAGGCTATCTCAATCAAGAAATAAAAAATACTGGACAAGACCAACTAGAACGTATGAAGTATGACCCTAGTTATTGGGATTAGGAGTGATTAAATGAAACGCATGTTAAGCCCTAGAATAACAGAAACGCTTAAACAATATGAAGCTAATGACGTGAAGAAAGGACTTTATTGTGAAAAGTGCGGTAACAGATATGATCTACACACATTTAGTAGTGGTTATGAATATCGTGATGGTTGTGAGTGTAGCATGATTGCAGCAGGCAAAGAAGCAGAGAAAAAACGTAAGCAGAAAGCAATCAATAATATATTTAATCAATCTAATGTTAACTACTCATTACAAGAAGTCACAGTGAATAATTATCAACCACAGAACCAATCACAAACAGATGCTAAACAAACTGCTATAGAGTACGTTAAAACATTTTCTGTAGATAAACCTAAGTCATTAATCATGCAAGGCTCATATGGAACAGGCAAATCACACCTAGCGTATGCAATTGCTAAAGCAGTTAAAGCACAAGGTTATTCAGTAGCATTTATGCACATACCAATGTTAATGGATCGTATCAAAGCTACTTACAATAAAAATGCAGTTGAAACTACAGACGAGTTAGTCAAATTACTTAGCAGCATAGACTTGCTTGTATTAGACGACATAGGTGTTGAGAACACAGAACATACATTAAATAAACTATTTAGCATAGTTGATAACAGAGTAGGTAAAAACAACATTTTCACTACCAACTTTAGTGATAAAGAGCTAAATCAAAACATGAATTGGCAACGTATTAATTCACGTATGAAACATAATTCACGCCAAGTAAGAGTGCTTGGTGATGATTACAGGGAGAGAGACGCATGGTAACTAAACAATTTATTAAACAAAATCTTGGGTGTTCAGATATATACGCACAGAAATTAATTAACTATGCTCACGGAGAAGAGAAAGTATTATATGAACTATTTATCCAAAAGTTAAATGAAAGACGTACACGTCAAGCTATTTGCGAGGTGGGATAAATGGGATTAAGTCAGAGATACACGTTAAAGGATAAAAATTCAAAAGTTGTAGCGACAGTTATTCCACTAGATAGAAACAGAAATAGTGTAGCTGGATTGAAAAAGTCGTTAGGAATTGATGAAGATATCGTAACTGACGAAAGATTAGATGAAATCAAGCGTATATATAACCTGAATGACAAAGAACAAACAAGCATATTTGATTATCTATAGGATGTGGGCAATTTGAGTAAATACAACGCTAAGAAAGTTGAGTACAAAGGAATTGTGTTCGACAGCAAAGTTGAATGTGAGTATTACAAACATTTAGAAAATCGATTGCATATAGATGGATTCGATGAAATAGAAGTGCAACCAAGATACGAACTAATACCTAAAATAGGTGAGCAGCGTAAATCAGAATATATCGCAGACTTTGCACTGTTGAGTGAAGGGAAGTTAATCGAAGTAATAGACGTGAAAGGTATGGCCACTGAAACAGCTAAATTAAAAGCTAAGTTCTTTAGATACTTATATCCCGATGTAAAGCTAACGTGGATATGTAAAGCGCCTAAATACACAGGACTAGAGTGGATCACGTATGAAGATTTAATTAAGGCTAGACGAGAACGCAAGAAAGCGAAGTGATTCTAATGGAACAAACAATCACACTACAAATCAAAGTGGAAGTTGAACAGGAAGTAACAGTACCTGTGGCAGATAATTACGATTTGGAAGCAACACAAGAACGTGAAGCAGATAAGTTATATAAAAAGTATGTAAACAACCCAGAGAAATTAGGGTTCGAGGATATTAAATTTAGAAAAGTATCAGACGTACAAGTTAAGGATTATTAGGAGGACAAATAATATGCCAACAAGAATG
>NZ_JTLN01000031.1:0-13239 GCF_000798895.1 Staphylococcus sp. ZWU0021
AAGTTTTGGGATTGTTAAGGGTTCCGAGGCTCAACGTCAATAAAGCAATTGGAATAAAGCGTTTTTGAAATTTGCTTATATTATTTAAAGAAAAAAATATCTCCTTGGTCTACATAATTATCAAAATTAGAATCTTTTTTTAAACCTAATTTTTCGGCTAATTTTACAGAAGATATGTTATTTACGTCAGTTCTTATTACGAAATCTAAATTATTATCTATTTTAGTTTTTAGCCAATTCATTATTGTTTTGATAGCTTCAGTTGCATATCCATTGCCAGTTTCTTTAGGGTCCAAGCGATAATATAAATTAAAGTATTCTTTGTTGGCAAATTCCATTTTTTCTGCGCCACCACTACCTATAACTGTCTTGTTTTCTTTTTTAATAATCACAAAATATCCGTAATTATGGTCATCCCAATGGGTTATCCATTTGTTCAACATATTTTTAGTATCGTTTATCGTTTTATGTCTTCGCTTTGGAGTATATTGAGTTGCTATTTTATTAGAGTGGATTTCATATAATTCTTCTGAGTAAGATAATTGTGGTTTAGTCATAATTAATCTTTTGCTTTCAAGCATTTTGTACACATCCTTAGTAGTTATATAGATTTGAGAAATGGGATATTAAGAATTATGATTTCTTTGATTTTAAAACGAATGTGAACGAGTTTCTTCTTGTCTTGATACTATATAGAAATAACAATCTTTTTAAAATGATTTGAAACATAATTGAATTTATAAAAATCTATTCCCCAAAAATCTCGTTCGATATATGTTGAATGATAGAAAGCCCTCTTGTTTTGGCTCTAAATATCCCTTTAAAATCCAAATAAATCTATATAAAAACAAAAAGATACCCCAGATAAAATGGGTATCTTTTATTTCAATACGGACTGTTTAGGTTCTTTCAAGCCGTCTACTTAATTCAGTACTTGTACTTTTTGTTTTCTCGAAAAGACTAAATTAATGATTAGCCATATTAGCTGTATGATTAAAGAAATTAAATATGTAATTCCTATAACAGCAATATTAACCCATTTCAATTCAGTCATTTGTATGGCGCCTGATGCGTCTACATTTCTTGCCCAAAGAAAAATGGTAAAGCCTATAAAGCTTAAAATTTCAATTTACTTACCTTCTTTTTTGAATTCATCAAAGTCTTAATTAAATCAGAATATTTCTAACTTAACAATATATAAAAATAACATGAATTTTAAAAAATAATATTGTGAGTGAAAAATGATCTACATGTATTATAAATTAATGCAATAGGTCATTTTTTATTGGAAGTTTATTAGTAGTATTTGTAATGATAAAAAACGAAGCCTAATATACGTTTTAAGAAGGGGAGTTATTTAAACTTTTAGAACATTGAAAATGCATTTATGTGGCTAAGAATTCAACTAGAGGAGTCTCGAAAAGGAGTCCCAGACAACAGGATAAGGGTGAACAATGCCATCACGATGGCACCCAGCATAGCTGGGGTTCAAAATGAATGTTTCATTTGTTATAAATACTTTCATAGCAGTAATTTTAACAATCTTATATATTTATAAAACCTGACTTGAGCGTAATATTACATGGCATTTCGATGTAAAATCAATGATTCTTCTATTTCTTGCGCCACAAGGGATAGAAGAATGGGGAGTCTAAGGACTCCTCATAGACTCCCGAAAGGAGTCCTTAAATCATTGTTTATAATCAATGATTTTCTTATATAAGGTATTAGTAATTGCTTAGTTATTTATGATAGAGTATTTACTAATCAAATACTTAGTATAAAAATGTGATTCTTACTAAGTAATTACTAATTTTAGGAGTGGCGTGAATGGTGAGCAAGAATCATAAAAAAGCTAAAACAATTAATATTAATTTAACTGAAGAAGAATATGAAAAAGTGAAAGTATTAGCAGAAGATAGAAACTTAAATCCAACAGCTTATACGAGGCTTGTGGCATTAGGAAATCGTATTAAGCCGACAGCTGTTTATCCAGTAGATGAACGAATTAATGAGCTTGAAAAAGAAAATGAAGCTCTTAAAATGCAATTTAAAGTAGATCATAACAAAGATGAAGTGTTGAAAGAAGACTATGAAAATATAGAAGAGGAATATTCTGAAGTTGCCAAATACTTGGATACGTTTAAACGTTTTTTACAGTATGTAAATGATGACGCTGAATATATTAATTTCAATGGATATAAAAGAGATGAGCAATTAAAAGAAGAGATTAGAGATGCTATACAAAAATTTCATAAAAATTAATTTGATATTTCAAAATAAGAGTAACCTCCACAAAACCTGTATTTAACTTGTGGAGGTTTTTTGATTAACCACAGACACATACTTCCCCTTAATTTTAAGCGAGCAATAAACCGTATTGTAACTGTACGCTTTTAAATTTAAAAATTATAATATTTTATTTTTATGAAAAAGTAGTGTATGATTTTTATAAAGGAGGGGTTATATGAAATTATCCCAAAAGCTTTATCTAGAAAGAAAAAATAAGAATTTAACTAAACAAGCATTGGCTAAAGAATTGAATGAACTTAGTGGATTTTCCAATTATTCTAAAAAGGAGATAACACTTTTAGAATCTAAGCAGAAAGCATTTACTTATCGTATCGTAGATGATATTGCAAAATATTTTAATATGACAATATACCAATTTTTAACAAAACAGTGGAAATCTTATAACACAGAAGAGATTACTTTGATTGATAATAATATTGAAGAATATTTTCATGGCTATTCAGAGTGGATGCCTAAAACGTTTAAAAATTTGTCTGATATAATCCATAAATTTGATTTAGTAAAACATGATGATTGGGTAGCCATTCCCCAATATGAGTTGATAATGAGAGAGTATTATGACTATCTATATCGAGATGTTAGTAAAGAAAGTAGCAGTATTATTATTAGGAGAGCTAAGGGCCTCTTAGATAACTTGGAGTTATTTAGTTCATATAATCATGAAAATGATTTACAATTTCCTATAAACTTAGAGACAGGTTCTGCTGGATATACTAAATTTAATGATAAACGTGAACCTATTAATATGAATATACTAATACAAAATATAGAATTCTCATTAGGCGAAATTAGACAACTTTTTGAAGATGACTACTTTGATTATGATGAAGAAGATACAAAATATTTTAATTTGTTAAATTATTATCGAGAAAAGTTTGATATAAGATTTGAAGATATTGAAAAGGATTTGGGTATTTCAAGTGCAGAGTATAGAAAATGGGAAAAAGGTGAAATTGATCCTAGTATTAGTAATATTATAAAATTATGTGATTACTTGAATATAAATATTGATTTACTTTCTTCAAGTTCATTACGCACACTGAACAACATTAATTCTCAATCAGTTGGGTCATATATTCTGCAAAATACTAATATTCATGACTCTGAAGAATTATCTAAAGATTATTATTTTTCAGAAAGACAAAGCGTCATATTGATTCCCAAATATTGCTACGAATATATGTTTTATTATTTAGAGGATAAAACTCATAAAGATATAGGAATAAAAAAAGCAATTCAATTTACTAGAGAGTTTTTTGTGAAATGGTATGAATTTAATAAAGCTAGACAATTCTTATTTTATTCATTAACGGGAGTCGTTGCTAAGGAAAATTTCATTCATTATACAGAGAAAGAAATTAAAAGATATTTAGGTGATAGTTACTATCCTGAAAATCCAGTGAAATTTTTAACGCAATTAACATTAGATAGAGTTGAAAATTATGGATATAAAGACAAAAAACAAATTATCAACAGAATTAAGCAAATTGATATAGAGAGGGTTCTAAAATCCCCTGAAAAGACAAATTTAAGACCTGAAGTAAATTGATTTAAAATTACAACGAAATCTCCCTACTAAGTTCTACTTAATAGGGAGATTCGATAAACGAATAGCATGTTTAGTTGTTCTCACAATTATTGGTTCAGTATTAATTAGCAATAACCAAAAAATAACCTTCCAACTTTGACAGGTTCGAAAAGGTTATTTTTGTCTTTTTAACAGTCTCATTGGGGCAACATGTTAGCGCATGTTGTCCTTTTATATATATTTATTATACTAGCATGATATTATACGAATACCAAATATGATATATGTGTATACATTATACATATATAACTTCCACATGTATAACTTCCATATGTATAATGTATACACAGAAAGAAAAGTAGAAATTGTATTATTTCAATCTAAGTAAATACACCCATTTAAGATTTGAATGACATAATTCAACTTATCGGAAGTACATATGCTTCAAAAGATACAGATGGTATAATAATGGAGTCGCCTTAACTTCCATAGGCGAAATTACTATGGAAGGAGGTGAGCATCTGTGGACTTTTTATTCGTAACGGTTATTGCACCTGTGATAACTGGATGTATTGTAGCTTGGTTTACCTATTGGCTAAATCAGCACAATAAATAGGCGACTATCCATATCACATAAAGAGCCCCAACCTACGGCAATAGGTTGGGGCTCGGTGTATATCTATGGACTTTCTATTCGTTAATTGTATTATAACATCATAGTGTAGAGGAATGCAAAGTCATATGTACGATATTAGTTACAAGGTATCGTTTTAATATTTTCGACGTAATTGTCAAGAATTTAAAGGATAAATTATGAATGTTATATATTGAGAGTTTATACTTTATATTTATTTTTTGAGTATTAGATTTTAAAAATGTAGTTAGATGCTTATATTTTCTTGGATGCGCTCTAAAAAGAAATTTAGCCATTTATAAAACAGATTGTCATTGGAACGTCCATTAAATTTAGAATAAATAATACAAAAAACAAAATTTATGAAACCAAATTTTTGATGACTTCATTAAGTTTCGTATCAATATACTTATCTTTATGCATGACTAAATAGAAATAGCGTGTGATGTCTAAGTTTGTTACTTCTAGTTTTTCTAAATCATAAGGTGTTAATGTGGATTTAGAAATAATAGAAAAGCCGTTACCAGCATGGACCATATTTTTAATTAGATTTGTGTTATTAATTTCTACTAAATAAGAGGATGAAGTCATTTGTGATAACGCATTTTCTTGATAGACTCTTGTACCTGATCCACGTTCTCTGATAAAGCATATTGCTTTATTTGGATATGATGATTTTTTACGAATTAATACTATTTCATCTTGAGCAATACGTCTACTGTATATGATATTGCTTTGAACCTCTTTTTCGATTATACCTAAATCGATAATGTTATTCTTAATATGTTGTAATACTGTGTCAGAATTATTTAAATGCACATGAATATATAATTCAGGATATTTTTTTGCTAAATCAGTAAGATGTTGTGACAATCGATATTCGCCATACGTGTAACTACTCCCTACCGTTAAATCTCCCGAAATTGTATCAGGCTGCATTTTCAAATCGTGTCTTAAGGTTTGTTCTAAATGTTCACGCTGTAAAGCATATTGAAATAGTTTCTCCCCATCACTCGTTAAAGACATTTTAGAATGTCTAAATTCGAAAATTTTTATATCGTATTCCAGTTCTAATCGTTTAATATCACGACTTATTGATGGCTGTGAAGTATATAAATTTTCTGCAGCCTTAGTAAAGCTTTGCGTTTTAACTACTTCAGTTAGAACTTTTAATGAATCCATTAACTAGGCCTCCTGACATTTGAGTCACTCTATTATAACAAAATCGTTATGAGTAATATACTTAATATTTATTTCACATTATAACTTTGCAGTGCTAAGCTTTTGATAAAAGGAGGAGTTAAAAAGTGAAGTCCTTAAAAAGTAAAGCATTTATTTATGGTTTATTATTCACATTTATCATCGCAGTTATAAGTTTATTAGGCTCAAAACTACCATTTTTAGATAAGATAGGCGCTTTAACAATTGCTATACTGATTGCGATTCTATATAGACATTTTAAGGGTTACCCTGAAGCATATCGTTCAGGCATCGAATTTTCATCTAAACGGTTACTGAAATTAGCTATTATATTATATGGATTAAAGTTAAATATTTATGATGTGATTGGAAAAGGTAGCGGTTTGTTATTAATCGATATTGGAGTCATCCTTTTTAGTATCGGATTAATGTTGTTACTAAATAAATACATTAAAGGGGATAAACACCTCACGCTATTATTAGGTATTGGCACTGGGGTATGTGGCGCGGCGGCTATTGCAGCAATATCTCCAATATTAAAATCCCGAGAAAAAGATTCTGCGATTAGTATCGGGATTGTCGCACTTATTGGCACTATATTTTCACTTGCATATACTGTGATATATTCTGTTTTTACAATATCTCCTGAAGTATTTGGGGTCTGGTCAGGCACAAGTTTACATGAAATTGCACATGTAATTCTTGCTTCGGATTTTTCAGGCCAAGAAGCTTTGAGTATTGGACTGTTAGGAAAACTGGGACGTGTGTTTTTATTAATACCTCTGAGTATTATTTTAATTCTAATTATGAGAATAAAATCGCATAGCGAGACCGAAAAAAAACATATTGATGTACCTTACTTTTTACTTGGTTTTGTCATGATGGCACTATTCCATACTTATGTGCCCTTGCCACACATGGTTATGCAAATTATCGATAATGTCACGACTATATGCTTATTGATGGCAATGGTTGCATTAGGATTAAATGTTTCCTTTAAAGACTTAAAAGATCGTGCTTTCAAACCATTAATAGTTGTCATTATTGTATCTATTTGTTTATCAACTGTAACATTTATCGTTGCGAAGTGCTTTTATGGTTAGATTATAAGTATACTAAAAAATTGATATAAACATATATATAAAGTTGAAAAACGTCTTCAGTAATTCAATTTCTCAAATCTTTGGATGTAGATTTTGAGGGATTGAATTATTAATCTAATGTTTTTCATTTATCTTATTTATGTGAGTTAGGGTGAAAAGTTCTTTTTCAATATTAAAATCCTTGGTGTTGCTTATATCTGAATATTAAATCCCCATTTAAATCATCTATAAATGTATAATGAAACCCTAACTCTTCATATAATGTCCGTGCAATATCATTCTCCTTAACAATACTTAAATAAATTATGTTTATATTATATTTATTTAAAACTAAATTTATTAATAGCTTCATAGCTTCTCGACCAAATCCTTTACGTTGATGTTGTTCATCAATAAGAATTCGATCAATCCACGTCTCTTTAAGCAACCATACATTGTAAACCCAACGACATAATCATCTTTATAAAATGAATCTGTTTCAAGATAATTTAAATAACTAGACTAGATAATAAAATGCTATTGTCACAAGAGGAGATAACGAGTTTGGCGGATCTTGTGCGCTGTCTTTTGCAAAAGAAGGAATAAAAGTTGTTATTTCATATATTTCTGAAGATGCAGGATACGAAACTGTGAGGATCATTTAAGTACAAGGCGAAGAAGCTCATTTTATTAAATATAATTTGCAGAAGAAAAAGATGTTAAAAATCTAATTAATCAAACTGTTAATCGATTGGTCAATTATATTGGGTTCATAATAACGCAAGAATAAGAGTACAAATAGTTCGATTAACAGAAACTGACACAGAGTTTTGGCAACGTGCAATTGATGTTACTTTAAGAGGCACAATTGTTAGTACATCATCTACAGAGCGTTTAGTTGGCACAACTGGTTTAACACCATATATTTCCGTTAAACACGAGGTTAAGGGCTTAACTAAAAGTGCTGCTTTAGAATTTGGTAAAAAATATACATATTAACTCAATGTGTCTTGGTATGACAAAACAGTGACGGTGGAAAATTTGAGCCAACAATCAATTGAACAAGTAAAAAATTTTGAATCAGGAATTCCATTAGGGCTTATGGGAGTACTTAATGAATAAACTTCTTTTATTACAGGAATTAATCTTCTATTTGATGGTGGAAAGACTGTAGAATAAATAAAAAAACAAAGGCTATAACTATAAAATTAGTTATGGGCTTTGTTTTTTTTATCTATAACAGCAGATCCAATTATATCACCTAATACATTAGAGGCAGTACCACCCATTCCTATTATTGCATCAACACCAGCTATTAAAGCTACAATTTCTAATGGTAAACCGAATAAACTAAGAACAGCAGAAAGAGTAATAAGACCACCAGCTGGAATACCAGAAGTACCGATAGATAAGATCGTTCCTATGATTACAATCATAAATAAATTTTCTAAAGATAAATTTATTCCTGTAACGTTAGTTGCAAATACAATTGATACCCCCATTCTAAGAGCGCCGCCATCAGAATTAAATATAGTACCCAAAGGGATTGAAAAATTAACAACCTCATTTGAAATATTAGCCCTTTTTGCAGACTTAATTGAAATAGGCAAAGAAGCAATACTACTTGAAGTGAAAAAAGCAGTTAAATAAGCTTCTTTAGTATCTTTTAAAAATTTCCAAACAGGTTTATTAGCTAATTTTAAAAAACTAAAATAAACTAGTAACCATAAAATAAGAATTCCTATATAAAAAGTGAGTGTAAATGACAATAAAGATTTAAAAGAGTTTAATCCTTGAGAACCAAATGTTGAGGCACTAATACCAAATACACCAATTGGTGCATATAGCAATATACCATTTAATATAATATTAAAAAGTTTATTCAAAGTTTCAAAAAGTGATTGAAGCGATTCTGTTTTTTGTTGTGTGCTTTTATCAGATGAAGATAATAAAATCGACATCGAAATACCTAAAAGTATAGCTATAAACAATATGGACAATAATTCACCAGAAGAAAATGCTTTAATGAAATTATCAGGTATTATTTTATATAATATATCTGAAAAGCTAGGTATACTAGGTTTATCAATTGAGTTTTTTGGTAATGTCAAATTTTCGCCAGGATTTATGGTTAAGGCAATTATTACCCCAATAAATACAGATAAGCCTGTTGTTATACTATAATATAAAAATAATTTTCCACCCATTCTTCCTAAATTAGCTAAATTAATACGACTTAAAGACAACACTATAGTTAAGAAGATAATAGGTATAGCAATTAAATTTAATAATCTAATAAGTATTTGGCCTAATGGTTCTAAGAATTTAGCATTTTCACCTAATATTAAAGCAACAATTAACCCTGCTATAAAAGCAATAGTCATTTTTAAAACAATTGAGCTGTTTTTATAATTTCTCCACATATACTTAATCCTTTCTTTTTAATGATTAGGTATTTGTTAAAATTCTAATACAAAATAAAATTATAGTTACTGACGAGGGTATTTTGAATTATTGCACCTATTAGCTATCCTGTAAATAGTAATATAATGACATAAGTTAATGCAACAGCAAATAAGTTATAAACGATTAGTCAGTTATTTAAAATAACTCTAGTGATGACGCATTATATGGTATAGGTAAAACAAAAAAGTTATTTGATATTTTTTTGCTATTAAAGCATATGAACTAACTAATAATATAAATAAGAAAGGCTCTAAAAAACATCGAATTGTAGAGCCTTTCTTATTTTTTATTTAGTTAAAATAGCTTGTTTTATATAATATTCAAAATGATAAAATATTGAATTATATTAAACTTCAATATTTAGAAGCGATTTCAATAACTTTTGAAGGTTCTGTTCGTTGCGTGTAATCAGAATTCACTTCTGCAAAAACAATTTTTCCGGAAGTATCAATAACAAATGTAGCTGTTTTTGGTAGTTCCCAATCTTCATTCCCATTATGGCCTGCGACATCTAGCGCAGATTGTTGGTAAACTTCAATTAAATAATCTAGCATAGAGAAAACTAAATTGAATTGTTTAGCTACATTGTTTTTTTCATCACTTAGTACTATAAATTCAAGTTCATTCTTTTCTTTAGTCGATAACGAAGCATCTGGTGTTTCTGGAGAAATCGCCATTAATGTTGCTCCAGTCTCTTGAATTTCTTTGAATTCTCTTTTCTTATGGTCCGGCAATGATGGCCGTCCGCCTTTTCGCCTTCTTGCCCATCGCATCTTTGGTCGATACATTCATATCTATAATGTGTAAATCAATACTGTTTTCATCCAACCACTGAGATAACTCAATTAATTGTTTCGTTGTACGGCCAAGACGATCTAATTTATAGATAACTAGAATATCGCCTTCACGTAACTAATCCAAACAATTATCAAGGTCCATTATTTTCGTTTTGCGACCACTCGCTTTCTCACTAAAGATACGTTCACAACCATATTCCTCAAGTGTATCAGTTTGTCCATCAAGACTTTGATCTTGTGTTGATACATGTGCATAACCAATTTTAGCCATTTGAATACCACCTCTTTTAATCGTTTTATGGGTGCTTATTAATGAAATCTAATTCTCGATGCAAATAAGCGCCTCTCTCATCGTCTAAAAACTCATGATTTTTGATATTTATGATTCATTGATTATAACACAAGTTTATAGACTTAAATATATAAGAAAAACCTCTTAATTTATAGTTAAGAGGTTTTGTGTCAAAAACGAAAATTATAAATTTCTCTCTTTTACTTATCAATAATATCTTCAAAATGTTTTTTATCTGGCTGTAATGTTAAACCTAAGTATTTTCTTTCCCGATTTGCTTCTTTATAAAATGACACCATCATTAATATAATAACGATACTAAATGGAAACGCAGATATAATGGCTGCCGATTGGAGTGCCTCTAAACTAGTATTTCCACCTGCTAATAATAATATATAAGAAATAGTAGATAAAGCTACGCCCCATATAATTTTCACAAAACCTGAAGGATTTAAATTGCCAAATGAAGTTTGCATACCCAAAACAAAAGTAGCAGAATCGGCAGAAGTAATAAAGAAAGAAGCTATTAAAGCCAAAGCAATAATAGATAAAATGAAACCAAACGGCAATTCGTTAAAAATACCGAACAATTGAGTTTCGGGTGGCATTTTAAATATACTACTATTTACTTTTCCTATTTCAATACCTGTTGTACCAAAAGCACTAAACCAAATAATACTAACTGTAATAGGTACACTTAAAACCGCAATTAAAAATTCTCTAATACTACGTCCTTTTGATATTCTAGCAATGAATACACCTACAAATGGACTCCAACTCATCCACCATCCTAAATAATAGAGCATCCAAGAATCTAACCACATAGATTTTTGTTGATTTAATGGAGCAACATCCAAGCTATTAATAATTAAATTATTTAAATAATCTCCTGTTGAACTGGTCATAATATTTAAAATGAGGATTGTAGGCCCAACAATAAGAATAACAATTAATAAAATAGCTGCAAAAACTATATTTAGATTACTTAAGTATTGTATACCTTTGCTTAAACCTGTCCAAGCACTAAACAAAAATAATACTGTTATAACAACGATAATTATACCTTGTACAATTATATTATTAGGAACTCCAAATAAATAATTTAAACCACCATTTAATTGTATTGCACCTATTCCTAATGACACTGCTACTCCAATAACAGTAGCAAATACAGCTAATACATCGACAACAACTCCTAAGGGTCCTTCTACTTTATTCCCTAATAAAGGTCTTAGAGTTCTTGAAATTAGTCCGTTTTCTCCTTTTCTAAATTGGGAATATGCAAGAACCAATGCTACAATGCCATATATTGACCATGTATGAAAACCATAGTCCATAAATGTAGATTTAAAAGCTTCTGCCATAGCTTCTTGTGTTTCTGGTTTTGCATTTGGTGGAGAGAGGTAATGTGATATTGGCTCAGAGGAACCATAAAATACTAAACCAATACCCATACCGGCACTAAATAACATTGTTAACCAAGAAATTGTTCTAAATTCTGGTTCATCTTCTGGTTTTCCTAACTTTAATTTTCCTATTGGGCTAAATATTAAGAAAATAGAAAAAGCTATGATGACCGCATATAGCAACATATAATACCAACCAAATGTATTTGTCACCCAAGCTGATATAGCATTGGTAATTTCTCCAAATTGTTTAGGAAAGATTGTACCTAACAATACAAGTATTCCAATGATACTGGCGGAATATATAAAAACATTGGAAACTTTGTTTTTCTTACTCATCACGTTAATAACTCCTAACTATAAAAAAACAGATGTTTAGAATCATAGCACAATAAAAAGATTATTCAATAGTGAATCTGAAATATATTAATTCAAGGAATATATTTGAATAATTTGAATATGGAAATAAGCATATATATATTCAGGATATATACATAAGTAATGGGCATCTAAATAATAATTAATAGGAGACTGGTATAAATGTTCAAAAATATATTATTATCCTATGATTTCGAAAATGATTTTAGTGCTATCCCTGACTATTTAGAAAAAGCCATCGGTGAAGATTCTGTTGTTGTAATTTATCACGTTGTAACAGAAAATGATCTTGCAATTAGCGTCAAATATTATAATAAGCAAAAAAAAGATATTATTAGAGAAAAAGAAAAAATCTCACTCCATTTTTACGTGAATTAGAAAAAAAGATATTCAATATAAAATAGATGTAGCTTTTGGGCACACCCTAATCATACAAATTAAGTTGTTGAAATTATCGCAACTGTTATTTTACTTGCTATATGAGAATGTTTTAACTTTATAAATAAGAAAGAGAAGTACAACTAATATTAGTTGTACTTCTCTTTCTTATTTATAAAACAATTTGAATAATTGCAATAATAATTAAAATACTGATGATCCACTTTTGTAAAAAACTAGGGACTTTTTTACCTAATTTTAAACCTAACGGAGCGAAAATAATACTCCCTATTATTAAAAATAACGCATCTTCTAAAGGAATGTAACCTTGTATAAGTTTAATGATAAAGGCGCCAATTGAAGATATAAAAGCAATTACTATACTATTAGCAACCACCGTATTCATTGGTAATTTGAATAAAACTAATAATATAGGAATGATAATAAAGGCACCACCTGCGCCTACTATACCCGAAATAATACCAACGAAAAGACCTATAATAACTAGTAAAGGTTTATTAAAAGAAGGTTCGCCTGAACGAGATTCGACTTTAATGAACATTAATATTAATGCAAGTGAGGCAATGATAATATAAGTCATATTTACAAAAGTAGTATCAAATAAATTTGCTAGGAGTGCGCCTAACATGCTCCCTGTAATCATACCTCCACTCATATAAATAACTAATGGTGGGGAGAATTCTGTTTTTTTTCGCGCTTTTAATGACCCACTTAAAGTACTGAAAAAGACTTGACTGGAAGTAA
>NZ_JTLN01000033.1:0-6504 GCF_000798895.1 Staphylococcus sp. ZWU0021
CTATAGTGGTCTTCAATGTCCAGGTCCAATTGTAAACATCAGTAAAGAAGTGAAAAATATTGAAGTAGGCGAGCAAATAGAGGTTACAGTTACAGATCCTGGATTCCTTAGCGACATTAAAAGCTGGGTCAAACAAACTGGTCATACTTTAGTTAAACTTGATGAAAGTAATCATGGAATTAATGCTATCATTCAAAAAGAAAAACCAAAAGACTTACAAGTGAATCATACTGCTAAAGGTACGACAATTGTACTATTTAGTGGAGAGTTAGATAAAGCAGTGGCAGCAATGATTATTGCGAATGGTGCTAAAGCTGCAGGAAGAGATGTAACCATCTTCTTTACTTTCTGGGGACTTAACGCGTTGAAAAAAGCGCAAACAGTTAACGTTAAAAAGAAAGGTATCGCAAAAATGTTTGATTTTATGTTGCCAAAAACACCTTTGAAAATGCCACTCTCTAAAATGAATATGTTCGGTTTAGGTAATATCATGATGCGCTACGTAATGAAAAAGAAAAACGTTGATTCATTACCATCACTCATTAATCAAGCGATAGCTCAAGATATTAAATTAATCGCATGTACCATGAGCATGGATGTTATGGGCATTACAAAAGAAGAATTAAGAGATGAAGTTGAGTACGGTGGAGTAGGTACTTATATTGGTGATACAGAAAATGCGAATCATAATTTATTCATCTAATTAAATCTATTAAAAAAGGAGTTTTATCATGTTTTTCAAACAATTTTACGATAATCATTTATCTCAAGCATCTTATTTAGTTGGCTGTCAACGCACAGGAGAGGCAATAGTAATTGATCCTGTTCGTGATTTAACAAAATATATGGAAGTTGCAGATAGCGAAGGTTTTAAAATTACACAAGCTGCAGAAACACATATTCACGCTGATTTTGCTTCTGGAATTCGGGACGTGGCAGAACGTTTAAACGCCGATGTATATGTATCTGGTGAAGGCGATGAGCAATTAAGTTATCAAAATATGCCCGAACAAACACATTTTGTTAAACATCAAGATATTATTCATGTAGGTAACATTAAATTAGAAGTATTGCATACACCTGGTCATACCCCTGAGAGTATCAGTTTCTTACTCACAGATGAAGGTGGCGGATCAAGCGTTCCAATGGGTATATTTAGTGGTGACTTTATTTTTGTTGGTGATATCGGTAGACCTGATTTACTAGAAAAATCAGTTCAAATGGAAGGTTCTACAGAAGTTAGTGCGAAACAAATGTATCAATCTCTAGAAAGTGTTAAAGATTTACCAGATTATATTCAAATTTGGCCAGGTCACGGTGCTGGAAGTCCTTGTGGTAAAGCATTAGGCGCCGTACCAATGTCTACGTTAGGTTATGAAAAAATAAATAACTGGGCATTTAATGAAACTGATGAAACCAAATTCATTGAAACATTAACATCAAATCAACCAGCGCCACCCCATCACTTTGCAAAGATGAAACAAATCAATCAGTTTGGTATGAATTTGTATCAACCATACAACGTTTATCCTAGTTTAGATAATGAAAGAATAGCATTTGATCTTCGTAGCAAAGAAGCCTTTCATGGTGGTCACACCGAAGGAACAATCAATATTCCTTACAATAAAAACTTTATTAACCAAATCGGTTGGTATTTAGACTATGAAAAATGTATAGATTTGATTGGTGATAAATCTACCGTTGAACAAGCAGCGCATACTTTACAATTAATTGGTTTTGATAATGTAGCTGGTTATCGTTTACCAAAATCAGAAATTCTAACACAATCCATCCACAGCGCTGATATGACTGGTAAAGAAGCAAATGTACTCGATGTACGTAATGATGAAGAATGGAATAATGGACACTTAGATCAAGCAGTCAATATTCCACATGGTAAATTATTAAATGAAAATATTCCATTTAATAAAGAAGATAAAATATACGTACATTGTCAGTCAGGTGTTAGAAGTTCAATCGCAGTGGGTATCTTAGAAAACAAAGGCTTTGAAAATGTCGTGAATATTAGCGAAGGCTATCAAGATTTTCCAGAATCATTAAAATAATTTAAGGGTGTGGAAAAATGAGTAAGTATTATCAAATTGTTATTGTAGGTGGCGGTACAGCAGGTATTACAGTGGCATCAAGACTATTAAGAAAAAATCAAAGCTTAAAAGGAAAAATAGCAATTATAGACCCGGCTGAATATCATTATTATCAACCGTTGTGGACTTTGGTTGGTGCTGGGGTATCGAGTTTAAAAAGTTCTCGTAAAGATATGAAAAGTGTTATGCCTGAAGGTGTTCAATGGATAAAAAATGCTGTTTCAAGCTTTCAACCTGAAAACAATAGCATTATTTTAGGAGATAATTCAGTCGTTAGTTACGAATTTTTAGTGGTAGCCCCTGGATTACAGATTAATTGGTCTTCTATTAAAGGATTAAAAGAGAATATAGGTAAAAATGGTGTTTGTTCTAACTATTCACCTAACTATGTTCGCGAAACTTGGAGACAAATTTCTAAATTTAAACAAGGGAACGCGATTTTCACGCATCCTAATACGCCTATCAAATGCGGAGGCGCACCTATGAAAATTATGTATTTAGCTGAAGATTATTTTAGAAAACATAATATCCGTTCTAATGCTAATGTGATATACGAAACGCCAAAAGATGCTTTATTTGACGTAGGCAAATATAATAAAGAATTAGAGAAAATTGTTGAAGAAAGGGATATAATTGTCAATTACAATTATAATCTTGTTGAAATTGACGGAGACAAAAAAGAGGCTACATTTGAACACATTAAAACAGACGATAGAAAGACAATAGATTATGAAATGTTACATGTAACACCACCCATGGGTCCCTTAGGTGTACTTAAAGAAAGTACACTTTCAGATAGTGATGGTTGGGTAGATGTTAACTCAACAACATTACAGCATAAAAGCTACTCTAACATATTTGCGCTTGGTGATGCTTCAAATGCACCTACTTCCAAAACAGGAGCAGCAATTCGTAAACAAGCGCCTATAGTTGTTAATAACCTATTGCAAGTAATGGATAATGAAATGTTGACGCATCATTATGATGGTTATACTTCGTGCCCTATCGTTACCGGGTACAATAAATTAATACTTGCCGAGTTTGATTATAATAAAAAACCAAAAGAAACATTGCCTTTTAACCAGGCAAAAGAACGAAGAAGTATGTATATTTTCAAAAAAGATTTGTTACCTAAAATGTATTGGTACGGTATGTTAAAGGGTCTTATGTAAATAACAAGAGTGTACAGAAAATAACCATTTTCTGTACACTCTCTTTTTATGTCGAAATAATTGAGTATCGTATATATTTCTGTGTTCATAAACCCAACAAAAAATCTATGTTCACAAAAGACCTTGTAATTAAGTTATGGTACACTGAAGGTGTATATAGGAGGTTTGTCTTTTGAAAATAGGTTATGCAAGAGTTTCAACTGGATTACAAAATTTAAATTTACAGGAGGATCGATTAAATGCATATGGTTGTGAAAAGATATTTAACGACCATATGAGTGGTTCAAAAAGTAAAAGACCTGGTTTAGATAAAGCCATTGAATTTGCGAGGTCAGGAGATACGATTGTTGTTTGGAGATTAGATAGACTAGGACGTAATATGGAAGATTTAATCACATTAGTTAATGAGCTTAACGAACGAGGTGTAAGTTTCCATAGTTTAGAAGAAAATATAACGATGGATAAATCAAGTTCTACAGGGCAATTATTATTTCATTTATTCGCAGCATTTGCAGAATTTGAACGTAATTTAATTTTAGAACGTTCTTCAGCGGGGCGAATTGCAGCTCGTGCTAGAGGACGCTATGGAGGTCGACCAGAAAAATTAAATAAACAAGATTTGACTTTACTTAAAACACTTTATGATAATGGAACACCAATTAAAACTATTGCAGAGCAATGGAAAGTTTCACGTACAACAATCTATCGTTATCTCAATAAGTTAAATAACCAAGAAAATAAAGATAAATAAAAATATTACTAAGTTTTAAGAAAGCTAAAAAATCAGACAGGATACACCCTAATAGGGCAACAAGAAACGCTTGTAAAATGCTACATTTGTTTGTGTGATTAGGGTGTATGATAAAGGGCGTTAAAAATGATAGTTGGATATGCAAGAGTTTCTACCGTTGATCAAAATTTGGATAGACAAATTGAAAATTTGCAATCTTTTGGTGCTGAGAAAATCTTCACTGAAAAACAATCAGGGAAATCTATAGAAAATCGACCTGTATTTCAAGAAGTATTAAATTTTTTAAGAATGGGAGATCGTTTAATTATTGAGTCTATTGATAGACTAGGAAGAAATTACGATGAAATAATCCAAACAGTTAATTATTTAAAAGATAAAGAAGTTCAATTAATGATAACGAGTTTACCCATGATGAATGAAGTGATTGGTAATCCGTTACTAGATAAGTTTATGAAAGATTTAATCATTCAAATATTGGCAATGATTTCAGAACAAGAAAGAAATGAAAGTAAACGTCGACAAGCTCAAGGTATTAAAGTAGCCAAAGAAAAAGGTATTTATAAAGGAAGACCTGTTCTGTATTCTCCCGATGCTAAAGACCCTCAAAAAAGACTTGTTTATTATCGTATTGTTGAACTACTGAATAAAGAAATGTCAATTAGTAAGATAGCTAAAGAAGTGGGTATAACAAGGCAAACTATATACAGAATTAAAAAAGAAAGAAAATATTAAGAGAAGTACATTTGATATTAAAATCCTGCGCAGTTTCTATGGAGTTCAGCAATTATCGGTTTATTTACTAAATAGAATGGCAATTAATTTAAGAGACTTAGATTTCATTGGAGATGTATCAAATGACTGGTAAACAATATTACAATCTGGTTCAAACGCTACATGAATGTATGGAAGCGTGTAATCATTGTTACGATGCCTGTTTGAAGGAAAAAGACATGACAATGATGGCAGAGTGCATCCGTCTGGATCGTGAATGCGCAGACATCTGTGCATTTTTAGAACAATCGCTAACAAGAAATTCACCATTTGCTTCTGATTTGGCGACAATATGCGCCAAAGTATGCGGAGCATGTGGTAATGAATGCCAGAAGCATAACCATGACCATTGTCAAAATTGTGCAGAGGCGTGTTTTAAATGTGTAGAATCTTGTAAAGAAATCGCGTAAACAAAACCAATAATATAAGGAGTGGCACATTGGAGATAAAGCCCCCGTGTGCCACATTTTTATTTCTTGCAACTAAAGAAACGAATATAAAATAAGTATGTGCCTGAAAACACAGCAATTTAACCCAGCAATATGAATATACCTCTTGGACTTCGGTTTACCACAGTCATAATGATAATCAGGCTATCAAGTATAAAACCAGCAGTTCCAACTTTTTTTCTTCATCATCAAAAAATAAAACTTTCTTCATTTTACTCCCTTTCTGCAAAAACACAATAAAACCAGCGCCTTTGCCTAGTTTACTCTCAACTTCGATATTCCCCCATGCAATGCCACAATTTCTTTGGCGATGGACAAACCAAGACTAAAGCTTCTATTTAAACGGCTATCAAATTTTCTGAACGCTGAAAAATAAAAAATGCTAAACAATATATACACCCCGGGGGTATATGTTATACTCACATTATCTTATTACTATCTCTAAAAATATAAAATTAGGAGGTTTTATTTTGCCGAATAATGAAAAACATCAAAATCATGAGAATCATAGCCATCAAGAACATGAGAATCACGCTAGTCATGGCGATCATGCACATCACCATCATGGAAATTTTAAAAGTAAATTCTTTATTTCTTTGATTTTTGCGATACCGATTATTATTTTATCGCCCATGATGGGGGTTAAATTACCGTTTCAATTTTCATTTACAGGGTCAGATTGGATTGTATTAATTCTTGCTACTATTTTATTCTTTTATGGAGGAAAGCCATTTTTATCAGGGGCTAAAGATGAAATTTTAACTAAAAAACCTGGGATGATGACGCTTGTTGCTCTAGGTATTTCAGTTGCTTATATTTATAGCTTATACGCTTTTTATATGAATAACTTCAGTGGCTCATCCACGCATACAATGGACTTTTTCTGGGAATTAGCAACTTTAATTTTAATCATGTTATTAGGTCATTGGATTGAAATGAACGCAGTAGGTAATGCAGGCAATGCATTGAAGAAAATGGCAGAACTCTTACCTAATACTGCCGTGAAAGTGATTGATAATAATCAACGCCAAGAAGTTAAAATATCAGATATTCATGTTGCCGATATTGTGGAAGTCAGAGCAGGCGAAAGTATACCCACAGACGGGATCATTGTTCAGGGAGAAACATCAATTGATGAATCGTTAGTTACTGGCGAATCAAAAAAAGTTCATAAAACTCATAATGATGATGTTATTGGGGGTTCTATTAATGGGTCTGGAACAATACAAGTCAAGGTTACAGCTGTGGGAGAAGAT
>NZ_JTLN01000028.1:0-4381 GCF_000798895.1 Staphylococcus sp. ZWU0021
ATCTTCTCCCACAGCTGTAACCTTGACTTGTATTGTTCCAGACCCATTAATAGAACCCCCGATGACGTTGTCATTTTGATTTTTTTGTACTTTTTTAGATTCTCCAGTGACTAGGGATTCATCTATAGATGTTTGTCCTTGAACGATAATACCATCTGTTGGAATGCTTTCTCCGGCTTTTACTTCGACGATATCATCAGTCATGATGTCTGATATTTTAACTTCTTCGCGTTGGCCATTATCCATAACTTTAATAGCACTATTAGGTAACAGTTCTGCCATTTTCTTTAAAGCATCTCCAGCATTTCCGACAGCATTCATTTCTATCCAATGTCCTAATAGCATAATTAAAATTAAGGTTGCTAATTCCCAAAAAAAGTCCATTGTATGACCAGTTGCACTACTAAAGTTATTCATATAAAAAGCATACAAGCTATAAATATAAGCTACTGAGATACCTAGGGTAACTAAGGTCATCATGCCTGGTTTTTTTGTAGCAATTTCATCTTTACCACCAGACAAGAACGGTTTACCACCATAAAAGAATAAAATTGTACTTAATATTAACACTACCCATTCAGAACCTGGAAATGTGAATTGAAAAGGTAAGTTAACACCCATCAGTGGCGATAAAAGAATGATAGGTATTGCAAAAATTAATGAAACAAAAAACTTAACTTTAAAATTTCCATGATGATGTGCATGGACACTATGATGATGATGTGAGGCATGGTTATCATGATGCATTTGATTGGAATGATTCATGTGATTTTGATGATTATGCTCTTCACCATTATTATTCAAATTAACCCCTCCTAATGAAAATGTTATAGTAAAGCTACTTATACTATAACATATACCCACCCAGGGTATAAAGGTTTTCGATTTATCTCCTTTTATGGATTTATATAATTCCGAACCTTATATCTACACGTCCTACATTAGACCTTGTCATCGATATTTAAAACAATGTTTTAATTAAAAGATCTAATCTTAACTATCACATGACAATACACTCTAACCAAGGTTATCATTACCAACACAAGTCATATATTAATATTCTTAAAGAAAATAGCGCATTTCAAAGTATGCCTAGAAACGAAAATTGTCTTGATAATTATTAGAGAAGTCAGTAAATGAGTTTATAGTAAACTCATTTACTGGCCATTTTTCTAGTATTTATGCTCAGTCTCTTCAAACTATATTAATCATTTTTTGATTCTCATATTCTACGCCACAATAGCTGCATTCTATTAAAGTTACTATATATTCAATCAATTTCAAAGTGAGTTATATACAACCTATTTTTTAGTTTTATTTGTGATACGCTTCCCTCTATTACTGATTTTGCTAAAAAATAGAATGAACCCTAATAATGAGTTCATTCTATTTTTTCAGTTAACGATTTATACAATTATTGCAGGCGCATTATTTATGGTTATATTTTTACCAGGAAGTTTTAGTGAATTACAGACGGCAAATATGACATCGATACTATCTGTCATTTATTTAGGAGCATTTCCAACTGTTATACCTTACATTGCCTTAGCCTATACGATACAAAAAATCGGTGTGTCAGATGCGACGATTTCATTATATTTAACACCTGTTGTTTCTTTAATAATAGCTTATTTTATGTTAGGTAAAATACCTACTTTATATGCTATTTTTGGTGGTATTATTACATTAATTGGAGTAACTATTACATCAGCAAACGCTGAAGAAAGCGTAGATTTGAAATAGTAATAAAATTATATTAATATAAAATTAACTTTCTACATACCATTTTTACCTATAATAATTAAGGAGATTGTACATATGGAAAAAGATATAATCAATATAATTGAAAGACACAGAAAAGATATACAACTTGATAACAATCAGTTAACTATCAAATTAAAATGTACTCCAATCAATAAAAAAGGTAAAGAGTTATTTAAGATTTTAAATTATGTAATACAAGAAAATTATATTTTAACTTTTGGAAGCAATGAATATGAGTGCTACAAATGGCAAGCATATTACAAAGGGGAAAATATTATAGAAAAATATCTCAATAAGTACCTTGATAACGAAATAGAATTGTATGCTGTACCATTATCAAAAACAAACGTTGATATAAAAACTAATTCTGTTGATATAAAAAAAGCCAACCAAGTTAACGTATTTACTGATAGTATAAACTCAATAAATGCAAAGAAATTTATATATAATGAAGAATTGACAGATACAAGTAATACTGATTTATTAGTCGCTATTAATAATATAGAAAATTCGCTTAACAATTATGAGACACCTAATTACAATGATATGTCTGTAGTTAAACAATTCGCTAAATCATCATCCAATATCGCAAGTTTTGCTGCAGATGTTATTACCATTCTAGGTGTATTTTTAAAATAGAGACTTTTGAAAACCAGAATTATATTGAACTAATGCCTTTTGATTATTACTCAGAATATAGGTTCTATACTAAACAGGACTGATATAAAAATCAGTCCTGTTTTTTGATACAAAAAAGCGCAAAAATCTCTATAATTTAAATGTCCTACCAAATAAACTAAGGAGAGATTATGCGCCTATGAATTATTTATATCAAAAACACTTGGAATTGAAGACCTAATGTTATTTTCGACAATAAACTAGAAGAAATTGAATACAAAGGAGAAAGATTTAAGTGCTATTATGCGAAAGTTACATATATTCCTGATTATTGTGAAAGTTGTGGTGTATGTAACACAAACTATAGTATTGTAAAAAATGGTTTTAAAAGTTCTAGAATAACAATTCCAAAAGTATCTGAAATGAATGCATTTTTAATCCTTAAAAAAACAAAGATTCTATTGTAAGCATTGTTGTTCTTACTTTACAGCTCAAACTAACATCGTTGATGTTGATCGCCACATTTCTAATAATACACGTTTAACAATTTTAGATAAGGCAACCACTATACGTTCTCAGAAATTCATAGCGAAGTCTTGTGGTGTATCTAATTCAACCGTTTCACATGTGATTAATCATGCTGCACAAGATATCAAACATTTGCCATTCAGCACATTACCGAAACATATACTAATGGATGAATTTAAAAGTGTTAAACAAGTAGACAGCGCTATGAGTTTTATTTTTTGTGATGCGACTTCGCATAAAATTATAGATAGTGTAAGAAATAGAAAACTATATTCTCTAAAAATTTATTTTTCTCGTTTTCCTCTCGAAGAGAGAAACAAAGTGTTAACCGTTACAATTGATATGTATGAACCATATATGTCCTTGATTAAAGAAGTATTTCCTAATGCTCAAATTATTATTGATAGGTTTCATATTGTTCAAGCGCTGAATCGTGCGCTTAATATGTCTAGGGTTAATCTGATGAATACGTTTAGAAGGAGTAATAGACCTTTATATAATAAATACAAACGTTATTGGAAATTACTTCTAACTCCGTTTGAAGATCTTAACGCCTTTTCTTATCGCAAACTTAAGTTATTTAAGTCTTGGCAAACACCTAAAGGTGTTGTTGAGTATTTACTGAGTTTTGATAAAAATTTCCAATATAGCTATGAAGTAGTTAATGAATTAAGATATGGTTTAAAACACAATAATTCAAAAGATTTTATAACTACGCTCAATGAAGTAGAGTTAAACGAAGTATGTTTTAAATTAAAAATAGTCCTAAAAACTTTAAAAAAATACCAACTATATATTGATAATACCTTGAAGTACCCTAATATAACCAACGGCCCAATAGAAGGCATCAATAATAAAATTAAACTTATTAAAAGAATATCATTTGGATATAGAAATTATGATAATTTGCGTAATCGTACCTTACTAACTTCACGACTTTATGCTTCTCCAATCAAAAAAGAGATTAAGCAACCTAAGGTTGCCTAATCTCAAAAATGGTATCAGTCCTCTTTGACAAAGAGCCAGAATATATCACTAAAAGCTAATTAATATTTTTCATATTAGTGAATTATAAAAAATAATGAGAAAAAGCTACATAATATCTATGTTGATATCATGTAACTTTTTCTCATTTTAAATAATCATCCTAATATTAAGATTTAAGAAACTCTATTGTTTTTTCCTTCTTCCTCTTCCTAATAAGAATATAACTGAAATAGCTGCTAAAATACCTCCTAGCAATGTAATATTTTTACTTTCAGTTTCACCTGTTTCTGGTAACTCTTGTTTTTTATTATTATTTTCTTGTTTATCTTCCTTGGAAACATTTTCCTGAACATTATGATTGTAATGGTCTTCATGTTCACTTGGTGTATCTGATGTACTCGATGGATTATTCGATTCGTTCGGTGTTACTGTAATCGTGAATGTTGTTTCTGTCTTATTACCATTCGCATCTGTTGTCACAACT
>NZ_JTLN01000018.1:0-14901 GCF_000798895.1 Staphylococcus sp. ZWU0021
GCTACTTTTTTAGTCATAATACAACCTACCTTTCAATTATATTTTAAAACCTAAGTACTACATACACTAGAAACAAGGAAGTTTAAACATAAAATGTTTTCTAGTTTTTTTCACAAACTACATGTGCATTTTTATCTGCTTAGTTTAATCTTATTTAATGTTAATTGTAACTGATTATGCCTTTGTATGGGCATCTACAATATCACGACATTGTTTAGCAGCTTCTACAGGGTCATCAGCATTTGCAATGCCGCCACCAACAATAATTAAATCAGGATTTTCTGCAACAATATCTTTAATTGTATCTGGTTTAATACCACCTGCAACTGCTACTTTAGAATTACTAATTACAGATTTAACTTTACGTAAACTTTCTAAAGGAGATTGACCTTCAGCTTGTAAGTCATAACCAGTATGAACAGCGATATAATCTGCGTCTAAATCATCTAAATCTTGTACTGCAATCATAGCTACTAATTTTAGAAAAGTAATCGTTTAAGATTAAGTGAATTACAAAATACACTACCTTATATCAATCAGCGTATGTTAATAAGAAAACTTCGAGAATTAGAGCAAGACAAAATCATTGAAAGAACTGTCTAACCAGTAGTTCCCCTAAAGTAGGTTGTAAATTGAATGAAATAGAATTAAACCTTGATAAACTAGTTTCTTCAATTTGTAGTTAGAGCATTGACTTTCTAGATACAATTAAAAGTAATAATCATTATTAGAAATTATTATGCCTTTTTATTAAATTTAGTTACTAAACAAGCGACTTCAAATATTAAGTGAAATCATTCTCATATACCAAGTAAAGTGACAAATAAACATTGAAATTTCATTTTTCAACTATCTAAATTAATTTACTCTAGTAGTACTTTTTTAAAAATGTCTTTTCAAAATTCATGAGCTGATACATAAATTTTTCAAAATCTTCTCTAACAAAACAACTTAACAAAAGTAACTTTATTTCTTTTGTTAAGTTTATTTTCATTTCTTTTAATAAGCGTTCTCCATTATGCGTCAAACTCACTAATTTAGTACGTTTATCATTCGAATAAACTCGTTGCACATAACCTTTGCTTTCTAACTTCTTAACACGTTTTGATGCAGCTGTCTTATAAGTACGTTGCTTATTTGCTAAGTCGTTAATCGATACTTTTTCATTATGCTGAATAAAATACATTGTTTCTATTTGTTCATAAGATAAGTAACGACCTGGTTCCAATTCTTTAACCATGTTAGTAATTGCTTTATTAATATTCGCTGTAGCATCATAGAATTGGTTAATTATTATTTCTAAGTTTCCCTCTTTATGCTCCATATTAACCTTCCTTACTAAACTATCGTTTTTCAACCATCATTGATTTTTAAAAATTAAATATTACTTATTATAAGCATAATAACTTTATTCCATTACATCACTTTCTTCAGCTTTTTCAGTTGCTTTTCTCATCAGTGGATCAGTAATTGGTTTAAAGATAACACCAATTAATAAAAATCCTATACCAAATAATGAAAGTATCACTAATTTTTTAGTTAAAATTTCAGGTACAGGTCCTCCAACTGCTTCTCTTAAAGCATCTATTGAATAAGAGAAAGGTAAATAAGGGTGAATGACTTGGAAGAACTCTGGTGTAACTTGGATAGGGAAGGTTCCTCCACCACCTGCTATTTGTAGTACAAGGAAGATGATTGCAATTGCTTTCCCTGGATTTCCTAACAATGACACTAAAGTATATACAATTGAAATAAATACAAGTGATGAGAATACTGATATAGCAATAAACCATACAACAGATTCAACTTGCGCTTTCAGTATCACCATATCTCCAATTGATACGATGAGTGCTTGGATAATACCCAACGTGTAAAACAACCCACTCTTTCCTAGATAAATTTCTCTTGTCGTTAGATGTGGCTCTAATGATTTATGTTTATTATCTGTCGTTAATAAACTTACTAGTAATAAAGCTCCTACCCATATTGCTAATGCTGTGTAAAATGGTGTGCTTGCTGAACCGTAGTCTTTCACAGGAAATATGTCTTTTTGATCTATATTAATTGGATTTGCGATTACATTAGCTTGTTTTTTCAAATCATTTTTCAATAAGTCTACCATTTTATCCACTGCATCGTCGTCTTCAATCTCGTCAAATAGTTTGTTCGCTTTAGCCAGATCTTTTTCAACATCTGGTAATTGATTACGTGCAAAATCTGCCAAATTGTGCAAGCTTTCTTTTGCACGTGGTTGATTTGTATCTAAAATATCTACCAAATTATCATAGCGATTAAACAGTGTAGGTATTGTATTGTTCACAGTTGCTGTTGTATCAGATAACTGTTGTTCTAAACCTGGCAAGTCATTTTCAATAAATGATGCTGCGTTAGAAACACTTTGTTTAAATTGTGGATAATAATTTTGAGCAATAGACATTGCATCCATATATCTTTGCTCAATGACTGGTAGTGCACTTTGAATCGTCTCAACTCTATCCTTACCAGTAGTTAAAATACTTTCTCCTGAATTTATAACTTGATCAATTGTGTTTAATTTCGATTGAACAGTTGATAGTTTTATATCGCCGTCATCTAATAATGACATCACATCATTAGATACATCTAATAATTTTTGGTTTAGTTCTAACTTAATATAGTTTCTTAAATCATCTAAGCTACTATTCACGCGTGGAATTTCTTTAAGTAATTCTACTGCTTCTTCTTTACCAGAACTTCCATTCGAAAGTGCTTCACTAAGTTGATTTTGTGTCTTAATTAAATTATTAATTCTATTATTTGCTGACTCTAATTCCTTAATCTCATCAGAAAGATCTACCTTTTCTCTATCTTCAAGCTCTGATAATATATCTATAAACTTTTGATTGGACTTACTTGTTACTTCAAGCCTAGATTTAATATTATCTAAAGTTTCTTTGAAATCTTTTGGCTTATCTGTAGATATAATACCGTAAGTGACATTTTTTAGCGCATTAATATCTTCTTGACTACTTTCCGCTTGTTTGTCGGTATAATTGGATAAAGATAATAATGATTTTGATAGTGAAGATTCCATTGCGCTTACATCTTCACTACTTATTGCTGTTCCATTTTGATTATTTCCAGCATTGTCGCTATTACTATTACTTATTTGCGAAGTTTTAATATTTGAATAACTATCTGACCCTTTAGAACTTTGCTGCTCAGTTTCAACATTTTCTTGTAATCGATTATTAGCATTTTGATTTGCTTCTTGTGCATTATCAACGACTTCTTGATAGCCTTCGACACGCTGTTGCACTGCAGGTAAATATCCTTGCGCTTCATTCAGGCCTTGTAACCCTGCGTCAACCCCTGCGCTTGCAAGGTCTACACCACGATTAATTTTTGGAAAAGCTTCTGGTACATCATTAGATGCAACATTCAAGGCATTCTCAATATTTGGCATGTAGTCATTTAATGCCAATATCAATTTAGCTCGCTCATTTAATGTCGGAATGGCCGCATTAACTTGGTTTAATTTATCTGCAGCATCTATAACCTCACCTTTATGATTTCCTAACGCTCTAAATTCATCAGCATAATTGTCAATTTCATCCTGATTTTCATCTAAATATATTATTTTATCAGCAAAATCATTAATTTTGGGTATAGAATCATTAGCTTTAGATACTGCATCTTCAATTTTATTTATGGTTGGAATTTCTTCCTCAAGTTTCACGCCAAGTCGATTTGCTTCATCTAATAATGCTTTTGTTACTGTCTCATTAAATTGTTCATTTGCTTTTTGAACAATGGCACTCGTCCCTGCATTTGTCATTTTAGGCGCAATCGCATTAAGTTTTTGATTCACTTTGTATTCTACGTCTGCTTGCTGTGGGTTTTTTCGAAGTGTGCCGGTAATTTGGTGTGTAAACTTCTCTGGTATGTAAATGGCCGCGTAATAATCGCCCATCTTCAAATCATAATCGGCTTTTTTTCGACTTACAAATTGCCAATCAAAGTTATCATCTTTCTTTAGTTTATTGGTAATTTTATTGCCCACGTTCACATTTTTATCTTTAACTGTATCTCCCTTATCCTCATTTACAACAGCCACTTTAATATTTTTAGTATTACCGTATGGATCCCATGTCGCTTCTAAGTTAAACCAAGCATAAAAAGAAGGAAGAAGTGCTAAACCTCCTAAAATCACTAAAACAGCAGGCGTCTTAGCAATCTTTTTCAAATCCATTACAAATAATTTTATTGCGTTCTTCATTTATACACCTCTAAAACTGTATCTATTGATTTTTCTTACATAAATTTAAAATTACTATTTGTTAATTTCATATAAGTTGATATACTGAATGCATTAACAAAGTCTATCCATTTTATAGTTGATATGTATCAACTAAATCTAAGTCTGTTTACAGTGTACCAAGACAAACCATAGTTTGTACATAGCAAAATAATATATTTTAGAAAAGAGGTATTTTCATGAAGCAACAAAAATTATTAGTCTGTTTGCTTTCAACGTCTTTACTTATTCCATCATTTTCTATCAACGATGTTAGTGCCGAATCTTTAGAAAAAAGTGCCACAACTTCTGAATCAAATGACGTGTATAAGGAAAAAGATGAGGAGCAAGCTAAGCAATCACATTCATCAAAAAATGGAAATGATGAAAAGAATAAAGCTAGTGATGAAAAGGAAAATAGTGAACGCAAGAGTAAGTTAAATAGTACAAAAGATGAAAGGACTACAGAAGATATTAATAATAAAAGACATAAAACTTCTGATAATAAATCATCCAATGAAAAAATACCAAGTTCATTTGAAAATTCATTTAATGATTCATCGTCTTATGATAGTTTGAATGTTTTCAAGCCAGAACCTTTTAGGAGTGACAAGGATGGGCTATCTGAATTATTAAATCAACTGTTCTCTAATAATAAAATGAAACAAACTTCTACTATAGAGAATAACGATGTACAAAACGAGAAGAATGACAGTCACAATGATAATACATCTATAAATCAAATAAATCCAAATACGACATATTCGGATGATAGTGACGAATCAAATACTAACAATTTAGAAAAGAATAGTGATAAGGGTTCACTACAAGATGACATTGATGATGTACAGTCATCTGAGAAGTCAGAGAACGATGATATAGATAATAAGTCTGAATCAAACAAACTTCCAGTTGATAAAAATCAAAAAAAAGATGATGGTGAGTCAAAACAATCCTCCCAACAAGATCAATCTTATGAAGAAGCAAATAATGATGCTGATAATCTAGACAACAAAGATAATGACACACCTGCTACTGAAAACGATAATGCCAACAGTGATAACGAAAATGCTGATAAATCAGATACAAAATCTGACGATAAAGTATTAGATGCAATTTTAGACGAGTATAGTGAAGATGCTAAAAATAATAAAAAAAAATATGATGATCAAAAAGATGATTTATCAAATGGAAATAGTAAAAGTAAGAAAAATAATTCTGAAAAACAGGCATCGAATACAAATGCTAACCCTCAATTACCGTCTGAATCACAATTAGCTAAAAAAGAAAAGCCAGCTCAATCATTTGAAAACGACATAAACCAATCAAACATCAGATCTACTGCAACTTTCCAACAATTGCCAAATTTATCGGATGATAATAACAATTCTAACGATATAACAATTACTGAAAGTAAAAATACACGAGATTTTATTAAAACAGTTGCACAAGACGCTCACGACATAGGTCAAGATGAAGATATTTATGCATCTGTTATGATTGCCCAAGCCATATTAGAATCTGACTCAGGCACTAGCGATCTTGCTAGTTCACCCCATTTCAATTTATTTGGAATAAAAGGAGCTTATGAAGGTCAGTCGGCTACATTTAATACACTCGAAGATAATGGCAACCATACGTTCCAAATTTCAGCAAACTTCCGCAGCTATCCAAGCAAAAAAGAATCATTGGAAGATTATGCCAATTTAATCAAACACGGCATCGATGGTAACCAGGACATTTATAAACCAACATGGAAAAGTGAAGCTTATAGTTACCGTTCAGCAACAATGCATTTGGCTACCACATACGCGACTGATTCACAATACGCGGACAAATTAAATAGTATTATCAACCACTATGACTTAACACAGTTTGATAATAAAAAAATGCCTGATTTAGATAACTACAAAGCGAACAACGATGATTATGATTCAGCCTTCAAACCATTTTCAGAAACAACAAATGACTCTCCTTATCCTCATGGGCAATGTACATGGTATGTTTATAATCGCATGGCACAGTTCGACAAATATGTGAGTGGTGATTTAGGCGACGCACGAAACTGGAATAATCGAGCAGAAAGAAAAGATTATGCTGTTTCTTCAACACCAAAAGCTCACACTGCCGTTGTATTTGAGGCAGGTCAACAAGGGGCAGACCAGATCTACGGTCATGTAGCTTTTGTAGAAAAAGTTAACGATGATGGTTCTATCGTTATATCAGAATCAAACATTAAAGGACTTGGTATCGTTTCTTATAGAACAATTGATGCAGATGCTGCAACTGAATTGAGTTACATTACAGGTAATAACTAGTAAATTTAAATATTCCTTTTATTTTCTTTATTAAAGTGTTTAATTTAGCTTTTATTCATTCAAAATACAAATGCTCCATTCAAAGTTCCACTTACTAGTGTTCACTTTGAATGGAGCATTTTCAATATACTATATAAATTAACTCGTACTAAAATACGTTATAATTTAATATTTACAATTTTTCGATTTATTTCGTTTGATGAACCATATTAATCCACCACCTATAATGAAAAGTAGAATCCCTAATGGAATTGTTGATTTTTTTACTACTGTTCCTGTATCAGGTAAAGAAAAATCACCATTATTGTCAAATAAACCACTTAAAAAGCTACCCGAGGAATCACCTAGAGATAAAGCACGCCCAGGCGAAGGATTAGATATATCCTTAATTCCATCTAATATACTATTTCTATTGAATAAATCGTCAAATAGACTTGGTGTACCAAGTAATTTTGAATTTCCACTTAATTTTCGCATCTGTTCATCTCTGTCTAACAAACTCCCATCAAATTTATTCGATAAACTTGGCGTATATTTTAATGGTTCAAACAAACCATGGATATCATCTTTAAATTTACTTATATCTTTATCAGCCTTTAATAAATCATTCAACTCATTATTAATTCCCGATTTCATTAGATTTAATAAGTTATGCTTAGAATCTTCTTTTTTGGCAATAACGTCAGCAAGCGCTTTAGCTTTAGCATCATTTAATTTCGTAGCTAGCATTGCTTCTAAAGCTTTACGTTTATCATGAGATTGGTCCAATATATTTTCTAAAATATCATCGCTTGTAACATTGTCCCCAAAATGATGTTTGATTAAAGCTACAATTTGTTCGTTACTCGGATTTTTATGCATTATTTCACCAGCGATTTTTGATGTATCTATATGATCAAATTTAGTTAATAGTATCGTTTTAATAAGTTCTTGCTTATCAGATGTTTTATCAAACATAGATTTTAAAATATCATCACTCGTAGTAGTAGATAAGTTATCTAACTCACTAACAACTTGACTCGCGATTTGTTGATCTGTTTTACCTTTTGTATCTATACGTTCTAAAATAGATTGTGCACTCTTTTTATCAAAAGTACCACTAACAATATCTTTTACAGCTTGTTCTTTATTATTTACAGATTGTAAATGATTTAATACAACGTCATTTTGTTTCTTTAGACTTTGTTGCGTTTTTTCTATTTCCTTTTTCAATTTTTCTTTGTTTTTAGCAGATATTGAGTCTCGTTCAGAAAGCTTTGAATCCAATATCTTTAAATTATTTTCTTTATTTTCGACATAATAATCTAAATTATCTTTTACTTTTGAATGGTTTGTCGTAACTTTATCGATGTCTTTTTTAATTTCGTCTGATTGTTGCATTTGATTACTCTTAGTATTAGATGTATCTTTAAATGCTAAACCGTCTTGGTTGTTTTCTTTAACAGCGCCTTCGTCTTTTTCTGAAGCCGTATTTTTATTTTCTTCACTATCATTCATATCTGCTATATCTTTACTTTCTTCATTTAGTTTACCCATATCAACTAAATGAGATATATCTTGCTTTGTATCTCTTTGATTTAAATTAGCATCAAACGTATTATCTTGCAGGTCTTCTTGATCGAACAAGTCAATACTATCTTGTTCTTCAATATGGTTAGACTTTTCTTTAACAGAAGAAACTATATTTTTTTTACTATCTAACTCACTTTTCACACTTTTCTTATCTTCAGATACTTCCTTTTTGTCATTTTCAATTAAATGACTCTGCACTCTATTCTGTTCAATGATTTTATTATCAACTTTTTTTGCTTTCTTCAATATTGCTTCAACTTCTTCTGTGCTTTTAGCTTTTGTAATTTCTTTAATAGAAGCATCTTTCTGACTATCTTTGATGTTTTTTAATTTATCAATTTTCTCTTTACCTTCTTGAATGCGTTGTTCTAGCGTATTTTCACTATTCGAATGCGTCTCAATATTTAAATCAGCCTTATCTTTTGCTTCTACTGATGGTGTCGAAGTCATACTATACCCCATCAAAGAAGTGCTAATAATGAGTGCCATAGTAGAAAATTTAAATTGATGATTTAATCTGGTTTTATTACTTAAATTATTATACCTTAACTTTTTCATTAAATTCACCTTTCTTCTAATTATTCATCCTCATTATATAGGTTATATAACTTTATTCAAATAGCAATATTGCTATACTATATCATTAAAAAATAAATTTTATGTCCAAATTTATTGATAAATCAACTTATATTTAAAACTGTCGTTATAGTGTCTATATTTGGTCATCCTATTGAATGGAATCCAATGCAATTAACAAATACAGGTGTAAAGCTCACTTCGACAATTGCTTATACACCTACTACATTTCAACAAACAATAGATTTAATTAATGAAGGTAATTTAAAAGTTAAAGATGTTATTACTGATGAGATAGAGCTAGATGATATTGTCGAATCAGGATTTGAAAAACTCATAAACGATAAATCACAAGCAAAAATTCTCATTAAGTTATAAAAATTAATAAAAGAGCCTCTCTAAATTTAGGGAAGCTCTTTTATTAGCTAAAATATAGTTTTATTTAGTCAAGAAATTTGTGAGTTTTTATAATTCATTAATCTAAGGATTGTTAATAAAGTTATTATTTAATAATTGTATTTTTAAATACAAAACTAGGTTCGGCACCTAAAATAATAAGAAATATTTGTGAGTAGTTCACATTTTGGAATTTTAACATCATATCTTTAAAAATTACAAAATTACTATCTTTTTTAACTTTTTTAACTTCTTGTTCATATAATTTTAAAACAGATTCTCTTATTAAAGTTGGTCGCTTATTTTGAATAATTTCACGGTTATCTGAAAACATTAGTAATCCTAAATATTTATAATGGATACTTAATTGTCTTGTCAAACTAGCTATATATTCTAACTTTTCATACATATTAGGAAACTTGTTTCTTAGTTTTTTCAAATCTAACTTAACTTGGTTTAATTCTTCCATTTCATTTATCATTTTATCACTACTCCAATTCCCATGGTTTATTGATATCAAGAGACTCAATTATATTTTTAGTTTGTGATCTTTTAATTTTTCGCATTTTAGCTCTTTCTTCGCCATCCATAAATAATAATTTTTCTTCTTTGGACTGAGGAGAGATTTTGGGTACTTTAATTGGTTTTTTCTTTTCATCCAAAGCTACAAAAGTAAGAAAAGCTACAGCAGCAATTTTTCTTTCTGCAGTGATCATATCTTCTGAAATGACTTTACAAAATATTTCCATAGACTTTTCTCCTGTATAAACTACATAAGATTCTATACAAACTGAATCAGATTGGGTGATTGGATATAAAAATTCTACTGAATCTGTAGAAGCTGTAACACATTCTTTAACTCTTGCATGTCTTCTAGCTGAAAGCGTTGCGTTATTATCAATTTTTTTCATCAACACCCCCCCAAATAGGGTATTATAATTGTTTAAATCATTAATTAATACTTGATCCGTACTGACAATTTTACTGTCACTAGGAAATTTATAATTTTCCATAAAAAACTCCCGTTTCTATAATGTTTATGTTCTAATTATAGAGCGAGAGTATATAAATATAAAATATCTTTTTTTTATACAGCTATAAATTTCTCAAATACCTTTATATTTAATAGTTAATTAAGAAGTTTTCTTGGAGAAATTTAATCCAATTTTTTGTTAAAGAATCAACTATAATATCTTTTCTCCAAATAATACCAAGTTCCCATTTCATGGAAGGTTCATTAATATCGATGGCTTGTAAATTATTATCTAATAAGCCTAGTATTCCTTCGGGTAATATACATATCCCTAGATTATTTAATAACATTTCTTCTATGAAGCTCCATTGGGTGGTTTCAAAAATTATATTAGGATTAAAGCCATAATTTCTACATGTATTTTTGATTTTATCGTTTAAATAGAAATCAGAATTGAATAAAATAAATTCTTGTTCTTGTAAATCTTCAATATCAATCTTTGTTTTTTTAGATAATTCATGATTTTTATGAACGACCAGTTTTAATTTTTCTTCTAAAAAAGAGAATATATCAAAGTTTTTATTATTTGTAGGAAGTACAGTAATTCCCATGTCCAAATCACCATAATATACATCGTTTTCAATTTTTTTACTACCATTTTCAAAAAGTTGAAAAGTTATATTAGGATACATTTCATGAAATTCCGAAATTAAGCCAATTAATCTTCTTATATTAATAATAGTAGGGATTCCAATTTTCAAATGTCCCTTTTTTAATTCTAATAAATTACTTAACTCATTAGGGATATTATCATACATTTTAAGCATTTCTTTACATTGGAAAAAGAAAGCTTCTCCTGCGTCAGTTAAGTATATTTGGTTTTTATACCTATTAAATAAATTTACATCTAATTCTTCTTCTAATAATTTAATTGTATTACTAATTGTGGGTTGTGTGATAAAAAGATTAGATGCTGCTTTGGTCATACTTTTTTGCTTTACGACTTCTACAAAATACTGCATATGTCTAAGTTCCAATAAATTTCCTCCCTTTTTATTATTTCTTCACGTTACCAGTTTTTTAAACTAATTATTTTTTATTATTCTGTATACCGTTGAACGACTAACATCTGTCTGTTTAGCAATCTCTTCGCCTGTAAGTTTTTGTTCATCGTATAAGAATTTGATTTCTCTTTTCTTATAATCTGGCAAAGAAGGACGGCCGCCTTTTCTCCCTCTTGCTCTCGCAGCTTCTAGACCTTTTTTCGTACGTTCACTTAATAAGTTAGCTTCAAGTTCTGCAAATGCACTCATCATTGTAAAAAACATTTTTCCCATCGCATCTTTGGTTGACACATTCATATCAATAATATGTAAATCAATGCCGTTTTCATCTAACCATTGAGACAGATCAATTAATTGTTTTGTTGTACGTCCAAGACGATCTAATTTATAGATAACTAGGATGTCTCCTTCACGTAAATAGTCTAAACACTTATCAAGTTCTGTTCTTTTCGTTTTGCGACCACTCACTTTTTCGCTAAAGATACGTTCACAACCATAGTCTTTAAGTGTATCAATTTGTCCATCAAGACTTTGATCTTGTGTTGATACACGTGCATAACCAATTTTAGCCATTTCAATACCACCTCTTTTAATCGTTTTATGGGCACTTATTAATAAAATCTATTTCTCGATGCAAATAAGCACGTTTCTCATCGTCTGAAAACTCATGATTTTTGATATTTTCGACACATTGATTATAGCACAAGTTTATAGACTTAAATATCCAAGAAAAACCTCTTAATTTTAATTTAAGAGGTTTTGTGTCAAAAACGAACGATTTTTCTAACTAGAATTTTAATTATAGACATAAATTTACACTCTTTATAATTCTAGGCTAGTTATTTTTTATGAAAAACTTTAATGTACTTTTGTATATTTCGTGTTAGTTATTTTATGAATTAATCATGAAAATGTAGATTAGTATCCTTATAAAACAATTAACTCATAATCAGTATTTAAAACAAGCTGAACTCTATTTTTTCTTTGTTAGTGTTAACTGAACAAGCAAAGTATCAACTAAAGAGATGATATAAGAAATACGATTATTATAAGAATCATTATCATATTTTATGATTAAAAAGCATTTTGTTAAAGAAAGGACTTACTATTAACTATCTTATTTTTCATTCATTTTATTACTTTAAATAAACTGTAATTCATAAATGTTCTTATCTTCGTAGTTATTGAATGCATCTATATGCCCTTTTAACAATATTTCTTGTTTTTTTCTACTCACATTATGATAATAGGATAACTTAATATTCATATTGGATTCGTAACCGTTATTTTTTATAGTATCTTCTAATTCATCAAATACTGTCTTATTTATAGGCAACATATAACCTTCTTTACTAGGTAACATATTAACATACTTTTTTTGAATAACTTTATCTTCACCTAATAAAACTTCAATGGTGATTTTTTTTGCTGCACCGCCTCCTAAATTATATAATTTCAAATAATCTTCATTTTCTTCCACATTGGAAGTGGTGTTTTTTAAACTTAATTTTTGGTCTTTATCTCTAATTAATAAAATCTGATTAAATCCTAATGCAGGAATAAAACTTATTTTCATTTGGTAAAGTTGAACTGATACTGATACAAAATAAAATAACGCCATAATAAATGTTCCAAGCGATCCTATCGCTGATATAATATTAATCATATTTAGCTCCTTTTCTTTTTTAGGAAATAGTAGTAGGAAATTAAACATAGCATAAAACAATTTATATTCAACAATTTATGAATATAAATTTCATATTAACTATATAAAAACGAGCATTGGATACCAATTTTTTAGTATTGGATAAGAACTTCCCTTAGCACTTATAATTAGTCTAGCTCTCAACGTAGTTACCGGCACACCATATGCTCCTAAAATGTCTTTACACTCTAAGCGACTTCTTAAACATGGTGGTAATTCATTCGTATTTGGAATTAGGCCACTCATGAATATGATATGTTTAACTTTATTAAAACCTTGATGCTTTAGTAAAATTATCTGCTAATATTTCATCCGTATCTTTAAAACTTGCTTGTGTTAACTTAGCTGAAGGTATGATCGAATGAACAAGATATATAGCGATATCTACGTTTTTCATTACTTCTGTTATCTCATTTAAATCAAATAAATCTGAAGATTTCCATGTAACATTTTGTTCATTAGACTTATTTTCTATATATGCTGAAGCACCTGTTAATAGAATTTTTTCGTAAATTTAGCCTCCAATTTTAAAATGAGCAGGCACATACTTGCCTCAGCTAATCTTTTTCATAATAAGCTAAATTGCTCATTATAATTAAATTAATTTGATGAGTATCAGAAGTACGATTCACATAAAAAGGTACGACAAGTTTATGAGCTTGTCGCACCTTTTTAATGACAATTAGTTACTAACAAACGACTCTAAAAGCCTTTTTAAGTTGTGTTTATTTACCCTTTTTTCTTCCTGATGTTGATTAATATTTACAGCGTCTGTAGTATATGATGCTTCTTACACATCTACGTTTTATCTATCATTAGTAGGTGTATCAAAGGAATAATTAAGCAGCCTCTCTTCTTCTAATTGATTTTTGAATCTTTTTTATTACTCTCTAACGCCAAAACTTGCTGATTCTTAAGCAATCTTTGATCTTTCCTGCAACTCTTTTCTATTCTGGCTCATATATGCGTTTTAAGAAACAAATGTAATTGAATAGGTTAAAAATTATATATTTTTAAAGTTTGCTTTAAACCAACTGTTAAAATGTATAATAAGGATACTGGATTACCACATGTAAATTTGTTTTTAGCACGACGTTTTTTAGGTGTGTAAGTATGCCTTTAGATATAAAAATAAAAGTCAACCTAGAAAAAGTAGATTGGCTTTTTCTTTTGATGCAGTATCGTCAATGTAAATCTAAAAATTATGGCTATAAATCTACATCACTTTTCAAAAATGTAGTCGTGATATTCAATACTAATTAATTTTTATAACTACTAGGAAATATCTCAAGGCGTTTCTTTAAATTAAAAACACCCCACAAATAAATGTGGAGTATTAAAGTGAATATCTTTTGTAGGTTTTATTCCAGATTAGCATGATTTTGCTGCATTGTTTCTTCATCAACGTTTATCTCAGTCATTAAATCTAAAACAATACTATCTAAAAACACTTGTGATGCTTGTTCAAATAGGCTACCTAGAGGTTGTGCTGAACCTTCAGTATCATATTTCGTTCCCGCCGGTAATTCAATCACTGCATTTGCAAGTTCACCAATCTTTGACGTTGGATTTGTTGACAATAATACAACTTCTGCACCTACAGCTTTAGCTTTATCTGCTAATAATCTTAAATGCTCTGTCGAACCTGAGCCAGAAAGGATAACAAACAAATCTTTTTCGGTAATGGAAGGTGTAGTGGACTCACCAACTACATGCGCACCCTTCCCAAGCTGATTCAATCTCATCGCAAAACTATTTGCTACAAAACCCGAACGTCCTTTTCCAGATACAAAAACTTGCTCTGCTTTAATAATTTGCTTTAAAAACGTTTCGGCTTCACTGTCTTTCACATGTGATAATGTGTTGTCTATTTCATCTAGTATTAAACGATAATTTGTGATTTCTGTCATCATTATTTTCCTTCAATCGCAGCTCTACATTGTTTAGCAGCTTCTACAGGATCATCAGCATTTGCAATGCCGCCACCAACAATAATTAAATCAGGATTTTCTGCAACAATA
>NZ_JTLN01000008.1:0-347 GCF_000798895.1 Staphylococcus sp. ZWU0021
TTTGTGTAGTTGCTTCTTGTTGTGGTTGTTGTGTTTCTTCAGTTTGTGGTGCAGCTTCTTGTGCTGGTTGTTCAGTTGAAGCTTGCTTAGTTTGTTGTGGTTGTTCAACTTGTTGTGGTTGCTCAGCAGTTTCTTGTGCTGGTGCATTAGTTGAACCTTGTCCATAGCTCCAAGTCCAATATTGACCATCTGATTGGAAACTATAGTCAGTATTATTATAGTTAAAGTTAATGTCGTAAGCACCGTCTTGAACTGGTGCTGCATTTAATGATTCTGGATTACTTTGAGCTTGTTGTGCTACTTGTGCTTTGTCAACGCCTTGTTCTGAAGCGTCTGCTGAATTTCCT
>NZ_JTLN01000008.1:357-95244 GCF_000798895.1 Staphylococcus sp. ZWU0021
TTGTTTTTTTCATTATTAATAATCCTCCCAGAAGATAATTTTTAGATTTTATTATTTTTAAGATTTAATGTTGAATTTCAATTACCTTAAATAGATAATTTACTTTTTCAACTGACTCACAAATAACACTATAACATCCATAAATAGCATGTAGGTTACAACGAAATTAAAATACCCCCTTACTTTTTTACATCCTAATGACACGCGCCATAGGATTTTATATACCATAAACACCCACTCAAAACTGTCATGAAAGTCATGAGTTACTTAATTCAGCCATAAAACCTTGTAATATTCATGTAATTTTTGCGACAACTATACATGTTTTTCAATGGTTAATAAAGAAATCTCGCCTTATAAAAATAAAAGATATGTTGTTATTACACCTCAACATATCTTTTATTAATTAACTACTATTATTTTACAAACGACATTTTTATATTTATTAAACCATTCCGAGACATTTGCACACACGTTCCATACCATTTATCCGTTAAGTGAAAATATATTCATTTTAGGTTGGCTATTTTTCTTCTTTCTTGGTGGATACATCGGAGCTAACTATGAAAAAACGATAAACTTCTTACATCAATATATATTTATCATTCTATCATTAGCTATCATTGCCTTTACCTATTTCGTACTATTTACAGAACACGATTTCTGGAATGTGACTAGCTTTACTTATGCACTTACTTCGTATCATACATTTATGTTTTTACTACTTCTTGGTATATGCATCCATTTTAAGACAATAATGTATGGATCTATCAATTTAATCAGCACTTTCTCGTTTTTCATTTATTTAATGCATCCACTTATTTTAGACGCTTTATATAGTTACACCTCCACTTTTGAAAATGCTACCATTATTTTTGTAGCAATTTCATTGCTCTTTATCATATGATTATGTGTAGGTGTTGGCATTTTGCTTCGTGAGTTTTACATTTTTAGATTTTTAATTGGTAAGCAGCCATATAGATTAAAAATTTATTTAAGTGAATAAATTTTGAACATATGATTAGTATGCTTCACACCTATCTAAATAATATTTCCTCATTAACCTGTCACATCCTAGCACTTTTTAATAAATCAAGACAGATTTAATCTCATTTATGTACTATTCAAAAATTAATTTGATACTTAAGAACGAATTAACCATACAAATTAATTCTCTGCAAATCACATCACACACTATATTAATACAATCGCTTTCATTTTATTAATGATTACTGTTATACTTGAAATAATTTATGTTTTGAATTAATTTTTATATGACAATATTTGATATAGATGGAGGCTCAAACCTAAATTGAAACTAGGGGTAAAAGAACAAATTATCGAAAATGCTATCTCCTTATTTTCTGAAAACGGCTATGAAGGAACTACACTAAACCAAATTGCGAGTAGCGTGGATATTAAAAAAGCAAGTTTATACTATCATTATGCAAACAAAGACGAAATTTATCGATCTTGTGTTAATTCATGTTTTAATTATTTTAGCTGCTTTATAAAAGCAGCACATGAGGATACACAATATTCAATTGAAAACTTACATTAATTTTTATTTGATTTTATTTTCAATATTGACGAAAAATATATCCGCCTTTATTTGCAACTTTCTTATGCACCATTTCAGTTCAAAGATGAATTTTTACAACACATCAAAAATATTCACCAAATCTTAGATACTAACATTGCAAATTACTATAATAGTATTGAAATTTCAGTGAATAAAGACGTATCCACTACAATGATTCTTATGTTTTTAGAAAGTTGGTATCTTAAATGTTGCTTCATTCATAGATATGGAACAATAGAAAAATTTAAGTCTTCCTTTGAATCTGAACTTACTTCGTTATTTAAAGCAATCTAAGTAAACTCATAAAATGAGATTGTCATGATTCCAATTCTAAAGCGATTAGACACCCTTTAGACATCAGTCAGTCTTCTCTCTACATACATTGCACACCGATTATCTTTATTAAAGTTTTTATAATACTTTAAAATGGATTTTGATTCAGCCATTGTCCACCATCCATTGTCATACATGCACCATTAATATAACTCGCATCCTCTGACATTAAGAATTTTGCCAAACCTGCGATTTCTTCAGGTTGACCCATCCTTCCAAGTGGGACACTATCCAGCGTTTGTTGTTTTGCTTCTTCTGATAAACTTAGCTTTCCCGATCCACCTGTATTATCGATTGGCCCTGGGGCAATTGCATTGACATTAATGCCATATTTAGAGCCCCATTCAACAGCCAGTGTTCGAGTCATTGATAACACGCCTGCTTTTGCACTTGCTGAATGTATCACACCTATACCAGCTCTCCATGCATAAGTCGCAACCATATTAATAATACGTCCACGCTGATCATTTTTAATCCATTCTTTTCCTACAGCTTGTGTACAGTGCCATGTCCCATTAAGGACAATATCAATGACAGAATGCCATCCATTATATGATAAATCTTCAGCTGCACATAGAAAGTTACCTGCTGCATTATTAACCAAACCATCTATTTTGCCAAACGTTTCAACCGTTTTATCCACTGTATATTGCACTCTTTCAGGATCTCGCACATCCATATCTATGCAAAGAATTTGTCCTTCATATTGTTCTATTTCTTCTTTTGCCGCTTCTAACCGTTCCAATGAGCGACCCGTTATAACCACTTTTGCACCCGCTTCAGCAAATTTTTGCGCCATTGCTTTGCCCATGCCACTACTTCCACCAGTCACCATCATCACTTTACCATTCATGTGCATTCTCCTTTTAAAAACGATTTATACTAAAGCGTCTAAATATTTTTAGTAAGCGCTTACAATTAGTATAACAAATATCGTGCAAATTTATAATAATTCATCTGTTTTGAATGTATTTACCATATAAAATCCCTACGTTTTGAACCATAAGCTCAAAAAATAGGCTGTAACATTAAACATGCCTCAGCCTATTTCCTATTTCAAACCACTCTATTTATGAATCTTATTTTCAAAATAGTGACATAAATAACCACCTATTGCAAAAAACATGAGTAAACCTCCAATAATGACAAATGAAAATCCAGATTCTACTAAATACCAAGGCTCTTTCAATATGCCATTTTCATTTACATAACTTGGAATTAAAAGAAAACTAATCCCTAACGATGCACCTAAAACAATACTTATAATACTTGCAAAAAATAACTTTTTATTCATAAACTTATTATGCCTCCTAAATTTTTAAATTTACTTGATGTCATCTATTATTGAATAAGCTTATTTTATTTAAAAGAAAGCATTGCTAGCATTTTAAAATATGCGCGCTAGGTGAACTTGCGGAGCATGTAAAGTATCACTAGCGTTCGCTTAACCACACTTTTTATAAACAAAATACGATTTAAAAGGAGCACATTTAACATATGAATTTTGGCACTCAAATTAAAATGATTCGAAAAGAAAATTAACTGACCCAAGAACAATTTGCCAATCAATTAAATATTTCACGACAAACTGTATCTGCATGGGAGAATAATCGTTACTTACCGGATATTGAAATGATAGTAGAAATTGCCAAAACCTTTAATTTATCTCTAGATGATTTAATCTTAGGTAATACTGTGGTAAAGGATAAATTAGTTAATGATACGAAGTTTGTGAAACGCATTCGCTTAAGTATATTAAGTATGATATTTATCTTAATTGCTATAGTATCCGCATTGCTTTTCACAAGTTTATCTTCACATGTCTCTCAAGATGGTGTGTTACAAGAACCCTGGTTTCTAGTTATTCTTGCATTTTTCTCATTATTAACTGGTTTAATCATTGGTATGGTCAATTTAGTATTAATATTCATCAATTACTATAAATACGCACGCCGAAGAAAATAGTGTATTGTATGACTTTGTTTGTCATTTTACATTCATTTGCTATAATGATGTTTAAATAAAATAGTTCTCTTATTAAGAGTGAGTGGAGGGACTTGGCCCTATGAAACTCCAGCAACAGCAGTCATATGCGATGTGCTAAATCCAACAACTCAGTATGACGATTGAGTTGAAAGATGGGAAGTTGTGTGGAAGCTCTTCTTATCTAAGAAGGGCTATTTTATTTATAAAAATTAAAAAGGCGGTTATTTTTATGAGATCTCTACACACACTATTTAAACAATTAGAAAAATGGGAAGAGTATCAACCTAAAAACATGGCGAGTAATATGAATAAAATGCAACATATTCAAGACATTAAAAAGCAAATTTGGAGACGTATTGATATAAATGATTATAAACAAGTGATACTAGAGAAAAATAAATAAAAAAATGGTTACCAATACCTTTATATCTCCTGGTATTGGTAACCTATTTAAAATTTTATGTTCTGTAATAAAATGAATTATTGCGCTAATGAACGGATAAATTCAGCTTTGCTGATTGAACCTGCTTGTTGCCATTGTTGTCTCAACCTTTGATCTAAATGAGATGGTTCAGCAACAATATCCCTCAATATACTACTTAATATCTCAAATTGTACTTCCTCAAAAAGATTGTTCTCTGGCGTAACATCCTTATTGTGAGATGTCTCGTTGTATCCTAAGATGACTAAATTGTAATCAAACGCCGCTCTTACAGCATCTAATATTTCATTACCTTTATTTATATCTAAATAAATATCACATGATTTATATAACGAAATAAATTTTTGCCTTTTGGCATTTGGGTATAAATTTACATTGTCATATTTATTGAGGCTTAATAACTTCATAGACATTTCTGTTAAAGCTGCAACATGAAACTCTAGATTTGGATGGGCTTGTACGATTTCTTCTAAATGCGGGATTTGGTCTGAATTTGTCAAAGTTAATACCTGATTAGAATGACGATTCTCTTTCACAAATCTATAAACATATCCTGATTGGAAGATACGATTTTTATATTGTTCATCGATGAGCTCTATTACTTTTTCATACGCTGAAGGACTAGGCAAAATAATTTTAAAATTTCGTTTTTCTTTTGCCAGTGCATTTTCCATATGTTTCATAATTTCAGGCGTAATATCTCCCTGCCAAAAAATAGAGTCGTTTCCAGATTCAGACAAACCATTTAATACGGCAGAAGAAATCGATAGTGAATTAATCATAAAGTTTTCAGACTCAAGCTGCGCAACTTCTAAGTAAAAATTGACAAACTGTATCTTTGAATGGAAGAAATAGGCTTTGTTTTTCCAAGTTAACATGATGTCATTAGTCACAAAATTTTCTACCATCATTACTTCATTATTATAGTTAAAATACCTTTTCAAAATGCTTTTTTGTGAGTTTGCGTCCAATACCACTTGTGCGTATCGCTTACCTACTTTATTGTAATAATCTATGTATTGCGTATGCCCGCGTTTATTTAACCATTCTACACGTTCAACAATTCTATGTTTATAATTTGCTTTATAAATAATTCTCGCTTTCACCTCATCCAAATTTTTGATAAAGGCAGTATTATTATTACCTTCTATCGTCCAAAATCTTGGAATCGGTACTTCATTAAAAAATAAAGGTTGTGAAGTTGTTTCAGGATTATTCGCGAAAAAAGCGTAAGGTGTTAATATATCATCTGGTAAAAATCCATTTTCTTCAATAACGATTGTTTTGCGTTGCTTACCAGCATGTTTAAAAGATTTATATAAGATAATGGCTTTTTTATCAAAAACATCAAATAAATTAATCATATAGCACCTCACTAATCAAATTGTTCCATTTTTTGTACGACAACCGGTTGGGTAAAGTTTTCAGCGATTTCATATGAAGCTTGATTAAATCGGCTTGTGTCATTATCGAAATAATTAACAATACCTTCAGCAAGGTGATCTATAATTTCAGATTCTTTATCCTCATTTAAATCAATCGGTATTAAATAACCATTTTTTTGATGCTTAATAAACGTTGGGTTACCATAGTTCACATCAAAACCAATCATACCTAAACCTGAACCGATAGCCTCCATTAATGTAAGACCGAAACCTTCGCTAGTTGAACCCGATAAGAAAAGTTCATAATCTTGATAAACTTGATTTAAATTAACATGTCCTTTTAATGTGATATAATCTTCAGCATGATTTTCTTGAATTAGTTTACTTAATAATTGTCTTTGGCCACCTTCGCCATAGATATCAAATGTTATTTCAGGAACAGATGCTTTCGCTTTCAATACGGCTTTTACTAACCAGTCGACATGTTTTTCAGTCGCTAGCCTTGAGGCTGTAATGATTGAGTAAGGTTTTCTACGATTTGGCTTCACTAACGCACTTAAACTACCTACAGGAATTGTATAAATTTTAGGCTTCCTATGATAATTTTTTTCAAATTGTTGTGCTAACAACTGATTTTGAATATCCGTTGCTGTAATAAAGAAATCAATCTCATGTGCATTCATAAACACATATTCGTAATGATTATTCCATAATATGTATGTATCATTTGTTGTCGATTCATTATAATGTTCAGCATGAATCACAACTCCTAAGCGTGCTGATCCTTTATTTTGCAAAACCGTTTGTCCAATATCTTTTGAGCGATCTACAATCAACATATCTTTATCTGTTAAATGCAATTTTTCTAAAAAATAAGCTATTAATGCTTGCTTACCGTACAGAATATTATCCTCAAAAACAAACATACTTTCCTCATCATTAACATATTCGTTATATGCAATGGATCCATCCTCATTATAAAAGGACCTCATATATAATTTGGCCGAATTATCCTCAGGTGCAAAGTACTCAGACAAAACGCGTACATAAGAGTAATAGTCTCTCCTAAGCAACTTGCCTCTAGAAATGTATTCCACTCTATCTACAACATCACTATCTTCATTTTTTAAATAACATACTAAATAATTACTATTGTGATTAAAATGGATTTTTCGAGTTTTACCTTGATCTTCAACTTTAGTGATTTCTGAATACAATGGTTTGATAATTTCATCTACAGTCACACTTGTAGGTGCTATTTTAATATCTGTAAAATACTGATACAGCCAGATGATTTCCTCATTTTTAAATCCTATATTTTCAGTCAATGTTTGAATGTTTTCATTCTTAATAAAATCTAAAAACACAAATTTTATCGTTTCATTACATTTTCTCAATAACTGCGCTCTATAACGTTGTGCATATTCCACACCACTACTCGCCCAGCCAATCCCAAAATTAATATTATAGATTGTCACCTATTTCACCTCTATATGCATTTGTCTATGACTCTATATAAATAACTTCACTAACCCCATTAGCATTAACAACACAATAATCAATTTACAAATAAATGTAAGCGTTAAAAATTGTTTCTTTTCTTTTTGGAATTCTTTATCAGCGTCATATGCGTTTAATTCCGCTTCAATTTCCTTATTCAATTGCTCAAGTTCATGATTTTCAATTTCTTTTTCACTCATATAAATACCTTCTTTTTATAATTTCTACAATCAAATTATAACTAATCCATTGTCCAATACATAAATAACTGTCTCTCTATCTAATCATCTAAAACGTAGATGATTAGCCCCAAATTTGAAGTAACACGTCCAAATGCGATTGTGTCAACACTACTGCTACATGCACTTGTTGCTCAGTTAAACCACATAAATCCCAAGTACTACTGCTACATGCCTCTTATTTCAAGTATACCTTTAATTAACCATCTTTGGCGACGTATTGCAAACTTATTTTCAGAAAAATCGGATAAAAGCTTTTTATTTTGTTTGTTGTACTTAAAAACAATATTATTTTGATTGTTTTTGGTTACTAATACTGCCATAGGGCACATACTTCACTTTCGTATCTTTTGGTAAGCCTTCATATTCATTAAATAACGTTTGATACTTAGCACTTGTTGGTGTGGCATGATGTAAATAATGTTCAAAAGGTAATTTTTCCATACTATAAATTCTTTGCTTAGAATCTGCATGAACGGCTTCTTTTAGCTGACTAATTCTTGCTTCATTTGCAGCGTGAATATTGTAGAATACCCCTAAATACATCACTGCACAAAGGATAGCTAATCCAGTAATCCACTTTTCTGATTTCCTGTTAAACACTTCCAGTTGCGCAAGTAAAATTAATAATATGACAACATAAATTGCATATACTGTGTAAAAATTACGTGGACCTATGGGTGATACGATGATTAAAGGACCACACACAAGTATGATTGACGCGATTAATAAGTAAAGCGTATATCGAACTTCCTTTTGAGATATGACCGTATGGATAGCCAAGATCAATGCACACAAAAAGATAAAACATACCATAGTATTTAAAATATTAGTAAGTGTAATCATGTGAAAATGGTGTAATTCAAATTGTTTAAAAATAAAAAAATAATATATCGGTAATAGCGTTAAGCCACATACGATGAACCAATATCTACTTGTATATGTTTTCGTCATTTGTCGTGTTTTATACAACATAACAAGTAAGATACCAACGATTATCGTAATAATCACAATTTGATTAAAGAAAATCCAATCCGGCAATATGGTTGTTACCGTTTTATAAACTTTATCAACGATACCCGTATCACTAGAGACCTGTTGATAATCGCTACCTTCAAAAAATATTTTGCGATAGTTCGGATTCAAAAACATAATGATTGTCCCTAAAGCAGAAATGAACCATCCTACAACAAATTTAGGATACGCTTTTTTATAGAAATATATATGTAATACAAGTGCGATTGCTATGATTAATGTATTAAATAATGTTGCATTTTCAATGAAAAATTGACCACCAAAACACACGCAATAAAAAATGATATTCGTACTTGGTTTATGACTGTTCCGGTAAAATAGTACCGTTACAATAAACCATAGAATAAATAATACACACAGCGTTGCTGGTACATAATTATAAAATCCTGCAAACCAGCCATACGTTTGTTTATAGATTTCATTTGGCATTGTCACCATTAAAATAAATGCCGCTAAACAAATGATAGAAGTCTGTTTATGTTTAACAAATTGACTGATGACCCATATGATCAACATGCTAAATACGGCATACGCCAACCACCTAAACCAGTCAAATCGAACTGCTACAATTTCAAACAAATTACCAAGATAACGGCCGTTTAAATTAGCAAAATGTTCTTGCAACATTTGAATACCATATTGACTATACCAGTCCCAGTCATCATGGGTTAATGGCGTAAAAATAGCCATTAGTATATAAAAAATAAATAATCCTGTAAGTATTAGATGGATTTTATTTATATGTAAAGCTCTCATTTCAGTCCACCTCGCAATCACTTAAATTGGTTTGGCGTATGATATAGAGCGGTCGTTGTTTTACTTCATAATAAATTCTGCCTATGTATTCTCCAATGACCCCTAATGATGTTAACTGAACACCACCTAGAAATAATACTGCGACAATCGTTGTGAAATAACCTGGCGTCGAAACACCATAACTGACTGTATAAATAAAATTAAATAATATATAAAGGAAACTCATCGCGCACACAAATAAACCAAAGTATAAAATGGCACGTAACGGTTTATTATTAAATGAAATGAGACCATCTATGCCATAATTCAATAAAGAACTAAACGTCCACTTAGACTCACCATCGGCACGCACAACATTTTCATATTCAATCACTTTAGGTTCAAATCCAATCCAAGCAAATAAACCTTTAGAAAATCTATTGTATTCTCCTAAGTTCACTACTTCTCTGATCGCACGTTGGCTCAATAATCTAAAATCCCCTACGCCGTCTTCTAAATCCACATCTACAATTTTATTAATTACTGCATAATATAATTGAGATACAGTCTTGCGAATGACGTGTTCACCTGTTCTATCTCTTTTTGCCACAACCTGGTCTTCACCATCTCTATAATGAGCAATCATCTGTGGAATAAGGGTTGGCGGGTGCTGCAAGTCACCATCTAATATAACTAATGCTTCCGCTTCAGTACTCGCACATAATCCAGCATACATTGCAGATTCTTTTCCGAAATTTCTTGAAAATGATATGAACTTTACCGCATGATCTCGCTGTGCTAATGCTTTAATAATGGCTAGTGTGCGATCCTTACTTCCATCATCTATAAAAAGCAATTCATATTTATAATTGTTGCTGATACTATCTCGTTGCATAATTTCAGTTAATTTGGCATATGTTTGTTCTAGCACTGATGCCTCATTAAAACATGGAATTAAAATTCTAATCATAAAATACAGTGCTCCTCTTTCGATTTTAATTATATAAATATTAATATATTTCATATTATACAATATTAAAAGTAGAATGTAGTATTTATTTTTTCATCACTCGGTAATTAATTAAATTTTAATTCTAATGATTCTTTTTATTTTCACATTTAAACAAAAAGAATCCAGAAGGTTCTGTGTCAATTATTGATACGTCCGGTTCACCATCTAAATTAAATCAAACAAATGTAAACACCGTTCCCCTCACACAGGCACATATGAACGACTCTATTCGCGAATTAGGTCCTGATAAATCAACAGCTTACCTAAATTTAGAACCTGAGTACATCGTTCCTGATGAACATGGGAAATACGCTTATGTCACAATTCAAGAATCTAGTGCTATAGCGAAACTAGATATTGAAAAAGGTGAATTCGTAAAAGTACAAGGTTTGCCTTATAAAGATCATTCTTTACCAGAAAATGCTATGGACCCTTCAGACAAAGATGGTAAAAAAGCATTACGCCCTGTCCCTGTGCTCGGCATGTTACAACCAGATGGTATTACCGCATATGAATATAATGGCGAAACATACTTATTAATTGCTAATGAAGGTGATGCACAAGACTATGATGGCTATAGTGAAGAAGTCCGTGTCAAAGATATTAAAGACGATATCAAACTAGATGCTAAATACTATGAAGGCTATACACAAGCAGAACTAGATAAACTTGTAGCCAATGGATTATTTGATGATGATCAATTAGGTAGATTAAAAGTGACAACTTCTCATAAATTTAGAGATAAAAATGGAAAATATAATGCACTCGTATCGTTTAGCGGTCGCTCATTTTCTATATTAAAAGGCTCTGATTTATCTATGGTTTACGATAACGGTAGCGACATCGAACAACGCATAAAAGATATTTTACCAGGGCGCTTTAATGCTAATTACGAAGACTTTAATGATATAGAAGTAGACGGAAGAAGTGATGACAAAGGTCCTGAGGTTGAATCCATCGAAGTTGGAACCATCGGCAATCAAACGTACGCCTTTGTTGGCTTAGAACGCGTAGGCGGTGTGATGATTTATAACATTACAAACCCAACTACACCTCAATTCACACAATACTTATACGATGAAGAAAATAAAGATATCTCTCCCGAGGGCATTACATTTGTATCATTAGAAGACAGCCCTACTGGTAAACCCATGTTAATGGTGTCATTCGAGTTATCAGGAACAACATCTACATTTGAATTAAATGAAATTGATGAAACTTTTGACCAAACACACCCGGACGGACAAAATGATACTGATAATGCACAACAATCTAATAACAGTGATGAACATGATGATACAGATGAAACGAAAGGTGAATATAATACCGATGTTGAAACACAAGATGATGAGGAGGATACTGTAGCGACACAAGATAATGATAGTGTAACTTCAGTAACAAATATAGAAGATAATGTGATTGAAAACATTGGCAAAAGTCCTGCTATCAATCAAACTACAGACATTGATAATTCGGATAATCTAAATTCAGAAAATATAGTAGCAGTCCATCATGGACCAACGCATTTAAATAATAATGCGACATTAAACATTTCTAAAATTTCTAGATCATTTGTAAACGAAGCATCTAATCATACATTGAAAATGAGTGATGCGAATACACGACTAAACCATAATCAATATCAGCTAGCTACAAAAAAAACTAACCAAATAAATCATCAAAAGATTATAAATATGAATAGTCCTATCGCAACAAATACTGAAATAGAACATCCCGAAGCTAAAAATGAAGGCAACCATTCAATTAATAAACAACAACTCCCTAACACAGGTCAAAGTCAAAACCATGCCCCACTTTGGTCATCTTTAATTTTAGGTGTTGCTTTACTACTAATTGGTAGAAAACAAAAATCAAAATAATCATATAGCAATAAGTTATTTTAAATAATTTAAATATCTTTTATCCGCTTCAATAACGTAATAATTTATAAAAGTTGTACTTGTCCTTTCAGTTTATTCATATACTATCCATATCATTAACTAAGCCGAGGCATTTAATCATGTCTCGGCCTAGCTAAAATCCATAAATAATTAGTTCTAATCTATCAGGATTAGAACTTTTTATAAATTTGAATTTTTATTCTAATAAATATTCAAATCAAAATTGAACGTTATCTTTTTATTGTTTAATCGATATTCCTCATTTAATTCAGGACCACAACTATTTGAACCTATACCGCTTTGTGCATAATCGACATATAAATATGTGTTATTTTCTATTTCCAATTCATCCACATGTTTTGCCTCTGTTAATTGATTTAAAGAATAATGTGATGCGTTAAAGCTGAATGTATCTTCACTAGTGATAGTAAGCGTATGCTCATTGTTGGTAATATTCATAATTGTTGTTTGATTATGACTACCAGCTTCTTGAGGTTTAATATGCACATCACCATTATTTGTCACCGTTGTTTCAAACATGTCTAAGTATGTTGCTATCCCTTTATCTTGATAGCTACTCATTGGACCATTTCCATAGTAATTTATTTGTTCATATGTTGAAGGTAAAGTTATTAGTAAACCAAATCTTGGTAAAAATGGTGCGTTGTTATCTTTTTCTAAGTTATAATCTACATTTACTTTTCCATCTTGATAAACCGTCCAAGTAAGTGATCCTTTCAAAACTGGCGGCACGGCTTCTGACTCTATATTAATTTCAAAAACGAGACTGATATTAGACTCATCTTCAATTATTTTATAATTTGTCACAAGTGTTTGAATGTTATTATAACCAGAATATAACCACTCTTTTTTAATATATGCATCATTATCTATCGGGGCACGCCAAATTTTAGTTTCGGTATTGTTATTGAAAATGATTTCATTATTGTGAAGCACTGATTTTAAGCATCCTTGTTTCTTGTCAAAACTATATGCATATTTGTTGCCTACCGAAATATTAATCGAATGTTCCATATCTTTGCATTGAAACTCCATTTTTTCTTCATTGAGATATGGTAATGCTCGACGTTGATAAATAATTTGATCATGTCCAACCTCAAAATACTTATCTCTATAGCTTTCTTCTTCTTTTAATTTATAACGAAGCATCAAACTACTTATATTATCAAGCGTTACATAATCTCTTAAATCAAAAGTTTGGCTTATATGAGGCGCGAAAGCAGTTAATGGAATATTAAACACCTTTCTCTCACCATCTAAATAAATAGCTTCTCCCTCAACAATTAAACTATCCTCCGCATTTGTAAAATCAAATTGATTCTTCAATGTAAACCGATAATCCTCTTCGTTAACCAATCTCAAAGGTCTATGTTCATGTTTAAACTCATAATAACCTTCATGTGGAATTCGATCTGGCGAAACAATACCATCAACACAAAAATTACCGTCATGTAAGGCCTCACCAAAATCTCCACCATATCTAAAAATTGGTTTACCTTCCTTTATCCCAACCTGAATGCTATGATCACACCATTCCCAAACAAAACCGCCAATAAAACTATCATATTTTTCAATTAATGTTTGATATGCATTAAGATCTCCTGGTGAATTTCCCATTGCATGTGCGTATTCACATAATATAAACGGTTTATCTAATTTGGGATTTTCTAGATATGTTTCTAAAATTTCTTCTGGAGAAGCATACATTCTACTTATCATATCAACATTGGACATATCATAATTTTTTTCTTTATCTCGATACAATGCACCTTCATAATGTAATGGTCTTGTCGTGTCTAATTGCTTTGCCCGTTCCAATCCTTTAACCATATTGATGCCAAATCCAGATTCATTACCTATTGACCAAGAAACAATAGAACTATAGTTTTTTAATGGCTTGATAGAGGCTTCTATTCTTTCAATAATAGATGTTTCAAATTTTGGATTATCAGCAATAATATTAAAGTGTTCTGTATTTTCTTCTCCATATAACCTTACTACACCATGAGTTTCTAAATCTGCCTCACTCATTACATAGAAACCATATTGGTCAGTCATTTCATAAAATAATGGTGCCTTCGGATAATGCGCAGTACGAATCGCATTAAAATTGCCTTGTTTCATTAATTTTAAATCTTTTTCAAAATCTTTTTCATACATGACAAAACCATTTTGAGGATGGCTATCATGGTAATTTACTCCCCGTATTTTAATTGATTTTCCATTAATATAGAATTGATTATCTTGTATTTTAACTTCTCTTATTCCAATTTTCTGAGTGATTACTTCGTTTTCTGTTTCAATAATTATCTTATAAAGTACTGGATTCTCAGATGACCATAATTGTGGATTATCTATTACAAATTGATGATGCTTTGAAACAATTGCGCGATCTATTTCTAGCCCTTTAGGATTATATAAAACCAAGTTAATATTCCCTAAATGATGCTTTCCTTGTAAAGTGAAATTTATTTTTCCATTATTAGATTCATGGTTTATTGTTGTCTCAATTTTAAAGTCGTCCACGCGCGATTTAGATCTTTTTAATATATATACATCTCTAAAAATACCTGAATGACGAAACATGTCTTGATTTTCAAAATATGTTCCATCAGAGTACTTAAGTACAATGACTTCAATTGAATTTCTTCCTTTTTGAACATATGGTGTAATATCAAACTCTGAAATTGAATGTGCAATTTGACTATATCCTACAAACTGTTCATTGATCCAGATATAGAATGCACTATCGACACCTTCAAAGTTCAAATGATAATCGCTTTGTTCATTATAGTCATTTATTTCAAATGAACGTTTATATCGACCACATGGATTTTCTCTAGGCACGTATGGTGGATTAAACGGTATAGGGTATTGTGTATTTAAATACTGAATCTGATCAAACCCATACAAATTCCATACAGATGGTACTGTTAAATATTGCTCTTTGCTATTAATATCTTCATTTGTATAGTCTTCCAATGAATTAAAAAATTCAAATTGCCATTTACCATTAAGTAATGTGATATTTTGAGTTTCATATCTCGTTTTGAAATCATAATCTTTTTCTCCAAGCTGATATGGTATATAAAAAGCTCTTCTAGACAACAAATTCACATTTTGTTTTTCTAAATCTTCATGAAATTTTTCTTTAAACATATGACATCCCCCTATTTAATTCTTTCTCTATGTTCTCGTTGACGTTTAAATTGCAAAGTCTTTTCAATATCCGTTAAAAAATCTCCTTTCAAATTAAAGGCTTTGTGATATAAAAATGCAGTTAAACAAACGAATAACAGTGGTGCTATGATAATCATGATTCTTAAGCCATTAATTGTAACGAGTGATTGTGACTCATTTGGCGTGTATCCCAGAATTGATAATCCGACACCAACTATTAATGCTGCAACAGCTTGTGAAGCCTTAGTTAAGAAAGTGTTCGTTGACGTGATGATACTCTCGTTGCGTTGTCCAAATTTAACTTCACCATAATCAATAACATCAGCTAATGAAACTGTTGTAATACCTATCATGAAGCCAGAACCAATTCTCAAAATGCCCGCACCTAAAATAATTAAAAGTGTACTTTTCGGAGCGATAAATCCAGCTATTAAAATAATCAATAATCCTAAAATAATAAATGAAACAGCCGTATTAAACGCTTTTGTTCTACCTACCCATTTGATAAATCTAGGAAGTAATAATAAACCAACCATTTCACATAAAATCATCGAATTAAAAATTGAAAATAAATGTTCTGCATTTACCACATATTTAAAATAGTAAATAATAGAACCATTTAAAGTTTGTAAACATAAATTAAAAGTTAGTAATACCCCCATAATTGCCAATAACTCTTTGTTTTTAAATAAAATACGTCCAATATCTTTAAAATTAACTTTAATACCAATTTGTTGTTCTAATTCCTTATCTTCAGGCACTTTAAAAACAGTAACACCAATTGTAATTATAAATACTGCACTACAAATGATTGCAAATATGAATATCCCTACTGAATCACTGCCATTACCAAAAACGTCTCCTAATTGATGAATAAAATACAGTCCAAATGTACCTACTGTGAATGCTGCTAAACTCGCAAAAAATCTTGGAATTACTGACACTTCTTCACGTTCTCTAGGATTATGTGTTAAATTCGGCAACCAAGACCAATAAGGAATATCCATCATTGTGTAAGTCATTCCCCAGGAAATATATAAAATTGATATGTAAACATACATTGCTGTCTGTGGTAAATCAAAGTTAGTAAATAGTAATATGGTGACAATTGCATTCGCTAACGTTCCTATAGACAACCAGGTTTTGAATTTCCCGAAATTATTTCTAGTGTTATCAACTATCATCCCCATAATTGGATCATTTATGGCATCCCATATACGAGCAACAAATAGCATAACACCAACAAATGCGGGTGATAAACCTACAATATCTGTGATATAAAACATTAAAAAGACACCGACGATATTAAATATGGCATCTTTACCAATTGCTCCAAATCCAAATGCAAACTTCTGCTTTCCTGTTAAATGTCTGTCCATTTTTCCACCTCTAAATCCTTTTTAAGTAAAGCGCTTTCATGTTTGTTGTTTTTATTTTATCAATACAGATATAGAGGGATAAATAGCATAATGGTGATGATATATGGCAAAATGTTTCATTTCATATTACTATGTATTTATATAAATACAAATTAAAATCATTTTTTAATTAAGAGGGATATTATGCAAGTACTATGGAAAAAGTTTCAAAAGAAATTGATAGATGCCAACTTGGCAGAATGCGGTATTGAAGTTGGTGTGCCGAATGTTGGCTATAGCTATAACGTTTTTCAACAAGCCGTATTACATATCGTCACACAAGGTGAAGGTATTTTTACATATAATAATGAAACTCATCATCTGAAAGCGGGAGATATGTTTTTACTAGAACGAGGTATGGAAGTTGAATATAAACCTTCTTTCTCAAACCCTTGGACTTATTATTGGGTGGGAATTAATGGCAAACAAATTCTTACATATTTATCTCGCTCTAGTATCGTCGATACGCACGTTCTTATTAATAAAAACACTAAAGATATTCAATCTATTATTAAAAAAATTTGTAACCTATCTCAAACGATTCAATCTAATAATTCTCATGACATACTGATTATGCAACATATATATCAACTGGTTTATGCCTTGCAAGACAAGTTTCCAAAACACTTTTCTGTTCAAGTTGATATTGTAAATGAAGACATTCAATATGCTGTCGAATATATAAATTCTAATTACCAAAAAGATATTACAATTGTTGATGTTGCAAAATCAGTCAATATCTCAAGAAGTCATTTATTCAAATTATTTAAAAGAAATTTAAACTGTTCGCCTAAGGAATACTTAACTTATATTAGGATGTATCATGCTTCTCAACTTTTAATTAATACCAATTTATTGATAAATGAAATATCTAGCAAAATAGGTTATAAAGACCCACTGCTATTCTCTAAAAATTTCACAAAACATTTTGAAATAAGTGCTTCTGAATATCGTACATGTTTTTCAGTACACCAAACAAATACAGACTAACACATAAAAAATACTCCTCTCAAAATAGACATTAAAAAATGAAAACTTTGAGAGGAGCATTTTTAATTCAGATAGCTTGCCTTTTTATTAAACTTCCACAATAACACGACATAGTTAATTCATTTTAAGCACTTGCGCCAATTCATTTATCAATGGGTAGACGGATTTTCCTCGTTGAGTTAAGGAATAACGAACTTTTTTAGGATAATCATTCGTTTCTTCTCTTTTTACAATTTGCAAAGCAATCAAATCATTTAATTGTTCTGTCAAAATCTTTCTACTTATACCTAAAACTTCACGATGTAATGCATTATAAAAGTAAGCTTCATCATAAAGCGTATTGATAATAATACCTTTCCATTTTCCACCTAATGACATCAATGTTTCTTCTATCGGACATCCTCGTTGAATTACAAGATTACAGCTACCATAGTCCATGCTATTTTTTAACATATGAACCTCCTCATTAACGTGAGTTACTTATTTGTGCCTTCTTATGACATTGTCGCTTATCCTCTACCATTTAGTTATAACAAATAATAGAAAGAAGCGATAATAATGAAACTCATTCAAATGTCAGACCATATTTATAAATTAAATATACAGACAACAGTTGGTATTCCGATACAAATCAACACTTGGTTTATTGTGAATGATAACGACGTTTATATCATAGACACAGGTATGGATGATTATGCTGAGCTACAAATCACGATTGCTAAATCGCTCGGTAATCCTAAAGGCATTTTTTTAACGCATGGACATCTAGATCATATCAATGGCGCAAAACGTATTTCTGAAGCTTTGAAAACACCTATCTTTACACATAAATATGAACTCCCTTATATCAATGGTGAGCTGCCTTATCCAAATAAAACGCATACCGAAAATACAGGTGTTCAATACATTGTTAAACCTCTAGAAACTAATACAAATCTGCCCTTCAATTATTACTTAACTCCTGGTCATGCACCAGGTCATGTCATCTATTTTCATAATCAAGATAAAATTTTAATATGCGGAGATTTATTTATTTCAGATGCGCAACATCTGCATATTCCTATCAAAAAATTCACTTATAACATGACTGAAAATATCAAAAGCGGTCAAATCATAGATAATCTTTGTCCCAGATTAATTACAACTTCACATGGCGATGATCTATATTATTCAGATGACATTTATTCAATTTATAAATTTAAGTACGAGGAGTAAGCAATATGAAATTACAAATTTATCAATTTGAAGTTGCAGAAGCGAATTTCAAACAAAACAAAGCAAAGATCTCTTCATTAATAGAAACGCATTACACAAATGCTGATATCATTGTGCTACCTGAAATGTGGAATAATGGTTATGCCTTAAATCAGTTAAAAGATAAAGCGGACATAGATTTACAACAATCTCTACCATTTATACAACAACTTGCACAACAGTATACAACACATATAGTAGCAGGATCTGTAGCTAATATGAGAACTAACGCCATCTATAATACTGCTTTTGCAGTTTCAAAAGATAAAACATTATTAAATGTTACGGATAAAATTCACTTGGTACCTATGCTAGATGAACCTTTTTACTTATCGCCAGGATTAAACCAACCTAACAATTTTTCTATTAATGGCATTCAAGCATCACAAATAATATGCTACGACCTGAGATATCCTGAAGTAGCAAGAGCTTCTATTAAGAATGATGCAAATTTTATTACAAGCACGTGCCATTGAAAATAATTGTTTTGTCATTGCATGCAATAGCGTGGGTAATGTAAATCATCAACATCACAAGGGGAATAGTTATGCTGGCCATTCTATGGTTGTTAACCCTAACGGAGAAATTCTTGTTGAAGCTGGTCATTCAGAAATGGTTTTTGAAATAGACATTCAAACGAACGCCGTTACTAAACAAAGAAAAGCAATACCTGTCTTGGAAGATATTTAATACCAATACATTTTTAGATTTTACGCCACTTTATTTTTTATTATGAATTATAAAAGTGCTAAACTTTTATATATCAAGATATTTAAGGAGATGGACACAGTGAATGTAATTGACTTAAATGGTACTTGGACATTAAATAATCTCACAAACACAACACGTTTCCACGATATGCCTGTCACAATACCTGGTAGTATCGTAACCGGAGCACTTGAAAATAATTTAATCAATCACCCCTATTATGGAAATAACGAAGACGCAATTCAATATTTATTTAATGATCATTACAGTTTTTCTAGGACGTTTACTTTAGAAACCGAGGTATTAATGAGTGAGCAAATTCTATTAAATTGTGAAGGTCTCGATACGTTAGCAACGATTTTCATCAACCATACCAACGTATTAGAAACGGATAATATGTTTCGTCGTTATAAATTTGATATTAAGCCTTATGTCGAACTTGGTGAAAACATTATAGAAATCCAATTTTACTCTCCAGTACAGTATTTAAAAGAAATAAAACTGCAAGGTGAAAATGGCTTAGCTTACTTAAGAAAAGCTCAATGCATGTTTGGCTGGGACTGGGGCATTAAATTGCCTGATTTCGGTATATGGAAATCGATTGCGATTGAATACGGCGATTACATGAACATACCACCTTTTCTATTTACTCAGACACACCATACACAAACAGTTGAATTAAATGTACGTTCAAAAAAAGCTATTGACGAAGCCACATCTTTAACATGCACATTGTACGATCCCAACAATCAGGCTATCGAATCTATTACGATTAACAATAGTCATACATTCAAGCACACTTTCATAATTGAAAATCCACAGTTATGGTGGCCAATAGGTTACGGTGAGCAACCGTTATATACTGTGGACGTTGAACTATATACAGGTAACCAATCCATAGATCACACAAGCTATTCGATTGGCCTAAGAACGGTCAAATTAAATCGAGACAATGATGGAGACGCCTCTAAATTCGAATTTATAATTAACGACACGCCTGTGTTTATTAAAGGTACGAACATGATTATTGAAGATGCCATTTTAACGCAATCACGTCGCTATAGTTTAACAGCCCAAATTAAAGATTGTGTGCGTGCAAATATCAATTGTATTCGTGTATGGGAGGCGCCTACTACCCGTCAGACCTTTTCTTTGATTTGTGCGATCAATACGGTATTTTAGTTATCCAAGATTGTATGTTTACGAGTATGTCTTACCCAACAGATATGGATTTCATGGTCACTGTGACTATGGAACTGATTCAAAATATTGAACGCATGGCACATCACCCAAGTTTAATATTGCTATTTGGAAACAATGAAATCGATATGACCTATACAATGTTAACAAGTGATGGACCTCGTACCGCACAGACACGAGATTTCTTCGAGGTATCGAAAATCACAGATGAAAATATGAAACATATAATGCAAACACGCTATAAGACGCTATTTCTTGAAACAATACCTGATATTACGAAACGGAGTGCACCACAAGTACCTTACGCTCATTCATCTCCAAACAGGAAATCAAACCATACGTCTAAGTCCATTTTTGATTACGCTAAGGATGGCGATTTTCATTACTATTTAGCTTATGATGGCCAAGCACCTTACGAATCTATCAAACAACTTCATGCACGTTTCATTTCAGAAATGGGCTTTCAAAGTTATCCTGGTATGAAGGCGATTGACTCATTTTCCAAAACAAGTGATCAATCTCCCAATTCGTCAGTGATGTTGACCCATCAAAAATGTAAAGATGGCAATCAAATTATTGATAATTATATGCAAGCCGAGTTTAAATTAACTGAAGATTTTACAGATTATGTATATTTATCACAAATACTTGCCGGTATCGTGATGCGCTATTCAGTTGAACATTTCCGTTCAGAAAATGATTATTGTCGTGGTGTGCTACTATGGCAAATGAATGATTGTTGGCCAACCATTTCATGGTCTGGGGGTAGATTATTATGGTCGATGGAAAGCGCAACAATATTTCACTAAACGTTTCTATGCATCTGTCCTTCCAGTCATTCACATAAGCCATAAAAGTGTAAACATGACAGTTGTTAACGATTTAACGCATTCATTTGAAGGACTTTTTACATGGCAACTTAAACATTATAATAACCTTTTAAACTCTGGAGAAGTGCCTGTAACAGTCACTGCTAATCACCATTTCCAATTATCTGGACTTCATTTAAATGATTTAGCAAATATACCCTTGAACGAACTTTATTTTGAATATCAGCTTTATGATAATACTGATAATATAATTGCAAATGGTATTGAATTATTTGTAAAACCTAGTTGGCAACGTACACCTGATATTACGCTACTCGGTGATGCTGCGCATTTAATGGCACCATCTGGAGAAGGCGCAAACCTAGCAATGTATGATGCAGCAGAGCTTGGCAAGTTAATTGTTGAATATCCAAATGATATTGAACTTGCACTTGAAAACTATGAACAAGCCCTATTTAAACGTAGTGCCGCAGAGGCCGAAGAATCTCATGAATTATTAGACTTGTGCTTAGGTCAAGATGCACCCTATGGACTGATTGCATTGTTTGAAGGTAGTAACGAACAAAACTAATAGAATTATAATTAAAATTTAGCTAAAACTTCAATACACACACTATAACCAATCCATTCTAAACTTAATCCTTTCCAGCCCGAAACGGGACAGCAAACCTGATTTAATTCAGCTGCTGTCCCGTTTTTTATTAAGTAAAGTATTATATGTATAAAATTAGCAACTAATTATAACATTCATAATTGACCTTGATTCCCCTTTGTTAACTCGCATATTAACAAATAAAAATGGTACACGAAAACCAATTAATAGGACTCCGTGTACCATCTTCACTTTTATACAATTCATACATCCATATTTGAAATTATTCCTCTGAACTTTTTTCAATATCTAAAAAGTCTTTTACTGATATGGTTGTAGGACGAAATGGCTGAATTTGATTTGTAGACACAAGTTTTTCTACTTTTTCTAAAAATACCTCAATCGAATCGTCTGCAGTCACGCCTTTGAAATCTGCAAATCCATATTGCCACCATTTTAATTTAAGTAATCTTTCAATAATATGTGCTTCAAATCGATATCTTATTACTTTAGCGGGATTACCACCCACAATTGCATAAGGTGGCACATTTTTGGTAACCACTGAACCAGCTGCTACTATCGCACCATCACCGACAGCGATACCTTTTGAAGAAAACAATACATCTTGTCCAATCCATACATCATTCCCAATAACTATCGGTTCCATGCCACCGACTGTTGAGGGGCGATGATCGAATTCAACGCCTGCCGCATCAAGATAGTCATTAAATGCACAAGTATTTTTACTGTAAGTTAACATTGACGTTGTAAAACGTTCCATCGGGTGATTGCCAGCCATTCTTCTAACTTGAGCAGCGATTGAGCTATAGCGACCAACGATTGTATTAACTGGTAATTGACTATTCGTTGAACTAAAAGCACCCATAGTATGAAACACATTTCCTACAAAAAATATTGCATATTGTTCAATTTGTGCATAATTTGCTACTTTTAATGGGTGGTTATTTGACAACCTGAATTTTCCTTGCGCACTCGACATGGTATAAACATTATTATCAAAAAAGAGTTCCTTGTATGTTGGATTGACGTTGAATGTATTACAAGCATGGGATGATGTATCCACTAAATTATCTGTAAAAAATGTAATTCCCTTAATCTCTGTTGACATTACAAACCTCCACAATGATTCATTACTTAAGGTATATGTGTCCGTATGCATCTCTATAATATATAAGCCAGGTCATATTATTCCTTAGATTAATATTAAATTATTTTTTAGTTGTTTTCTACCTTAAATTGGTGTTTTACGAAAGATATATCCAATAAAAAAGACTAACCGCTTTTAAATTGAGGTGCGTCATTTGTATATAAGCTTGTTTGTCCTTTATATATTAAAAGCAATTATTTAAAATATGATTTTGTGTAAAACACTATAATGATAACATTGAAGTGAGCATCTCCTAGCGACTGATATAATGTTTTATAAAATCGTTTAATTCTTGAAGCACTTTCTTCTCCTTGTGATCAGACATCCCTATGACGCCTTTTTAAATCAAATTATTCTTTACTAATATTTAATTTATTAGCTAGAGTAATTATTGTTCAAGAAATTTGTTTAATAATAAATGTATTATGCATAAATTATCACAATAATATTTCCCAATAAAAAGATTTTTGACAACTAATTATGTATCATGTGTGTATAATTGAATCATAACAAATAGAATCAATTATACAATTCATAAGTAGTACAATATGAGAAATAATACTCATTTTATTGAAAGTGGGTTATAAGAAAGGTGTAATCACGATGGATTTACGTATTGTAAAAACAAGAAAGGCCATTAATGATAGTTTTTATGAGCTTTTTGAACAGAAAGATTTTGATAAAATTACAGTAAAAGATATTACAGAACACGCGCAAATCGGGAGAAAAACATTTTATCTACATTATATTGATAAATATGACTTATTAGACCGTATTGTCGATAAAAAATTCAAAGCGCTCGAAGAAATTTGTGAAGCCAAAAAGAACTCGGTATGCAGCAGGGTGTTAAAATTTGGTTTGCGTTTTTTGAAGAAAACAAAGCGTTTTTCACCAAACTCTTCAGTATCCAATATTCTGATAAATATAAGAAAAATTTGCGTACTTTTATGGAAAAAGAATTCGAGAAAAAAATTCCTTATGAAGAAGGCTTAAATCAAAAATTAGATGACTATGTATACCTTACATTTATTAGTAACGGCATGGTGCGCCTTATCGATTTATACCTCAGTGCAGACTCACCATACCAAGAAACATTAATTTCCGAAGTTTCTAAGTTAATGCAAATCATTACTGACCCGAACATAGGCTCAGAACAATAAAATTGTCTGATCCTTAACAACTTATATTAAATATGTTGCTAAGCTAATAGCAACCAACTCATTACACAGCCCAAACATAAAAAATACATTACGTGAACACCTTTCACGACATAATGAAAAGTTAAACACTTCGACTTCGCTATCTCTACTTTGAAGCTTAACAATGATAATACGACAAAATATAAAAGACCTAGGCAACGCACTTTCCATGCATTTCTAGGTCTTTTATACTGTATAATTTATCCATAACAATAAACCAATTCACGCTTTATAAATTTTCAATTCTAACCCTTAAATGTTTAATTTTATGACGTTCCCCATAAATACTTAATAATTTCATTAGCGACATCTCTATTCTCGTGTAATTGGCTATGTTGTGCCTGCTTACCATGATATTTTGATTCTTGATAACTTTCCGGACTACTGCTCAATAAATATTTCAATGACTTTGAAGAACTGTTCGATACACGACCGTCAGAGTGCGTGCCGTCTTCAAGATCACCATAAATATTCAACACTTTAATCTGTTTGCCTTGATAAATTGCTTTCAATTCACGCAATTGCTGATACGGTGGATTCATACGACTTGGTTTCCCTTCTTTATCCACACTGATTTCGTTAACTTGTTCATTCATATTTAAGACACCATTAAATGACCCCGCAATATTTACTTGTTTATTCAAACGTGGTAGAGAGGCATCGTTACCATAATTCAGCATATACGTCGCAAATGATAAATTTCCCATAGAGTGACCTACAAAATTGAATTGCTTGAATTGATATTCCTTTTGTAGGGCTACCAGAACATTTTTAAACCATTTTGCATTTTTATCGTAGTCACCGTCTTTATTATTTTCCAACTCAACTTTCACTATAGGATTGATGGCATTTTTGTTTAACTGACCTTTAAACGTGACGTTACCATTTTCAGATACCACTGCGGTGATGACATCGTGAGTGACACCTTTGTTTTCAGCTTGTTGTACCAGGAACTTCTCTGAATTGGCACTGCCACCATACCCATGTAAAAATAATGTAGGTATCGGATGATTCACGAATTTTGAGTGTGTTACCTGTTTTGATGGCTTTTGACTTACAAAGACTGCCATCACAATCCCTACTACAATAACTATCGCTATGATACTTGCTCCCCAAATCCACAATTTCTTCACTAAAATAACCTCGGTTCTCGTTTTAAACCCATTATAAAGCATGCTTCATAAAATTGTCTTGTATCTGACGAACCTCTTTTGAACATCATTTAAATTCTCTTATATTTGCTAAAATACTTTCTAAAATTTAAAATTATATTAAAAGCGCAACGCATATTACTCGTATTTGCATCATATTATTTAAAATTTCCAATGGAGTGAGATAAATGAATCAAAATATTAAACACTTAAAAAAGATTATTAAAGATGCGAATCAGATTACATTTTTCACAGGTGCTGGCGTCTCTGTCGCAAGTGGCGTGCCTGATTTTCGATCTATGGGCGGCTTGTTTGATGAGATTTCAAAGGAAGGCTACGCTCCAGAATATTTACTAAGCGCTGAATACTTACAAAATGATCCAGAAGGATTTGTTGATTTTTATCATAAGCGCCTACTATTGGCAGACAAGCAACCTAATGTCGTACACGAATGGATTGCTCAACTTGAACACCATCAACGTTCATTAGGTGTTATTACTCAAAATATCGATGGACTGCATACAGATGCTGGAAGCGCGAATGTTGACGAACTTCATGGAACCTTAAACCGCTTCTATTGTATCCAATGCGAACATAAATATGATAAAGCCACAGTGATGGCAAAGCATCTACGCCATTGCGAAACATGTGGTAGTCCAATCAGACCCGATATTGTACTTTACGGTGAAATGTTAGATCAACAGACTATTTCTAATGCGATTCAAAAAATTCAAGCAGCTGACACCTTAGTCGTCTTAGGTTCCTCTCTTGTAGTTCAACCTGCAGCAGGTCTCATTTCTTATTTTGAAGGTCAACACCTTATTATCATTAATAAGGATGCAACGCCTTATGATCGAGATGCAGATGTTGTTATTCACGATGACATGGTTGATGTAGTTAACGCGATTCGTGATTAATGAAGTTAGCTAAAGGCTATATGTTGCGTTTGCACATATAAAAAAGAGAACGCGCTTTTAAACGGTGCGTTCTCTTTTTGTTTATTTTTTATATGCAAATACCTTCTAATTAATATCGAAATGGATGCGATGTCGTCACTTTTTCTAGCTTTTTATCTATCCATATTAACTATGTATTTTTTGATTTAATCCCAACTTTTCACGTAAAGTCCCTTCACTATAAGCCGCTTGAATCAAACCTCTTTCTTTTAAAATCGGAATCACTTTATCGACAAATAAATCAAACTGCGTCGGATTGAGCGGTGGCATAATATTGAATCCATCTGCTGCACCACTTGTAAACCATGCTTCCATTCTATCCGCTACATCTTCAGCAGTACCAACGACGATATGATGCCCTCTTGCACCAGCAACGTGCTTCATTACATCTTCTAAAGTATATTCATTCTTCTTCGCTGTATCTTTGATTAAGTCTACACGACTTTGTATATTGTTTCCTTTTTCTACTTCAATATTTTCAAACGGTGTATTTAAATCGTAATGACTTAAATCTGTATCACCTAAATAAGAAGATAATAACTCTATTCCCATCTCTGGCACAATGAGATCTTGTAATTCTTGGAATTGCGCTTCCGCTGCCTCGCGTGTTTCTCCAATAAATGGAAAAATACCTGGCATAATAACAATTTCATGTGCATTTCCGTGCTTTTGTTCAACTTTATTTTTCAAATTATGTGCAAACGTGATTGCATCGTTGATATCATTTTGCGCTGTAAATACAACTTCTGCATGTTTCGACGCAAATTCTGTACCCTTTTCTGAAGAACCTGCTTGTACAAGTAATGGATAACCTTGAGGTGATGCTTCAATATTTAATGGGCCTTTTACACTGTAAAATTCCCCCTGATAATTAATTGGTTCTGGCTCTTTTTCACTAAAAAAGCCTCCTGCAGCATGAAGATGTTCCGTATTAACGCCACGCCAAGAATCCCATAATTGCTTAGAAATATTCACAAATTCTTCGGCTTGATCATAGCGTAAATCATGATTTGCATTCGTAGTGCCATTAAAATTCTTCGCTGTATGATTAATACCTGATGTAACAATATTCCAACCCGCTCTGCCATTGCTGTAATGATCTAAAGACGAAAAGATTCTCGCAAGGCTAAATGGTTCTGAAAATGAAGTAGATCCTGTCACAATCAATCCAAGATTTTGAGTTTCTCTAGCTACAATAGACATTAAAGAAATTGGCTCAAACATCGTAAACATATCTGGATGCGTCTTGTTATCAAGATATAAACTATCAGACACAAATAGAAAATCAAATTTAGCTTGCTCTAACGTTTTTGCTTGTTCAATGGTTTTCGTTAAATTCATACCCCCACGTTCTAATGCATCTGGGTGTCTACTACTCGTAACATGGTGACCAAAACCAGTTAAAAAATATCCTAATTTCATTCTTTTCATCTTTATCCCTCCACACACTTATTATTCCGATTGGATTAATAGGGATAATATTACCATTCCATTATTATAGAGTCAATTAGTTATATAAACAGTATATGAAACAACTTTCTTTAAATTTAAAACAAAAATAACGATTGATGCTTCATATGCACCAACCGTTAAGATTAAGAAACTTTATATTGTAATGACATTAAAATTATCGCCCATACCATCGACTAAATCACACAGCGTATATCATAAACTTGAATCAACCATCGTGTTAGCAAATCATCCTATTTAAATGATCTATTTGCGATTGAAAAATTTTTGATTAATGTGGATTCCTTGAGATACGTAACATCATAATATCTTGTCATACAATAGATAAAGAAAATGAGCGTATGTGTATCGATTCGATCTAGTAAGTATTGTGCCTTCAGCTTTTTAAATAATGCTTTCTCTGAGGCGCTACAAAACTTTTTAAAATAACCCCATATATGGCTAAATGTATTGATTACCGAACCTTTGCTAGGCTGTATGGACAGTGCATGATCAATTGCTTCTTCAACATCTCTATATTCACATTGCCCTTTAAGCATTTCTCTAATCTCATTATAGTTTTGTTGACTATGCCACATGACCTCATATTTATATGCTTTCCATAACAATTCCATTTCATGCCTATGTTTGATTATGCTCATCCCCTTATTTAGAGATTATAACTTTAACTTTCACAATAATTTAATATCACCGTACCCATATTAAACCGTTATTTAAGTATGTGTTAACACGCCATCTTCCATATGATAAACCTTGTCACAATAGGATGTAAGTCGTTCATCATGTGTAACCACAATACACGTTTTATTTTTTTCTGATGTTTGTGCTTTTAAAATTTCCATGACTTCCATCGCATTTTGTGTATCAAGCGAAGCCGTTGGTTCATCCGCTAAAATAATCGAAGGTTGTGTATATAGCGCTTTAGCAATGGCTACACGCTGCTTTTGCCCACCAGAAATTTCACTCGGCAGTTTATTTTCAATTGCTTCGAGATTGAGTTGTGACATCAACTGCTTATATTCAGTTTGACTTAATACATCTTTCTTTTGTTTAGCCAATAATTTAAACTGCTGTTTCACCGTTAAAAAAGGCACCAAGTTAGTTGCTTGAAGTATAAAGCCAATCTCCTGCATCCGCGTGTTTGCTAATGCTTTCTGAGACATCTGGGAGACTTCCTTACCATTAATGAGAATCTCTCCAGACGTCGGTGTTTGAAGTGCGCCCGCCATAGTTAGGAAAGTACTTTTCCCAGATCCTGAAGGTCCTATAATTGCAATGAGTTCAGTTTGATTAAATTTTAGTGAGGTAGGTTTCACAGCTTCTATTTTTTGGTTTCCATCTTGGAAATATTTCGTGACATTTTTAAATTCTAGCATTTATTATACACTCCTCATTTACCCTATCGCTTTCAGTGGATCAACTTTTCTTATCGTTAATATGGAGAATAGACTACCTATTAATGAAACAGCGATAAGGACAACCCCATAAATTAATAATGTTGTGGCGCTAAATTTAATCGGTACCGCACTCGGCAAGAACGCTCCTGTAATTATGGTCAATACCAGTCCAATGACCGTACCAATCAAGGCAATGATAAACGTTTGCGACAACACTACTTTGGCTAAATAACCATTTGAAAAGCCTTGTGCTTTTAATACACCAAATAAATTCGTTTTTTGTAATGTAATGACATATAAAAAGATGCCAATAACTGTAGCAGAGATGATAAATAAAAATGAAATCATAAAGTTTAACGTTAAGTTTTGCGCTGTATAACCTGGTAAGTTTTTAACGAAACTTTCAATACCAATCGCTTCTAAATTATGATTCAAATCTTTAGACTGCCAATCTTTATCTTTTACAACAACTGCATTCGTCTTATCTTCAGTTAAAGACGGATTAATTTTTTGAATGGTTTTGTTATTTGAAAAAAGTACCGGAGAAGCATTATATTTAGCACTTTCACTAAACCCAACTATTTTTAACTTTTCGTCGGATTGTGATAGCGATAATGTATCACCTAGTTTGAATCCCTTTTCTTTTAACGTTTCATCAACAACAACTTCATTATCAGCATTAAATTTCTTTCCATCAATCATATTCGGCACGAGAAAAGAATCATCTGTTACGCCAAATAGCAATGCATTTTCTTCATTATCTCCATTAGATACAATGACACCGGATTGCTTTAGCGTTGTTTGTTTTTTATATGTATCTGCAACATCCTTTTTATCAAACATTGATTGTTCAACCGTTTGATTCGCATCTTTGTTTAAAATGATGGCGTCTGCTTGCCATTTATCAATACCTTCTCTATTCATATTCATTAAACCACTTGCCAAACCTGATAATAGGAACAGCAAATAACTAATCATAATTAAGACACCGATAATCAGACTAAATTTCAATTTGTTACGCTTTATTTCATTCCATGCTAAAAACATAAACAACCTCCTTTCATTTATCTTATAATTTTTATGTATTTGTATTAACAACTACTGTATATTCAGTGTACCAACTAAACAACTAAAATTACAGCTTTGTACATATCGTAAACTGATTGCGCTTGTATAACATAAATAGATGCTCAGGCTTTAATCAATTTGTTAGCAGCTGTAATATGTGTGATCATTTAAAATATATAAAAATCCCCTCTCAAGTTTGCACTTATATGTGCCATCATTGAAAGGGGCATATGTTAATTAAATAATTCAAATTCTTGAAAATGGATTCAATATTTCACGAGGGGCATGATTATGCTTTTGACACACTCACTTTTCTACCATGTATGAAGTGATAGATAAAGAAAATGACAATTAATAATACAGCTATTACTATATACATATTGCCTAACCCGATCTGATTAGTAAACAAACCTAGTATATAGGGCCCAAATCCTAAGCCTAAATCTAAACCGATAAAGAATGTTGAGGTTGCTCGCGCAATTTTTTCTTTTGGTACGACTTTGACAGATACCGATTGAGACGTAGACGTGATATTACCATAACCTAATCCTAATAAAGCACCACCAATTAATAACATCCATGCTGAATGTGAAAATGCAATAACTAAGAAACAGATAGCCTGAAATATAATACTAGTGTATATAACTATATTTTCATTTTTTGCATCCATTAATCTACCACAAACTGGTCTTGAAAAAATTGAGACGATTGCATAGATAACGAAAAAATAACTTGAAGCTGTAATTAAGTCTCTCTCTTGCGCAAAAACTTTAATATAATTAAGAATAGAAGAATAAGAAAGACCAACTATAAACACGATAATGGCAATTGGAATGGCTTCTTTCGCGATAAAATCTGAAACCTTAAACCCTTTATCCTCTGCTGTTCTAGCAATTGTTTCAAAAGGTACTTTCATAAATATTGCCAAAATCAATGAAATAAAACTCAATACAAGATTAAGTCCAAAGATGACTTCTATTGAATATTGTTGCATTAACAATAAACCTAAAAATGGGCCAATGGCTGCACCAAGCACCATACTCAAACTAAAAAAGCTGATACCTTCACCTTTTTTAGTTTCCGGTGTTATATACCCTGCTATTGATCCAGTTGAAGTTGTACAAATCCCAAATGAAAATCCATTAATGATTCTAACAATAATTAAAAATAATAATGAAGATTCTACAAAATAAAAAACACTCGTAATTGTAAATAATACAGTTCCAATTAAGAGTACCTTTCTAGGTCCTAAACTATTGATATATTTCCCCATAACAAATCTACCCATCAGTGATCCGACTATAAATAAACCTGCTATCAGCCCAGCCGAACTATCTGAGGCATTAAATTGAGACTGCGCATAGCCTGCAATTAAAACAATCAGTAAATACATATTCAAATTAACCAAAAAGTTAACTACAAAATTCATCGTGAAATTTTTTGTCCAAATTCATTCCATATCCATTGTACTATTTTCCATAAAAAATTGACTTCCTTTCTAGTTACAGTGCCTTCCCCTTAAGAATTAAACGCAACATATATATTGTCTGTTCATATTGACTAAATGTAAAATAGTTTTTAGTATATATAACATATAAGTAATTACTTATGTCATTAAGTAGGGAGCCTTATTAACCGTAACTATAAATATATTGAAACGATCATCAATGAAGGAACAATAACCAAGGCAGCCAATAAACTCTATGTTTCCCAGCCCTATCTCAGTAGTTTTATCAAAAATATTGAAACTGAGTGGAACATCATTATTTTTAATCGTAAAAAACATCCCATTACCTTTACGCCCGAAGGTCAACTTTATTATAAATATCTACAAGAACAAGAGCGACTTTATCATGATGTAACGCGAAAAATCACTAATATTTCAAACTTGAATTCCGGTTTTTTAAACATAGGTGTTACACCTACATTAGCGTTCCATATACTACATAAAATTCTGCCTAAATTTATGAATCTTTTTCCTAATAATAAAATTAACTTAATCGAAGGTAATTCCCAAGACATTGAAAAACAAGTACTAGAGGGTAAAGTCGATTTATGTCTAAATACACTACCATTATGGAATAAAAATATTCAATACACTCAAATCTATACGGAACCGATATATTTAGTTGTGCCACCTCAGCACCATTTATATAAAAGAATCCAACAAAATGAATTAAATTCCAATGAAATCATGTCACTCATATCTCACGATCACTTTATCATTCTAAAAGATAGATACGGACTTAAACAGATCATCAATAAAGTTCTAGAAACATACGACATTTACCCTAATATTATTTTAGAAACTTCAAACGTAGACAATGCCGATCGCCTTGCAATTTCTACAGGCGTCCTCACATTTATACCAAGTAGTTCTACTGAACATAATAGTGACGCCATTTACGTTGAATTAAATCAATCATTTACAAACACAGTAGTGATTGGTTATAACAAATTAGAAAATTTAACAAAAGCAAGTGATCAATTCATTGACTTAACACTTAAACAATTTAACTAAACCACTGCTAGCCACACCTATATTTAATTTTAAAAAGCGATAACTAACACAATTTTTATAGTTAGAGTTGGTGTATCGCAGTTAGCATTTTTGTCCAAATAAAATTGAAAATGTGTATAGAATTGATTGGGGAATCTTTAGCATAAATAATACTTTATATACAGCAAAACTTTGAGGAACACAAAAAACACTAAAGTCGTATGACAAAACGCCATCGACTTTAGTGTTTTTTAATTGGTTTTATAATAAATATTTTCCAGGAAATAATCTATGCGGTATTTCCACTAACTTTTTAACTTATCATACATGCTCATATAGCTAAGTAGCGAGCATGATATGCTTTAATTTCGGTCTTTTCAAATTCATTTTATGAAATAAATAAACTACAAATAAATGTCCAAATACAAACGAGAATTAACAATCCGATACTGAAACGCATTGCCATTTTCATCAGTTCTGATTCTTTACCTACTTTATTAACTGCTGCTGTAGCGATAGCTATAGATTGTGGTGATACAATCTTAGCAGTTACACCACCAGCGACATTAGCTGCAACAAGTAATGAACCTTTTGTACCAATTTGTTCAGCAACAGAGGCTTGAATTGGCGCAAACAATGAATTATTGTTTACGACGGATCCCGTCATAAATACACCAATCCAACCAAGTAGTGGTGACAATAATGGGAAGGCAGCGCCTGTTTTAGATATGCCTTGTCCCATAGCATTACTTAATCCACCATATGTTGTAATTTTAGATACTGCTAAAATGAAACAAATGGTTAACACTGAAATCCATAATTCTTTAACTGTGAGACCCAGTAAATGACCAGCCGTTTTAAAGCTCATATTTTTCGCAATAATAATTGTAATGATCGCTGTAATTAAAATCGCTGTACCTGTTTGAGCAAAGAAATTGAATGTCAGTTCATTCGGTTTATTAGTCACAGCATTCATCGTACCCGGCACATTAAAGTTCACAACAAGTGCACTTAGGGCACCACCTTTTTCAAATAAACCTTTAAATGCTGGTAAGCTCCAGATCATCACAACAATCGTTAAAATGATAAACGGGCTCCATGCATAAGTGATGTGTCCAATAGAATGTTTAGGCACGGCATCTGCTTTTTCATCTTTATTAATTCTGAAAATATTTTTAGGTTGCCATTTTCTTGAGAACAATGCTAATGCAATCATTGCTACAAGGCCAGGGATAATATCAGCCAACTCTGGTCCAGCAAAAGCTGCAATAAGCACTTGTAAAACTGTGAAAGTAACTGCCACAACTAAAGTGGCTGGGAAAGTTTCTTTCACACCTTTAAAGCCATCCATAATATACATTAATAAAAATGGCACAACGAAACTAATAAAACCTAACGTTAAATTACCAATTAACGCTACTTGAGATGTTGTTACACCACCTGGCAAATTCAAAGTATCCACGATAGCAATCGGTATACCTACCGCACCATAAGCACCTGCTGCTGCATTACTTACTAAACAATACATCGCAGCTTGCAAAGGTTTAAAACCTAATTGTGTTAATAGTACCGCACAAATGGCAATAGGTACGCCAAAGCCTGCAGCACCTTCTAAAAATCCATTAAATACAAAGCCAATCAATAATAATTGAACACGTTGGTCTCGTGAGACACTCGCGATACTATCTTGAACAATAGCAAATTGGCCGCTTTTTGTAGCAATTTTATATAACCAAACTGCCATGATTACAATAAAGCCTATTGGGATAATCCCTTGATAAAAGCCCTCTAAAGTAGCGCCGCCTGCAATACTTCCTGGTAATTTAAAGAAAGCCATAGCAACAATAATTGTAACGATTAACGTTGTAATTGCTGCATAAACACCTTTCATTTTAAATACAGTCAAACATAATAAAAATAATATAATTGGTATTGCGGCTACAATACTTGAAAGTAGCAGATTATTAAAAGGGTTAAAACTTTCAACTAACATATTTGCTCGCTACTCCTTTATTCTGCTTGTCTTATTTCTTTTGCAATATCTTTGTAGTCAATATCCGTATTTGTAAATGCTTCATCATCGACTGCAAAATGTTGTTCAAATGTTTCAAAGTTTTGAATTTCTACCGTAACATCTGAAACTTCAAAATCCAATACGTGTCCGCCAAAATTACGGTCATCATTAGCGAAATGAACATGGAAACCTGCTGAACCAATACCATGGAATAATTCTGGTGTAAAGAAGCCTACAATAGAACCTTTGATATTTTCTTCAATTTGTTCAGGTTGTCTATTCGCTGAGTTAATCAATCTTGTATATGGTGGCTCTTGTCCTGGCATCATACGTACATGCATTTTTTTAAATGTTCCTGAAATTTTAACAGCAGAAAATAAATTTTCACTTAACATTTTTTCTTTAACTTCATCATAAACTTCTGCTAAAGATTTATTGCTTGTGCTATACGTTTTATCAGGTGTAAATCTTGATACGGTTGCATATGGTGATAATTCATCACCTTTCAATTCTACAAATTCTTTATGTTCATTGGCATGATAAGCTTTACCATCAACGATAATCACTTCACCATCTGAACCTGTTAAAGTCGCAATGCCAATGTCTCCATGTTCTAATAAATTATTGATTGAAGCAGTACCTTGTAAAAGGCCTGCCATCAATGTACCTAGTGTGCCGTGTTGATATAGTACGTTAGTCATAACTTTATTCACTCCTATTTTGATAAATAATTAATCATTTTCGCCGTTTGATTCGATATTAGTTAAAAGCGTCAGGTAACATATTTGTTGAAAGTTTGACATTATCTTTGTAATTCACTGGGATATCAATTAATACTGGTCCTTCAGTTTCGTATCCCTCTTTAATTGCCGCTTCTAATTCTTCTTGATTTGTTACACGTAAGCCTTTAGCACCAAATGATTCAGCATATTTAACGAAGTCTACTGAACCAAAGTCTACACCTGAACTACGTTCATATTTCATTTCTTCTTGGAATTCAACCATGTTATATTTACCGTCATTCCAAATTAATTGAATGATATTAAGATTTTTACGTACAGCAGTTTCTAAGTCTTGTGCTGAGAATAAGAAACCACCATCACCAGCAACGGATACAACTTGTGTATTAGGACGTACTAAAGCAGCTGAAATAGCCCATGGTAACGCAACACCTAACGTTTGCATACCATTACTGAATAGCAAGTGTCTTGGATTGTAACTTCTAAATTTACGTGCCATCCAAATATAGTGACTACCTACGTCTACAGTTACTGTTGTATCATCTGATAATACTTTTTGCATTGACTTAATGACTTCAACTGGGTGTAACACGCCATCTTCATGTGTTGGTTTGATACCAGTTGATTCAAGTATATGCGCTCTTAAAGTTTCTAATTCGTCTAAATGTTTTTGACTGATAAAAGGTTCATCGACTTTGTCAGAAATAAGTTCGATTGTGCCAGCAATATTACCAACCAATTCTTTTGCTGGTTGCATATGATTTGTAATTTCCGCTTGAATTTCATCTATATTAATAATTTTAGTATCTAATTCTTTATTCCAATTGCTCGCTTCATATTCAATTGGATCATAACCAATCGTAACAACGAGGTCACTTTTTCTTAATAATTCGTCACCGACTTGGTTACGGAATAAACCAACACGACCAAAGAAATGGGATTCTAGTTCACGACTAATCACACCCGCGCCTTGGAATGTTTCTACAACTGGTAAATTTGTTTTTTCAACTAATTTACGGATTGCATTCGTTTCGTCTGAACTTGAACTTCTCATACCTGCTAATAATACAGGGAATTTCGCGTTTTTAATCGCTTCAATTACTTCATTAACATTTTGTTCACTTGGCACACCTAAGCTAGGTTTTTGGCAAAGTGCAATCGCTTGTGATTCAACCGGTGCAGAAATAACATCTTGCGGTATGCTTATGAAACTTGCGCCATTTTTACCTGAAGTTGCAGTTCTCATCGCATTTGTCATAACTTCTGATAATGACTCTGGATCTTGAACTTCTTCACTATATTTTGTTGAAGATTTTAATAATGCTGCATTATCAATACTTTGGTGTGTTAGACGTAATAAATCGTTACGTTTAACTTGGCCACCTAATGCTAATACAGGGTCTCCTTCTGATGTCGCTGTTAAAAGTCCAGTCGTTAAATTACTTACCCCTGGGCCACTTGTTACTAAGGCAACACCTGGTTTACCTGTTAAGCGTCCAATACCTTGTGCCATCATTGCCGCGTTTTGCTCATGACGCGTTACAATAAGTTCTGGGCCATCATCTTCAAGTGCATTGAATAAATAATCGATTTTAGCACCTGGGATACCGAATACATATTCCACACCATTATTTTTCAAAGTATTTATTACCATATTTGCTGCTGTATAATTTTTGTCAGCCATTTTACATTCATTCCCTTTCAACATTTAATGCAAAAAATCATTAATCATTGCAAGCAATTTAAATTATTCACTTAACAATGTATTAAAAATTTAATCTCATTACATTATTATGAAAAATTCATATTTAATACTCTAAATTAGCGCTGTTCACATTTAGTCCTATACCATGGCATGTCATAACGAATGATTTGCGCTGTAAATTGATTACATACTTATTATAAAACGCTGCAACATATATATAAAATACATATTATCTATCTAACCCATAGAAAAAAGTAATGGTTAGAACATGTGAAAGTTGGATAATTTGCGTGTATATGGATAACTATTATATAGGAAGTTTTTAAAATAGCTATTATCTTTCCAGTTGCTCATATATTGATACTTGAAAAATTAAACTCTCTTATTTAGTACTTACACGCGTGCGTGCATAAATAAATGTACATATATTTTAATAGTTGTGTTTGTTGAAGATTGATCGGGGTAAAATTACATAGAACTATAATTTTTCTATATTTAATTAGCAATGCTATATTATGGAATGTTTGTAAATTTTCTGTTTAAATGAAGTTATACATCAATAGAATAACAAAAAAGATATTTAAAAAATTTATTTCTCTCTATGTTTTAATAGTAGAAATAAAAAAGATTCCATATTAGAATGGCACCTATAAAAAATATGTATTTTAATGATAGGTGATTTAGTATTATACTATAGTTGCAAGTAGAGATAAGGAAAGGTGATTAGATAATGGCTACTAACAAAGAGTCAAAAAGCGTTGTAATAATTGGCGCTGGGGTATTAAGTACTACATTCGGTACAATGATTAAAGAATTAGCACCAGAATGGGATATTAAATTATACGAGCGTTTAGATCGTCCAGGTGATGAAAGTTCTCACGAGCGTCATAACGCTGGTACAGGACACGCTGCTTTATGTGAATTGAATTATACAGTTAGACAACCAGATGGTTCAATTAACATTGAGCAAGCGAAAGAGATTAATGAACAATTTGAATTATCAAAACAATTTTGGAGTCATTTAGTTCAAAACAAAACAATCAGTAACCCTGAAGAATTTATTCGTCCGCTACCACACATTAGCTTTGTAAGAGGTAAAAATAATGTTCAATTTTTAAAAGATCGTTATGAAGCTATGAAAGAATTCCCAATGTTCGACAATATTGAATATACAGAAGATATTGAACAAATGAGAAAATGGATTCCATTAATGATGCAAGGTCATAGTGCAGGTGACATTATGGCAGCTAGTAAAATTGATGAAGGTTCTGACGTAAACTTTGGTGAACTTACTCGTAAAATGGCCAAAAACTTAGAAAAACAACCTAATGTAGATGTTCAATACAACCACGAAGTAATGGACTTTAACCAACGTAAAGACGGTAAATGGGAAGTTAAAGTACGTCAACGTAACAGTGGTAGTGTAGAAACACAACTAGCTGATTATGTATTTATTGGTGCAGGTGGTGGCGCAATTCCACTATTACAAAAAACAGGTATTCCTGAAAGTAAACACTTAGGTGGATTCCCAATCACTGGTCAATTCTTAATCTGTACAAATCCAGATGTTATACAAGCACATGATGCTAAAGTATACGGTAAAGAACCTCAAGGTACACCACCAATGACTGTACCTCACTTAGATACACGTTATATTGATGGTGAACGTACATTACTATTTGGACCATTCGCTAGTATTGGACCTAAATTCCTTAAACAAGGTTCTAATTTAGATTTATTTAAATCTGTTAAACCATATAACATCACAACTTTATTAGCATCAGCAGTTAAAAACTTACCATTAATTAAATATTCAATTGATCAAATCTTGATGACTAAAGAAGGTACTATGAACCATCTTCGTACATTCTACCCAGAAGCACGTGACGAAGACTGGCAATTATACAATGCTGGTAAACGTGTTCAAGTAATCAAAGATACACCTGAAAACGGTAAAGGCTTTATCCAATTCGGTACAGAAGTGGTTAATTCTGAAGATCATACTGTAATTGCATTATTAGGTGAATCTCCAGGGGCTTCTACTTCAGTATCAGTTGCATTAGAAGTATTAGAGAAAAACTTCCCTGAATATAAATCAGAATGGACACCAAAAATCAAAAAAATGATTCCATCTTATGGTCAATCATTAATTGAAGATCCTGATTTAATGAGACGTACACGTCAACAAACTTCTAAAAGCTTAAACCTAAACTATTATAGTAAATAGTAGTTTAATGCATAATAATTTTAAAGGATTGTGAAAAAAATGAAAAAACTATTAGTAGTTTCAGTAATCGGCGCTATCGGTTTTTGCGCTTTAAAACGTTATCAAAAACACGTGAATAAAGCACCGAATATCGAATATTAAAAACAACTAACAATTGTAGGGCTTCAATTGAGAGTTTAGAACGACCCCCACTCTTAATTGTAAAAAGACTAATTCGCTTGAGCGAATTAGTCTTTTTTTATATTTCCAATCTTCTTAATCATGCTTCGAATTTCATTACACTTCTCTCAAACCAATTCAAAATACTCAAATTAATAAAATTCATATTTCCCAAAATTCATTCCAACTATATTCCAAATATAATTTTATATAGTATTATTTTTATATATTAATCATTTCATAAAAATTAGGAAGCTCATATGACAGAATATCTATTGTTATTAGGTGCAGATTAGTTTTTAAGAGAACGTGCTTACGCTGGTGGCAAAGCAATCGGTGATTTTCAAATATGAACAGCAATTCAAAATGCAAAATATAAGTACAATGCGTATTTTGATTTTTGCATTGATGCCAATCCTTTAAGCTATGAAGAGATAAAGAAAGAGATAGCATATTATCAAATTCAGGGGTACGAACCAAAAAGCATCGTCCCCTTAAATGATTGGACATTAGAAGTAGCTAATCAATTAAATCGAGACTACGGTTTGCCTTACCTGGAACCAAAGGTTATTAAAGCTTGCAGAAACAAGCACATCATGAAATCCTTATTTGAAAAAGCAAACATTCCTACAGCAAAGTCGATACAATTTAATGATGCAACAGAATTGAAAGAATGTATCAAAGAATTTACTTTCCCAGTAATTATAAAACCAATGGATTTTGGAGGCAGTGATGGGGTTTACTTAGCAAATAACGAAAAAGAATGCATGGATGCCTATAGAAAATCGAAACAAATTATGGAGACTTATGCTGATACCTTTCATGTATCTAAAAATAAATTTCTGATTGAAACATTTATTGATAGTGATGACGAAGTTTCAGTTGAAGTGTTGTGTGGTCATCATTTTTATGAGGTCATTACAGTTACCGAAAAATATTTATCTCCCAGACCATGGTTTACTGAAATGGGTCATTTAGTCCCAAGTCACAGATATAAAAATGAAGATATTAAAAACCTTGCAATCCGCACGTGTCAGACTTTAGGTATTACGCGAGGCGTTGCTCATGTGGAAATAAAAATCAAAGGCGACCAACTCTATGTCATAGAAGCTGCTGCTAGACCTGGTGGTGACGTTATAATGGACTTAGTTGAAAATGCTTATGATATGAACCCTTATCAACTCCATATTTCTATGTACATTAATAATAAAGTTAAATCAGCAGATATATTCACACCAAAACGTACGTCTGCTATCGCTTTTATGAAAGCTAAAAAAGGTAAGATACAAAATATTAACTATCGTGATATAGCCAATGATTCTGAAATAAAAAAAGTAAATTTATTAAAGGGGATTGGAGACAATGTAACCAATCCTGAAAATTGGAGCAGTCGTGAAGGACTTGTGCAGTTTAGCTGGCCTGAATTATCGACTACAAAAACTTTCAAACATATTCATAAAGCCAATGAACTGGCATCTAAAATTTTTGATTGTAGTGATGCGCATCATGACTAATTATTTAATAATTACTGCATTATACCGTTTTATCTGTTTAGCCTACCTAATTCTTTGCTTAGCAATTAGAAGTAGAAATAAGATGATGCATCTTACCTCTATAAACGAATCATCTCCACCCAAGTCATCTGTAAAATTAATACATTATTTTATGAGCATGCTGATGTGGCCAATATTGGGAACGATTAACTTTATGCTACCTACGCTTACAACTTATAAAGGCGGTGAAGTTCATGAAGTCGCGCTATTAGACAGTGTTTTAGGTATAGGCATGGCTATCATTGGTGTACTATTTAGTAAATTTATTTCAAGTAAGTGGATGCATTTATTATTCATCCTCAGTATTGTAATCACTATCTCATGGTATGTATTAGAAGATATACTCTTATTTAAATTAGTTTTAATGTTACTATTCGGTTTAACTTTTGGTGGTGCTAGAATTATTTTCAGAAAAATGATTGTTACAGCCTATGCGAGCCATACCGTAAAACACATTTATTCCCTGGGAAATGCTTTAGGTCTCCCTATTCTTGCGCTATGTATTTATTTAAGCATATTGAATTTAAATTTTGTTTGGTTACCATCATTTATTTTATTAATTGTATTACTGTTTTTGCTTAAAATTGGACATCATGAAAGGATTTCATCGCATGAAAAATCACCTAATTGAAAAGAAAGATATTTATAACATTGTATATTACTCGCAACAAGAAATTAATGTCGAAAAATTGTTTGATCAACTTTATGGAATGATAACTTACATGCTAATTTCACCTTGTATGAAATTAGCTTTTTTTATTGCACATTATCCTACGTTCAGTCTAACTTCAGACAAACCGCATAGTTACCTAACGCTTGTATAAGCCTATAGTTACAGTGAATGACCCCGCTCCTTATTATCATTCATCTATTGTAAAGACTTTTCAAATATACTCACTGTTGCTATTAATTTTTCTTAGAAACTTTTCCTATTATTTATCATTTAAAGTGCTGATTCATCAAATCCTACCGCAAATGCCAAATGCCATATCTCTTATAAAAGCACTGTGATGCTTTTCAGATTCATTTGTTAGATCATTTAAAAATTGTTCAATAGAAAAAGATGATTTAACTACCTGACGTTCTTTCATTCTGGTAGCCATGATATCTATAAGCCACTTCAAATCATTATCGTCTGAGGTTTGAATCACTGCTTCTGCGATAAATTCTACAGGCACTACGCCTACTTTTTGAAATAATGTATAAAGTTTTTGGCCAATATGAATATCGCCACCTTCACTTTCTACAGTTTCCCATACTAGTTGAATCGCTTTTTGATGCATTGGTAAATTATCTGCGCCTACACCGCCATTAATAGCATCACTTTCTTGAAAACAGAATATACCATTAGGTTTCAAATGACCTTTCAATACATTTAAAGCTTTATATGCACCTGGTAAATACATCAAAACTCTTCTACCCACAATTGCATCAAACTTGCTAATGTCTTTAGGCAAATTATAAATATCACCTTTAATATATTTTACATTCTCAAATTGATTATTTTCCTCAGCCATATGAAGCATATCTTGGTTCATATCCACACCAATTACTTCACCTTGGTCACCAACTTTATTGGCAACAATTTGAGTAACCTCGCCCGTAGCGCAACCTACGTCCAGTACACGCATTCCGTTTTGGATCGATGCTTTTTCTAATAATTTAACTATAAAATCATTTCTCTTTTGCATATTTCATCCTACTAATCTCTGATATATCATTATTTTTATTATTAAAAAATACCGTGAATCTAAAACTTTAAAAATTTTCTTTATTTTGACTTGAAAAATATATTGCTATACTAAATAGCACATGTATATAATATTGAATAAATACGTTAGCGTTAACTTTTTACACAAATAACAGTAAGGGGACAGGTTAAGTGAACAAAAGTTTATATAAATATGTTTACCACTTTATATCATTATTAATGGCAATTGTATTCATAATGACATTTCATATGACTAAATTACAAGCAGCTGAAACGACTACTAATGAGTACCATGCAGCCAACTATAAATTAACTAAAAACAATTCAATTCAAACAAAGGATACCAAATTTAATCAAAATAACTTATTGGACCATAACAATAAGAAACAAGTTGCCAAAAATATCGTTAAAAACAATAGTATTTATTCATCTTCTAAAAAAGCTGTAAATCAAAAAGCACAACCTGCATCACAGATACTAAAGTCTAAAAAACTACAAACAATAACACAACCCATACAAAACCACAAAACACTCGTACAATCGAATACAATAACCAAAAATAATACAAATACTAATGTGAAAGCAATCAAAAGTGAAAAGAAAAAAATATATACTTTACCAAGACAATTTAAGCAGGTAAAAACGCAAGTTCAATCAACTAAACTTAATAAAACCGGGCAAAAATCTAGCAAAGTAACAGCGAAGAAGCCACAGGTACTATCAACTTCTAGTAAAGTAACGAAGTTTAAGAAAAGTCCAGTGGAACCATCACCAAAACACAATCAAACTAAAATTCAAAAACCACAAATATTATCAGCAACTGTAAAAAACAAACCATCAAACACACAAATAAAAAAAGCAAAGGCATCTAAAAGTGTAAAAGTTACGCCAAAATCAAGCAAAAAAAAACAGACAAACCCTAACTACTATAATCAAGCGCCAAAACGATGGTCATCCAAGATACCTGGTAGTGATAATGTTCGAGACTTCGGTCAAACAACCAGTGCTTCTGGTATCAATGATGCATTAAAAATTATGAAAGCTTCAGGTAATAAAGGCGTTACTTTAGAACATACAAATGCAAAAGCAGCTAATATTGCAACTGTATTCAATTGGAATCCTACAGCAAAAGCGTTAACTTATGGCACTGGAACTGCAATTGGCAAACATACAATAATAACAGCGAACCATGTCACCAATAATCAACAAGTACATAAACCGATGACACCTTCATCAACACAAAATTTAAGAATAAACTTATTACAAGAAGGTTCAAAAGTGGCGCGCTCTCTCCAAATAACTGGTGTCAAAATGTTACAATATGGCGATGTTGCTTTAGTGTATACAAATGAAGATATTTCAAAATATATGAAGATACGTAAAATTGCTCCTGAAAAATCGATTACAAATATCAAATCCAATACACCTATTCACTTATATCATTACGGTTTACCAACTGGAAAATATAAAAAAGATCCAATGGGTACTATGTATCATTCAAAAGGTAAATATTCACTCATGGCTCGAAATGTAAATCCAATGGGTTATTATCAAATGATGGCTGAACCAGGGTCTTCTGGTGGATCAATTTTAAATAGCAAAAATGAAATTTTAGGAGTACATGCTTTCAGAATTGATTCAGGAGATTATAAAAAATATCACCTTAATACCATGGCAGAATTAAGAGGCAAACTTCGTCAAGAAGTAATCAAAAATATAAAATAAAGTCTAACCCTGCAATATCTGAAATAGATTGGCAGGGTTAGACTTTATTTTTCTATACTACCTTTTTTACTTGCTATATTTTCGAATACTACTAAGAGTGTGTTTTAGAATAGTGAAGTAGCATACGTTACCTTAGGATACATTTCATTTTAGCTTCGGTGATTTTAGTTGTTTTCACTGACAGATTTATTTTTCTCAAATAGATTATCTAGATGACGTGTAGTCAAGGCAGTATCTTGATTTAGCACTTTAATATCGTTATAAATTGCTTCAAGCTCTTTAAATGAACCTTGTGTTTGATCAATAAGTCCAATGTTCATAACTACTTTCAATAATATATAGGATAAACCTTTAAATTTTTTAAAAATAATAGTCTGTGCTTTCGGTCTAATACGATGACCTTGATGTTCCAACAATTGATACATTTCATTAAAAGCAGCTATTGTTTCTTTGATTAAAGCATCCGTGTGATGTTTTTTACTTTGTTTTAGAATAAAAAGCATGTTGATTGGTAAAATTGAAGCAGCATGTGACGTCAACCAATCTTCAAATTTTGCCTCATATGTTAATTTAATTTTCGTATTTTTAAATATTGAGTTTAGTTCATGTGCGAATGCAATATCTCCATACCGTAATTGTTACTGCATTAGTACTCACTATTCTAAAAAAACCGATCGATGAATCCAATGATATATAAGAAGAAACAGAAGAAGACGATATAGATTTAAATGAACTAAAAATTTCTTGAGGAGGGACATTTATGGTTAAAGCACAATTTTCGCCGTCATTAATGACGATGGATTTAGATAAATTTAAAGAACAAATCACTTTCTTAGATCAACATGTAGATTCGTATCATATAGATATTATGGACGGACACTATGTTCCAAACATTACGTTGTCACCATGGTTTATTGAACAAGTTAAAAAATTTCTTCCGTACCAATTTCTACACATTTAATGGTCACGCATCCAACGCAATGGATAGATCAGTTAATAAAAATTAAAAGTGAATTTATATGTGTACACGCAGAAGTTATGAACGGCATTGCTTATCGTTTAATCAATCAAGTGCACAACGCAGATTTAAAATTTGGAGTAGTATTAAATCCAGAAACTAAAATTGATATCATCATGCCCTATATAGATTTAGTCGATAAAATAACGATTATGACTGTTGATCCAGGTTTTGCAGGTGAAAAATTCATTGATAATACATTAGAAAAAATACGAGCGTTACGTATTCTTAGAGATAATAATAACTACAATTATCTTATTGAAATGGATGGGTCATAGAATAAAAATACATTTGAAAAGATTCAAAAAGCTGGACCAGATATCTATATATTAGGACGCAGTGGACTTTTTGGATTAAATTAAAATATTGAAACATCCTGGTATGAGATGTTTCAATATTTTAATAGCGCCAAGCAACAAATTTAATAACTATAAATTCAATAAATACAACAATCCCCCTAATCATTATTGAATAGGGGAGGTTGTATTTTAGCAGTTCTATGTCTTTGATTTTTAATGTTTATTCTTTTCCCATTTCTTCGCAGATAACTAGTACAGTATATCGTAATTTTTATCAAAATTAATATATTATGGGCATATAAATTATTTTTTTGAAACTGATAGTTCTTATTCTTTATATATACTAATGTAAAAATAACTAACAGATACACAATAACCATTGCGATTTATTGTCGAAAATGCTTTGTTTTAAATTTAAACATTTAAAATCCACATTGATTAAAATGGTATATTTTGAACTTCAGAAAGTATATACTTTGATAAATCAAATGTTAAATTTCCATCTTCATTGTTAAGAAACTCGCCATTCCATCTATGAGATAATCCACTTTCAACAATTAGTTCTAATCCTCCATTTGCATATTCATCGATTATATTTTTAATTTTCATTTTATTATTTAAATTTACAATTTCATCAATATTATTATCTATTTCACTATCAGCAAAAACCATATTAAGTAATAATGCTTCTTCTTTATATGATAAATAACTAGTTCTTGTTTCTTTACCTTTATTTTCAATTTGAACACGTTTTGAATTTTTAAATCCTACTGCTGCAGCCAGTATATATAGTTGCTTAATTTCTATTTTGTTTTTTGATTCTTTTTTGTTAAAAGTATCAAAAACATCATTATATTTACTGTCGGTAAAAAATATCATTTGATTATCTTTTAATATACCCATTTAAAGCCCTCCTCTAGTAGACATTGTTTCATTTAAATCTACAGCTTCAATTTCAGAGTGATGTATGTCTAATTGATTTATTCTATACCATCGCCCTAAACGATTTGTCGATTTAAACACTTTTTCTTCACTCGGAGTTAATTCAGTATCTGTAACAAGTAGTATCCACTGTGCTGTTAAATTTGGTATCTTTTCAATTAAATTATCTCTGTTCATTCCACTCAATCTATTAAATGGAGAATCCATAAATAGTGGGTAGTCAATTTTATCAACAGAATCTTCTCTAACTGCTAATTTAGCTAATGCAGTTATAAAAGAAAGGGAGAGTATCTGTCTTTGTCCTTGTGAAATATCTTGAGTTATTTTATATCCATTATTATTAAAGGCAACAATTTGGAAATGTGCATCTATTTCAACATTATTAATAACCTCGATATCTTTTTTATCTATTAACTTTTTGAAAATATCAGATGTATATTTACCTAGTAAACTTCTTACATCTTCGCTAAATGTTTTTGAAATATCTTTTAATTCATGTTCAAGTGTTACCAACATTTGTAACTGTGATTGATCAAATTCATTTCTACTTTCCTTTTTCAAAAGTTCTTGATATTGCTTTTCAAGTTCTTCTTTTTGCACGTCTAATTCTTCAAGTTTATTTTCTTTAAGTGCGATTTCTCTAATAGCATTTTCCTTTTTCGCTTCCTCTTGTTCTATCATACTTTGAATATCTGCTAAATCGACAGAATTTTTAGCTGAATTAGCAATATCATCTTTAAAGTCTTTAATAGAATCTACTTCTTTTGAAATTTGGTTACTCAAAGTTTTATAACTCTTTAAATTACTATTAAAATCTTGTTCACTTTTTTTATGCTCATCTAAACTATCTTTTGCTTCTTTTAATAAATTTCTTGCTAGTTCATATGATTCAGAGTGTTTATATGTTTCTAGTAAAGACTCAATGTATTTCTTGTTTTGTTCATGTTCTTTTAAATCATTATCACAAACGATACACTTATCGTTTAATAATGATAAGTTCAAAATTTCTTTTGGTATGCTTACTTTATTATCACCTAAAAAATTATCAAAATAATTTTTGTTTTCATCTAGGAAGCCCTCCAATAATAAAGATGGACCAACCTCAAATAAACTGCGACTCAGTTGTGTCTTATTATTCTCTAATTGATTTTGCAATAATTCTATTTGATCTTCTTTTTCTTTAATTCTATTTTTTGTCTCAACAATATGTTTGTTTTTTTCTAGTGTTAATGAATGCTTTGCGATCATTTCATCCATTACTTGTTTATCTTCATCTATTTTAACTAGTATGCTTTTGATTTCTTCCGTCTCTATATCAATATCACTCATTTTCTTTGATATTTGGTTCGCGTTACCATCTTTCATACCTTCTGACAAGCGATGACGAACAACTTTACTAATATCCTTCACAAATGATTTAGCAGTTTCAATTTTATCTAATTGTAGCAAACTAAATATTGCATTTTTAACTTCTTTTCTCACGTTAGAATCTGCTTTTGCTATAGTATCTATTTTTTCAGCGTCAAATAAAAAGAAATCTTTAATATCTTCATTAATAATTTTATTTATTTTTATATTAATTTCTTGTTTGTCAGATAAAGCATTCGCTTTGACGTTCCCAGTTTTTGCATCAATCTCAAGGAGACTTACATCCCCTTCTTGTTCTTGAATTGAATTTGAAGATATTTTTATAGCTCTCATCACTCTTTTGATTTCATACACATTATTTTCATGCTCAAATTTTAATGTAACAGAAGACTGAGCTGGCCCCGAAGTATCATCAATAACTTTAAAATTTGTCAAATGTATATTTTCATTCGCTGCATCTTGAGATATTTTCTTTGAACCAAATAACACAAACATAATCGCTCTGTATATGCCTGTTTTCCCTTTACCGTTCTCCCCAAAAAGGATAGTAGTATTTTGGTCGCCTTGATATGCAAATTCAATAGACTGCTTACCATAATATTGTCTGAAATTTTCTAAATCCATTTTAATAAGTTTCATATTATTGTTCATCTCTTTCTTTGACAAATTCACTCAAGTGTTTTTTGAACTTATCTTTAGCTAATGTTTCTTCTGTACTTGTATTCGCACTTGCTAAATCATTAAGCAATGGTCTTAATAATGTTTCATACTCATCGTCCAAATTTGATAATCTTTTACTTAATTCATTATTTAATGCTGTCATTATCATACAACTCCTTCGTTTCTTTATATACATCCCACGGTTTTTTATACATTAAGAGGGTTAAATTATAATCTTCTAATACTTTACTCATCTCTAATTTATTTTGTGTTGTATTTACCGCACTATCATTAAATTCAGAAAATCTAGGTAATTCCTTTACTGCAATTTTATAAAAATCATCATAAGTTAATCCAATTGGTAATACAATATAATCATGTATTATCGCAAAAGTTTTCCCTTTATGTTTTCGAAGAATTCGTCCACGTCTTTGTACAAATTCTCTAGGATTAGATGTACTTGCTAAAAAATATGCTGTTTTAGTTGCAGGCACATCCACACCCTCATCTAAACATTTAATAGCAACTAAAACTTGTATTTGTGCTTGTTCAAACATAGTTAGCAACTTTTCTCTATCTCTATTCTTAACATCCGAATTAAATTTAGAAACTTTTACACCTAAATCTGAAATTGATTTCACAATCATTTCTATATCCCCAGGCGCACAATAAACTAGTGTATGAGAGATTTTAGAAAGGTCCTCTGCTTTAAAATCTTGCAAGAAAGCATTTATCTTATTACTAGCCTTATTGATTAAATTAGATCTTTTTCTAAATAAAATCTCTAATTTTTCTTTGGTGTCAGCATCATCTTTATTTAAATTATTAATAATTTGTTGCGTAATTTTATTATATTCTTGCATTTCTGATTCTGTAAATTCGACAAGATGTGGATAATAATCATATTTCGTTAATTTTTCATTACTAATAGCTTGATCTAAAGTATATTCATAGACTACTTCTCCAACTGATTTTTTCATATATGCGGTCCCTTCTTCATCCCACCAACGATCTGGCGTCGCTGACAGACCTAATCGAGCATCGAATTTTTCAAATGGAAAATCTTTGAATCCTTTAAAAGTTATGTAATGACATTCATCTGTAATTAGCATTGCCGAATCGTTCAATTTTCTAAACAGGTTTTTAAAATGAGCTGACGTTGCAGTTTTATAAGTCGTCACAACTGTAAATTGATCAATAAGTCCTAAATTATACTCTTGAACCATTTCTTTAGTTTTGTTTATCCACGAAGATTGAGAACCCATACATTTAACTACATCTGTTCTTAAAATAAAATTTATATCTTTTTCCCATTGGTTCACTAAATGCTGAAATGGTACTACTATAACAGTCACACAAGTTTTCACTGTTTCATTATAAGATTTTGCAGCTAATAGACTAGTTATCGTTTTACCTGTTCCTGTAGCCATTTCTAATATCCCTTTGTATCCAGCTGTTTCCCAACTATTGATTGCTTCTTTTTGATATTTTCTAGGTTCAATTTTTCTTTCATTTGCTTCTAATTTTTTATTTTTTAAGGCAAGTGGTGGTTCCGAAGATTTATATTCAATCATTTTTTTTCTTATAGTTTCTGGTAAATTTATTACTTTTAATTCATTAGTTTCATTTGACCATAACTTTTCAAAATCAACTATTGCATTATCAATTCTATGTTTATCTTGCTCATTTGAATAAACATCAATTTTTTCAAAATTTTGACTTAATCCATTATATGTTTCATTAGCAGAACCTGAAAATGCAATTGAATTATTATTTTGATCAGTGAAAATTCCAAATTTTTCGTGATATATTGAACCATTAGTAGCAAAAGCAATTTTAATATCTAATTGTCCTCTATAAATTAACCAAGATAAAACATTGAGTGTATCATCTTCAATTGTTTTATAACTTAATTCAATTTCTTTTAATAGATGTCTTTCAATCACACTCTCACGAGCAGCATGCCCTTTTTCAATGGCTTCAATATCTTTTTGTGATAAATTAGGATTAGCTACAATTCTAATTTGTCCACCATTCAATAGAAAAACGTCTAAACCTTCAGCTAATAATTTCAAACTCTCACTTGTGAAATATCCTGATGCCCTATCATACTTAACTGCCTTATTTAAACAAGGTTTATAAAAATGTTCAAACAAGTTATCGTGACTTGACCTATATTGTAATTTGAACGTTAAACTATCGAGCATTTACACACCTCTTTCATTTAAGTTAAAAAAACCTACATTGTCAAAAGTGAAATAGTCACTTTCTTTAATTGTGAAATATATTTGATCTGAATTTTCAGTTACTAATCCTCTTAATTTTAAAAAGGATAATAATTTTTCTTCACTATATATCCCTTTAAAGTCTTTTTTTATAATTGTGTAAACAAGTTCGGAATAAGATTTGAATTTGTTAGTTATAATAGGTAATTCATAAGTAGAACCATAATATGCCTCAAGTAAATGATAACCATTTACTTTTGCAATATGCGCTATTATTTCAGGTGTTGCCATAAGCGACTCATTAATCTCAACATTTATTTTTTGAAGCTGATTCTTAGTTAAATATATATTTTCGTCTAATTTAACTTTTAATATCTCCAATAAATTATTTTCTATATTTGACGAAAGGTTAAATTTTTCAAGATTCAGAAAAATATCATTGTTATATGGGATTATTTTATTTTCATCGACTAATATGTTTTTCATTTTATAATACCTTTGTTCTGAATATCCTTTTTCAACAACAAAATTCCGCAATTCTTTTGTGGTAATCATTTGAGGCAATTTAGATACTATTATATCTTCTATATTTCTATACTCTGTATATTTACTATATAAAAATTGTGAATGCCCCATCATATACATAAATTTAGATTTTACAAATTGCGCAAAACTATGAAGATCTTTAATATTATATTTATTTATCAATACAGATAACTTTTCATCAAAAGCAACCATAATATACAAGTCTGCTGTGATTAGATAGCCCTTTGCTACTTCATTATTCACTAAATTATACAGCACATCGTAATCTTCTTCTTCTTCTATACCTTTAATCAAAATGATTTCTTGATTACCATTAAGTATTACGTTGGTGAGTCTTGGAATCATTTGTTCTAACTTAATTCGTTTCCATTTTAAATCTTTTAATACTTTATCAATCGAAACAATTGGACATTCATCCAAATACTTAGTTAATATGTCTTCAACAGTTAAATTGTTTGATTCCTTCGGATAAATATATAGTGTGTTTTGATGTCCAACTTTAAAGTCTTCTGAATAAAAATTTTTGATTATAGAATACAAGTGTGAATAAGAATAGATATTGTTCTCTTGCATTAATTTTGAATGATTCTTATAAATTAATCTAGGATCTGCATACTGACCTTGTGTAAGTTCTTCATTTACAAGTTGTTTAATTTCAACTAAAAATTCTCCATCAATATCTTCAAAATTTTCATATTTATAAGCATTTCTGTCTATTAAAATGACATTTTTAGCATCTGCTACTCTTGAGAATAATGCTCTTGGATTAGAATTAATTTCTTTATCAAATAAAGTCTCGACTTTATGCTTCAAAATTTGATATCCTTCATCATTATTTATAAATATTTTATCTTTGTTCAAATACATAACATACTCTAATGCCGCTACAATTGTTATATTAGACTGAACAAAATTATTATTTACTAATTTATAATTAAATTCATTCAACCATTTTGTAGCGAATTCCATGTTTTCTTCATATATATATTCTAATTCATTTAAAGGTATCACCAAACTACCATTTGCAACATACCATTCTATTTCATCTTTTATATTTCTATATAATTTATGTGAAATCAAAAGCATATATTCATTGTTTACTAAATATTTAGAATTTTCTTCTAGTAAAATAGCAATTATAAAGTTATATTCTAATTCTATACTTAAATATTTTATAATTTGAGCTAATTGGATGATAGATTTCTTTCTAAATTTAAATAGAATGAACTTTATCATTTTTTTTAGTTCACTTGATTCTTTCAGATTACGTTTAGCTTTTGCTTCAATTTGTCTTACTCTTTCTCTCGTAACTTGAATTTCCTTAGCTATTTCTTCTAAGGTTTTACCTTTATTTCTATCTCTGAGTACTTTAAATTCTTTTTCAGATATTGTTTTTAAAATCTCATCTTTAATTTTTGTAAAATCAGGTAATTTCTCTATAAAATCCAAAAGTATTTCTACAATTGCTTTATCATAAAATTCTGTTCCTAATTCTTTTACTAATCTTGTTTCATTTAAAAATATATATGATAACTCATAAAAATTTATAATGTCAGAAATAGTCATATCCTTAATAAATACATAATTAACATGGTTTTTCAATTCTGTCAATTTAGAATTAAGATTTAATAAATAATGTTCATGTTGAACATTGTTATTTTCAAAAATCTCCCATATTACACTTTGTCCATATAAATATGGCCTTTTTGATAATAAATTGTCTTCACTAAAATACACATCCATAAACTCCAAGTAACTTTTATTATACCTACTTAATAGTGCATCTATTTCTTTATTATGAAAGTTGTATTTTGAGATACTTTTATTTCTTATTAATTCATTTTCAACACAGTATTGGTATATCTTTTCCCATGTTTTTTTTCTAGTTCCTTTTGCATTTTTGTATTCTACTAAAGCCTCATCGATTTCATTAATAGTATAGTCATTCTTGTCACAATATTTAATGAAGTGTGAAAATAATTTATCAGGAACATAATTAGATATATCTAGATCATTATGTGATCTTTTTTCAATAATATTCTCTTGCTTATATATTACATCAAAACCATATTCTTTTAGTTTTGATATAAATAACTCTTTTCGTTCGGGTATTATAAATTTATCAAAACCATTAACTGGTACATAACTAAAAAATTTATCTGAATTTATTTTTAAATCAGCCACTATTTGTGTTAATCCAAATAGTTCGAAAGGAAAAGACTTATATCTATCTTTATTATCACTAATGCTAATATAAGGATACACATTATAATCTATACCTTTGAGAAAATTATTTTGTAATTCTTCCTTAAATCCAATACCTCTAATATGTAATTCTTTACGAAATTGATTCAATCTTTTTTTGTCTTGTTTATATAACTCTCTCATATTGTCCATTACCTTATCATTAAAGTATTTAGACATATAGTAACTGTGCTTTTTAACCTCATCCAAATCGAAATAATCAGGAAAATTAAATATGATCTACACCCCCCTTTTTCAAAGATAAAAAAACTATTTTTTTCTTTTATAAAACATTTTAAACCATATATTTATAATAATACACCGCGCAATATATTTCTACACATATTAAAGTGATTTTTTCACTTCATATACTTTTTATTTTCATTATTACTAGTTTTTTTATAAAGAACTTATATATATACGTAAAATTTAATCTTACTATTATTTCTTTCCAGACAATTTACCATTATTGTTAGCACCCAAAAAGTTAATATTAGACCAATAAACAAAAGATTATATTTAGCTTATGAAGACCAAATTAAAATGCAGTTAAAGTCTAACTGTATTTTAATTACCTAGGATAGCAGTGATGAAAAAATGGGTTACAAAATTAGACAATCTCAAATTAAGAAAGTGCCCTATACTATTGTCATTGGAGATAATGAAGTAAGAGACAATACCCTTTCTATTCGCAAACATGGTGAAGATGAAGAACACATATTTGCAGCGACAGATTTTATAGAACTGATTAAAAAAGAAAAACATATATTATATTAATCTAAAGAAGCCCTTCATACTTGTGAAGGGCTTCTTTTAGGTTAATTCGATGAACTGATCGAATCTATTAACTGATAAAAGTATTCTGTTTTCAATTCTTGTAACGGCTACATCTAATTAGTTAAGTTTCTCACACGACCACAGTTCACAGCACTATTTTAATTGTTGCCAATACCTACTACAAAGTAAACATTTTGTCTTTTTATCCTTGAAAAGTATGAACAGTCCCTATAGATTTATACACCTACATATTTATTTTCTTACTATTAACATTAATAGGCAATTTGGATTTCACTAAATATTTTATTTGTTTTTACACTGATGAAAATGAAGATATCACAATTGAACTAGGTTCTACCTGGTCATCTTTAATTGCTTCATGCCAATCATTAGCTAATAATTCAAATTCCCTTTCACGAATTACTTTTGAACTGATGTTCCACTTAATTATAAATCTTTGTATTTAGTATTATTATCTTTACTTTTGTCTAGTGGATACTTTTCAGCATTTTTTACTAATTTCTTACGGATGATTTCATTAATATCAAAGTCTAGATTATCCGCTAACATATAACTATAGATTAATACATCTGCTAGTTCTTCTGCTAATCTCTCTTGTTTAGTATCTACTACTTCTTCAGATGATTTCCATTGGAATAATTCAAGTAGTTCAGCTGCTTCTAAACTTATCGATAAAGATAAATCTTTTTCATTGTGAAATTGTCTCCAGTTACGCTCGTCTCTAAATTGATTGATTTCTTTTAGTAATTCTTTTATTTCATTCATTTTTATCACCTTTTGATGCTTTTTTAAGTGCTTCTCTTAATTGATTATCTACTGCATAAATATATAATCCATTTACACCACGTGTTAACAAAACATTTAATTCATTTTTTAATAGTGTTTCTGAGAAATACTGCTTTGAACCATCTTCTAAGGTTCTTCGACGTGTAGCTTTTTTATTAGCACTACTCTGTTCATCAAAAACTATTTTACCATTTCTATATTTTACAGAAGGTCCAATTATTACTCCTGCGAAGTTTAAATCTAAACCTTGAATGGTATATGTTGATCCTATCTCATCTATTGATTGCTCTTGTTCAACCCATGGTAATTTGGATTGTTCTTTACTTACTTTAAACTGATAATTCCATGGCATTGACCAATTACCGACCTTCACTCTCCAATAATCCTCATTTTCAGGAGGTTTGGTCTTATATTGCCAGTCAAAAGTAGCAAGCATTCTAGATATACCACTATCAGTATTTTGTGCCTTGTCTTTTATAGATTGTTCTAACTCATTTGGATTGTCAAAAACCTTAATTTCATATCCTTTTTTATCATAAGGAATATTTTGTACTTTTTGATTATCAACCAAATTTCTTATCCATTCAATTGTTGTTTCGTCACTATTTATACGCATTTGATTTCTTAATATGATATGATTATTCTTATTTTTTGCTGAATCAAAATGGTAATTCAACTTATCTACTTCCCATATTTGTTCAGTTGTTAGTACTTGTTTTAAATCAAAAACAATAACTACAACTTTAGCTCTTTCTAACAAATCATTTAAATGGTTTTCACCTTGATAACTCTGTTTACCTTGAGTTAAAAGTAAATGTGCTTCATCTACAATTACAACGTCTACTTTTTCGTTTGATGAATGATTATTAATAAAACTAGTAGGTTTACTGACAATATTATTAGATTTAGTAGAAAGACCTAATTTAGTAACTATTTGATTATAGATTGATACATGCTCATTGTGGTTTACTAATAAATGAATATCTAGATTTTTATCTAAATCTAAATTGTACTTCCCTATTTCATAAAGTAACGTACTCATCAAAACAGTTTTTCCCGATCCAGCTTCTCCTTCAACAATTATCAATTGTCCTTTTTCATCTAGAATAACTGCTTCCTTTATTTTATCTAATATCTCTTCTTTTGCATTTATTTGCTCTTGAGTTAGTTTATGAAAAGGAGAAGCTTTAAATATTGCTGAATCTTTAATTATGCTTTCAATTGGAAATAAAGATTTATTTTTCTTATTTAGTGATTTCCAAATATCAGAAAATATCTCATCTAATTTATCAGAAGTAAAGTATTCATTTTGTTGGTTTGTTCTACTATTATGAACCCTAGAAATATTATCTACACTTAATAAATACTGCATTAATCTATTTTCAATATCTAAGGTCAATGACTTATTGAATAATTCATGACCTATAACATACATTGATGAACTATTTGATTCAGAAAAATCTTCCCAAAATGTTTTCATTTTTCTATCTACATTAAGATGCTGTCTAGTTCTATTTCTAATATCTGCAGTTTCCCCAACATATACTTCAAAATCACTTCCACGCTTTTTATCGTTTATTATATAAACCGTTGGATATCTCAATAAATACTTACCATATGATGAAGCTTTCCATTTTCGAACTGAATCATTAAGATTTTCTAATGAATATTGCAAGTTTTCTATCTTTAACAAGTTCCCCATTTGCATCACCTATTGAATTATCTTCTATCAATTACTATTTTATCAATTTTGTGATAAGTTTATCTACTTTTTAAATATTTAGTATAAAAACTTAAATTTCCTTGATAATCTAAAAGACATTTTTCTCTTCATAAAATTTTGTTAATTCTAATAAGAAAATTCTATTTTATCTAAAGATTTTTGATCTGATATTTTATTTTTGAAAAACTCTCTTCATTAGACCTTAAATTTATGTTTTATTACCTTTGATGTGATATTTTGTTAAAATATAAAATAAACACAATTTTTGGGGGTAATATTTTGAAAAAACAAATCGAAGTTGTTGGTGCTGTTATTTTTTCTGATAATAAAGTCCTTTGTGCACAAAGAAATGAGAATATGAGTTTACCTCTTATGTGGGAATTTCCTGGGGGTAAAGTTGAAAAAAATGAATCTGATGTTGATGCATTAAAACGTGAAATAAACGAAGAAATGTTATGTGATCTTGAAGTTGGTAATAAAATTACTTCAACTTCTTATGAGTATGATTTTGGGATTATTAATCTTCATACATATAAATGTAATTTAAAAGAAAAAATGCCTAAATTAACTGAACATAAAAGTATTAAATGGTTAAATATTAATGAATTAGAAACATTAGAATGGGCACCAGCAGACATACCAGCTGTAAAAATTATTGTAGATGGGGAATAACATTGGATAATTTATTAGAAGATTTTAATCAGTCGCTTCACAAAGGATTTATCGATCGTACAATCTCTCATAAAGGTAATTTCATGCCTAAGTTATTGATTAATAATAAAGATGAGAATGTACTTTCAACAATTATTGATGAACTATATAAATGCAAATCATTTACGATTTCAGTAGCCTTTATTACTGAAAGTGGGTTAGCTAGCTTAAAATCCCACCTGTATGATTTGAATCAAAAAGGTATTCATGGAAAGATTATTACTTCTAATTATTTAGGTTTTAACACGCCTAAAATGTATAAAGAGTTATTAAAACTTAAAAATGTTGATGTTAGATTAACCGATGTTGATGGATTTCACGCTAAGGGTTATGTATTTGATCATGAACATTATGCTTCAATGATAGTAGGAAGTTCTAATTTAACTTCTAATGCATTAAAGATAAACTATGAACACAATATCTTACTATCCACACAAAAGAATGGTGATCTTGTTTATAATATAAAAGCTCAATTTGATGAATTATGGTGCAAAAGCATACCTCTTTCAGATGCTTGGATAAATGATTATGAACTTATATATAATGATAGATCCTTAAAAAATACCCTACACACCATAGAGAAACAAAGCGTTATTCAAAATCACATTGAACAGGCTGCAAAAATTGAACCAAACATTATGCAAAACGAAGCTTTACATTCATTAGGCGAGCTTAGAAAGTGTGGAAAGGATAAGTCATTGATTATATCTGCAACTGGTACTGGTAAGACAATCTTGTGTGCATTGGATGTAAGAAATTTTAATCCAAATAAATTTCTATTTATCGTTCATAATGAAGAAATTTTACAAAAAGCAATTGAAGAATTCAAAAAAGTATTACCTTTTTCTAAAGATGAAGAATTTGGATTATTAACAGGTAAGCATAAAGAAACTGATGCTAAATATTTATTTGCTACCATTCAAACTTTATCTAAAGAAGATATATACACTCAGTTTGATCAGAATCATTTTGATTATATTGTATTCGATGAAGCACATCGTTCTGCAGCAAAATCATATCAGAAAGTTTTCAATTATTTTACACCTCATTTTGTTCTTGGAATGACTGCTACACCAGAAAGAACAGATGACCTAAATATATTTGAAATGTTTGAATACAATATTGCTTATGAAATCCGATTACAAAAAGCACTTGAAAGTGAATTACTATGTCCTTTCCATTATTTTGGTGTTACTGACTATATTCACGAAGGAACATCAAAGGATGACTTTAGTAGCTTAACTGATTTAACTTCTGATGAAAGAATTAGACATATATTAGAAAAAACGCAATACTATGGTTATTCTGGTGAAGAATTAAAAGGAATTATATTTGTTAGCAGGAAAGACGAGGCTAAGTATTTAGCTAATAAACTAACATCACAAAATGTGCCTTCTGTTGCACTGACCGGTGAAGATAATTCAGAAAAAAGACAAAGAGTAATAGAACAACTCAAATCTGGAGAGATCAATTATATTATAACTGTTAATTTATTTAATGAAGGTATAGATATCGCACCTGTAAATCAAATTGTCATGTTAAGAGAAACTGAATCAAGTATTATCTTTATTCAACAGCTTGGTAGAGGACTTAGAAAAAGTGAAAACAAAGAATATTTAACAGTTATAGATTTTATAGGTAACTACGATAAGAACTATCTTATCCCAATAGCATTATCAGGCGATCAATCTCAAAATAAAGATAATTATAGAAGATTTTTAACAAGTAACTCAGCATTAATGGGTGTATCAACAATCAACTTTGAAGAAGTCGCTAAGAAGAAAATATACGATTCGCTTAAACAAGTTAAACTAAGTGCTGCTTCTCATATTAAACAAGCATATAACGAACTTGCAGAAAGAATCGGTAGAATGCCTCTACTTATGGACTTTATTAGACAGAATTCCATAGACCCAAGTGTTATATATTCAAACGACAGCGCATATAAAAACTATAATGATTTTCTTGTTAGAACCAAGAAAATAGAAGAACAATTAAATAAAAACGAAAACCTTAATTTAACATTTTTATCAAGAGAAATTGCACCAGGTTTAAAAAATGTAGATCATACTATTTTAAAAGCAATAATTGAAAGACCGCATAAGATAAATGAATTACTGAAAATTGTTCAAAATGTAGATCCAAAGGTTACCTTTGAAGACGTTCAAACAACTTTAAAAATATTAGACTATAGTTTTTTTAGTGACAGTATTAATAAAACCTATGGCAAACCTATTATCAATATTTCAAATGATGAAATAACTTTAACGAAATCTTTTTCTGCATCACTTGAAAAATTACTCTTCAAAAAATATGTCGAAGATATAATAGAATTAGCGCAATATAATAATAAAACACATCAAAAAAATCAAAATGATTTACTACTTTATAACAAATATACAAGAAAAGACTTCGTTAAATTACTAAATTGGAAATCAGACGAATCTGGAGTAATCAATGGATATAAATTCGGTAATAACACATTACCAATCTTCATAACATATCATAAAGATGATAATATCAGTGACAACACAAAATATGAAGACGAATTCCTAAGTCCCGATGAACTCAAATGGTTTACAAAATCAAATAGAAAATTAGATTCGCCAGAAGTACAAAAAATATTAGCACATCAAAAAAATAATATAGATATGTATGTCTTTGTAAAAAAAGAAGATGTTGCTGATGGTAAAGAATTTTATTTCCTGGGAAAAGCACACTACATAGAAGGGACCGCAGAACAATCAACAATGCCAAATGAAAACAAAGACAACATTGTAACAATGACATTGTCTATGGAAACACCTGTAAAAGATGAAATTTACAGATATATATTGGAAAATTAGAAAAATAAGAGCAGAAATTCATTTTAAGAATGAATTTCTGCTCTTATTTCTTTTTACTTTCTTATAACGAAAAACAACAAAACTCACGCTTGTGATACGCTTCACAAAAACATAACAGCAATTCTCATAAACCTCATACGTTCCGATACATTCAAAATCCCTTTATGAAGCGGCTGAAAAAACCGCATCACTTATGATACGCTTCCCCTTAACAGTGATTTTGCTAAAATTTTTATATCGCTTAAAAAATAGGCAAGTTAGTATTTAAATAACTCGCCTATATGTTTGCAGAAATATCATTTAATTCAAAAATTATGTTATTTAAATTCTAAACTAATATTAAATGATAGGTTTCTGTTTACAATAGATTTATCAGCACCTTGCTTGGTTCCTCTATTTTTATGGGATGCTTTATATTCCTGAGACTCTTGCCAATGTTTGTAAGCTGCTTCGTCTTGCCAAAACGTAATGATAACATGATGTTCATGTGTACTATGTGGCTTTAGAAATAATAGATTTTCAAACCCTTCAGTATTCTCTAGATGTTTATCTCTATTTAAGAACACACGCTCGAAGTCTGCCTCTAAACCAGGATTAGCATATAAATGGTTTAAAACTGCATAACCATATTGTGGCAAATCATTAATTTGTTCTAATATAGTATAGTGATATGTCGCATTAAATCTATTAATAGTTACCTCATTATTATTTTTTTCTAAATAAATACGATGTATTTCATTTTTCAACAAATGAATCACTCCTTTTTATTGGATGATATGTCAAAATTTCTTAAATTTATCCATAACATAATCTCTACTATTTTTATGATTCACGATAGTCTGTGGATAATCTTTTCCAATTTCAATATGATAAATTTCTTGTAACTTGTCTTTATATTTAGTTGGATCATGAATGTATTTACTGCTCACATCATTAAATATTTCTAGCTGTGTTTTAATAAAATACCCTTGCGCATCAAAACGCTCACTTTGACGTATAGGATTAAACATTCTGAAATAAGGCACTGCATCTGTTCCAGTTGATGCTGACCACTGCCATCCATGTACATTAGATGCATTATCATAATCTATCAAATACTGTCTAAAGTACTCCTCCCCCCAAGTCCAATCAATAAATAAATTTTTCGTTAAAAATTGTGATACGACCATTCGTAAGCGATTATGCATATATCCTGTACGATTCAGCATCTTCATTGCAGCATCAACGATTGGGTAACCAGTTTGACCTTTTTTCCATACTTCAAAATGTGTTTTATTATACGACCATTGCATGTTTCGATATTTTTCAGAAAAAGATTTAGTTGCCGTTTCTGGATACTGTGTCATTAACACATAATAAAATTCACGGAATAGAACCTCTCTTATAAAAGCTTCATAATTTTTTTCATCGCTCTCATAATCTTCAAGTAAATCATTTATAATTTCACGAATATCGAGTAGTCCATATGCTAAATATTTACCTAATCCACTTACAAAATCCTGCGACACATCGTCAGTCAATTTATCATAATGAGCTATGTCACCATTTAAAAAATCATCCCAAGCTTTACGCGCTAACTTTTCTATATCTTTATTATTTTCAAATTTTAAGTCACTTTGATTTGAACCCTTTTCCGCAATTTGAGACAACTGCTTAAATTGATAACTTTTTTTAGGGGTGTGTACTAAGTCCTGACGATTTGCTTTATAAAAACTAGTAAATACTTTATAAGGCTGTTGCTGTTTATTAAAAGTCTTTGTTGGCTCAAAATAATGATTCACGCGCTGTCCAATTACTGTAACTTGGTGATTTTCAAAAGCCTTTTTTACATGAGGATAGTCATATATTTCTTTGTGATAACTCATAATATCTTTTGCTACTAATACGTGAGATAACGCCAATGTTTCTGCTAATTCACCTAGCTTTTCGTATGTGACAATATAAGGTTGTATATCATGCTTATCTAAAGCATTTACAAATCCTTTTACAACTTTATAGTAATAGTCACGTTTTACTTCTGATGCGTCAGTTAAATCTTCTAAAGGTAAGATAAAATACAATTTATTTATCTCATTTTGATGCTTCACTATATATTGAAAAAGTGGATTATCTTTCGTTCTAAAAACTCTGTTAAGTATGACTCCTAAATGCATTTTATTGCCTCCCAGCTTGTTTCATACAAATTCACTTTATAATTGTCCTTTAACTTAAGATTGTGTTTTCAATCATATACCCGTTTTAACTTTTTTATAATTCACTAAAAAATAAAATAAATTTTAATACCTTACATATTATAGGCAACTTCAGGGTATATTATTATCAGAGGTGATTAAATTATGAATAACGAACAATTACAAAATGAAATTGAAAATATATTAAATACATCAAAAATAGGTGTCCTATCTACTGCACATAACAATACACCTAATAGTAGATACATGGTATTTTATAATGATGGACACACACTTTATACTAAGACAAGCATTGAGTCTAAAAAAATTGCTGAATTTAAAGATAATCCCAAAGCTCATGTACTTATAGGTTACGATGAAACGAATAATCGTAGTTTTCTAGAAATTGATGCTAATGTTGAAATACTGAAAGATCAAGAGACTATTGATTGGATTTGGAACAAACAAGATAAGTCCTTTTTTGACTCTAAGGATGATCCAAACTTGTGTGTAATTAAAGTAATACCAAAATCCATAAAAATTATGAACGATAAAAAATTAGACGCACCACAAACCATTACGTTCGATTAGTTAAAAAGGCGAGCCTGGGACATAAATAGATGTCTCAGGCTCGTTTTCAATTTGGCAGTAGGTGACTGAATTGAAAATGCGATTATATCAAGCTTTTTTCAATCCTAGTCACCCTTGCCGGGGTGGGACTACGAAATCTATATTAGAAAATTTGATTTCTGTCCAACTCCCGTTTTTTATATACCATTATTAATATCTTCTAACATAGCATCAACTGTAATTTTAGCACTCGTCAGTACAATTGGCACTCCTGCCCCTGGATGAACACTAGCTCCAGCAAAATACAAATTTTTGTAATCTCTGCTCACATTAGGCGGTCTGTAATAGTTACTTTGCGCTAAAGTAGGCATTAAACCAAAGGCTGCTCCAAATTTAGCATTATAATCTCCTTCAAAATCCTTAGGCGTATAAATAATTTCTGTCACAACTTGCTTTTTCAAATCTTTTAACGCTTTAATCGTAGAAAGCTTATTGTAAATAATATCTTTCACTTGTGTGATTGTTGACTCATCAGACCAATCCGTATTACTTGTTTTCAATTCTGAAACGGGCATCAGCACATAAATACCTGTTTGACCTTCTGGCGCTAACGACTGATCTTCCACACTAGGAGCGTATACATATATTGATGGATCTTGGGATATTTCCCCGGAAAATATTTCATTGATATTATTATCAAAATCCTTTGAAAATATAACATTATGTAACAAGATATCTTCAGATAAATCTTTATCAACCCCTATGTACATTAAAAAGGCTGAGCAAGAATAGTCCATATTATCAATTTTCTGTGTCGTATACTTCTTAGGATGATGTTCATTTTTAATTAAAGATGAAGTAGCATATGGAAAATCAGCAGTACAAATTATTTTGTCATACTTTTCTATATGTCCGTTTACTTTTAGTCCCTCCGCACGCTTATACCTACTATCAATGATAATTTCTTCAACGTTTGCGTTGGTATAAATTTGAGTACCTAATTCTTCATTTAGCGTTTGAAGCGCTCTGACAAAGCTATACATACCACCTTTTATAAAGTGAACGCCAAACATTAACTCTATCATGGGTATAATTGAATACAATGACGGGCTTCGTTTAGGGTCGATACCTATATATAATGTTTGAAACGCTAAAATCTTTTGGATTTTTTCATTATCAACATATTTTTCAATTAAATTATCTGCTTTATCAAATGTTTTGAGTTTCATACCTTGATATATAGTAAAAGGATTATAAAAATCCGTAGGTTTCCTAAACGTACGTTCTAGAAAATATTTTCGTGCTATTTCGTATCTTTCGTATATATCTGTTAAAAAGGACATAAAACCATATGTAGAGTTAGGTTCAATACTTTCAAGCATATCTCTTAATTGAGCAAGATCTGTAGGAACGCGAATTTGATCTGTTTCACTAAAATAAACATCATATATATGTGATAATTGTTTAATTTCCAAGTAATCATTCATATTTTTTTGAGCGTAATTAAAAACGTCTCGATAAATCTCAGGCATCATTACGATGGTTGGTCCCATATCAAATGTAAATCCATCTTGCTTAATCTGATTCATCCTGCCACCTATTTGTTGGTTCTTTTCATATAAATCTACTTGGTGACCGTTTGCTGCTAATCTTGAAGCTGCAGCTAAACCTGAAACACCGCCGCCTATAACTGCAATCTTCATAATGTTTCACTCCTATTATATTTCGCACTAAGTTCACGATAAATTTTCATTTTTTTCAATTTGCTTACATATACTTTCTTATGCAACGTATAGTTTGCCTTCCTTACTTCCACAAGTATTTCATGATAAGCTATCGCAGCTAATTCGATAATGTAACGTACCTCTTCGTCAAAATAATTAATACCGTTTAATGCAATATCATATAACCTAACTGACTCTGTAGCGTAACTTTCCCACAGTTCTATATAATTTGGCGTAACTCCTTCATAATATATAGAATGTAGATTAACTCGATATTGAGCTAATTTTTCTACACTTAGATAAATTCTTCCATTTTGAAAATCTTCGCCGACATCTCTTAAAATATTAGTTATTTGCATTGCCTTGCCTAAAGCAATCGCAGCTTCTTCAGCTTGCTCGAAATTATTTTCATTTGATGAAGTTAATATAGGAGTTAACAATTCACCGACAGTACCTGCCACACCATAGCAATACTCATATAAATCTGAATCAGTTTTCATTTCTTTTAAAACTAAATCTTCCTTCACATATTGTATTAAAGATTCAAAAGGTTTTTTAGGTATTGAATATGTATTCAATGTATTACTTAAAGCATTCATAATAGCTGCATCACTTTGATACGCTTGAATATAATCACAATCGCTATAAATCACATCTAAATCTCTAGCTATGCCGTTTAATTGCTCAAGGTCTTTGTATTTATCAATACTGTCATCTATAATTCTGCAAACTGCATAAATAGCCCAAATTGCTTTTTTCCTTTTTAAATCCAAAAAATCAAAGGCATATGAGAACGTTTTTGAATGTTCTTTCATTATATTGTGACAATGGTTATAATCTCTCTCTAATTGATTCATTTATTGGCCTCCTCAGTAAGCCTAGAACTTCGTGACATTTGTATAAAAAACTAAGCTATAAATCTATTCTACGGCCTTTCCAATATATACGTTTGAATACATTGATATCTAACCATGATTTAAAAAATATCACGACAAAGCATATGAAGAGCAGTGGATGACATAAACTCGCAACGATATTAAAATTTCCTGTTCTTCGAATAAATATATGAAATTGTATCGCATATATAAAATACAGAGTAATAGCTAATAGTATATATAACGAGCCTAAATTAATTGAAAAAATTATCGCTAAAACTGTTGTAAGTGAACCAAATAGCCATAAAAATACAAACGTAAGCGTAGACTTTTTAGTTACTTGAGAGCCAAGTGCAAAGTGTTTACTCCAACCCTCTAATAGCGATTTATATCCTTGAGAATACATTCTAAAATTCACTACGCCTTGGCCTTCATGCAAACTAACTGGCAAACCTTGCTGATTATATGCTTTACTTATTGCAAAGCCTTCAATGATTTGATTTTTAGCTTTCAAATGTCCTTGTGTCAATTTATAATCTTGCTTATTTGTCACAAGGACTGGTCCAAACGCGCCTTGCTCATTATTTGCTGATTTCGTGATTGAAAATTGATTCATACCTACGATTGTCATTAAATTAAAAATCGCCGATATATTTTCATATAGCTTTTTTATCTTGTGATAAGGTTGTATTGACAACAAACCTTTACCACCTTGTAAATCATATTGATTGGCTATATTTTGAATACTATCATCACAAGCAAACTGAACATCAGCATCAACAAACATTAATAAATCATGCGTTGCATATTTGCTACCTTGCCAACAAGCATGTGACTTACCTTGCCATGTAGTATCATTTTCAACAGTATATACGCTCGCACCATAATATCTAGCGACAACTTGTGTCTCATCAGTTGAACCATCATCCATAACAATTACTTCTATTTCTTGCTCTTTACTTATACTGTTAAGTAATTTAGGTAAGTTCTCCGCTTCATTTCTAGCAGGTACAATAACACTGACGGCTGTCTGACCTCTTCCTTTTCCGGAGTTATTTATAATCGCTCGACGCGCATACATACACATTCCACTTATTAGTGATAGTATCGTCAATACTATTGCTATTATATAAAGTATCATTCAGCCTCAACTACTTTCTCCATTAATAATAGCTTCTGCTACTTGCATACCACTCAAAGTAACCATAGGCATACCAGCGCCAGGATTTACAGAACCACCTACAAAGTACAAATTTTTGAAGTACTGACTTTTTTTAGGAAATTTAAAACCTTTATTTTTCTTCTTATTGGATACTACGCCATATATAGCTCCTTTATTAGAATTGTATGTATTTTCTATATCATGTGGTGTCCATACGTCTTCATATACAATGTGCTTTCTCAAATCTTTCAAGCCCATGGACTCTAATTTATCCAATATACGTTCTTGGAATTGCAGATATTCTGCTTCACTAAATGACTTACTCTGAATGTACGGTATGTGTGGCAATATTTTTATATTCTCGTGTCCCTCTGGCGCCTGTGTCTTATCTGTTTTATTTGTATTCACTACATAAATAGTCGGATCTTCAGGCAAAACATACTGGTGAAAAACTTGATCATAATTAACTTTAGAATTACTTGAAAAGAAAAAGTTATGATGTTGAAGCTCTGGATAACTTTTGTCCACACCAAGATGCATGACATAACCTGAACTAGCTGGCTCAAATTTACGTTCCAATTTGTTTATTTGGTTTGCATCAAAATTCAATAAATACTTATAAACAGGGATTACTTCCATATTAGATATAATGTAATCTGCATATATTTCCTTATTACTTTCTATTGTTATCCCTGTCACCTTATTTTGACTATTATAATTGATACGTTTTACAGGGGTGTTAAAATGTATGCCCACACCTAATTTTCTCGCTAATTGTTCCATCGCTTCCGCTAACTTATGAATGCCACCATCTACGTACCACAAACCTTCCTCATGTTGCATTTGAGGTAATAAACTCAATACAGCCGGAGCATCATAAGATGAGGAGCCGACATATTTTATGAAATAACCTAGCATTTCTCTTAAATATGGGTTATCTACCCTTTTATTAATGGCTTGTTGCATTGTGTGAAAATAATCGAATTGCTTTAAAGCTGAAAACGGACCATGATAACGAATAATTGCAAACATCGTATCTAATCCCTTATCAAAGTAGCTTTTTTCAGCAACTTGATGTATCTTTTGTGCGTAACTAAAAAACGAAGAAAGTTGCTCTATATCTTTATTTGTTAACGATTCATTATTTGTTAACATATCTTCCATGGATTCATATAAATCTAAAATTTGGCCATCTGGATAAACGTTTCTAATCTGTAAACTTAACTTACGAATGCTAACATAATCTTCTAGCCTTTCATCACATCGTTGAAATAAGCGTTGAAATACTTTAGGCATGGTTAAAATTGATGGACCGAGATCAAATCCATAGTCATCTATGTCTAACCTATTTACCTTTCCACCGATATGCTTATTTTGTTCATATAAATCCACTTGATAGCCTGCTTGAGCCATACAAATTGCGCTAGCAATCCCTCCCAAGCCACCTCCTATGACAACCACTTTCTTATTTCCCATTTAATCACCTTTTCTTTTTTGTACTTTATTATAAATACGTATTAACTTAGGGCGATTATAGCGCTGAACAATCATACAAGGCACATTAGCTATAATGACATATATAAAATTAATTATTTTAACACTTTTTGACGCTTTAAAAAACGCAATAATAGGAAATATGGATAGCAGATGAACCACCTCTGCACGTCTAGTTTCTAATATAAATCGCTGTATATCATTCATATTTTTAGATAAATCGAAAGTCGCTTTACTACTGATATTAGGGTTAAGATTTTGACCATCTGGCAAATAATCTTTCCAATATTGCACTTTAACTAATTGTTGCCATAATTGACCCTCTTGTTCAATATTCCAACTTCGAAAATACTTATTATCTTTTTCTAAGAACTTATAACTAATACGAGTACCAAGTTGAGCAATAATCATTTGAACTATAAACCAATATAGCGCAATATATATAATCTTTTTCATCAATTTAATGCTCAGATTTCGCTGTATAGCTTGGGTTATCTTTATTTAAATACCAATTACCAGCTGTTAAATAAGTAGCAAAAGCGCTCCAAAGCATATATGGAACTAGTAAAATGCCAGCAACTTTTTTTACATTGAAAAATTTTACAGTTGTTGTAACTACTGCGCCCAGTAATACAACACTCTCTATCAACGCACTAAAGCGTAATTTATATTTGAAGTATAATATCGACCATAGATAATTCAGGCTTAATTGTGAGTAATAAGCACCTTTCAATGCCTTACTAGTAGATTTATTAGTCACTAATGCATAAGCTACGCCCATCGTTGTATAAAGTATTGGCCACACAATTGGAAAGACATAGCCGGATGGTGAAAAAGGTGGTTTAACATTATTTTTATAATCTTTTCTCGCGTTTTTCACTGCAAATTTCCCTATAAATTTACCACCTGTAATTGGTGTTATAACTTTTATAATTGTTTTAATTATCTCGTTTGCTTTCATAGTTGATCCCCTCTTTTTTTGTAAAAGTAACTAGCTATTATATCTAATAGCTATAGTTCGGCATTAGACATGTTATTTTTTCTAGCTAAATACTTTTTCAATCCATATACTTTCAAAACAATTGCACCTGTAATAACAACTGGCAAAATAAACTTCTTCATATTAAAGTATTCTCCTTTATTAGTTTTTTGGCTATTAATCTTGAATTTAAAAAGATTCATTACACTTTTATGAACTTTTGCTTGGGTATACTTATATACCCACCAAGGTAACGTCGGTTCATATTCTTGTAACGCTATGATACATGCGTCACTATTAGGTAATCTTCTAAACTCTAATCTCGCATTACCACCATCTGAATCTAAAGCGAAATCTCCACCAACAATTCGATATAAAATTCTCTCATTATTAGAAGCTTTAAAATCTTTACTTAATAATAGTAAGTCCTTATTTAAAAACGGCACACTAATCGTAAAGTTATCTTCGTTAAAATCACTATTAACGACATTTAATGTAATTCTATTTAAAAAATTTGCATATGATTCTGCCAATTGAATCATATTTACATCTTTAGGTAAGACTACCCTTGATATTGCTCTAACATCTTTAATATCGCCCTTACGTGATGACTTCCCTTTCTTTTGTGTCTTAGTTTCTTCTTCCAAGGCATTACGCACACTTTCCTTATAATCAATCTTGCCTATAGAAATGTCTTTCACAATATTTTCATCATTTCTAATCATATCATGAATTAAGCTATCCATTAACGGATAGACCATTTCTTTTGGAACACCCGAAATAAGTTTCACCCAATATTTACTTAGCCAAATGGGAATAATAGGCAAATCTATCGTAGGTAATCGTTTATCTAGTACCTCTGCAGTTTGCTTGAATAGATCTTTATAAGTCATATGACTAGGTCCACCAATATCTATCGATTCGTTCTCATTTGGATTACGCTCTACAATTTTATATAAACCGTCAATCACGTCGTCTATTGCAACTGGCAATGTTGTATTATAAGCCCATTTTGGTAGTAACAGGCCAGGTAATCTTTCTACTAATTTTTTTAATATAGGGTAAGAACTTCCTTTAGAGCCTATAATCAAACCAGCTCTTAAAGTACTTACTGGTACACCATATGATCCTAAAATCTGTTCGCACTCTAAACGGCTTCTTAAATGTGGTGATAATTCATTTGTATTAGGTATCAAACCACTCATAAATACAATATGCTGAACTTTGTTATAACTTGCGGCTTTAGCAAAATTATCAGCTAATAATGCATCCATATCTTCAAAGCTCGCCTGCGTCAACTTAGCTGAAGGCATCATAGAATGGACAAGATATATAGCGATATCAATATCCTCCATTACCTCAGTGATTTCATTTAAATCAAACAAGTCAGCTGCCTTCCAAGTAACATTGTGTTCATTTGATTTATTTTCTATATTTCTAGAAATAGCTATAATTTCATAGTTATCTTTTAATTTATTCATTAAGTGACTACCGATATATCCCGAAGCACCTGTTAATAATATTTTTTTCATATATTTAGCCTCCAAATAGAAAAAGATAGGCAGGTAAACTTTACCTCAGCTCATCTTTAACTTAACGAACTCACTTGCTCATTATCTTAATTGACAAGAGCTCCAAGTCTCTTACTTAATATTGTACCCTTCTTAAAGCTTTTCAATCTTTATTAGCAAGAATTATGAATTAAGTCTACGAATCATCACAATTATCTAAAAAAGGGGATAATCTTACTTGCTTTAATGATGTCACTAGTATAAAAAAACTCTTTCCCCTTTCCTGTATAAGCTGGAATTAGTACCATATCTACTTTGGTACTATATAATCACTTTCGATTTAATATATATTCTGATATTATTGAAAAGTATTTGAGCAATTTAAGTTTATTTTTACAATGTATCTACTACAACTTTATATTTTAAAAGTCATCATTTTCTATTTTATACATATATTCTTTGCCTCAGGCTGATGTAGATGTATACTTTGCTTCACCGTAATGATTCAATAATTTTTTTTGCTCACTGACTTACCGTCTAATAAGAAGAAAACACCATTCGTTTTATGATTAGAAACCCCGTAATATGTTGGATCGTGTAAATCTTTATTATTTTTAGCTAATGCATTTTTAGTAATCTTGTGATTATTAATCTTGAAGTTATCAGCTTTTTGAGATGTTTTAAAATTCTTATCTAGAATAAAATTACTTTGATTTGCTGTATAACCACTGTAACTATAATAAGGTTTCACAGATTCTTGCGCATGTGCTTGAGTGATATTAAATAATTCGGGCGTTACGAAAAAGCCCAAAACTAAACTACTAGCTAAAATAAAGTTAGAAACTTTTTTCATAAAAACCCTCCTCATATTTGTCTTACAGGTCACGTTATTACATTAATGTTACAATGTTGCGATAGCATCACATGATAAAATACATTTTTTATTTCTTCTTACACTCATACACGCAAATTAACTTATGCTTTTCTTAATTTAGAAGCTTATCACTATAGAAAAATTGAAAAGTAAATGTCTGATATGAGCTTATTTAAACAAAGAGCACATAAGCGTTGTCAAGAGAATCATTTGATGTACGTCGATTTTAAGTGTAAATATTAAAAAATCGCCTGGAACAAAAGTAATGTTCCAGGCGTGGCTATGATAAGTCTTATAATAGTTTCGCAAGTGCGACCATGACAAATTGTAATGGTAAACGAATGACATGCTGCTTAACACTATCTATTTCATCTCTTTCATCTTTGTAAGAGATGTTCTTACGTGCAGCGTAAATATTTGCAGGAAATACGAGCCAAAGGAATCCTTGTACTACTTTTCTTACGCGTGATCTATTTTTAGCACTGAGTACATAAAAAGCAATTATAAATTCTAATATGCCCGAATACTTAACTATTGCGTGTTTGAAAGGTAAATAGGACGGCACGATTTTTAAAAACATATCTTTATTTTTAAAGTGTGCAACACCACTTTTATAAAACAGTAAACTAAATATGAATCTTACGATGATATTTTTCATAGTATTCTGCTATTCTTCAGCGACTTTGACAACTTGTTTACCAAAATTCTCTCCTGTGAATAACTTTCTAAATGCAGAAGGTAAATTGTCAAAACCTTCATCTATCGTCACTTCAAATTTAATTTTACCTTCAGACACCCATTGTGCGAGTTGTTCGCTTGCTTCTTTAAAATGATCAGCGAATTGTGCTACTACAAAACCTTGCATCAATGCTTGATTTTTAATCAACGTTCCTTGGATACGTGGTCCAATATCGTCTTTTTCATTATTATATGCTGAAATTGCACCACATACCGGAACGCGTGCAAATCGATTTAAGTGTTTAAACACTTCATCAGAAATTGCGCCGCCTACATTTTCAAAATACACATCAATACCATCTGGTACAGCCGCTTCGAGTTGCTGTGCGAAATCATCTTGTTTATAGTCAATGGCCGCATCAAATCCTAATTCATCTGTTAAATATGTTGTTTTCTGCTTACCACCAGCAATACCGACAACTTTTGCGCCTTTAATCTTAGCAATTTGTCCTACGACAGAGCCTACTGCACCTGATGCAGCTGACACGACAACCGTCTCGCCAGATTGTGGTTGACCAATTTGAAGCAATCCTGTATAGGCCGTCATTCCCGGCATGCCTAAAACACTCAAATATAAATGTAATGGTACATCTTTTGATGGCACAGGGGTCACATCGTCTCCATTCACTGTATTTATCTTTTTCCATGGTAATATGCCTGTGACATAATCACCGACAGATAGACGTTCATCGTTCGATTGTGTGACTTTTCCAACAATATGACCTTGTAATGGCTCATTCACTTGGAAAGGTTGAACATAACTTTTTGTATCATTCATTCTGCCTCTCATGTAAGGATCTACAGATACATAAATGGATTCTACTTGAACCTCACCTGCATGTGGTTCTCGAGTTTCTATTGTTTCAAATCTAAATACATCGTCTTGAGGGATACTTTGTGGTCGTTTTGCAAGTACAACTTGTTGATTATTCATTTATTATTCCTCCAGATATTTAGTCGTAGCGTCTGATAATGACAAATCACCATTGATGATTTGGAATTCGTGACCTTGTAATGCTTCATCAGTTAATACAGAAACAAGCACTTCTGCTACATCTTCTCTTGTAATAGACGGATTTTGTACATTTTCAAATTGCGCACTCATATTGAATTGTTGCATTTCATGTTCGTTTGTTAAAGCGCCTGGATGCACAATGGTATATTTTAAATTTGCATGTCTTAAGTAGTCATCCGCATAATGTTTAGCAATGGTATATGGTTTCAAGTCGCCTGACGCATCAAACGCTTCTCGACGTGAGTCGTACGTTGATACCATAACAAAATGTTGACGACCGACGTGTTCACTTGCTTTAATTGCTTTCACTGCACCGTCTAAATCTACTATAATTGTTTGATCGTCACCTGTGCTTCCACCAGAACCGACGGAAAAAAGGATTTGATCATACGGTTTAAATAATTCTATTAATTCATCAATAGATTGTTTTGCAACATCAATGTAAGTTGCATCAATACCATCTGCTTTTAAAACTTCAACTTGTTCTTCTTTTCTAACACCGGCAGTAAAGTCAACGTTTCGTGCTTTGAGTTTGCGTACGAGATGTTGACCAACGCCACCATGAGCGCCAATTATTAATGATTTCATGTGTATCGCTCCTTTTTAAAATTATTGATTAGCTAAGATTTTTAAAGCATGTTCAGCAACTGCATGTCCTGATTGAGGATTTTGACCAGTGACAATGCGACCATCTACGACTGCGAAATTACTCCAGTCATCCTCTTTTTTAAAATGTGCACCGTTACTAATAAATTCGTCTTCTAATAAATATGGCATGTATTCAGTTGTACCATTTGCTTGTTCTTCACTATTTGTAAAACCAGTCACGTCTTTATGACGAACGAGGTAATCGCCATTTTCTTTAATGTCGAGTAGACCAGCCGCACCATGACATACAGAAGAGAGAACGCCTTGGTTATTGTAAATACTTAACGCAATGTCGTTAAGTTCTTTGTTATTTCTAAAATCCCAAATCGCACCATGTCCACCTGCAAAGTAAATGGCTTGATAGTCGCTAGGATTAACCTCTTTTGGAGATAACGTTTGTCCAAATTTATTCATATAATCATGATCCGTATAATATTCCCAGTCCTCAACACTCATCATTTCAGGGCTAAGACTGACAGGATCAATAGGTACATATCCACCGTTCGGACTTACGAAATCAACATCATAACCTGCATCATAGAAGTCCTTCGCAAAATGCGTAACCTCTGAGAACCACGCACCTGTAGGTCTGTCTAAATTATCGTATTTCGCAATGTTTGTTACAACAATTAAAGCCTTTTTCATTGTCTTTCCTCCTCATTCATGTTTATATAGAGTACAATATCAGTTAAACCTTGGTTTAAGAGAAAGGATATGCTTACATGAAACAATATTACATTGAATATGTCTCAGATTATTGCAATATACCTAAAAGCAAACTGCGTTATTACGAGAAAAAGAATATCTTGAAACACATCGACAGAGATAGCAATAACAAGCGTTTATACACAGACGACGATATCGAAATGATTAAATTTATCCAGTGCCTAAGCAATTTGAATATGCCATTAAAAGAAATCCGAAAAAACACAGACATGCTTTATCAAAACAAAATAGATGTCCCAAGCGTTTTACGCGCACACCTAGAATTCTTGAATGAACAACGGAATTTGATTAGTAAACATATCGACTTAATTGAACAAGAATTACAAACTGCCATGACCGAGTGACGAAGGAAAAGGGATGTGTGAATTAAAAGAACGATGAGAAGAGTACGGAGGGAAAGTGAATGAATAAGCATAAGGAAATTGTAGATTTTAAAGGTGGAGTGCGTAGATAAAGGGCAATAGGTGGATAGGCAAAGCTGGAATGAGTCAGAAAATTGCGTCGGGTGGATAAGCTAGAATAGAATGAGTGGGCGATGGATGGATAGACTAAAACGGTTATAATATACCTTATACCTAAAATTACAGAGTACTAAAACTATCTTATCTGCCATCTCTTGACGCGTTCCCCTTGTTAGTGGTTTAGCTAAAAAATCTCATTAAGTAAATGAATTTATATTATTAAAATTTTATAATAGATAAAATTACTGTACTTCTAATTAAATATAGCTAATTCATTTTGTTATCATCATATTTTTTTATTCATCATTACCTATATTAGTAAAAAACCACCTCTTTTTTCCCAACGAATTATTATAATTTTCTTGTATTCTTTTTAAGTATTGTCTATATGTGAATTCAATGTTCTGTTTGTTTTCATATTAATTGGTAACAAATCTAAAAAATTTATTAATATCTTGATAAAGCGTACTAATTTAATATTCAAACATCAACATTACTTTTTCTATTTCTTCTTTATATTTAAGAAATCCATTCAACATTTCTTGCAAATGGTCATTTAAACTATTTGCGTTAAGCGTGAAATATGCTTTTCTTGTATATATGGCAGTTATAATAGCTGCAACACATGTAAAAATTGCAATAATAATCGAATTCAACAAAAACTAGGCGATTTAGCCTCTATAAATTCAGAGAATTAGTAGCCTAGAACCATTGTATTTTTATTAAATTCCCATTCTTAGGATTCACCGCCATCTGTTTATACAGAAAATATTACAAATCTTTAGTTTATATAAAGCGTACAAAAGACAGTTCGATTAAAGCTGATCATACCGTCTTTTTACTTATGATTATTTTTAACTCGATGATGTTAATGTTTTGATTATTCAAATGTTACTTGGGAAAGGGAGACGTATTACGCTACCTCGTTCGCTTAAAATTTCGATTTACATTTGAAAACATAAAAATAACGATTTTCAAAAAGCAGACTATTTCATTAGTTTTCCGTTCTTTTATTTTATCATTTATTTACAAATTTTAACTCTATATGCTTTTAAAGCGTATATTTACTTATAAAATTGTGACAAAATATTGACAGCGCTTTCATTTAGAGCTACTATATATTTAGATTCCCTCACCAACGTTAATTGATAAGTCTCGTATGTAACTTCTTTTTACATAGAAATTTTTTATAATTGTAAGCGCTTCCTAAAAATATCGATTTAAGAAAGGCTGATTGTTTTGGAAAATGTTAAAGCAGTATTTAGTAAGTTCTTTGGATTTATACCCCGTGCAATTATCAACATTTTTATCTAATTTATATATTTAAATAACTAATTAATAGAGGTGCTATTCATGAAAAATAGAGAAAACAGATACAGTATTCGTAAATTCAGTGTAGGTGCATCATCCATTTTAGTAGCGACATTGCTATTTATGGGAGGTGGCGGCGGTGCTGCACAGGCAACAGAAACACATCAGAAAGTGGGTACTTCTGAATCAACTTTAGCACAATCTACTGGTGATAATCAAAAACAAGCTGATGAACAAGAAACACAACAAAACAAAGTTCAATCTAACGAACAAACAGCCTCTACATCGCAGTCAGTAACTAATGAAAATGAAAAACAACAAAATTTACATAATGAAAATACACCTTCAACTTCAGTTAATGATGACACGAATAAATCATACACTAATGAAGAAACAACAAACCACCTAACTGATCAAACTACAAAAAATCAATCAACTGAAACTACAGAAGCATCAACTACAGAAACACATTCCGATAACTCTCAATCAGCCTTAACTAGAGAGGATCCACCTTCTCTTGAAAAACAAGAAACGACTAAAAGCACACTTCAAAAAGACACAGAAACTTCAAATAAAAAAGATAACACAACAGAAACAACTGCAAATGTAAATCCCACAGCAGAGAAAGCAACTAATCAAGAACTTTCAGTAACACCAACTACTACTGATGAATCAAAAACACTATCTACAAAAGATAATACGTCAAAAATAACTGACAATCATTCATCAGAAAAGATTCAATCAGAGCCAACCGAAGAAACTTTACAATCCACGTCATCAAAAGCTGAAGATAATTCAAATGTAAATCACGATTCAACAAAAAATGATAATAATGATGTAGAAACACTGTCTACTGAAAAAAACAATGGTATCATAAATACAAATGCAGCAAAACAAACAATACCAACTAAACAATCAATAGATTCCACTACATCTAAAGAGAATACTTTAAATATTAAAAAGGGAACTATCTCAATCAATGATACAGCAAATGAAACTGTTGGAAATAAAGGTGCTAAAGATCAAAAAGACTCACCGGCAGAATTAGAGATGTTAGCTAACAATACAGTAGCCACGACAAATAATACGTCTCAACAACAAGGTACGACGGAAACAAAAGACCAAACAAACAAACCTGCTAAGCAAGGTCAATACAAAAATCAAGATCCAATTATTCTTGTTCATGGTTTTAATGGATTTACTGACGATATTAATCCTAGCATTTTATCACATTATTGGGGTGGAGATAAATTAAACATTCGTCAAGACTTGGAACAAAATGGTTATAATGCTTATGAAGCAAGCATTAGTGCGTTTGGTAGTAACTATGACCGTGCAGTTGAACTTTATTCCTATATTAAAGGTGGTACTGTAGATTATGGTGCTGCACATGCAGAAAGATATGGACATGAACGCTACGGTAAAACATACGAAGGTGTTTATAAAGATTGGCAACCTGGCCAAAAAGTACATCTAGTCGGTCATAGTATGGGAGGACAAACTGTCCGTCAATTAGAAGAATTATTAAGAAATGGTAGTCAAGAAGAAATTGAATATCAAAAAGCACATGGTGGTGATATTTCTCCTTTACTACAAGGTGGTCAAGATAATATGGTTTCTTCAATTACCACATTAGGTACACCACACAATGGTACACACGCCTCTGATAAATTGGGTAATGAGGCCATTGTTCGTCAAATTGCGTTTGATCTAGGTAAAAAACTTGGTAATAAATACTCTCGTGTAGACTTCGGTCTATCTCAATGGGGTTTAAAACAACAACCTGGAGAATCTTATTTATCATACCTTTCACGAGCTAAAACTTCTAAACTATGGCAAACAAAAGATAATGCTTTTTACGATTTAACACGCGATGGTGCCACAGATCTTAACCGTAAAACATCACTCAATCCTAATATCGTTTACAAAACGTATACAGGTGAAGCAACACACTCTACATTATCGGGTAAATATAAAGCGGACTATAATCTTTTCTTACCATTCACAGCTACTGCAAATGTCATTGGTAAAGCTACTGAAAAAGAATGGAGAGAAAATGATGGCTTAGTTTCTGTTATTTCATCCCAGCATCCTTTCAATCAAGCTTACACAGAAGCAACAGATACAAATCAAAAAGGTATTTGGCAAGTAACATCTACAAAACATAACTGGGATCATGTCGATTTTGTAGGACAAGATAGTAAAGATACAAAACGTACACGTGAAGAATTACAACAATTTTGGTACGATTTAGCCGATGATTTAGTTCAAAGTGAAACGCTCACTCAAACTCAAAAAGCTTAGTCTTTAATAGGTATTTAGAGAAAGGTGGTTAATCTAATGTCTGGTGATATCTTTCAATTATTTAGTTCTCTTTTCAGAGTAGTTAAAGCATTATTTTTCTAATTTAATATAAGCAAAACCCCCTTCAAATGAGATGAAAATCATTTCCTTTGGAGGGGTTTTTCATTGTGAAAAAGTATGTATTACATTGTCTTATACTTTTCTTTTTAATTGTGTGAACGTAACTCTTCATAATCATCACTTGATAAGAACGCTTTTTCATTTACTGTAAGTATTACTTTTTTGCGTGGTTAGAACCTTTGATTGCATAGCTTAATTCACTATTCAAACCTAATAAATTATTTGCTTGTGTTTCCTCACTATTGCGCTCTTCTAATCCATTCACAAATTTCAGTTGCTAAATACTCACATGCATCTTGAATTTTACATCGAATTTTTCATTATTAATGGTTTCAATTACTTCAATTAAATAATCTTTTTGAATTTGAATATCAATAATTATTTATTTTGCTCCCCCTTAAAAACCTTCTTTATAATACTTTTAAATAGGTTTTAAGCCTTTAATTAACTCTTTTAATTCATTACCCTTTTTATAGAAAAAATACACAAAATCTTCACTGTCGAATAAATCATGTCATTATAAACGCGAATCTTAGAATTTAAAAAGAAGAAGGGAGTGGGCCAGAATTCATTCTGAATTCGTCATCACGTCTCGGTCCACAGCTCCACCTTGCGTTGAACATAGGTTTTCTATACGAACCTTTCAATACTAGGGCTTCTACCAAAGTTGAAACAATCTTGATAGAAGCGTATTTTCAATTCAGTCATTGTCTGCTAATACATTAAAAATGCCTGGGACAACTTATCATATCCCAGGCTCCACTCTCATTATACGGCAATATTAATTATTTTCTATCAAAGTATCTGTATCGTTTAAATGCATCAATGATTGCTTGAGGTTCACTAGATACTACGACACCTGGTGCATCTAACTCAATTTTATTACTTTGTAATATATTTTTCGCTTCTTCAGTAATCACAACTGGTTTTTTATGATTATAGCTCATTTCAGCGAAGTCTACAGCAGTTAGTAACAATTCTTTACCATCAGAAAGAACAATAACGCTATCAAATACTGTTGAACTTGCTGTGCTATAAGTTTCTGTAATACCAATCTCATTGTTATTAAGATCTTTAGCAGTTTGTCCAACAAAAGCATAGTTGAGTTTATTGTCGACAAATGTTTTTGCGTATGATTTTAATGTTTCCTCATTTATTTCACCATTCACTAATACTGCTACAGAATGTCCAGGTAACGGTATATCGAATTTTTCCATTGTTAACTTACTATCTTTTGCATCAGTTTGTACTTCTTCATTTTCTGCTGGCACTTCGACACCTACGTTTGCTGCGACACGTTCTGCCAGTGTACGATCAACTTTGTTTAGTTGATTCACTGCATTTTGTTTAACCATAGCTGATTGACATTTACCAATTTCAAATGAAAATCCGTCTACGGTATGGTCAAATTCAGGCTCTGTTAAACTATTCAAATAAAGTTTAGCTTGGCTGTAATAATCTTTAAAGCTTTCACTACGTTTTTGTATTTTACGGCCTTCAACTTTTTCTTGATAATGTTCGTAGCCGCCTTCTTCTTTAGGTGTTGTGTGAGGATCGTTGTTGTTCAAAGCATTGTTGTGGTAGGCTGTTTGCCCTTTATGGACATTCATTTGATGCATAGCGTCTCTTTGATTGTTGTGTACTTCGTTAACTGGTCGATTAATTGGTATTTGATTAAAGTTTGGTCCGCCCAATCTTGATATTTGCGTATCTGTATATGAGAATAAACGTCCTTGTAATAGAGGATCGTTAGAAAAATCAATGCCAGGTACGATGTGACCAGGATGGAATGCGGCTTGTTCTGTTTCATCAAAAACATTAGATACATTTTGATTCAACGTCATTTTGCCAACAATTTCAACTGGAACCTCATCTTCGGGCCATATTTTTGTTGGGTCTAAAATATCAAAATCAAAATCAAATTCTTGTTCTGGTCGTATGACTTGGAGACCTAATTCCCACTCAGGGTAGTCTCCCTTTTCAATTGCTTCATATAAATCTTTACGGTGGAAATCAATATCTTTACCAGATAAGATTTGTGCCTCATCCCATACCAATGATTCTAAACCGTGAACTGGCTTCCAATGAAATTTTACGAAATAGGATTGACCTTCACGATTAATTAAACGGAAAGTATGAACGCCAAAGCCTTCAATTTGTCTGAAATTTTTAGGGATTCCTCTGTCACTCATAGCCCAAACTGCCGTGTGCATTGTTTCTGGGTTTTGTGCGAAAAAGTCCCAAAATGTATCGTGTGCAGTGCCACCTTGAGGCATTTCATTGTGCGGTTCAGGTTTAACAGCGTGAATTAAATCTGGAAATTTAATAGCATCTTGTATAAAGAAAACAGGTATATCATTACCTACTAAATCAAAGATACCTTCATCTGTATAGAATTTTGTAGCAAAACCACGCACATCTCTTACCGTGTCTGGAGAACCTTTTGAACCTTGGACAGTAGAGAATCTGACAAACACTGGGGTAGTCTTTTCAGGATGTGTTAAAAAGTCTGCAGAAGTGTATTCAGATAAATCTTTGTAAACTTGAAATTCACCGTGAGCACCAAAACCACGTGCATGTACGATTCTTTCAGGAATACGTTCATGGTCAAAGTGCATAATTTTCTCTCTAAAATGAAAATCTTCTAGTAAGCTAGGACCACGTTCACCAACGGTTAATGTGTTTTCGTCTTCGCTTACTTTAACGCCATTATTCGTCGTCATTGCTTTATCGTTATTGTTTTTTTCTACATTTTTTAATTGTTTCTGTTTTTTGTTTTCATTTGATTGATCCATACTTATCTCTCCTATATATATAGATTAGTATCGTAAATACATCATTATGTATATTGCTTCCATATTATGAAATACAATTAGTTATTCCCCTTTTATGAAAGAATTAATCATTTTAAAGAAAAATTATACTTCCATAAGCTTTATTTAAAGTTAATTCTTTTTTAATCATTTATGAAGTATTAAATCAAATTAATGGATGTAATTTTCTTTAGTTTCATCACTTTCTACTACTACAAAACGCCATGGTTGCATATTTACTGACAAAGGCACTTTTGTTGCTTTTGCAATCATTTCATTCATTTCTTCATGCGGAATTTTATAATTTTGTTTCGAAAGCTTTAACAAATTTTCTAATCTTATAATTACTCATTAAAGTCATTCCTTTTTTATCCTACTTTCTGTATTTGAATTGTGTTATAGAATATGAAATACTTTGTTTATAAATAAAAGTAATTTGTTTGGCAAATGTAAAAGGTTCATTTTTGTTAATAATATATTAAATTGCGTTTATCGTTATTAATATTTATTATTCAATCTATTATTTGATTAACATTAATGGGTATTTTTAATTTTAACTAAATAAATTTGAAATTTAGAAAAATTATTTAGGTTATAACAAAGGGTATTTGAATGCATTCATACTATTTCAGTCATAACATTACTCATGAAAGGGAAGAAAATTATGGCAGAAGATAAACTGCAAAGAGAGTTAAGTAATAGACATATTCAACTTATCGCTATCGGTGGCGCGATTGGCACAGGACTATTCCTTGGGTCAGGAGAATCTATACATTTAGCTGGTCCATCTATTTTATTAACTTACGTCATTGTTGGCTTTGTATTATTTATGTTTATGAGAGCAATGGGCGAAATTCTTTTATCAAACTTAGGATTTAAATCATTTGGAGATATTGCACATTATTACCTCGGTCCAATTGCTGGATTTATGGTTGGTTGGACATATTGGCTTACTTGGATTATTTCAGGTATGGCTGAAGTTACAGCAGTTGCAAAGTATGTCGCATATTGGTATCCAACAGTACCGAACTGGCTTACAGCTGCATTTACCATTTTAGTATTAGTTGCTTTAAATTTATTTAGTGCAAAGTTATTCGGAGAATTAGAATTTTGGCTTTCAATAATTAAAGTTACAACGATTGTAGCTTTAATTATTGTTGGTATTGTAATGATTGTGCTTGGAATGAAAACTTCGTACGGCCAAGCAAGCGTGACAAACCTTTGGAGTAGAAGTGGCTTTTTCCCAAATGGTATTCAAGGTTTCTTAATGGCCTTCCAAATGGCTATCTTTTCATTTATTGGTATTGAGTTAATCGGAATTACAGCTGGAGAAACTAAAAATCCACATAAAACAATTCCTCAAGCAATTAATAATGTACCTGCACGTATTCTAATATTCTACATTGGATCATTAGCAGTCATTATGTCTGTAGTGCCATGGGACAAATTAAATCCTGCTGATAGTCCTTATGTAAAATTATTCGGACTGATTGGTATTCCATTTGCTGCAGGTATTATTAATTTTGTTGTATTAACAGCAGCCGCTTCTTCATGTAATAGTGGTATTTTCGCAAATAGCCGTACAATGTATGGTTTAGCAGGTCGTAAACAAGGCCCACCATTCTTACACAAAACAAACAAGCATGGTGTACCTCATTATGCAATTTTAGTAACTTGCGGTTTATTAAGTATTTCTGTAGTTTTAAATGCAATATTTAAGGATGCAACAAAAGTATTCGTTCAAATCACAATATTTTCAACAGTATTAAACATTTTAATTTGGACACTTATCATGATTGCCTATTTAAATTATGTCAAACGTAATCCTAAATTACACAAAGACAGTAAATTCAAAATGCCTGGTGGAAAATATATGGCCTTTGCAATTTTAGCTTTCTTTGCCTTTATCTTCATAATCTTATTAATTAATAGCTCAACAAGAATTGGCGTATTATTTATACCAGTATGGGCAATTATTCTTTGGATTATGTATCAAAATTATAAAAAAGAGTCTGATAAAGCGAAAGTTAAAATGGAATAATAATATTATTAAAATTTTTTTAATGTAATGAAAAAGCAAAGCTATATTCAACTCTATTTATTCTATATTTTAAAGGACTCATAGACGATGTCATGCAATTGTTTATAATATGAAGAAAATTTTGATTCAAATCTAATGTCTTTACACTAATCGTATTATTACTCATTTGAAACGTATTGCATGTTACAAGTCGTTCATCAGTTTTTGCATACAATACCATACCGAAACATTAACCCGTTCTGGTTTTAAGTGTAGTGCTTCATTTTTTACATAAGTAAAAATTTGATATAAAATTCTAGAATGAATGGTTTTGTATCAAAATATTGTGGCAAGGTCGTCGTATAGTATTTCGTATCAATAATTGAACATTGATTATTATAGGTTAGCATTGTGTGCAACAGAGGAAGCTGCTCAAAAACTGAATAGTGAAATTGCGTTTTTAAAAGCAGTAAAATCAGGACTTGTTAAATTATTAGCTCCACCTATTGAAGGAAGCAAGCGTAAAAAGACACCTGCTGAAATAGAAGCAGAAATAAATCAATTGATTTCAAAGTCAGTTGTAACTGAAGAAGTTGTAGATATTTATCAAACACTCGGAATTGAAAATCCAGATATCTCAATCTTGTCAGATGATTTCTTGAAAGATGTAGAAGGATTACAGCAAAAAAATGTTGCAGTTGAATTGTTGAACAAATTACTTAAAGGACAAGTTAAGTCATTAATGAAAACAAACGCTACAGTGTCTAAGAGGTTTTCTGAGATGTTAAGTAAATCAATACAAAAATACAATAATCGTTCTATTGAAGCTTCAAAAGTAATAGAAGAATTAATTCAAATGGCTAAAGAAATTAAGCAAGAACAAAAACGAGGTAATGACTTAGGTTTAAGTACTGAAGAAATCGCATTTTATGATGCATTAGCTTCACATGAAACAGCAAAAGAGGCAATGGGCGATAAAGAATTAAGAGCCATTGCACATGAATTAACTAAAACCGTTAAGGATAACATGAGTGTGGATTGGTCTAAACGTGATAGTGCTAAAGCTAAAATGAGAGTACAAGTTCGTAGATTATTAAAGAAATATGGGCTATCCACCAGATCTTCAGAAAATAGCAGTAGAACAAGTAGTAGAACAAGCAGAATTAATGGCAAGTCAGCAATAAAAATATATAATAATGCGGTTAGAGAAAGAATTTATTTCTCTAACCGCATTTATTATAATTCGATTTTAGTTTATATTTTAGATACATAGGAAGTAATTGACGACCATAAACTTGACTCTCACCATTTTCATTAATTAAAACTACAAAATAGTAGCATCCTCCATCTTTTAAATACATTTCCAAATCCCTTTTATTAACTTTATTTTGTTTAAATAAACTAGGGTGCTTCTTTTTTGCTTTCTTTCCTTTTATTTGAACAGGTATATTACCTAAATAATCATCTTTAGTCTGACTGATTGAATCATAAATTTTTAGATGTCCATCATAACCTGGTTCCTTATCTTCATTAGCAATATAGCTTTTAATTTTAGAAGTATGAAGGCAATAATTTTTAACAGCATCAGTAGCAAAGTTCTCTATCATATAACTATTCATTTCCATCTCAAATCACCTCAAATTATATTTTTCACAACCTATTTTTTAGTTTTATTTATGATACGCTTCTGTGTATCGGTTAGTGATGCGATTTTTTATACTTATATGAATTTTAATAGTTCTCATACTTTTTCTATATGAACTTATTGTATCACTAACTAATCGCCTCATGGAAAAATAACATCATGATCATTAACTATTGCGGAGGCTGGGACATAAAGTTCCAGGATAAGTAAAAAAAAGACAATTTCTACTGAAATAATATAGAAATTGTCTTTTTTGATTGTTTTTAGCTCGTTGAGCTGTTACTTTTCTTATATTAAGTGCCATTAGCACAAATCCTAGCTCTCTTTTGGCTTTGTTTATCCCTCGAACGGACATTCGAGTGAAACCCAAAATAGCCTTCATAAATTCAAAAACAGGCTCCACATCAATTTTTCTTTGATTGTAGATAGTTTTTGATTCTGAAAGCTTTTTATTAATTTAGGCTTTAAAATATTCCCAATTATAATTCTTCATTACTTTTTTATTTGTTTATGAATTAAATTTCATGCATTGATGTTTCAGAGGACATTCTGAACAATCATTACATTCATATAATTTGAAGTCTCTCTTAAATCCATATTTATCATGACGATAGGCATATCTTTTAAAACCCAATCGCTTATTGTTTGGAGAAATGTAGTCGTCGTTAATTTCACCATAATCCCAATTTTGATTATTAAAGATGTCACTTTTATATTTTTTAGTTTTATCTTTTATAAACATACCGTAGGTTATAAGCGGTATTCGATTAAAATCATCTATAATTGCCATATAATTGGGTTCGCTACCATAACCCGCGTCAGCTACAATATATTCAGGTAAATGACCGTAGGTCTCTTGAATTGAATTTAAAAATGGTATCATCATTCTTGTATCAGTCGGATTTTGATACACATTATAAGATAAAACAAATTGAGAATTTGTCGCTATGTGTAAATTATACCCTGGCTTGAGTTGTCCATTTTTCATATAATTATATACTTATATACTTATTACATATATAATTATTACTTATACACTATAAAATGAAATGAGTTGATTAATAATGATTTATACAATTACCTCCACATTGCCTGAAGTTCATGCAGGAAGAACTAATGCCTTATTACGTAGAATTGCTTTATATAATAATGAGTTAAACATAAAGCAAACTATATTAACTACTAATTATAATCCCAATTATGATTATGTTTATTCTACATTTATTGATAAAAAAATTTTAAATAATGATACTCATATAGTAAATATATATGATTGGTTATCTAATTTTAAATTACATAATTTTAATAATGTTGAAACTGATAATTCAAATCATCAATTGATTAGGATTAAAAATTATTATGCAATTCCTGATTACAGTAAAAATTGTGTGAGATATTATGATAATGACACGGATAAATATGTTTTATATCGTCAATATTATCCAAACACTAATATTGTAAAATTCGAAGATTATTTCGCTTTAGGTGTCAAACACAAGACTGAAAGATGGGAATACAATTTAAATGGAAAACTTCATAAAATAACTAATTATAGTCCTAATGTAAACAAAAAGTTAGCTGAATACTTCTACGACTTGGAAGGTACTGTTTACTGTAGAAAATTTTATGAAGATAATGAAAATAATAAATTAAAGTATATTTACATATATAAAGATGGTGTTCTTCATAATATTTATAAAAATGAAAAAGCGCTATTCAAATATTTTTTCGAATGTCTATTTAGAAAAGGAGATATTGTATTTAATGATGCACGACTTTTAGATCAACCTCTCTTAGATTGTAAAGTGGACATAAAATCTATATTAGTCTTTCATAACGCTCATAAAGTAGATGGAGAAGTGAAAAATTCGTATAAGTATGCACTTAATAATTCAGATAAAGTAGCAAAATATTATTTACTTACTAATTCTCAAAAGAGAGATATACAAGAAGAATTTAATATAGAAGAGGAAAAATTCACAATAATACCTCACTTTATTGAAAAATCTCATAAAGTTGCTGAAAAGAAAGATCAATTTGTCTATCTAGGTAGATTTAATGAACAAAAACAAGTTCCTCATATTATTAAAAGTTTTAAAAAGTTCAATGAATACGGTTTTGATACTAAGCTCGTTTTATATGGTGGAACAGATGCTAAGGAAAAAAACGAAATAAAATTGTTAGTCAAAGAATATAATTTAGAAAATTACGTAGAAATCCATGACTTTACCAATAATCCAGGATTAGCATTTAGAGAATCATTAGCGTCTTTATTAACAAGTAAATTTGAAGGTTTTGCTTTAACAGTTATGGAAAGTATTAGTGAAAATTGTCCAACCATTTCATATGATATTAACTATGGGCCAAGTGAAATTATTGTTAATGAGGAAAATGGGTACTTAATTAAAGCAAATGATATTGATGCATTTGCTAAAGCAATGATAAAAATTAAGAAACATCCTTTATATAATGTCGAAAATAAAAAAGAACTAAGTTATGAAAGTGCGGTTAATAACTTAGATAATTTATTAAAAGAAGTTAAAAAAATTAATATTTAAAACAATAAATACGCTAGCTAGGAGAGAAAAAATATGCAAATAAAGAAAGCAATAATCCCAGCAGCAGGTTTAGGTACAAGATTTTTACCTGCTACAAAAGCAATGCCTAAAGAAATGTTACCGATATTAGATAAACCAACAATTCAATATATTGTGGAAGAAGCGGCACGTGCTGGCATCGAAGATATTATTATTGTGACCGGTAAACATAAACGTGCGATTGAAGACCATTTCGATAGTCAAAAAGAACTTGAGAGTACCTTATATGAAAAAGGTAAACTTGAATTACTAGATAGAGTTCAATATTCAACAGATCTAGCAAATATCTTCTATATAAGACAAAAAGAGCAAAAAGGATTAGGAGACGCAATTTATACCGCTAAGCAATTTATTGGCAATGAACCTTTTGCTGTACTTTTGGGAGATGACATTGTTGAATCTGAAAATCCTGCAATTAAGCAATTAATGGAACAATATGAAACAACAGGAAAGTCAGTTATTGGTGTTCAAACAGTTCCCGATTCAGAAACACACCGTTACGGTATTATTGCACCAAAATCACAAAGTGGTTCATTATATGAAGTTAATCGATTTGTCGAAAAGCCTGAAAAAGGTACAGCCCCATCAAACTTAGCAATTATGGGAAGATATATATTATCTCCGAAAATTTTTGACTATCTTGAAACACAAACTGAAGGAAGTGGCGGAGAAATACAATTAACAGATGCTATTGAACGATTAAATAAGAATGATAAAGTCTATGCTTTTGATTTTGAAGGTCAAAGATATGATGTCGGTGAAAAAACAGGTTTTGTAAAAACTACTATAGAATATGCATTAAAAGATGAAGAAATGCGTAATGAAATTATACATTATTTAAAATCATTAGATATTTAGACAAAGGAGTTAATACTTTGAGAGCAAAATGGGAACAAAACATATCTGAAAGTTTAGTCGAACAGTTTTATAATAAACAAACAGAAGAAGAAATTGATGCAGGATTTAATGAAACATTATCTTTTGGAACAGCAGGAATACGAAATACATTTGGTATTGGTCCAGGAAGATTAAATAAATTCACAATTCAAAAATTTGCATTAGGATTAGTTAAGTACTTAAAAAACTTATCTATTAACCCTAGAGTAATTATTCACTTTGATACACGACACTTATCTAAAGAATTTGCAATAGAAATTGCTAAAGTACTTGGGACTCAAAACATCCCAGTAACTTTACCAAATACTTATAAATCAACTCCTGAATTATCATTTGCAGTTAGACATCTTAATATGACAGCTGGAATTATGATTACAGCTAGTCATAATCCTAAAAACTATAACGGGATTAAAGTATATGGCTCAGATGGTGGGCAACTTTTAACAAAAGCCTCTCTAAAATTAAGCAGTTATATAGATACAGTTAAATATCCATTAAATATACAAACAGAAGCTTTTGAAGTATTGAAAAGTAAAAAATTAATTTTACCTTTCAAAGAAGAAACTACTCAATCATATAAATCATCTATAAAAAATCTCGTGGGTTATTTTACAAATGCTCAATCAAAAACAATTCTTACAAGTTTGCATGGAACTAGCTTACCTTTACTGTCACAAATTCTTAAAGACTTATCTTATTCAAACTATGTTATTGAAGAATTACAATCAAAACCGGATGGTGATTTTCCAACTCTTAATGTAGCAAACCCAGAAATGGAAGATACGTTTGATTTAGGTAAACAACTCGCAGAAAAAGAAGATGCGCAACTTATAATAGCAACGGATCCTGATGCTGATAGATTAGGTATCGTTGAAAGATATGAAGATGGTTCAACAAGATATTTTAATGGTAATGAAATTGGACTATTACTTATAAAATTAAGAAATCTACAACTTTCAGATACTCAACATAAATATATTATAAAATCTGTTGTTACAGGTGCCTTGAGTGAAAAATTAGCAAAATCATTAAATATCAAAGTGATAAACGTATTGACTGGTTTTAAATATATCTCAGAACAATTAAAACATTTTAAAAATAATACATCACAACTAGTCTTGGCTTTTGAAGAAAGTCATGGGTATTTAATCGAAAATTTTTCTAGAGACAAAGATGCAATACAAACCGCTACACTACTAATTAAATATAAAGAGCAACTAACACAAGCTAATAAGACATTTAAAGATGTATTAAATGAAATCTACCAAGAATTTGGGTATTTTAAAGATAAAACCCTATCACCTACATTCGATGGAACAAAAGGTAGAAATAAAATTAAAGAAATCATGAATACTTTAGAAAATGTCGAAACAATAGAATTAAATAATCTAACTCCATTATCTATAGAAAACTATATATCTAAACAATCTCGCAACATAAAAACTGGTGATATACAAGCTATTCAACTTCCGAAAACAGATCTTATTAAATTTATATTTGAAGAAGGATTTATAGCAGTTCGACCATCTGGAACTGAACCCAAAATGAAACTCTATTTTTCATTAAATGTAGACAACTTAAACGAAGTCATTGAAGAATTTAAAGTGAAATTTAATTTGAATTAAAAATTACACTTTAATATAACATTTCAATTGAATATACTGTGATTTTTATATACGCAATTGTTAATGGTAATTTTGACAAATCATTCTCTTTGTTACAAGCATTACTTGATTATGAAGTTAAAGATAGTATTATGCTATAAAAAGACAAAATAATATAAAACAAAACACCTTCTTAATATCACATATAATATGTGTTTAAGAAGGTATTTTTATTTTCGTGTTAATCAACCAACCATCTTGCATATGAAAAACTTTGTCCCAGAATTTAGTTAATCATTCATTATGCATTACAATAATGCATATTTTACGACATTCTTTAGACTGTTCTTTTAATATCTTTATGACTGCCATTGCATTTTCAGTATCTAATGATGCGGTAGATTCATCTACTAAAATAATAAAAGGTTGTGTATAGAAGGCTTTAGCAATTGCTACACGTTGCTTTTGTCCTCCAAACACTTCAGATAATAATCAATTTTCAATCTCTCTCAATACTTAAGACATCTTTTCTTACAACTCTTTAATAAATGAAATTGTTATTAGTGGTACAAGTTTTGTGGATTGTAAAAATAAAATGAATTTCATTCAATTGTATTTTAGCTAATTACTTTTGATTCAGTTTAGCCTTTTTAATTATTTCTCCTAAAGGACATCTAGGATCACTATTATTCTTCACCAACAACTGTGAAACATTCATTAATATGCGTTTTATTTTCAGCTTCATCTACTATAGCAATAGCAAAATCTGCATAACTGATATAACTATTACCTTTACTATTAAATAATAATTGATCTTTTCCTAACGTATATGTGCCTGTATGTTTTCCTTCAAAGTCAAATTCCACTGATGGGCTAATAAAAGTCCAAGTAATTCCTTCAGCATTTTGTAAGTCTTGTAAGTTACGACTTGATCCTTTAGCTGTTGGTTTCACTATTTATGGGAAATCTGGTGTATCAATAAAACGTATAGTATGCGCATCATCTGTAAATAGACTACCAGCACCACCTACAATAATGGTTCTTGTATCTACATCTTTTAATATGTTAATCAATACGCGTCCCACTTCAACGTGCTGATGGTAAAAAAGATCAACGTACTCAACAAATTGCAGATATCTTAAATCAAGCCCATTTAAATGCCACTATCAGTAATGAAGTATTTAAAGCGATATGGTCTAAAGCCACGCTTAACAGTGTTTTAAACCCACTGTGCAAGATATTAGATAAAACAATCGGTGAATTGGGCGCTTATGATCATTCTAGAGCAATGATACGCCCAATCATTGAAGAAATTGTCGACGTAGCAAATGCTAAAAATGTAGGCATTAATATTAACGACTTAATCTCGAAAATTGAAGCAGCTTATCCTGATCATGCGCAAGGTTTACACTATCCTTCAATGCATCAAGATTATAATCATGGTCGTTTAACTGAAATAGATTACTTAAATGATCAAATTGTAGAATATGGTAAATCATTAGGTATCGCAACTCCTAATAATGAATTGATTATTCCTATCATTCATCAATTAGAAATGAAGTTAAATATAAATGAATATTAAGTAATATGAAAATGAACTATATAACTTTGGTAAATTATTGAAAAATTGTTTTTGATACATTTTTATTATTGTATAACCCCCTAAACTTATTATAGCTTAGGGGGGGTGTTACTTAATCATATAAGTGAATTGAAAGCAAATGGTAAAACTAAACCTGTACTTCCAATTGCAAATACTTTCTATTGATTACCAACTATATTATGTGAAAGTATGCTTACTGCAATCATTTATTGGCCAACAATAACTATTTTAATAGTCCCACTCATCGCCATCCCATTCTGAGGTACTACCATCACTGTTTTCTACTATGATTGCACGATGGGCTCTATCTTCATTTTCTCTACCATAATTAACTCTATAACTGAATTCGCCTTCATCGACTGAGTGTATCCAATCACTACTATCTAACACATCATTCGCAATGGCTCTTGCTTCACTTGTACTTGATACTTCATCACTATCATCTGAAGCATTGCTTGGTAATTGATCGACATTTTCTATAGCTAATACCATGCCATCTCTAATTGTTACTAAGACACTAAAATCATTATCTTTGTAAGTATCATAAATGAGTGTATTACCTTCTCTATAGTCAGGTTCATTGTAATGTTCAATATAGTCGTCTTCAGTTATATTACTTGGTGCGGTAATAACTTGGCTCACATCATTATATTCATCGTAAAACACAGCTAAATCACCGTATTTTTCATATGTATACCATATAAATAAATCGTTCCATTAGATTGACCGTATTTCGTTTCAACCCCAAAGCGACTCATACCATTATAAATTTATGCATAGCCATCTTTAGAAGAAGATTTGGTATATGCTTGGTCAAATGTATCACTAAAAATATCGATTTGAGCACCGTGAGCATTACGATCTGAAGTATCTGAATTTTGACTTTGTGTCGTATTATTAGAACTATTATGACCTGTAAATTGATGATAAGCAAAATAAAAACCATATACGAGTATACCTAAAATAACAACTACAAGTATTGCTAACAACACCTTTCCCAAACCAAAGTGCTTATGTTGGGCATTATCTTGATAATGATATGTGTATCGATCATTTACTTCTCTATCTTTGGGAATTTTATAGTGATTACTTTGTTAGTTGGTTTGAGAATCATTGAAATGTGAATTGAAAAGGTAATTTAACGCCCATCATTGGCGATAAAAAAATGATAGGTATTGCAAAAATTAATGAAACAAAAAACTTAGCTTTAAAATTCCCATGATGATGTGCATGGCCACTATGATGATTATGTGATTCATGGTTATCATGATGCATTTGATTGGAATGATTCATGTGATTTTGATGCATTTGATTGGAATGATTCATGTGATTTTGATGCTTAAGCTCTTCACCATTATTCTTCAAATTAACTCCTCCTATTTATGAAATATTATATTAGCTATACTTATACTATAACACATACACCCTAGGGGTATAAATGTTTTCGATTTATCTCCTTTTATGGATTTATATAATTCCGAAACTTATGTCTACACGTCCTACATTAGACCTTGTCATCGATATTTAAAACAATGTTTTAATTAAAAGATCTAATCTTAACTATCGCATGACAATACACTCTGACCAAGGTTATCATTACCAACACAAGTCATATATTAATATTCTTAAAGAAAATAATGCATTTCAGAGTATGTCTAGAAAAGCAAATTGTCTAGATAATTATTTAAAGAAGCCAGTAAATGAATTTATAACAAACTCATTTACTGGCCATTTTTCTAGTATTTATGCTCAGTCTCTTCAAACTATATTAAT
>NZ_JTLN01000008.1:95254-101118 GCF_000798895.1 Staphylococcus sp. ZWU0021
AATTCTACGCCACAATAGCTGCATTTTATTAAAGATACTATATATTCAATCATTTTCAAAGTGAGTTACATACAATCTATTTTTTAGTTTTATTTATGATACGCTTCTGCTTATCGGGTGGTGATGAGTTTTTTTCTCATTTCCAAATTCTATAGATTCACAAGAACAAAAACATAGACTATCATCTATATAGATGATAGTCTATTAAATGTCTAGGAGGTATATTCATGTCTTATAAAGAACTATCAACAATATTAAAAGTTTTATCAGATCCAAGCAGGTTGGAAATACTGGATTTACTTTCATGTGGTGAACTATGTGCTTGTGATTTACTGGAACATTTTCAATTTTCACAGCCTACGCTAAGTCATCATATGAAGTCATTAGTCGATAAGCAATTAGTTCTTTCAAGAAAAGAAGGTAATAAACATATGTATCGACTTAATCATGAAATTTTAGATGATGTTAATCATAACTTAAATCTTATTAATACATCTAACGAACGATGTGTATGTAAAAGTATGAAACAAGGTGAGTGTTGATGACAATATTAGCAATTGTGATTTTTCTTTTAACTTTAACCTTTGTGATATGGCAACCGAAAGGTTTAAATATTGGTATTACAGCTTTAATTGGAGCTGTCGTTGCTATCATTACGGGAGTCGTAAGTTTTTCCGATGTATTAGAAGTAACAGGTATTGTTTGGAATGCGACCTTAACTTTTGTTGCAGTTATTCTTATTTCACTCATATTAGATGAAATTGGGTTCTTTGAATGGTCTGCTATACATATGGTGAGAGCATCAAAAGGTAGCGGATTGAAAATGTTTATCTTTATCATGCTATTAGGTTCAGTTGTAGCAGCCTTCTTCGCAAATGATGGTGCAGCTTTAATACTGACGCCTATTGTTTTAGCAATGGTACGTAGTCTAGGTTTTGATAAAAAAGCGATATTTCCATTTATTATTGCTAGTGGTTTTATTGCTGATACTACATCACTACCTTTAATCGTAAGTAACTTAGTTAATATCGTTTCTGCAGATTACTTTGATATTGGGTTTGTTGAGTATTTTAGTCGAATGATTATTCCTAATATATTCTCTTTAATCGCAAGTATTCTTGTCTTATGGCTTTATTTTAGAAAGTCTATCCCAGGAAAATTTGATGCAGTAAATATTAGAGAACCAAAAGAAGCGATTAAGGACAAAAAGCTTTTTAACATCTCGTGGATTGTACTCACTGTATTGCTAGTTGGTTATTTAATAAGTGAGTTTATAAATATTCCAGTATCAATTATTGCTGGTATCATTGCTTTAATATTTGTATTATTAGCACGTAAATCTAAGGCTGTTCATACGAAACAAGTAATTAAAGGTGCACCATGGAATATTGTTTTATTCTCTATTGGTATGTACCTTGTGGTATTTGGTCTAAAAAATGTGGGCATTACAACGCTTCTTGGTGATGTACTAACAAATATTTCAAGTTACGGCTTATTTAGTAGTATCATGGGCATGGGTTTTATAGCTGCATTCCTTTCATCTATTATGAACAACATGCCAACTGTTTTAATAGATGCAATAGCGATTGGTCAATCTCAAACAACAGGCATACTCAAGGAAGGTATGATTTATGCGAATGTTATCGGATCTGATTTAGGACCTAAAATAACACCCATTGGTTCGTTAGCAACACTTCTCTGGTTACATGTACTTACTCAAAAAGGTGTGAAGATTTCGTGGGGAACATACTTTAAAACCGGTATTATTATAACGATTCCAGTATTATTTATTACACTGTTAGGGTTATATCTTACACTAATTATATTTTAAGAAAAGAGGTTTTAATTATGGATAAGAAAACAATTTATTTTATATGTACAGGAAACTCTTGTCGTAGCCAAATGGCTGAAGGTTGGGGAAAGGAAGTATTGGGCAAAGATTGGAATGTCTATTCTGCTGGTATTGAAACACATGGTGTTAATCCTAAAGCAATAGAAGCTATGAAAGAAGTAGATATTGATATATCAAACCATACATCAGATTTGATTGATAGTGATATCTTAGAACAGTCAGATTTGGTCGTAACATTATGTAGTGATGCAGACGATAATTGCCCTATATTACCACCTAATGTTAAAAAAGAACACTGGGGCTTTGATGATCCAGCAGGAAAAGAATGGCCAGAATTTCAACGTGTTAGAGATGAAATTGGAAAAAGAGTTAAAGAATTTGATAGTTAAGTAAGAAATTAATCAACGAAATACAAGGAGTTTTTTATGTATAAATATATAAATATATTTTTTGTTGCATTAAAACTTGGATTACTATCATTTGGAGGACCAACCGCCCACTTAGGTTATTTTTATGATGAGTATGTTAAGAAAAGAAAATGGCTTGATGAAAAGGAATACTCAGATTTAGTAGTCCTATGCCAGTTTTTACCTGGACCTGCAAGCAGCCAAGTTGGTATAGGTATAGGTACTATTAGAGGAGGAATTCTGGGAGGAATTATTTCTTTTATTGGTTTTACACTTCCTTCTGTGATTATACTTATGGTTTTTTCAGCATTATTTATTAACAATGATTCTAGTTTAACTTGGATGCAAGGATTAAAACTAGTAGCTGTTGCCATTGTTGCCCAAGCCGTAATAGGTATGGGTAAAAAATTAACAAATACTAAAAGTACCATTACATTGGCATTATTTGTTCTTATATTATCTCTAACAATTGATAATCTTTACATTCAAGTAATCGCATTATCTATTACTGGTATATATGGTCTTATCTTTTTAAAAGAAACCTCTACAGACATAAATAATTTAAGAGTGAAGACATTTAAATTACCTAAAATGTTAGGTTTTATTTCAATTTCATTATTTTTTTTACTATTAATTGTATTACCTATAGTTAGTTCTATGACGAATAATTTATGGCTTAGAATGTTCGATAGTTTTTATAGATCTGGTTCTTTAGTGTTTGGAGGTGGTCATGTCGTATTACCTTTATTAGAAAATGAGTTTGTACCACAAGGTTTAATATCACCTGATAGCTTCATAACGGGTTATGCTGCTGCTCAAGCTGTACCTGGACCATTATTTACGTTCGCTTCATATATTGGCATGTCTATAGAAGGTATTGGAGGAGGAATTTTGGCTACTGTCGCTATATTCCTACCAGCATTTCTATTATTATTTGGAGTGTTACCATTTTGGGATGATATTAAATCTAACACTTATGCTGAAGGTTTTTTAAAAGGTATAAGCGCGGGTGTAGTCGGTATTCTTATCGCTGCATTTTATAATCCGATTTGGGCTTCAACTATTAAATCAGAATTAGACTTTGTTCTAGCTAGCTCATTATTCGTATTCCTGGTGTATTATAAATTACCTTCCTGGTCTATTGTACTAATAGGCATTATAATAGGTATAATGTTTTACTAATCTTTCTCGTTCATAATCAAAGAATAAATTTTATAAGTATAGTTATTAAAGTAACCATTATAAATTAAAATAATTGATTTCGTGTAATTATAGTACTTTATCTCAATGTAAAAGATAGTAAAAAACCATTAATTATGTAGTGAGCCCAAAAAGTAAAACTTTTTGGGCTCACTACATTTCCACTAGAAAAGGTTTTATATTAATTTTATAAATCTATTGCTATTATGACTAATTAGGAATCATATCTATATTTCTTTTAAACTTCTATTTATTCTAAATAAACTTGGTGGTATTATAATATCTGATTGTCTTACAATAACAATTTGATATGACTACTCACTTTTCCACATCTTTAAATTATTTTAATGATTCTGGGAAATCTTGATAGCCTTCTCTAATATTCACGACATTTTCATAGCCTTTGTTTTCTAATATACCCACTGCTATTGAGCTTCTAACACCTGACTGACAATGTACGTATATTTTATCCTCTTTATTAAATGGAATATTTTCATTTAATAATTTACCATGCGGAATATTGACTGCTTGATCTAAGTGCCCATTATTCCACTCTTCTTCATTACGTACGTCAAGTATATATTCTTCTTTACCAGTCATATCAACGCTATGGATGGATTGGGTTAAAATTTCTGATTTTGGTAAACGATAACCTGCTACATTATCAAAGCCAATTAATTGTAAAGTATGCGCTGCTTGTTCAACGGTAGATTTATCACCAATTAAATCTATACTATTTTCATAGTCTAAATACCAACCGATTTGGTTAATGAAGTTTTGGTTGTAAGGAATATTGATTGTACCTTCAGTATGACCACCATGAAAGGCTTCTTTACTACGAAGATCAAAGGCTATTCTTGCATTATCTAAACTAGGAAAAACGTCGTATAGTTGATACATGTTCATACCAAACTGATTAATTTTTTTCATCTGTGCAAAGTGATGGGGTGGCGCTGGTTGATTTGATGTTAATGTTTCAACAAATTTAGATTCATCTGTTACATTAAATGCCCAGTTATTAATTTTTTCGTAACCTAGCGTAGACATTGGTATGGCACCTAATGCTTTACCACAAGGACTTCCAGCACCGTGTCCAGGCCATATTTGAATATAATCTGGTAAATTTTTAACACCTTCTATAGATTGGTACATCTGTTTTGCACCAATCTCTGTAGTACCTTCCATTTGTACTGATTTTTCTAGTAAATCAGGTCTACCGATATCACCAACAAAAATAAAGTCACCACTAAATAAACCCATTGGAACACTTGAGCCGCCACCTTCATCCGTGAGTAAGAAACTAATACTCTCCGGGGTATGACCAGGTGTATGCAAGACTTCTAATTTAATATTACCTACTTGAATAATATCTTGATTTTTAACAAAATTTGTATGTTCCGGCATATTTTTATAACTTAATTGATCATCACCTTCGCCAGATACATATATATTGGCGTTTAAACGTTCTTGCACGTCCCGAATTCCAGAAGCAAAATCAGCGTGAATATGTGTTTCTGCAGCTTGTGTAATTTTAAATCCTTCGCTATCTGCAACTTCCATATATTTTGTTAAATCATGAACAGGATCAATTACTATCGCCTCTCCTGTACGTTGACAGCCAACTAAATAAGATGCTTGAGATAAATGATTATCGTAAAATTGTTTAAAAAACATGTTGAAACTCCTTTTTTAATAGATTTAATTAGATGAATAAATTATGATTCGCATTTTCTGTATCACCAATATAAGTACCTACGCCCCCGTACTCAACTTCGTCTCTGAGCTCTTCTTTCTGAATGCCCATAACATCCATACTCATCGTACAAGCGATTAATTTGATATCTTGGTCGATTGCTTGGTCAATGAGTGACGGTAAGGAATCAACATTTTTCTTTTTCATTACGTAGCGCATCATGATATTACCTAAACCAAACATATTCATTTTAGAAAGCGGCATGCGTAAAGGTGTTTTCGGCAACATCCAATCAAACATTTTTGCAATGCCTTTCTTTTTAACTTTAACTGTTTGCTCTTTTTTCAACGCGTTAAGTCCCCAAAAAGTAAAGAAAATAGTTACGTCTCTGCCTGCAGCCTTAGCGCCATTCGCAATAATCATTGCTGCCACTGCTTTATCTAACTCACCACTAAATAGTACAATTGTCGTACCTTTGGCAGTATGGTTCACTTCCAAGTCTTTTGGTTTTTCTTTTTGAATAATGGCATTAATTCCATTATTACTTTCATCCAGTTTAACTAATGTATGTCCTGTTTGTTTGACCCAGCTTTTAATGTCACTAAAGAACCCAGGATCTGTAACTGTAACCTCGATTTGCTCGCCTACTTCGATATTTTTCACTTCTTTACTGATGTTTACAATTGGACCTGGACATTGAAGACCACTATAG
>NZ_JTLN01000022.1:0-436 GCF_000798895.1 Staphylococcus sp. ZWU0021
AAGAAGCTGCACCACAAACTGAAGAAACACAACAACCACAACAAGAAGCAACTACACAAACTACTTCAAGCTCAAATGAATCAACTTCAAATGAATCTAGTTCAAGTGAAGCTTCAGAAGGTTCATCAGTAAATGTTAACTCTCATTTACAAGCAATCGCGCAACGTGAATCAGGCGGCGACCTTAAAGCTGTTAACCCATCATCAGGTGCAGCAGGTAAATATCAATTCTTACAAAGCACATGGGATTCAGTAGCACCATCTGAATATCAAGGTGTATCACCAACAGAAGCACCTGAAGCAGTACAAGACGCAGCAGCTGTTAAACTTTACAACACAGCAGGCGCTTCACAATGGGTTACTGCATAAAAAATTAAGTGTAGTAATGAACTTAAGATAAATATTTAAAGCTGAGACATATATGTCTCAGCTTTTTT
>NZ_JTLN01000010.1:0-18808 GCF_000798895.1 Staphylococcus sp. ZWU0021
TACTTCAATTGGTGCACATAATGGTTTAATTATTAAAAATAGAGAGTCTGTAGAAATAGCACAACACATTGATTACATCATGATGGATAAAACTGGGACACTTACTGAAGGTAACTTTTCAGTGAATCACTATGAAAGTTTTACGAACGAGCTAAATAATGAAGAAATATTGAGTCTATTTACTTCATTAGAAAGTAACTCTAATCATCCACTTGCCACTGGTATTGTTGATTTTGCTAAAGGCAAAAATATTTCATATGCTACTCCTCAAGAAGTTAATAATATTCCAGGTGTAGGATTAGAAGGCACAGTTGATAATAAAAAACTCAAAATAGTGAATGTTTCTTATCTCGATAAAAGCAATTTTGATTATAATAAAGAACAATTTACGAATCTCGCTCAACAAGGGAATTCTATTAGTTATCTAATTCATGACCGACAAGTTATTGGTATTATCGCACAAGGCGACAAAATTAAAGAAAGTTCAAAACAAATGGTTTCGGATTTATTATCGAGAAACATTACGCCAGTCATGCTTACAGGCGATAATAAAGAAGTGGCACAAACAGTGGCTGAAGAATTAGGTATTAGTGATGTCCACGCGCAATTGATGCCCGAAGATAAAGAAAGTATTATCCAAGATTATCAAAGCAATGGTAGCAAAATCATGATGGTTGGTGATGGTATCAATGATGCGCCAAGCCTTATTAGAGCAGATATTGGTATGGCAATTGGCGCAGGGACAGATGTAGCTGTTGAATCGGGGGATGTCATACTCGTTAAAAGTAATCCTTCTGATATTATCAATTTTTTGTCCCTTTCAAAAAATACGATGAAAAAAATGGTTCAAAATTTATGGTGGGGCGCAGGATATAACGTGATTGCAGTTCCTCTTGCAGCTGGTATATTAGCTTCTATTGGTTTAATATTATCACCTGCTGTGGGTGCAATACTTATGTCTTTAAGTACGATCATCGTAGCAATTAATGCATTTACATTAAAATTAAAATAAAAGAGGTAAATATAATGTATAAAAAAATGTTCACAATTTTAATTACGTTATTTTCTATAATGTTTATGGTTCCTAATGATACTTTTGCAGAAGGTAAGCACAACATGATGGACATGAAAGAAAATGATCAAAAGCGAAATGATATGATGGATATGAAAAATCATGACGAAAGAAAAAATTTGAATTCTTCACAAGGAAAAAATGAAATAACATTTCCCAAAGTTTTAGAGCCTAAAAAAGATAACAATGGTTATAAAAGTTATACATTAAAAGCGCAGAAAGGAAAGACAGAATTTTACAAAGGTAATTTCTCTAACACTTTAGGATACAATGGAAATTTACTTGGGCCAACTTTAAAATTAAAAAAAGGAGATAAGGTTAAAATTAAGTTAGTCAACAACTTAGATGAAAATACAACATTTCATTGGCATGGGTTAGAAATAGATGGAAAAGTGGATGGAGGCCCTTCTCAAGTTATAAAACCAGGAAAAGAAAAAACAATAAAATTTGAGGTTAAACAAGAGGCTTCTACATTATGGTATCATCCCCATCCCTCCCCAAATACAGCTAAACAAGTTTATAATGGTTTATCAGGGTTATTATATATAGCGGATGACAAAAAGAATAATTATCCTAGCAATTATGGGAAAAATGATTTGCCTATAATAATCCAAGATAAAACATTTGTATCTAAAAAATTAAATTATACAAAAACGAAAGATGAAGATGGTACTCAAGGTGATACAGTCCTTGTGAATGGGAAAGTAGATCCTAAATTAACAACAAAAGAAGGAAAAATACGTTTGAGACTTTTAAATGGCTCCAATGCTCGGGATTTAAATCTTAAGCTAAGTAATAATCAAAGTTTTGAATACATTGCTTCAGAAGGCGGCCATTTAGAAAAGACTAAAAAGTTAAAAGAAATTAATTTAGCTCCTTCAGCAAGAAAAGAAATAGTAATAGATTTATCTAAAATGAAAGAAGAAAAAGTCAATCTTGTTGATAATGATGAAACAGTAATTTTACCAATTATTAACAAAGAAAAAAGTACTAACAAAGACACTACTCCAAAAGTAGATAAAAAAATCAAATTAGAAGGTATGGACGATAATGTTACTATTAATGGCAAAAAATTCGATCCTAACAGAATAGATTTCACACAAAAGGTAAACCGGAAAGAAACTTGGGAAATTGAAAACGTCAAAGATAAAATGGGTGGTATGAAGCACCCATTCCATATCCACGGAACGCAATTTAAAGTTTTATCAGTGGATGGGAAGAAACCTCCAGAAGATATGAGAGGTAAAAAAGACGTTATATCTCTGGAACCTGGACAAAAAGCCAAAATAGAAGTGGTTTTTAAAAATACTGGGACATACATGTTCCATTGTCACATACTTGAGCATGAAGATAATGGAATGATGGGACAAATAAAAGTAACAAAATAATTTATAAGGAGAATTCAATATGATGAAAAAATTGAGCTCAATTATAGTAGCTTCAGGATTAGTATTATCAGCTTGTTCAACTGGTAACGAAGAAGAAGAAAATTCTAAAGATCAAAAACAAGAAAAACATATGAATCATAAGAGTGAAAGTAAAGCCCCAGATAATATGAAAAGTACAGATGACAGTAAATATAAAAAGGACGATAAAATAACAATTACAGCTGATCATATGCCTGGTATGAAAAATGCCAAAGGTACTGTGAAAGGTGCTTATAAAACGTATGCTTATGTCGTGAGTTACACACCTACAAATGGTGATGAAAAAGTTAATAATCACAAATGGGTCGTTAATGAGGAAGTTGCAGATGCCCCTGAAAATGGATTCAAGAAAGGTGATACAGTTAAATTAGAAGCTGACCATATGCCTGGTATGAAAGGTGCAGAAGCTCAAATTGATGATGTAGAAAAAACAACCGTTTATATGGTGGATTATAAATCAACAGAAAACGATGAGATGGTTAAAAATCATAAATGGATGACAACTGACGAACTAAAATCTCGTTAATGTCTATCATTTTAAAGCTTTAAAGTATTTAGTTAGTTATTCACAAATGCAATATGAACTCCCTTTGTTAAGTAGACAAGCAAACAAATAAAATTTATGGCTACTCTCATTATCGTGGATATGAGAGTAGCCATTTGTATAGAAAAATCAGGAGTTATTTTTGTTTTTTGCAATTTAACAAGTAAAATTACTGCAATATAAAACGGAAAGTGACAGTTTTTGCCCTCTCTTTTTCTATATTTTTCTCAATAACGAACGTTTTAAAAGTTGATATGAATTATTATATTTTAGTCACTAACTTAAATTTTACAAAAGGCAAATTATTGTCTATTTCATAGTGTAACTAATTTAAAATCTTTACCATAGTCTCAATTGCATATTCATTACCTGTTTCCTTAATACAATCGATAATATAAATTAAAGTATTCTTTATTGGAAAATTCCATTTTTTCTCCAACACTACCTATGCAAATGATATAATTCTTGCCAGAATATTGAAGGCTCTTTGCTATGGGTTCTTTCTCCAAACTTAGTATGACTCGTAATTTTATTAGACATTAGTAAATAACAAACACGTTTAGCTCGTGTTAAACAAACAAAGAATAGGCGACGGTCTTCTTTAAGCTTTTCAGGATCGTCTATATTTCTATAATAAGGAAAATTCCCTTCTTCCATCCCCAGCATTACTACGACTTCAAATTCAAGTCCTTTGGAACTATGACGAGTAGAAAGAGTTACTTGATTATTGGGTGCATCTAATAAAGAGAACTCTTTCAAGTTATAATTAGCTAAATCTTTTTCTTTTATAGAGTCAATAAAATGATTAATAATTTCTACTTCACTAGAATATCGAGATGAACTACTAACTTTTGTAATAAGATTGAGTTCAGAAATTATAAATCTTAGCCAACTTTCCAAACTTTCTTTATGTTGCGCACTTTCTTTAAGAAGACTCCATAAAAAAATTCTTTCTTTTGTAATATTTTCATCTTTAATCCATGTATCTTTGCTTGAGAGTAACTTCATCCAGAACCCAATCAATTCTTTAAAAGATATTGATTTGCTATCGACAACCCATGCAGCACAATCTTTTAACCACATAATGATTTTACTTTTTAGAAAATTTGAATTAGCTTTATAATACGGAATCTGATTTGCTTCCATTATTGCGCTTAACTCACTAATTTCCGATTGTGCTCTCAGAAGTATACAAACTTCATTTAAAGGTATTCCCTCTCGTTTCACTTTAGGTATTATTTTATCAACGACGTACTGAAACTGATCACTCATATTGTGGTTACATCTAATAAAATGAAACTCTGCTTTTTCTCCTATTCTGGTCCCAGCTCTATAATTGCGCTCCTCAGCATTCAATGCAATTTTTGAAGCCTCTATAATATCTTGATTACTACGATAATTTGTTCTCAGATGCACAGAAGAAAACTGCGAATGTTCATTGAGTTCCAATAGGTAATTCGGCAACGCACCTTGAAAAGAGTATATTGACTGATCTGGATCACCCACAGTAAAGAACTTAATTTTTGTAGTAGCACTAAGTGTTAGAATTATTTCATGCAAGGGCTTTCCTAAATCTTGGTACTCATCTACAAGTATCCAAGGAAACTTAGCCTCTAGGCATTTTCTTACATATTCATAATTTTCAATCAAATTAGTGGCACATTTAATTATTTTTTCAAAATCACATTTCCCACATGCTTTTAATTCTTTCTCATATTCTATCGCTGCTTGAAGCGCAATATTATATGAGGGAGTTTCCACTGTACTAGCGTTACCAATTGACTGTGTTCTTTCTTTATCCATATCTGAAAGCTTTAATCTTGATCTATTGATTTCCAATTTATCTTTTATACTATTAAACAATTCCTCCTTATCCTTTGGAGAAATTATATTAATTGGTTGTGGTATTTCATCAGCACATAGATAACTAAAAGGTACAATTACTTCGGAAATACAAAAAGAATGAACTGTATCTAAAATAACATTGGCTCTTTTCTGATAACCAAGTTTTATTAGTCTTTTAGTAAATTCTTTAGCAGATTCATTACTATAAGTTATACAAGCTAATCCACGAGGGACAGCAATTTCATTGTTTAATAATTGTAAAATCTTCAGCGTAAGTATGGTGGTTTTCCCGCTACCAGGTCCGGCTATAACAACTGTATTTTTGGTTGAATTATAAGCTTCCCATTGTTCTTTGTCACATCTTATTTGTTCAATTTTTTCATAAAATAAATTATTCATAGTTTACATACTTTCTCAGAAATACTTTGAATTGCTTCCTTAATATAGTCAGGAATGTGCTGTTCTTCGCACTCCATAGATAATGCTTGCGCGAATCTTCCTTTTCCTATTTGAGAGTGTCTACTTTCTATTTTTCTTAAACACGTTACAAAGTCGTATTCTATAAGTGAATTTTTAAAGTTCATCTTTTGTTGTTCTCCACCTTGGGTCAATTCTTTAAAGAGTTCATGAAAAACATCGAGATCTTTTTCTTTTTTTGGTTGAGACATCATATCGATTTCCAGTGTATATACTCCCACATAGTATCCGTAATCTGAAAAAATTTTTTTTTGCTTAATACTGTCATCAGGGATTTCTTCATTATTTAAATACCCTAAATCTATCAGGATTTTTTTAATTCTATCATACCCATCATACCCAAAATTTTCGTGACTATCTTGCCACATAGACCCAAATATTTTTTCTTTTTTTTCATTATGATAATAATAATCTCCATCTGTAATCACCACGAAAGGAACTCCCAGTGCTTCAAGAAACTGCACATATGGTTTAAAGTTTGTAGAGTTAATATTGCAGCAGATTATACCTTCTTTATCTAAAGAATATCCAAGAAGTTCCGCAAACTTTGGAATCAGATACTCTTCAGCCATACCTTCTACTAGTACAACACCTTTACCAAAGTAAATTTCTCCTTTCTTAATATCTACATATCGTTCCAAGTCTTTCTTATCTCTCTGATTTAATTCAAGAGAAGCAGTTGTTTTAACTGTAGTTCCTACTTCAGCACTTCGCAAGTGAACAATAGAGTTAATTGGTGAAACAGAGGTGATATAAGGAGAATGTGTAGTCATTAAAACAGATGTGTTTTTTTTCATCACATCTTTATAAATGATTCTTTGTAATGAAGGATGTAAATGGGACTCTGGTTCTTCAATAGCTAATATAGTAACACCTTTTCCAGTAGACATATTTCTATCCATGAAATCATAAAGAAGGTTATTATTTTCTTCTGAAATATCATTATTCAGTATGTAATTTCCTTTGTCATTCTCCTGATAAAATTCACCTAGTATTTCGCTTTCTTCTTCCTCAATAAGGTTCATGTATGCTTCTTTTTTTAAGATTGAAGGTATTGTTTTATCTTCTAAAGATAATAAAATCAAAGAAATATATAGTATATTATTCAAACCTAAACTAGTATCACTAGTCGGTCTTTTACCTTTACCTATCATCAACTTCAAAGTGCTTAATATCCTATTCGGGTCATAATTTATAGTACTTAAAGAAATATCTGCATCAACTTGATTACCTATGGTATTAATGAATCGTTGATTTATTTTCTCTGTTAAATCAACTAACTCATCAATAGAAAGTACTTCATCACTTTTTTCTTTTAACCCTGAAGCTATACTTTCCAATTCTTCTTTCTTAATATCATAATCTTTAAGTAACAAATTTATAGGTGATTTCTTAGTATTTCTCATTTCTGACTCTACGTCTCTAATTGCATTAATAACTTTTATATTTAAATATCGCCTATGGTAGTGTGTGAAGGCAATATCTTCTTGCTTGCCTTGGTATATACGGTATTCATACTTATATGTACCATCTGGGTTCTGAATGGCATAATAATGATAAGTAAAGCGAAGTGTTGGCGGGGAATCACTTACTGTGGCGTCACTTAATGTAGCAAGTAATACTCTATTATGACTATAACCCCTAATATCAATTGTAATTTCGACTTCTTCTCCTGTCTCCAGTGGCGAGTCAAGCCCGTCATAAAAATCTGTCTCTACCAGATATCTATCTTCATCAGAAAGATTCGGGTCAAGAATAAGTTGGATTGCTCTCAAGAAGTTTGTTTTTCCAACGTTATTTTCTCCAATAATCACTTGTTTATGATCCAAATTCACATCCACATTTTTGAAATTTCTAAAGTTTTTTATTTTCACCCTTGATATATATGGTGCATTAAACGTATACACATCATTACCTCCTGTTAATTTATGGTGTTCTATTTCGAACCAGCATTTCACCGAGCTTAGGTATCATTTTATTTTTAATATACCCCTACCATATTAAAAACATGCTCTTGTCTATAACCACTGTCCAAAAAGTTTACATAATAGGCCATTATCAGAATCTAAACGAACATTTTTTGTAAGAATCCTTGCTTACGTAATTTCAACTCATCAATTTTTTGGCTTTGCTTATTAATTACCTCATCTAATTTACTAAAGAAATCACCAATTTTTTCTTGTTCTTCTAAACAAGGGATTTTAGTTTCATAATTTAAAAAGTCTTCTGGTTTAACTGCCATTCTCTCATATACTGTGCCTTCTTCATATTTTCTAACTCGGTTTATAAAATCATTTCGAGTCACTAGTAATTCAATAAATAATGATGAATGTGCATTATTTACCTCAAATGTAATATAGATAGGTGAAAAAATTACTGAACCAATATGATTTCTAGTAATTACCCCAAATTTTAAATTTGCAGGATTATAGCATATATCATTCATTATAGTAACTTTATATTTTTTGTTTTTATCTTTTACTAAAAAGTCTCTGTTATATCTATCAGACTTTAATGAAATACCACTAGTTGATAATGTAGCATGTGGGTAATTTCCTATTTTACTAGCATATTCTTTTCTTTCACTTAAAATATCCTTTAATTTTATTACTTCCCATTCTGGATATTCATTTCCATTTTTATCTTTAAATCTTAATTCTTGAGAAAAAATCTTTTGCATATATCCCTTTTTCTGTTCTTCTAACTTAGCTAACTTTTGTTCCTCTAATTCAATTTGTCGGTCAAGTTTGCTGAAAAAATCACCGATTTTTCGTTGTTCACTATTTTTTACAGGAAACTTTATTTTTAATTTTTTAATATCATTATTGTAAAGATGTACGACAGATTTACCTTGAGCATATTTACTAAGATTACTTTTATTTTTTCCATTTATAGACAAAGATATAAACTTTCCATCATATTTTTGGACAGGTGTTAACACATTGATATCTCCACCAAGTAGCATATCTTCTGTTGTATTTATGACAGCTGCAGTGGCAATATCTAATGGAGTTTCTCCTGAAGATGGTATTAACACTTGATTTTTCTTACCTTTAACTAAATTTTTGGTATCTAATAAAGTTTTACTTTTAATTTTATTTATAATAAAGTCGTAAGTAGTATATAATTCGCCGTACAGTATACAAGATGTTCCATCTTTAGAAAGGTCATTTTTAGAAATTCCTTTCCCCTTTGAAAAAGTACTCACTTCATCTAATATCTTCTCTTCCCACTCTTCACTAAACTCTGGAAATCTTAATTCAGGTACATTTTTCACTTCATTAGTCATGCTTTAACACTCCTAATTCTTTGAGATAATTATTAATTTCTTGTTCTACTTCGACAATTTCATCATCAATTTGATTTAAGTCTTTTTGAACTTGTTCTAAATCAATTGGTTCTTCTTCTTCAAATGTATCGACATATCTTGGAATATTAAGGTTATAGTCGTTTTCTGCAATTTCTTCTAAACTTGCCGCATAACTATATTTATCTAATGTTTCACGGTTTTTATACGTTTCAACGATTTTTTCAACATCTTCGGTTGTTAAATGGTTTTGATTTTTACCTTTTTCAAATGATTGCGATGCATCAATAAATAACACATTTTCATCATCTTCACGACATTTTTTAAAGACGAGTATACTCGTTGGTATCGATGTCCCGAAGAATAAGTTGGATGGTAAACCAATGACCGCATCTAAATAGTTTTTTTCTTTAATTAAGTACTGACGAATGACACCTTCAGCTGCACCACGGAATAACACACCATGAGGGAGAACCACTGCCATTGTGCCATTATCGTCTAAGTGATAAATCATGTGTTGAATGAATGCAAAATCAGCTTTAGATTTAGGTGCTAATTTCCCATAACTACTAAAGCGTGGGTCTTCTAAGAATTGTGGGTCCGAACTCCATTTCGCACTATAAGGAGGGTTCGCCACAACAGCCTCAAAACGTTCGTCTGATATTGCCGGATCTTCTATCGTATCCCCATTTTCAATTTTAAAATTCGCATAGTTTACATCATGTAACAACATGTTCATACGTGCTAAGTTGTATGTTGTACTGTTGTACTCTTGACCATAGTATTGACGTACATTGGCTTCACGGCCAACACGAAGGAGTAATGATCCCGATCCACATGTAGGGTCATAAACACTTTTAAGGTCTTTTTTATTGGCTGTTACAATTTTGGCTAAAATTGTTGAAACTTGTTGGGGTGTATAGAATTCTCCAGCTTTTTTACCTGAACTTGCTGCGAATTGACCAATTAAGTATTCATAAGCATCACCTAACATATCAATCTCCATATCACTATGAACAAAGGGTAAAGTAGATATCTTCATCATTACTTTTGAAATCAATTTTGTACGTGCAGCATTAGAGTTACCCAAACGTGAAGAATTAAGGTCTAAATCATCAAATAAGTGAATAAAGTCATCTTCACTATCGTGACCCCGTGTAGAATTTTCTATGTTTTTAATCGCATTACTCAGGTCTTCCATTTCAAAAACTTGTTTCTCAATTTTTTTAACTAAGTGACTAAATAGATATTGGGGTTCAATCACATAACCGATACGTGAAATAAATTCTTGTTCTAAGACGGGTCTATAATCTTCATCTGCCATCCCCGTTTCATAATCTATATTGTCTTCAGCTAAGAGTATTTGTGCTTGTTCTTCAATTTTTTCACTTAAGAAACGATAAAAAATCATACCTAAGATATAGTTTTTAAACTCGTTGGCATCCATATTGCCACGTAAGTCATCAGCGATGGACCATAGATTTTTTTGTAATTCAGCTTGTTGTTGGCGTTGTTTTTCCGTAATAGACATTTAATTGTCCTCCTTGAATAAAGTGTTAGATAAGAATTGTTTTTTTAATCGACTTTGTCTTTGTTTTAATACGTTTAATTGTTTTTCTTTAATACCAATTTGCCCAATCAACCGTTGTCGTTCAATGGAAGGCAAGGTAATATAGAGTGATTTTAACTGTTGATGGGTTAGTTTTTTTATTGTTGAGCCACCCTGCATATATTGCTTATATTGTGATTGTACCTCTGGTGCTAGTTGAAACCAATAGACTAAAAAAGCAGGTTCCAATAAGTCTGAAGTAACTTCAATTTTTGTATAGTTATAAGGTAAAATTGAACCATCGTGTCTTGCGCTCACTAAGGTGCACTCACCTGTCATCATACTTATGACAATATCATCTTTACGTACAACGGTTGCTCTTGATGAATCTTTTAATTTGATGACTCTAGGTTGATATGTATCATCTATGGTTAACCCTAAATCTATATCTAACATATTTTGATCATATATCTTATAACGATTCCCCAGTTCGCTCTCATCAACTTCTAAGCGCTGTATTAATGTGCCACTTTGATAATTAACATAATCTTTTAACATACCAAACCTCCTGTAGTTATGTTTTTCTACAAAACAAATATAGCATGACTTCAAAATAAAAACAAGTGTAGTTTTAAAAAACTACACTTGTTTTACATTAAACACTATATTTTTTAACCATATCTTTGATAAATGATTTAACACGCTTTATTTTTTTCGTACGTATTAAAAGACCACCAGAAACGCCTTCTTCAATTAAGTTATTATTTAAATGACCACTAAATTCAAATTCCTTAACTAACGATTTCAATAATTCTAACGGATAATCTGTTTCCTCAGAAAATTGTTCCAGCTCTCCGACCTTCACTTTAGATTCATAATTATAATAAGCATCATCAATTGAATCACCTTCATTTAAGTTCGGTACGACTTTATCTAGGAATGTTCGAATTAAATCGGATTTCAATCTCAATTGGTCATCGTCAGCTTTATCAAGCACTTTACGAATCTCTTTAATGTCTTTTTCTTGTTGTTCTGTATTACTTAAATCAATTTGATTTAATAAATCTAAAATATACTGAACATTAATCAAATCATTTCGTAAAATCTCAATATTAAAATCAATATTGTCTAATATAGATTCTCCCTCTGCAATTTCTTTATCAGGTCGCATCACTTTATCATAGATATCTAAATATTTACCTTTATAATCTTCATATGTTTGTTCATCAATCCCTAACGTTTCTTTATCAAATGCAAATTCATCAAACGTTTTTAACTTTTGCATATGCTTCGCTAACTCGCGATATGCGATTACAAAATCACGCTGATCTTCTTCTCTTTCTAATTGGTCTACGGCTTGAGGTGTTTCAGCTAATTCAAATAGTTCAATCAGAGCCTGTTTAAATTTCGTTAAGTACGCTTGGAACGATAAGCTCAATACCGTATCTGTATTGTCTGTTTTAGAGAAAAGCTCAATAGCCTCATCCGTTTTTTCTTTTAAGTTTCTATAAGCAACAATATTGCCATAGGGTTTCGTTGGCTCTTCCACACGATTGGTACGTGAGTAGGCTTGAATAAGCGTATGATGCTGTAAATTACGATCAACATATAACGTATTCAATTTTTTACTATCAAAGCCTGTTAAGAACATATCGACAACAATAAGAATATCTAATTTTTGATCGGGTAATCCTTTTTTGACACGGTTTGATACATCATTGAAGTAACCATCAAACGTATCCGTTGAGAAATTTTTATCAAAGGTCTCATTATACGTTTGAATGATACCTTCTAATATATCTCTTCTTGTTTGTTCATCCATCGTATCATCTATGTCTTCATTATCTTGATAACTGAATATTGTCGTGACATTAAAATTATGTACACCTTGTTTCTTCAATTTTTGGAAAACACGATAATATTGAATTGCCATTGGAATACTTTGAACGGTCAACATACTTGTGTACATTTGATCACGTGTTTTTTTATTATGATTCGCAATAATATGTTCTGCTACTTTTTGAACCCGTTCGTCTGCCATCCATATTTCAGCTTCATTAATTTTATTAACATAACCATCTTCGATAATTTTTTCACTACGGTCAAACGTATTCATATATTCAACAGAAAAACCTAGCACGTTACCATCTCTAATCGCATCTTTGATTAGATAATGGTGTAGACATTCTCCAAAAATATCCGCAGTCGCGCGTCCATCTTGACTCGCATTCTCTTCAAATCTAGGTGTCCCTGTAAAACCAAAGTATTGGGCGTTTCCGAAATGTTGTCTGATAATACGGTGCATTGAACCAAATTGTGTTCGATGGCATTCGTCAATAATGAAAACGACTTTATCTTCTTTATAACGTTCCATTACTGGATGTCCTGATTTAATCGCATTATCCATTTTTTGAATCGTCGTAATAATTAGTTTCCGTGTAGGATCAGCCATTTGTTTGAGTAACTTTTTAGTATTGAACGTCCTATCAACAGAATCTGACTCAAACTTATTAAATTCCCCTAAAGTTTGACCATCTAGGTCTTTGCGATCGACTAAGAATATCACTTTCTTAATATCTGATTCTTGCGCTAATATTTGACTCGCTTTAAACGATGTGAGGGTTTTACCACTCCCTGTCGTATGCCAAATATAACCATTGTTATTTGTTTCTATAGCACGATTTAACAAAGCCTCTACAGCATAGACTTGATATGGTCTTAAGGCCATTAATATTTTATCTGTTTCATTAATAATCATATAACGGCTAATCATTTTAGCAATATGGCAAGGTTCTAAAAAAGATTCGATGAAGTCTTTAAGGACATTAATGCGCTCATTTTTTTCATCGCTCCAGTAGAACATATGACTTTTCATGATTTTTTGATCGCTATTCGCGTAGTAGCGCGTTTCCATTTTATTACTCACTACAAACATTTGTATGAATCTAAATAGCCCAGTATAGTTTTGACGACGATAGCGTTCAATTTGATTAAAAGCTTCTGTAATCGCAACACCACTACGTTTAAGTTCAATTTGAACCAAAGGTAATCCATTAATTAAAACAGTTACATCATAACGACTTTTGTGTGTATCATTCACGCTTACCTGATTTGTGACTTGAAATGTATTTTGACACCACTTTTTTATATTCATTAAGCTAAGATAAACTTTTGTTTCATCGTCACGTTCTAGTACATATTTATCTCTTAATATTTGAGCACTTTCAAATACGCTTTTATCACTGATATCAATCATGATACGTTTAAACTCACTATCTGATATAGGCGTACCCTCTAATTTATCTGCATTTCGTTCATTTAAAATACGTCTGAAATTCTCTTTTAATTGTGTTTCGTTACGCAATGATACACGCTCATACCCCAAATCTTGTAGCTGTTTAACTACATTTTCTTCTAAATCATATTCACTTTGGTATCCCAATTTAATCGCTCCACCCTATTAAATTTAAGTATAATTAAATATTAACATATCAGAAATTAAATAGATGTTAACTAATCATTTTCTGTTATATGATTTTTATGTATTAATTTATGATTATAAAAAGACTCCTTTTAAATAAGGAGTCTTTTAACTGATATAAAATAACAGTTATCTAAATGAAAAATCGGTTTTCAATCACTACTTAAATTTCGAGTTCTACCGTAGTTTAAGTAGAATATTGTGACCTAATTTATTTGTTTCTTAAAATTGCAATATCAATGTGTCGTATAACGTTTTATTTATTAATATAATCCTTTTAACTCGTTACTTGTATCAATAAATATATTTTTAACTTGTTGATAATTACTTAAGGCTTCTTTATATGTTTCGCGGCCAATTCCTGATTTTTTATAACCACCAAACGGCGCGCCTTCTGGTACTTGGTTATATGTGTTAATCCAAATGCGGCCTGTTTTTACAGCTTTCGCAATGTTTAATGCGCGTGTAATATCTTGAGAGAATACGCCTCCTGCTAAACCATACTCAGAATCATTAGCAATTTTAATTGCTTCTTCGTCATCTTTTACTTTTATAATTGTTAAAACAGGACCAAAAATTTCTTCTTGAGCTAATTTATCAGCATTATCTTTAACAGCGATTAATGTTGGTTCTAGGAAGTAACCACTATCTAAACCATCGTTAGTAATACGTTTACCCCCTGTGAGAATTTCAGCATTAGATTGTTCTGCATAAGTGATATAAGATTGGATTTTTTCCATTTGTTCTTGGCTTGTTTGACTACCCATTTGTGTTTTTTCATCTAATGGATCGCCTATTTTAATATTTGAAAAGGCCTCTTTTAGACGTGAAATTAATTTATCATATATACCTTCCTGAACCAACAAACGAGATCCAGCACTACAAACTTCCCCTTGGTTAAATAAAATTCCAAGTTGTATACCTTCAACTGCTAAATCTAAATTAGCATCATCTAAGATAATATTGGCACTTTTACCGCCGAGTTCTAAAGTAGCTGGTACAATACGTTTTGCTCCGGCTTCAGCAACTTGATAGCCCACATTTGTTGAACCTGTAAACGAAAGTTTGTTAACACCTTCATGATTAAAAATAGCATTGCCTGATTCTGAACCTTTACCTGTTACTACATTGACTACACCTTTAGGTAAAATTTCTTGGAAAATTTTAGCAACTTCCAATAAACTTAAGGGTGTTGAGGAAGAAGGTTGAATAACAATTGTATTACCTGCTGCAATTGCTGGTGCTATTTTCCAAGATGCTAATAACATCGGGAAGTTCCAAGCTACGACTGCCCCTACGACACCAATTGGTTCGTGGCGAATGATGCTCATTGTGTCTTTATCTATATCATTGACAGAACCTTCATGTGTTTCAATAACGCTTGCAAAATAATTAAAATGTCTTGCAGCGTATGGTATGTCAATACCTGAGGTTTCACGGATTGGTTTACCATTATTTAAGGTTTCGATTGTTGCAATTTTTTCTTTATTTTCCATCATTTTATTACTAATTTGTCTTAATAAATTAGCACGTTCTGTTTTAGATGTTAAACTCCATGATTCAAATGCCTCTTGAGCTGCTGCTACAGCTGTATCTACATCTTTTTCATTAGCTTTGGTAATATGTGATAATGTTTCTCCTGTCGCTGGATTTTTAACTTCTAGTGTTTCATCACTATGCCCTTTCACAAATTCTCCGTTTATAAACAAACCATAATTCTCATCCAAATAATTTTTAATATCTACTGTCATTTGAATCTCTCCTTTGTTTTAAAACTTCTTGTGGCTTAGTTATCTTATTGTTACTTTAGTATAACTTATATGGTAATACTTATTAAATTTTTCAACTGTTAACTATTTTGATTTGAAAAAGCTTGAGCTACTTTATTTAATTTTTCTGGTGCATCATTTACATCCATGTGAACTTCAATAAAATGCATTTTATTTGGCGTATCATTAATTTCATTTAATACCTTTTTAACTCTGAACTAGTTGTGACGTTATTTGTTTTAACATCATTATAAAGTGCTGTTTTACCATGAATCTTACGATCAATTTTATAACCATCATTGTTAATGATAAATATAACAGGAATTAAATGTTCACTAATAATTGTTGATAAGGCTTGTACAGTTAATTGTAATGCATCTTCACCGATTAATAACACATTTCTACGATGTTTATCTGCAATTTTTATACCAAGGGTGGCTGGTAGTGTATATCCAATTGAGCCGCATAATAAATTTATTATCTTTATATAATATTAATATTTAATTAAAATATATAAATTCTTCATAAGGCAAATTAAAATAATGTCCTAACACTTCTGCTTCTATTTCTGTAGGAGTTTTTTCTCCCTTTTCAAATTGCGATAATCTTTTTTCATCAAATGATAAGTCAGAAATTTTATTTAATTCATCTTTAAGTTGTTTAAGTGTTAGCTCATGTCTTTTTCTTAAATTAATTAATATATCCATTTATACTCTCTCCTGTTTTATAGTAAATATGAATACACCTTTGATTGCATAAAAAGTTATTTTTAGACTTATGCAAGTCTCAAGACTATCATTTCTGATTTTAAATATATGAATCATATATTTAATCACATCATCTTATACGCATATCTAAATTTAAAACTACAGTTAGAAATATTTCTAACTGTAGTAAGTGTGTAATTAAAAAGTTGTATGGGGAGCTTTATTTTATTAATACCTTTAATTTATCTAAATTAAACCTAAATTTACATAATCGATGATTATCAGAAGTTCTAGCATAAAAAAGCACTACAAGTTCATGAGCTTGTAGCGCTTTTTATTGTGTTAATTACCAAACAACCGACTCCAGAAACCTTTTTTAGGTGGTTTTTCTTCCTTATCTTCGTATTCATTATCTATTTCTTCGAATTGTTTATCGTCTATTGTGGATGGTTCTTCATTGAGGTTTTCATTCTCTTTCTCTTCAGGTATATCTTTATGCTGCACCTCTGTAGGCTGTTTCCATTCTTGTTGTTGATCAGTATCTTTAGACTCTCCAGTAAATGTTGCTTCTTGTACATTAACATTTTGTCTCTCATTAACAGACGTATCAAAAGAATAATTAAGTCGTCTTTCTTCCTCTAATTGATCTTCTAATTTTTTTATCTTTTTATTACTTTCTAATGCTAATACTTGTTGATTTTCAAGCAATTTCGACCTTTCTTGCAACTCTTTTCTGTAAAATTCAATTGTTGTTTCATGACGACTTTCTTGCTTTTCAATTTGATTATTCAAAGTATCAATCTGGTTTTTAAGAATCTCCACTATTTGAGCATCAGTTTTAGATTCAACGTCAATATTATCTGGGTCTTTTTTTTGTTTACTTTCAGCAACATTTTCAAATCCATATTTCTTCTTATTTTCATTTACTCTTTGAACTATTTTTTCTATGTCGCTATCTTCTTTAATAAACGAAGTGTTTTCCTGTTTTATTGTTTCTATATTCAATCTTTTAATATTATTAAAAATTGTTTGCTTACTAACTTCTAATTCTTCACTCAAAGCTTTCACGCTTCTCATATCATCAACCCTTTATAAAATGTTTATCAACCCTTTATAAAACAGTATAAACTCATAAAGCTTGATAATAAAATAATTACAATATTAAAAACGGTTCCCGTCAATCGTTTCATCAAAGGTTCATAAAAGGTTGATGGTTTTTATCAAAGGTTTATAAAGGGTTTGTAAACCTTTGATAAGCCTGCATTTTCCCTTTTATAAGGTTGTTCAAAGTGATATAATAACCTTAACATGACAAAACCCCAACTACTGGTAATAGTCGGGGTTTGGTGATAAAACGTTGCAGCACGTTTATAAATCTTTTGATATCTGTATTATATACAACTATATCATCAAAGTGCAAGCAGAAAATTTATGTGTTCTTGTAATGTTTTATTACCTCTATCCAAAACTTTAATAGGAAAGGGGTTTTTATTATGCCTAGAAAAAATATAAAAAATCAAGCCAATCAAAATTTCTATATGCTACATAAAGTTTTATTTATCAACGAAAAATATAAAAAGCTAAGTGATAGTGCTAAAGTTACCTATGCAATTCTTAATGATAGAGTTAGTTTATCTATTAAAAATAATTGGATAGATCAAAATGGAGATATATACTTTATTTTTACTAATGAAAATCTTCAAGAAGTGTTAGATAAAAGTAAAAATACAATAACTAAAATAAAAAAAGAGTTACAAGAGGTTGGTTTACTGGAACAAGTTAAAACCGGGTTTAATCGACCGAACAAACTATATCTTCATGAAATAGAAACGAATATAACTATTGAAAAAGAAATACAAAATAGTACTTCGAACGATGACGAATCGAGTAATATCAAGGACTCCCAAATAATGGGACTCCAGAATCCCAAACAATGGGACTCCAGAATCCCAAATGATGGGACTCCAGAATCCCAAAACTTAGACCCTAATGATACTGAATTTAGTAATACTAATTATATAGAGACTGAGAACAATGATAAGAATGATTTGAATGATACATCTAACAATATTTCTGAAAACGCTCATTCGAATCATACAAATCATCAACAAACTGAATTTAATAATGATGCCTTAAAATTCCAAGTGCTTGAAGAATTGCCACAACAAATCAAAGATTACTTAAGTAATTTTGAAATTAGAGAAATTCGTATTATTAAAAGTGTTTTACTTAAAGGAAAAAAATCATTTAATAATGCTCATGATACATATTACCGTTTAGAAGACGTGGAGTTCGAACTTGTCAGTGTCTTAAAACGATTTAAAGCGATGTTGCTACAGAAAAATGAAACGGTTGAAGCTATGCAGGGTTATTTGATGCAATCGATTAAAGCTGAACTTGAAGAAATACATGCACTGTATATGCGCCGTCAAAACATGACTAAGTACAATATCTTTAACGAATAATTCAAATGATCTTACAGCAATCAAAGAAACCTCTAAATATTCGGTTAAGTCATCTGGTTTTTTAACTGATGTTGACGAAAAAATCAAGAAATTGTAAATGACTTAGAAAAAGGTTTATATCGAAAACGTATGTTGAGTTATGGTGGTTTGCTTAAACAAAAACAT
>NZ_JTLN01000010.1:18818-19165 GCF_000798895.1 Staphylococcus sp. ZWU0021
CAATTTAATTCATACAAGTGACGAAGATAAAACAACAGACCAAGAAGAAAAAGCACATTCAATTACGGTAATTTGGAATTTTGAAAAACAAAATTATGTCTTTTTGCCTTTGCGGGAACTATAGCGTTCAACCGGCATGGTTGACCACTTTTCATGCCAACTTTTAAGTTTGCATATAACTGGGCAGTGTCTTAAAAAATCAACACTGGTTTTGCTCAAATTTTAGTTGGTGTAATTAAAATATATTTATTTGGCTCACATTTGCGTTTTAAGAGCTTATATATGTTTTTAGGTATAAAACTATATGATTTACCCCTAAATCTTTAAAATGCCCCCTTAAAATTCAA
>NZ_JTLN01000010.1:19175-19741 GCF_000798895.1 Staphylococcus sp. ZWU0021
TATTTAAAATTTTAAAAATAAAAAAGCTACTAGCAAAAAACTAGTAGCTTAAATCTTAGTTAAATTTTGATGTAGTATTAATTTTTATATCTGTGCTGCAACACCGATTACTTAAAACTAAGATTAAAAAAATCGACGAAGGTCGATTATGGTTTTTACACGCGTTCTTTTAGAACGCATAAGTGCACCCTTACGGGAATTAACTAGATTATAACGATGAAAAATAGACCTGTAAAGCGATAACTATTGTGATAAAGTTTGCTAAAAAGGAGTGTTTTATTTTTATGACTATCAAACAAATTGTAAATGATTTATTAAATAAAAAATGGTCTTTAGAAGATTTGTTTTGGTTAATTTTCATGTGTGTAATATTTAGTACTTTTACTACACCGTTTTTTGGTATTCCGATTGGAGTTATTGTTTATTTTTTATTTTTCTATAAAGATGATGATTTTGATGAGATGGCAGAAAAATATGATTATCAAGACAATAATAAAAAATAGAACACGCATTTATGCCGAGAAAATTTATTGATGTTGAGAAGAACCCTTAACTAAACTTGCAGA
>NZ_JTLN01000006.1:0-440 GCF_000798895.1 Staphylococcus sp. ZWU0021
TGCACTGATTTGAGTAATGACATCTTTACAATCTTTTTCTTCTTCCATCATTTTAATAACGCCATTGAGTTGTCCTTGTATTCTATTAATACGATTAATCATTTTTTTATCATAATTCATAGTTATTTCCTCCACTTTTAATTGAATAAAATCATAATAAGCGATAAAAGCAAAAACGTCAAATACCCCCTATGGTATTTGACATAATATAAATGATTAGTTAAGATACCCCTATAGGTATTTATTAGGAGGTTACTATGAAACAATATAACGAAAAGCATATCAATAATTTCAGTAAACAAGAATTAGAAAAATTAGGCGCACAAGGTCAACTGATTGACGTTAGAACACAAGAAGAATATGATCTCGCACATATTAAAGGTGCGACATTACATCCTGTAGATAAGATTGAATCGTTCAATAAAGATAAAAACACAACC